>LCQK01000001.1 GCA_001004105.1 Candidatus Jorgensenbacteria bacterium GW2011_GWB1_50_10
AACCGTGCCTTTGACGGTTAAGGTCTTGGTGGCGTCTTTCGCGACAAGCCAGTTCAAGTCCTCAATCACAACATCACCGGCTGCTGCACCCGAACCGATCACTGAGTAACCGGACGTGCTGCCGATTTGGCTGCCGCCGTCGTAGAGGTAGACCCTTGTCACCTCCGCGGTGGAAGTAGCCGCTGCTGCTGTGGACGAATCGTTATTGACAAGAAGTTTTAGCTTCTTGACCGTGAGCGCTTCGTTTGCCGCCGTGAAGCGGAACTTGCTCAAAACCTGCTGGGTTGCGCCGCCGTCGGTGACAACGATGCCTGCTTTACTGTCAACGTCATCCGGAGCCGTGGCAACGCTCATACTACCCGCGTTCAAAACTGTGATAACCGGACCTGATATTTCATCGAAGCCCGTATATGTTGGCTCGTTGCCATTCGGGTCAACGGCGACTATATCAACACCGGATACGTCGGCAACGTCCGCAACCTTCAAGGCGTATTTATTGTTTGTTGTCGCAATACTGGATAAGTCCGCTTTCACAATGAGAGTTTTAGATGCGCCACTCGAAATTGTGTAATCCAGAGAAGAAAATATCGCGGATGGAATTTCTGTACCAGTAAGTGACCCTGTAGCACCAATCTGAGTATCACCATCAAACAATTTCAAGTTTAGAACATCGGATTTTAATTCATCTGCCGTGCCAACGACGGTGGATGCGGAAACCTTAATAGAGTTGATTTTTATATCGTGATTAACAGCCCTAAGAGTAATACCCAAAAATCCAACTTCAGTAGCGCCTTTGACAAAATTAGTCGACGTGGGCGTACTGGCTAAGGCAATATCTAATTGAGGGGTGGGGTTAATAGTGAAATTGAATTCGCCAGACGTACCTCCGCTCGGAGCCGGATTGAAAATTGAAATCTTTACAGTGGTGCTTGCAGCCACGTCCGAGGCTAAAATCAATGCGCTAATTTGCGTAGACGAAACGTAAGTTGTTTCTTTATCAGCTCCATCCCAACGCAATGTGGAGCTAGGCGTAAAATTATAGCCATTGACCGTCAAGACAAATTCACCTGTCCCGGCAATCACAGAAGTCGGTGAAATACTCAAAATCACGGGTTGAAAGTCAGTATTCTGAAATCCACTGTAAAGGGCTTCTTCTTTCGTGATATAAACCGCGTATCCTTTTGTTTCCCGGAAATCGTTCAAAGAATTCAAATCATTCGGCACAGCGGCTTTCCAAGTATCTCCCACGCGAACTGAAGAGGGGCTTGTATTAAAATCCGAATCAGTAAAATCGATTACCGTACTGTGATTACCATTCAAAGAATCTAAAATGCTAGTGACGTTGTTCGTGTCCGCGGTGGCGGCATTTTGCACCACGGCGTACGTTGGGTTTGCAACACCTATGGAATACCAACCGGTTTTGGTGAACTTTCTTTCAAAAAGACGTTCATTCGGAGTTGTGTCATCTTTAAAATTGAGTGTTAAAATCTGAGTCATATTCGTTTTGTTATTTATAAAATACCCATAAAGCGGAGTAAATTCCGACTGTCCTACTTCCGCCATAGTTGACCACCCGGCAACACTTGCCGCGTTCACAAGGTAAATGTCAAAGTTTGAAAAGTCCTCGGTCGCTGAAAAAGCGTGATTGGCAACCACCCGTGAGGTAGAAACAATATTCCAGCCAGGAACGAGACCGATATCTTGACTGGCGGCATTGGCAATACCAAGAAAAACTGAGCCAAGTAGAGTCATCGCAAATACCGTTATGAAACTGATTGGTGTTCTCATAGAATGTTTTCGCCTCTATTAATTTCTATTATACCTGCTACAGCTTCTGTCAATAGAATGATGTTTACCTTTCTCCTTTAATTCGCGCGAATTAGAGAAAATGACTTGGGAAAATATTATGCGTCAGGAAGAGGTATAATTAAGCTGATGGCCGAAATCCAAAAACTTTTGAAGGAATATTTGGACTATCTGGAGATTGAAAAAAACCGGTCACCGCTCACGCGGGAAAACTACGAACGGTACATAAATCTGTTTTTGAAAAGCACCGGGGTGACGAATCTCAAAGACCTAGACGAGGAAGTAATCAGGGATTTCCGATTGAAGCTCGCCCGCGGCAGTTTGAAGAAAATCACCCAAGGATATTACGTAATCGCTCTCCGGCAATTTTTGAAATTTCTGGTGAAGCGCGGCTACAAAGTCGTGCCGCCGGAGACAATAGAACTCCCTAAAATTTCCCGCCGCGACATTGAAACCTTGGATTACGCCGAACTGGAGCGACTGATGGACGCCCCGAAGGGCAGGACGCTCCGCGCCCTGCGGGACAAGGCGATTTTGGAAACGTTTTTCTCAACCGGCCTGCGGCTCTCCGAACTCTGCAATCTGAACAGGAACATAGATTTGAAGCGCGGCGAGATTTCGGTGCGCGGCAAAGGCGATAAATTAAGGGTGGTTTTCCTCTCCGACCGCGCCAAAGGAGCGATTAAAAATTATCTGGAAAAACGCGAAGACGTGGATGAAGCGCTTTTTGCGAGCTTGACCAAGCAAGGCAAGGCCATCGGCCGGATTACGCCCCGGGCGGTAGAACGGATGATTGATGGCCGCGGCCGTGAAGCTGGTATCGCAAAAAAGGTACACCCTCACATGATACGCCACCAGTTCGCCACCGACCTTCTAATAAACGGCGCGGACTTGCGTTCGGTCCAGGAATTATTGGGCCACGCAAACATCGCCACTACCCAAATCTACACTCACATTACCAATAAAGAACTTAAAGAAGTCCACGAAGCGTTTCACGCCCGCCGCCGCAAATAGCTCTTATGAAAATGTTTGAAAAAATAAAAAGTTCTCTTCAATCGCCAGCCAGGTTTATTGTCTCTTATATATTTGTGAACCTTATTTTTTTCTGGGTGATTGGAATAATTAATAATTTCAATTATGCGGTATTTTGGAGTTGTGATTTTTTTTGGGGATGCTGGCCTTCTCTTTTAGGAATAGTCAGATATATACTAATTTTTGGAATCCCTCTTTTAGCTATCCCACTTTTTGGACTAACAAAGAAGTTTTTCTTTTCATTAATCTTTATCTTGATAATTTTAACAATATTCAATTTTGGAGTTTTTAATTATTATTCTAAGCAAGTGGATACTGTTGCTGATATCAGGTCTATTGGGTCAATGGAGCATCTTTCTGTAGAGAATTTCTCTTATCAATTAAATGACGGTTCTAATCTTACTGTTGATTTCATTATTAATACAATATCCCTTAAGCCATCAAAGAATTATGTTTTCCGTTTGGTATTCAGCTCTGAAGAAAATGGCGAAGAGATTAAACTATCAAATTTCAATTATTACATTTTTGACGATTATTATCCCCTTTCATTTAATATATCCAAAGAAGATGATGGGGCTCATTTTCAAGAGATTATAACCAAAAGAGGAACTAAAAAATATATTCCTTATATCATTTTAGGAAGAGATGAATCATCTGCCATACAAAAATTAGAACCAAAAATTAGAAAGTCAGAGTATCTGTGTTCATTGGCAATTGTGTGTGGTCAGGATATGTTTAAGCTAATTCATCCATCTTACATTTATGCGGGCTCTCCTTTATTTTTCAATGATAACAATATTTTTTTCGATAAAAACATAGTTGATATTGGAATAAAGAAAATTAGAGACCCCTTACAAATTCCATAAACAAAAATCCAAAGGGGGGAATAAGTTGTGCGTTCAATCCTCTCACAAATAAAATAACTCACAATTGTGAGTTATTTTATTTGTGCGCGCTGAGAGGATTGAACTCCCGACCCTCGCAGTGTAAATGCGATGCTCTACCACTGAGCTAAGCGCGCATTTGTAGTTAAGTTAAGCTAAAACAAGATTTACCGCAAATAATGAGTGTGTTATAATGAACAGGTAATCAGTGGTTAATATAATCACTGCTCTATAACATGGCCCGACTTAAAGACAGACAACATGCTCTTATTCTACGGAAAGAAGGAAAAAGCTACAGTCAGATAAAATCTTCTATCGGTGTAAGTAAAGGTACTCTAAGCTACTGGCTTAGAGATTTTCCATTACCAGAGGAGCGAATTCGTGAACTCCGAGATTGGAGCCAACAACGGATAGAACGCTACCGGCAAACGAGATTAAGAACAAAGGAAGATAGGTTAAATAAAATTTATTTTGAACAAAAGAGGATTATTTTCCCGCTTTCTAAAAGAGATCTATTAATCGCTGGCCTCTTTCTTTATTGGGGCGAAGGTTCAAAATCAAAATTACCGGAATTAGAAGTTGCTAACACGGATCCCGCAGTACCAAAATTCTTTATTTACTGGGTCACAAAATTTCTAAAATTAGAAAAATCAAAAATAAAAGCCCATCTTCATCTCTATAACGATATGGACGTTGCGAAGGAAATAAATTTTTGGTCTTCTGCGCTTGATATTCCAAAAACACAATTCACGAAACCGTATATCAAGAAGAATTCTTCTGAATTAATAAATCGTGGAACTTTTGGACATGGTACTTGTACTATCCGAATTGGAAACGCAAGAGTTGGCGAAAAGGTCCAAATGGGATTAAAATCAATCCGAGATCGATTCGGCCCGTAGCTCAACGGTGGAGCAGGCGTCTTATACACGCAAGGCTTGTAGGTTCGAATCCTACCGGGCCGACAAATTATCTAATCGCTATCGGTTTAAGATTATAACTTTTTACGATTTTGTAAAATTCTTCCTGTTCCAGCGTCTCTTTTTCCATAAGGGCTTTGGCTATCGCTTCAAGGATTTTTCCTTTGGTGGAGACGATTTTTTTGGCGAAGGAATGGGCTTTGTTTATCAAACTATTCACTTCCTCGTCGATCACGGAAGCGATCTTTTCCGAATAATCCTTTTCGGTGGAAATTTCGCGGCCTAAAAAAATCAACTCCTGGGTCTTGCCAAAAGTCCGCGGCCCAAGCTTATCACTCATCCCGAATTGCGTGACCATCTTGTGAGCGAGCATCGTTGCCTGCTTGATGTCGTTTGAAGAACCGGTTGAAAGGTCCCTGAATTTGAGCATTTCGGCCGCATAGCCGCCGAAGGCAACGGCCAGGTCGGCTAAAAACTGGGCCTTGGTCTTCAGACGCCGCTCTTCGGTCGGAAGCTTCAGGGTATAGCCGCCGGCAATGCCGCGAGAGACAACCGAAACTTTGTGAACCGGGTCCGCATCTTTTAAGCTTGCCGTAACCAGGGCATGGCCAGCTTCGTGATAAGCGGTGATTTCTTTTTCTTTTTTGGAAATCACCCGGCTCTTGCGTTCCGGTCCCAAAATGATTTTTTCAATGGAATCGAGCAGATCGTTCTGAATCACGATTTTCCGGTTCTGCCGGGCCGTCAAAATCGCCGCTTCATTTACGAGGTTCGCCAAATCGGCGCCGGAAAATCCCGGAGTGCGGACCGCGACTACCCTCAAATCGACGGATTTATCGAGCGGCATTTCCCGGGCGTGGATTTTCAGAATCGCTTCCCGGTCGTTGATATCGGGCATATCCAAAATCACCCGCCGGTCAAATCGGCCGGGCCGCAATAGCGCCGGGTCTAAAACATCCGGTCGGTTCGTCGCCGCCATCACAATTACGTTTGTGTCGCGTTCAAAGCCATCCATTTCCACCAAAATCTGGTTCAAGGTCTGTTCCCGCTCGTCGTGGCCTCCGCCCAAACCGGCGCCCCGCTCGCGGCCCACGGCGTCAATCTCGTCAATGAAAACAATGGAGGGCGCCGTTTTTTTGGCAGTCTGGAACAAGTCGCGGACGCGGGAAGCGCCCACCCCCACGAACATTTCCACGAACTCGGAGGCCGAGATATGAAAGAAGGGTACGTTGGATTCGCCGGCGACCGCCCGGGCAAGTAAAGTTTTGCCGGTGCCGGGCAAGCCCATCAGAAGCACGCCGCGAGGAATGCGCGCGCCGATCGACAAGAATTTTTTCGGATTCTTCAGAAAATCAACGACTTCCTCCAATTCTTCTTTGGCTTCCTTCAGGCCGGCCGCATCTTTGAAGGTGTAGCGCCGCTGAGAAGCCGTAAAAAGTTTGAGGTTTGCTTTGCCGAAAGTGAAGGCCTGGTTTACGCCGGTTTTCGCCTGCCGCAAAATCCACCAGAAAATCAAAACTATCACAATAATGGGGAGGAGGGCGGGAATGAGAACGCCGAGCCAGAATTTCAGGCCGCTTTCGTCTTTAACGGATAATTCCACGGCCCGGAGCGCCTCCGGCGAGACGCCGTAATTTTTGAGCGTCTCGGTGAGCCCCGATTCGTTTTCTTTCCGGGAAACGGCTTTGATGCCGTCCTGCAAAACTATCTGGAGGGTGTTGCCGGAGACAGCGATTGATTTCACCTGCGCTTCGTTGATTTTTGAGGCCAAAACGTCAAGCGCAAAAACCGGCGTCTTTTCGGAGGCGAAATTAATCAGATTGGAGAAAAGAAGCGCGATGAGAATGAAGGTCAAAACCGCCCACAATAAATTTTTGCCGAAAGTACCCATAGAAATTTCAGGTTCTTTCAATATAACCAAATCAAGAGTGGTTGTAAACAAAAAGCGAAGAGCCACCATTGCTGGTGGCTCAACTTGCTGCTCTTCCAACCCAACCGTCAGTTTGAAGCGACGGCGTCGGGCGCGATTGAAGCGATGAGACGAACGACCTCCTTGCGAT
Source organism: Candidatus Jorgensenbacteria bacterium GW2011_GWB1_50_10 (assembly GCA_001004105.1). GTDB lineage: Bacteria > Patescibacteriota > Minisyncoccia > UBA6257 > GWB1-50-10 > GWB1-50-10. The sequence continues at coordinate 6,700 of LCQK01000001.1, forward strand.
GTTCGGAAATCGTCTTCTCTCGCAGCTGCCGGAGCCGGTCTTTTAGGTTACGGCGCCTATCACCCGAGATACTTACGACCTCGTCCCGGTACTTTTCCAGGTCGGCGAGAATCGCCTCCACCCCCTCCGCAATCTGAATAAACTTGCGGAGTATGGCGATGTGATCGTCCATGGTGAGTTTCTCGTCATCCCGGATGAGAAGCATTGCTTCCGAGAGTTCATCCGGCCCGCTTGCGAGCGCCCAGAGCCAAGCTTGGACGGAAATCCCAAGCTTCTCCCGGGAAAGAGTTCTAGGGTCAAACTCTTTCTCGCCCCTAAGAACCGGAACGCACGTCTCCACGAAAGCGAGTCGACCCAAAACGGAGCTTGCTCTCTCGGCCATCTGCTCGCGCAGCCAGCCCACCGGCACCCTCGCTCTGAGGTCCTCAACGATCTGGGAGAGATCGGCTTTAGTATGAACCACAGCTCCCGTGTCCCCGTGAACGACGTGTCTTGTTGCCTGTTTCGAGAGACGTAGGGCTTTCTTCAGGAGGGAGTAACCTTCCCTCACGCCTTGGTTCACGCTATCGAGCGTCTTCTCCACAGGCCCTCCTGCCCGCCCTAACTCATCGCGTATATTGCTCATATGAGAACCGTTCCTGGAAAGGAGTTGGCGCAGTACGCTGTCAATGTGCGAAAATAAAATAGCATCTTTTAGATGCTCTGTCAAACAAAGAGATTTGAAAGCTATTGATTCAGAAGGTCGTCCAAATTCTGGCTTTCCTCTTCCAAACCGCTGAAACCGTCGGGCACGGCTGGGGCCGGATTCTGAACTTCTTCCGTTGTGGTTGCGGCGGGTGTTTCCGGCGGCGCAAGGTTCGCGTCCAGGTTTTGCGGGGCGGGATTTTCCAAACCGTTCGGCGCGTTGGTTTTCGGCTGAAAAAGAAGCGGCACATAAGCCATCACCAAGCCAAGAACGACAAGCAGAACGACAAAGATGGCAATATTGCTGTTTGGTTTTAACTTCATGGTAATTCAATTTTAGAAGAGACCGTTCTGCGGCGCAACTTCCTCCTTATAGACGAGGTTTAACTTGACCATATCGGGCAAATCGCGCTGGGGAATCCAGAGATAACCTTTGTCTCTGATTAAATCAAAAATCTCTTTGGTGATTTTCACATCCTGCAGGCAGTAACTTTTGAGCTTTTCTATCTCGCCGCGCTTGTACATTTCTATCGCTTCCAAGCCATGCCCGGTTTTGCCGACGCCTAAATTCGCTTGGGCGAGCACTCCCAAGCCGATCCGGCGACCGAACGATTTTTCAATCTCCTCAAGAATGTCAAAGTGGGGAATGCTCGTAAGTTTGAAATCAAAGTGCTTTTCCAGAACCGGAATATCAAAACGCTTACTGGAAAAGCCGACTAAAAGCCCGGCGCGCTTCAAGAGCGGTACCAAACCCCCAAGTTCGTTCTCGCCGAAGACGTAATATTTGTCCTCATCGTAAGAATAGGCGCCGACGACCGACACTAAAAGGTCTCTCACGTTCTGGTCGCCGCCGACATCCTGAAAGGAATTTTTGGTTTCTATATCAAAAACAATCTTATCCATCTAAACATGTCTATCCGCCACCTTACTTGCGGCGTAGCTTTCCGGTTTGGTTTTCGCTTCGAAGTTTGAGGCCCGAATCATGCCAACCACTTCTTGAATCAACACAGAGGTCGGGCCGTTTTCGCCGACGTCGGCGTGGATTTCAAAACTCCAGTTATCTGATTTCTGGCTGACTTTCAACTCGGAGAGAATGAGCCGCGCCACTTCAAGTGAGAGGAGAACTTCCCTGATAATGCGGTCGCGGATGGTGTGAAACTTACCCAATTCCAGCCGGCGCCAGAAATAACGGCCACCGTTCCCCACCCGGTGGACGACGACCGCCGTCACAAAATCGGCGTTTTTATCCAAAAGGAGTTCTGAATCGGTGCCAATGACGATTTTGTATTCCCGCTTCGGGTCGCTCTCCATAAAACGCAAAATCTCGGCGACCACGTCTTTCACGCCGAGTTCCAATCCGAATGCACTCAAAAATTTCAAATCCATTGTTTCTTAAAATTATTCTTCTCCTTTCTTTTTGTCAATTATTAATAGAAATCGGAAGCCTGCGGCATTTGCCGCCGCCTGCTGGAAGGAGAGAATTAAGATTTAGTCTATCCTACACGTCAACGCCTGATGGGAACGTTGGTGTTTCACACGCTGGGATATCAATATTCAGAATGTCCAAAACAACTACCGGAATGAAGAAAGCGGCGGCCGCTACAACAATTGCGACGACGGCATAAAGTAAGGACTTTCTTGCGGAGGATACTTTTTCTTCGTTGCCGCCAGAGGTCAGGAAATTAAAAGCAGCGATAATGATAAAAATAACTGAAACAATAACAAGCAACCCTGCTAAGAAACTGGAAATTCTCTTAAGGACGCCAACAAGCCATCTCACGCCTTCCCCGCCGCAAGAATCTTCTGCTCCGCTCGCTATCCTAGCAAGCCCCAAAACGGAGAGGGTTATAACACTGACAATCAATCGCGGTGATAATCTCATTTGCTCCTAATAATTATAACAACTGGGTTTCCCTGTCAATCGGTGGGCAGGGAGGGATTTGAACCCTCAACCCTTGCGGGACAGCGTCCTAAGCGCTGCGCGTGTTCCAGTTTCGCCACCTGCCCAGATTGGTTAGATTATATAGGTGAAAAATAAATTTGACAAATACTATAATATGTGATATTTCATAGGCAGATGTTTAATTTCTGAACACTACCTACGCGCCCTGTGAGCAAAGGAGGTTATACTATGCGTCAGCAACCGGAGAGAAAACTGTGCCGAGGTTGCGGAGGTCTCGGAAGCTGTCTAAGCTGCAATAAAGACGGCGTCTGTCCACTCTGCGGTGGAAGAAGCGAAACCTGTTCACGGTGTCGTGGTAGTGGGAAGTGCACCAAGTGCGAGGGTACGGGCCGATGTCGAGCCTGTGGCGGAACTGGCTGGGTTTAAAAACTCACACTCTTCTGACTCCGATTCCCCAAGCACAACGCCATCAGTTTTCACTGGTGGCGTCTGTCTTTTATAAAGAACTTCCATTATTTGACAAATCGCACGAAAAGTGCTAAATTATGAGGCAGCAAACTCGTCAACTGCATACTACCGAACCTGAACAATACAACGCCCAATGGGCAGGGAGTAACGATGGCAGTATCCTTGATCGGCGCAGGCATTAGCCTCGTCGTATTGGGAACGATTGCACCATTTTTTTTGGTGCTCGTTCCGGAGGTGACCGGTCTCGTGGTTCTCAACTACTTCACGGGAAAATTGAGAGCTATAAGACCAGGACTTCGCCCCCGGTGGCCGTGGGAAGTTGTGAGAAAAGACAACTACTTTTCTCTCGAACTCGTCACACGGGAAGTGCTTGAAGAGACGTATGCCGCCAAAGATGGGCCGCAGATGAAGGTCAAGTGGTCAATTCAGTACCGCCCCGACGAGGGTAAGCTCACGAGCTACATCGCGGTGGATGCGACAACAATCGAGAAGGGGTTCCGCGATGTCATTAGCAGTGCTCTCTCCGCTGAGATCGCCAATATGGACGCAGAACCTGCTCGTCGGGGAATTAAGGCAATCGAGCAAGCGGTGTTGAGAGCTCTGGAAAAAGAGCCGATGAGATCACACGGTATGGACGCTTCCACTAAGGAGAAGCTTGAAGGAGAGTACGGCGTCAATTTTGTTCTTTTCAAGATTGCCGACATCGATTTCTCTGATGATTACCAGCAGGCAAGAGCTGGCCAAGCTCGGATGCGGGTAATCACCGAAGCGGCTTCAAAGGTCTCAACTGGTCCTGACGGGAAACCAACGAAAGACGCCATAAACGCCGTTCTCGTGGAGCAGGGCAAGGCCAAGAAAAACATCTTCGAGGTAGAGGGCTTAACCGAAGTCGCAGGCGCGATCGCCCGCGCTTTCAGAGGAGGTAACTGACAATGCCTCACCACTCTGAAAAGGTTGAGGAATCAAGGCGGAACCTAAAGAGAGCGGCAACAGCGGTTATCGCTGTTGGAGTCACTCTTGCCATCATCGGTCTTGGAATCTGGCTCTCCCGCGAGAAACCGAAAACCGAACCGGCAGCGCAAGCAGCCGCTGTTAATCCCTGCGAGGCGTGGGAGAAAATTCACCCGGTCATTGCCGGCAACGCTTTCCCGCTCGACACCGCAAGGCAGGTCGGGCGGGGCGGAAGAGTCCGCTTGGTCGTCTCACGGACACTCTATGTGAGGCGCGGCGAGACATGGGTGATTCGGCTCATTCCCGCCGACACAACCGGCTGGGTGAAGTTTGACCCGACGGCTCCCAAGAATTGGTCAGATCCGTCGAGGGAAATAAAGATGTGCTATCCCGACGGCCTCTGCGTTGCGGATGCCCCCGGGAAGCAAATCAAAACCCGTGGACGCAACGTCCGCCGCTTCCTCGGCGATGGGTGCGTTCTGGTCCGAGCAGCAAGTTGAAGCACGAGCGCCGTGTGGCACACCAGCCACACGGCGCTTCAAGTTTTTAAAAATCAAAACCGCGCCAGACGGCGCGGTTTTGGAAAAATCAACTTGAACTAAGGAACCACTGGTTCACCAAAACCAAGAATATTGAAGATCAACCTTGGTATGGCAAAAGCGAGCGCGGCAACGATAATCGCCACAATCGAAAAGACAATTTTGTTCTTGGCCGAAGCAACTTTTTCCTGATCGCCGCCTGACGTAAGGTAACCAAAGGCCGCAAGGACGATGAAGATCACGGCCACGGCGAAAAAGATTATCGCAATCCAAGTTGCAACCTTTTGAATCAGATCAAGCAAGCCCTGGCCCGTTTCGGGAACACCGCTAATGGGGTTGGGCGGGATAACTTGAGCCATACCCATAAGCGGCAGGGTTAAAAGCGATGCGACTGCCAAATCAGTGGCGACTCGTTTAATTTTTTTGAGATTCATGCTTTTGATAATTTCTTTCGACCTTTTAGCTACGCTTACATTTTAGCATATCAGGGACCGCCGGAAACACCCAAAATGTCTTTAATAACGCTCGCCAAGCCCAACGCCAGCAATATAATAACGTAGCCAATCACGGTGTAGAGAATCGTTTTCTTACCGGTTTCAAATTTTTCCGGAGAGCCGCCCGCAAAAAGCATCTGATAAGCGCCGATGATAATCATAAGGGTCGCGACCGGCGCGCCGGCCGCCACCAAAAACTTAAGAATGCCCTGAATAAGTTCCGCAATATTGTCAGCTTTTAACGGGTTTTCTAATTTAATTGGAACGCTTGTATCTTCGGTAGCGGCCGAACCGTAAGAGAAAACACCAAACCAGAGGATTAATGTAACAACGATTAGAGTCAGGAATTTCATAAATTCATTATATCAGTTCATCTGTTGCAAGTGATTTCATTCCAAACTTCAACTGTTGCGTCTTTAGCCAAGACGTGGAGAACGGTATTTACAATAACCCAGGCGGATAAAGCAATTACTAAACCAACCACCGCGCTCGTCATAATGTGACGGGCGTTTCTCACCTGTTCTTCGGAGGCGGCGGAAATCATCATCCGAATGGCGCCGTAGGCGATCATAGCAACGGTAATTGGTATCGCGATTTGAAAAAGAAATTGAATGATATTCTGGGTAGCAATTAAAGCATCGCAGAAATCACAGGGACCAACGACGTTGCAGGTTTTATCGCCGCCCTCACCCGTGCCCTCCCAAATAAAACCTTGAGCGAAGACGGTGGCGCCGGAAAGCAGAAAGTAGAAAATAGAAAATAGAAATTTTTTCATCTTATAGTCGCTTTTTCAATAAATCCGTCACTTTGTCTTCGGCCTCCTGTAAGGCGCTCCGCGAGCTTATCATGCCGGCCAAAACCGATTCAATCATATCGCTCAAAATGCCGCCGGTTTTATTGTAATCCACTTCCCCCCAGGCGCGAGCGGTTAACGCTTGCTTTGCAAAAACAGTAAGATTCGGATCATTTAACGATTGACTAATGAGCGAGCGGAGTGCCGGCGGTTTTCCCGTCGCCGTGAAATAATTTTTTGCGTTCTCGCTTTTGGTCGTAAGATTCAACACAAAGTCCCAAGCAGTGTTCGCGTACCGGCTCTGGCGGGAAACGGCGTAGCCCCAGTAATTGCCGAATGTAATCGCTCTTTCGGCACCCGCGGGTTGGGGCACCTCTGCTATGCCCAAATTCAGAAGAATATTTTTTGATCTGATTTGAGATACGGCGCTTGCATAATCGAAAATCATTGCCGCCTCACCGGCGGCAAAGGCCTCGCGCGCTTTTTTCATTTCGTCGTTCCAAGTGTAGGCGGCGTTTTTAGAGTCAGAAAACTTCAGATAAAAATTAAGTGCTTCCTCGCCGTCCGAGGAAGAAAAAGAGGCCGAGCTGAAATCACGCGAGATCATCTCCGTCCCCGACTGGAGCATGAGCATGCTCAAAACATCCGGCGCCGTTTCCATTGATTTCAAGGAACCGCCGAGGGCCGCCGCTGCCCGGGTCACGCTTGCACCATTTTTCCTCACAAGTTTGGGAATGAGCGCCTCAAACTCGGTCCAAGTTTTGGGCGGGGTGGTAATCGCGGCATCGTTCCACAGATCCTGGTTGTAAATCAGTGCCAGCGTATCAATGGAAAGCGGCAAACCGTAAATATTCTTGCCGTCCGGCGCAAAATCGCTCTCCACGATTTGCGGGAAAAGATTGCGGAGTCCCAGCAGAGAAAATTTTATTGCCGGTACCGGCGCGATTTTGGTGATGTCCCGCAAGAGATTCAAATTTCGCACCATGAAAATATCCGGGCCCTTGCCGGCGGCCAAAGCGTTCAAAAGGGCGGTTTCGTAGTCGGCCTCATTTGAAAATCCGCGGTAATTTACTTCCACGCCAGGATAAATTTTCCCGAAATCGGCAATCGTACCCTCGTAGGCGCGCATGCTGTCATAAACGCCCCAGAATTGAAGGGTGGCTTTTATCTGATTCGTTTCTTTTTTCAAACCCGGCAGGACGCCCACCAAAATCAAAAGAAAGATAACGACTAAGAAAGCGGCTGCGCCTATTAAAATCTTCTGATTGCGTGATAAATTCATACCAGATTAAAGGCAAACAATGCCTACCAATTTGTCGCCGATTTTTAAATTCATTATCCGCACGCCTTGGGTGGCGCGGCTGGCCACGCGAATGTGCTTAATCTCCGTCCGCAGGGCCTGGCCCTTGGAAGAGAAAGCTACCAATTCAACGCTTTCCGGCTCCAGTATTGTCGCCGAGATAAGCGGACCGGTTTTCTCGGTCACTTTTCCGGTTTTCACGCCCCCACCACCCCGCCGCTGGAGTTTATACTCCTTCAAAGGGGTTTGTTTGGCAAAACCGTTTGCCGAGACGACTAAAAGTTTCCTCTCCGCCATTTCTTTTCCTCTTATTATACCAAGCCCGGCAACTACGTCGTTTTTCTTCAAACGGATGGCGGCGACCCCGGAGGTACTCCGACCCAAGGGGCGCGCATCTTTTTCTCTGAAGCGGATGGCCTGCCCACCGGAAGTCACGAGAATCACCTGGTCGTCACCCAAAGAGAGTTCAACCCACCGCAGAGTGTCATCGGTTCGGAGTTTTATCGCAATAATCCCCGTGCGTCGGACGTTCGTGAAATCCGAAAGGGCGGTCCTTTTAATGAGGCCGCGGGAAGTCGCCATAACGAGAAAGCTCTTCCCGGACGCCAATTCTTCCCTAGAGTAAGCGACAAGAGCACTGATTTTTTCGTTGGGAGGAATTTCCAAAAAATTATGGATGGATTTGCCTTTGGCGGTGCGGGAGCCGGCCGGAATTTCGTAAACCTTGGTCTGGAAAACCCGGCCTCGGTCGGTGAAGAAAAGAATATTGTCGTGGGTGCTTGCGGAGGTCAGGTGTTCAATTGCGTCCTCTTCCTTCAATTCGAAACCGATAAGCCCCTTGCCGCCGCGCTTCTGGGCCCGGAAAGAAGTCGGGGAGAGGCGCTTGATGTAACCGCCTCGGGAGAGAGTGATAATCACGTCCTCTTCGGGAATCAAATCCTCCTCGCGGAACTCTTTTAAGCCACCGGAGACGAGTTTCGTTTTCCGTAGCCCTGAAAAATTTTTCTTCAGTTCCCCAAGTTCGCCGTCAACGATGCCCGCGATTTTTTGGGGACTCTTCAAAATAAGAGTCAAGTTCGCGATGAGTTTTTTCTTTTCTTTCAATTCCTCCTCGATTTTCTCCCGTTCGAGAGCCGCGAGCGTTGCCAGTTTCATTTCCAAAATGGCGTTTGCCTGAATGGCCGTAAATTTGAAAATCTTCACTAAATTGGCGTGGGCCGTTTCCTTGTCCTTGGATTTCTTGATGGTCGCAATCACTTCATCTATTTCGTTCAGGGCTTTATGGAGGCCCACTAAAATATGGGCGCGTTCCTCGGCTTTTTTGAGGTCAAATTCCGTCCGCCGCCGAATCACGATTTTGCGGTGGTTCAGGTAATGCAAGAGAACGTCCTTCAAAGAAAGGGTTTCGGGTTGGAGGCCGTTAACGAGCGCCAGCATATTGAAATAAAAATTTTTCTGAAGCTCGGAGTATTCGTAGAGCTGGTTCAAAATTTTCTGGGGCGTGGCGTCGGTCTTGAGTTCAATCACAATCCGCAAACCCTCGCGGTCGGACTCATCCCGGATGTCGCGAATACCTTCTATCTTTTTACCTTCCGCGAGATGGGCAATTGTCTCAATTAAAGTCGATTTATTGACCTGGTAGGGGATTTCCGTAACTACAATCTGGTGGCCACCACCTTTTCGCTCTTCCACTTCCGCGACCGCCCGGGTGGTGATGGAACCGCGGCCCGTGGAGTAGGCCTCTTCAATGGATTTTTTGTCGTAAATCACGCCGCCGGTGGGAAAATCAGGGCCCTGAACGAACTGCATCAGGTCCTTTACGGTTGCATCCGGGTGACTGTTCAAATGAATGGCGGCCTCCGCCACTTCGCCCAAATTGTGGGGCGGAATGGAGGTGGCCATGCCGACCGCGATGCCGACCGTGCCGTTAATCAAAAGGTTGGGGAGTTTGGCCGGCAGATATTTCGGTTCAAGTCGCGAATTGTCGTAGTTCGGTTGCCATTCTACCGTTTCTTTTTCAATATCCGTTAAAAGTTCTTCGGCGACTTTGGAGAGCCGCGCTTCCGTGTAGCGCATCGCGGCCGGGCTGTCGCCGTCCACGGAACCCCAGTTGCCCTGGCCGTCGATAAGCGGGTAGCGGAGGGAGAAATCCTGGGCCATCCGGGCCAGCGCGTCATAGACCGCGATGTCGCCGTGGGGGTGGTACTTGCCGAGCACTTCCCCAACCACGTTCGCCGATTTTTTGAATCTCGCGGAATGGGTCTGACCCGCATCCCACATCGCCCACAAAATCCGGCGCTGGACCGGCTTCAAGCCGTCGCGGACGTCAGGCAGGGCCCGGGCGACGATGACCGACATCGCGTAATCCAAATAGGACTCACGGAGTTCCTCGGTAATTTCCTTTTCTTCAACTCTCGTTTTAACCGGTTTCTCCTTCTCCATATTTAGGGTTCAATTGTAAACTCTTTTGTTTCTTTAAAACGACCGACGAAAGACGAAACGCTCTGACTGACACCGGTTTTAAAGTTCTCAAACTCCTTGACCAGACTGTCTTTCAAATTTTTCGCGCCCCGGCCCAAAACCCGGAAAAAAGAATCGCTTTCCTCTACCTGCGCAGGTAAGGCATCCTCGGGCGAAGTAGAAGCAACTTTAGGCAAGGTCAAACTCAAATAGAAAAACCAGAGTAAAACCACCAAAATCATGGCGGCGGCCGAGCTGAAAATCAAATACCGCTTTTTGGTCCTGACATCCGCTCTCTGAACGCGGTGGAGACGGTCCCGGCCCCCTTCAAACATCTGATTCAAGTCCATGGATATTATTTCAAGCATCTCACTTCCATGGCGCCGGCCTTCAAATCTTTCGCCTTCAAAACGAGCTTCTCCTCCGGGACGCATTCCGACTTATTGAACTCTCTCAAAAAATTTTTCAGTCCACCGGCGGGCGGATTAAAAAGTGTGGGGATAATGAGCGCCGGCTCGATTTGCCGGACGATCTTGCCGACTAAAGTTTCGGAAAGATACGGCTTGCCGCCGGCTGGGGCGATGACCACGTCCGCGCCGTGAAAATATTCCTGCGTTTCCGCCGCCGGCTCTTTAACCAGGTGACCCAAAACCAAAACTTTAATGCCCTCCAGTTCAAAGCGGTAGGCGGTTCTCTCCGCCCCGCCCTCATACCCCAAGCTTATTCCTTTCAAGGCCAGATCGCCTACCTCGTATTCGCCTTGATTGTCCACGAAAAACGTCTCGCCTTCGTCAGGAACGGCCTCAGCTGGCTTTAAGGTAGAGAGCACAGCGTTAGCTCCCCGGAAAGAACGGCGATCGCCCGGATCAATTAAAACCGTGAAATTGCCGGATTGGATCTTGAAGTAATTGTCGCCGTTATAAGTAATGACCATCGGTGGAAAATCCCACTATTATAGTAAGTTTAGCGCATTTTCACTTGCTTTTCAAGCGAAATCTGTGATAATCTGTCTTCCTATGGCAACCTCGCCGAACAAAGCGCAGGAACAGCAATCGTTCAGGCAGTTCGTAAAAACCAAGCCCGAGCTTTTTGCCGTCTTGAAAAACGGCGACCTCGTGGAAGGCTGGGTTCTTGAAAAAGGCGCGAATGCCCTCATGGTTGACCTCGGCCGCTACGGCTTGGGAATCGTTTACCGGGAAGAACTCCAAAACGCCCGCGAAGCGGTCCGCGGCCTTGAAGTCGGGAGCGTTGTCCACGCCAAGGTCCGGGAAATAGACAATGAAGAAGGTTTGGTGGAACTTTCGCTCACCGAGGCCGGCAAACAGAAGGCCTGGGCCGAAGCTCAGGAACTTCAGGAAAAAGACGAGCCCATTAAAGTTTCAATTAAAGGTTCAAATAGGGGCGGCCTCGTTACGGAAATTGCGGGCCTGCCGGCTTTCCTTCCGGTTTCCCAACTTTCCACCGAGCACTATCCCGTAAAAACTTCCGACGAGAAAAATCCGGCGCCGGATATTTTGGAAAAACTAATCGGGCAAGAACTCTCGGTGAAAATTATTGACGTGAATCCACGTCTTAGCAAACTCATCATTTCCGAAAAAGCGGCCACCGAAATTTCCGCAAAGGAACTGGTGAAAAACTACGAAGTGGGGCAGGTGATTGAAGGCATCGTCTCGGGAGTGGCCGATTTCGGCGTCTTCGTGCGCTTTACCGAAAATCCCGCCGTGGAAGGTCTCATTCACGTCTCCGAACTATCCCATAAAGCCCTTGAGAACCCCAAAGAAGTGGTGAATGTTGACGACGCGGTCACCGCCAAAATCGTGGACATCAAAGACAGCAAAATTTCCCTCTCCCTCAAGGCCTTGAAACCGAATCCTTGGGAAGAAGCGGGTAAAAAGTACAAGAGCGGCGATGCAGTACAGGGCAAAATCTACGCCCTCTATCCCTTCGGCGCGATTGTGGATTTGGAAGGCGACCTCCAGGGCCAGGTTCACGTTTCTGAATTCGGCGGCGCGGAGGAGATGAAAGAAAAACTTTCCCTCGGCCAAAAATGCGATTTCGTGATTGAAGACGTGAAACCCGACGAAAAAAGAATAATTCTCAAACTGAAGAAATAATTAAAATCCTCCGCTTAGAGCGGGGGATTTTAAATTTGCCGGTTTTGAAGTAAAGTTAATGGAATGGATAAGGAGATAAGTAAATTAATAAACAAGGAACTGGCGCGCCAGAACGGAACGATTAATCTGATTGCTTCGGAAAATTATCCCTCCAAAGAAGTACTGGAGGCGCTCGGCTCGGTTTTTACCTCCAAGTATGCCGAGGGCTACCCGGGCCGCCGCTACTACGCCGGGAATAGCATCTCCGATGAAATTGAAGAACTCGCCAAAAAACGGGCGCTAAAACTCTACAACCTGCAACCTGCGAATTGGTCGGTTAACGTCCAGCCCTATTCCGGCAGTCCAGCCAACCTCGCCGTCTATTTTGCGCTCGTCCCGCCGGGCGGAAAAATCATGGGGCTACGGCTGGATATGGGCGGCCACCTCACCCACGGCCACCGGGTGAGCGCCACGGGCAAACTCTGGACCCAAGTTCCCTACGGCGTGGATTCCAAAACCGAAAAAATTGATTACGAGGCGCTTCTTAAAATGGCCAAGCGCGAGCGGCCGAATATTATTGTCGCCGGTTTCACGGCTTATCCCCGGAAAATTAACTTCCAAAAATTCGGAGAAATCGCCTCAAGCGCCGGGGCCCTGCTCATGGCGGACGTTGCCCACATTGCCGGCCTCATTGCCGCAGGCGTTCACCCTTCGCCCTTCCCTTACGCCGACGTTGTCACGACCACGACCCACAAAACGCTCCGCGGACCGCGGGCGGCTTTGATTTTCTCCAAAAAGAAGTGGAGCGAGGCGATTGACAAGGCGGTTTTTCCGGGCCTCCAGGGCGGCCCGCACTTAAACCAAATCGCCGCCACAGCCGTGGCCCTTAAAGAGGCTAAAAGCGCGGATTTCAAAAAATACGCAAGACAAATATTAAGAAACGCCAAGGCGCTTGCCGCCGAATTGAAACGCCTCGGCTGGCGCATCGTCTCAGGCGGCACCGAGAACCACCTGATTCTGGTTGATGTCGCGCGCCGCGGCTTGAGCGGCAAATCTGCAAGCGATTTACTGGAAGGAGCGGGCATTATCGTCAATAAAAACACCATTCCGTATGACAAGCGCCTGCCAACCGACCCCTCGGGACTCAGAATCGGCACCCCAGCCATGACCACCCGCGGCATGAAAGAAAGGGAAATGATAAAAATCGCCGAACTCATTGATGCCGTACTCCTGAACAAGAAACCCTTTGCCGAAATCAGAAAAGAAGTCCTGGAACTCTCCAAAAAATTCCCCCTTCCCTACTAAGGGGTCTAGTTTCCAAAAATGGTTATTGACGGTAAAAAAATCGCGGAAGAGATTTTGGGCGACCTGAAAACCAGACCCCGCCCAGCGAAGTTTTTAGCCGCCGTTTTGGTTGGCGACGAGCCAGCGATGGTCAGTTTCGTGAAACAGAAAGAAAAAATCGCGCGTGTTTTGAGCGTTGATTTCAGAATTCGGCGATTACCCGAAAATATTAAAGAAAGTGATCTGCGCACGGAGGTCTTAAAGGTTGCCGGCGATAAAAACTGCGGCGGCTTAATCCTCCAACTGCCGCTCCCGGAAAATGTAAATCGCGGCGAGATTATTAAAATCATTCCGCCGGAAAAAGACATTGATAATCTAAGCGGAAAATCCTCTGTCTCATCGCCCGCTGTCGGAGTCGTAGAAACAATAATTCAAAATTTAAAATTCAAAATTCAAAATTCCCGCGTAGCGGTAGTGGGCTTAGGTTTTTTAATCGGTAAACCGGTCGCCGAATGGCTCAAAGGTAAGTGCTCCGAACTCTACTCATTAGATAGCAGTAATGATTTGGGAATTTTAAAACAAGCGGATCTGGTAATCTCCGGCGTGGGCAAAGCCGGATTTATAAAACCGGAAATACTAAAAGATGGCGCGACTGTTATTGATTTCGGCTACGATTTCAAAGATGGAAAAATCTCCGGCGACTTCGACGCCGATTCTACAACCTATAACCTACAACCTATAACCTATACACCAACGCCGGGCGGCACCGGCCCGATATTAGTGGCCAAACTCTTCGAAAATTTCTATAAGTTAAATTCTTAAAGTTGTTGCTAAAACTTCAGGTGGTATACTTAAGTATACCACCCCTGATTTATAATAATCTTCTTACTTTTTAGGGGGTTTTATTTTATAGCTTCCAACGTTTTCTTTTTAATCGCTTCCAGGTTTTTTTTGTCTTCTTTCAATTTCTCGCGGGCGTTGTCAAAACCGACGCCCAATTTCTCGCCTTCGAACGTGTAGCTTGAACCGGATTTGGCGACAACGCCGTGCTTTACGGCCATATTCAAAACGTCGGCTTCGTAGGAAATGCCCTCGCCGTACATGATGTCAAACTCGGCGATTTTAAAGGGCGGCGCCACCTTGTTTTTGACCACCTTGGCTTTGACGCGATTGCCGACCACTTCCTCGCCTTTCTTAATCTGGGCCACCCGCCGGATGTCAATGCGGAGCGATGCGTAAAACTTCAAGGCCAAACCGCCGGTTGTCGTCTCGGGATTCCCCCACACGATGCCGATCTTCTGGCGGATTTGGTTGATGAAAATAATAATGGTTTTGCTCTTGTCAGCGATGGCGGTCAATTTCCGCAGGGCCTGGCTCATCAGCCGGGCCTGGGCTCCCATGTGATGGGCGCCCATCTCTCCTTCAATCTCGGCTTTGGGTGTGAGCGCCGCGACGGAGTCCACAACAACGATTTGAATCACGCCCGATCGCACCAAGCTTTCCAAGATGTTCAACGCCTCTTCGCCGTTGTCCGGCTGGGAAATTATCAAATCGTTGATTTTCACACCGATGTTTTTGGCGTATTCCGGGTCCAGAGCGTGCTCGGCGTCGATAAAAGCCGCCCTGCCGCCCAGGCGCTGAACTTCGGCAATCGCATGAAGAGCGAGGGTAGTTTTCCCTGAGGACTCGGGCCCGAATATCTCAATCACCCGTCCCTTCGGCAAGCCGCCAACGCCCAAAGCGATATCCAAAGAAAACGAACCGGAAGGAATGGTTTCAACTTTCATCCGACTGCCTTCGGAGAGCGTCATTACAGCGCCTTCGCCGAAACGGCTCTTTAGCGATTCCATGAGCGCCTCGAGGGATTCGCCTTCTTCTTTGCCGCTGGGAACAGATTTTTTAGTAGCCATTTATTGGGTTTCGGTTTGAACGACGGGTTGATAGAAAATTTGTTTGGTCAGGGTTTGTTCTTTACCCAGCGCTTTTTTGAAAGTGAAAACAAAAGTGTTGAATCCTTCCTGAAGTTCAACGTTTTTTTCAAAATTACCATTCTCGTCGGGATAAATCCGCTCGCCGTTTACGGAAAGGGCGTAAACCGAATCAATTCTTCCTTCCAAAGTAAAATTTCTGCCGCCGACAATCGTTGAATCTTCGCGGGGATTCATCAATTCTAACGCCTTGCCCGAAGAAAATAAAGGCAGCCGGAGAAAAAGAAAAGCCGCGAGGGCAACGATTAAAATCCCCAAAAGAACGAACTTGACGTTAATTTTGGGAAGAGCGAAACGGTTCTTGGGAAATTCGTCGCCTCTCCCTGCCCGTTTTATCAAGTCGTTGTCTTTCAAGTACTCGGCCCAGAGCGCTTCGCCGTCCAATCCCAGAACTTCGGCGATTTTCAAAAGATAGCCGCGGACGTAGGGTTCGGCAGGCAGGGAATCGAATTTTTCTTCAACGAGCGATTCCAAAAAACGGTCGGAGACACCGGAAAGGGCCGCCAACTTTTCCGTCGTGAGTCCCTGGGCTTTAATCGCCTGGACAAGGATGCTTGAGAAATTTTTTGCCTCGTGCTCCACGGCTATGTTAAAAAACTTCCCTCGGTCTCGCGCCCTCGCCCGGGCCGACCACGCCGCGTTCTTCCATAATATCCAGAAGCCGGGCCGCCCGCGCGTAGCCCACCCGGAGCCGCCGCTGTAAGAGCGAGGCCGAAGCCTTTTTGGCGGAGCGCACAAGTTCCACTGCTTCGCTGTAGAGTTCGTCGTCGTCCCCGCTTTCGTAATCTTCAAAATCCGGCATGATGCCGTTTACCCCGCCGTTTCCCATTTCAAAAGAGGGTGAATCCTCTTCAACTTCCGCTTTGTTGTTCTCTTTAATAAACGAAGCGACTTTCTTCACTTCTTCTTCAGAAACGTAGGCGCCCTGGATGCGCCGGGGCTTGGAAAGCTCGGCCGAGACGAAAAGCAGGTCGCCCGAACCCAAGAGCTTTTCCGCACCGGCGTTGTCAAGAATCGTTCGGGAATCCACCTGACTTGCCACTTGGAGCGCCACCCGGGAAGTGATATTCGCCTTAATGAGACCGGTAATCACTTCTACCGACGGCCGCTGAGTAGAGACGACGAGATGAAGGCCGGTTGCTCGCGACATCTGCGCGAGCCGGATGATGGAACCTTCCACTTCTCGGCCGAAAGAAGCCATAAGGTCGGCGAGTTCATCTATTACTATAAGAAGGTAAGGCAGTTTTTCGGAGCCGCTGTTGTAACTTTTGATGTCTCGGGCGCCGGCCTGGAGGAGCAGTTCGTAGCGCCGGTCCATTTCGGAAACGACCCACCGCAAGACGCCCAATGCTTTCTTGTTGTCGGTGATGACGGGCGAAAGGAGATGAGGAATGCCGTCGTAAACCGAGAGTTCCACCCGCTTCGGGTCAATCATGATGAGCTTCAGCATCTCCGGGGAATTTTTATAAAGAAGAGAGATGATGAGCGAGTGAATTAAGATGGATTTGCCCGAACCGGTCGCGCCGGCAACCAAAAGGTGCGGCATTTTGTCGATGTCAACGAAAATCGGCTCGCCCGAAACATTGCGGCCCAAAATAAAAGTGAGAGGCGCGGATTTCTGAAAATCTGGATAAAGAATTAAACTTCCTAACCGGACAAGAGCGGCGGCTTTGTTCGGCACCTCAATGCCGACCAAAGATTTGCCGGGAATGGGCGCCTCAATCCGCACCGGGTGGGCCGCCAAAGTGAGAGCCAGGTCCTGGTGGAGAGCAGTAAGCCGCGAGAGTTTCACGCCTTCGGCGGGTTTTAAGGTATAACGCGTTACCGTCGGCCCCACGTTAATTTCCCCCATTTCCACCGGAATGCCGAAGCCATCCAGAGTTCGCTTGATAATATTCGCGTTCGCCCGCAGATCGCCGATTGTTGGTTTCTCCAAAGTTGAGGACAGTAAACTGAGCGGCGGCGGCACGTAATTTTTTATTAACGCCCTCCGGGCGAGGATTTTCGGTAGGGATTTGCCGCCGGATTCCATTTTAATCACGGTTTTTAAAACCTCGTCGTATCTCGGTTCTTTTTCCACTTCGTCAATTTCTCCCTTCATCGGTTCTTCCGGCGGCGCGACAAAAGCCTCATCGCCTCCTTCAACTATTTGTTTCTCCCGCTGCCGGAATTTAATCGGCTTATTCAAGACAACGAGGAAAGAAACCAGAAGAACGGTGAGTGTGATGACGAGCGAGGCGGTCGTCCCAAAAGGATTCTGGAGAGCGCCGACGAGTTCGCCGGCGAGTCCGCCTGCCCCTGGTGAAACAATATCAATGAATCCCAAGCCCGAGGCCACGAATAAGAGGCCCGCGATGATGGTGAGGCCGAAGATACGCCGCCGCTCGGATTGGATGAAAGAAAAAGCGAGCATCAAAAAAACCAGAGGTAAGAGGTAATAACCCCAGCCGAGAACCTTGTCAAAGAAAGAATAAAAGCCGCCGCCCAAAGGGCCGGCTTGGCCCGTGCCCGCTAAAATGAAGAGCACGGCCACTCCCAAAAAAGCGACGAGCCAGACGCTTTTTTTGACGTCCGGATGAAGCTGTATTTCCTCCCTCTCGGTTTCCCGTTCCTCTCCTTGCCTTTCCTTTTTCTTTTTGCGGGCCATTGAATTCGTACCTTTATTTAAGACCAATTTCCGATGAGTTTCAATATATAATGAATAGAATGAATCAGGACATCTTTAAGGCCTACGATATCCGCGGCATCTACCCCAGCGAAATTAGCGAAAAAACGGCTTTTGAGATTGGGCTGGGCCTGGGCAGATTCTTCGGTAAAGGGAGGGTTGTTGTTGCCCGCGACGGCCGCCGCGGCTCACCGAAGCTTTACCAAGCGGTCATTAAAGGACTAAAAACCAACAACTTACAACTTATAACAGTTGGTTTGGCGACGACGCCGATGTTCTATTTTTTGGTGGCGAAACTGGGATGCCGCGGCGGCATAATAGTGACCGCCTCCCATAACCCTAAGGAATACAACGGATTTAAGGTCGTAGGGAAAAATGCGGAGATGATTAGTGGAAAGGAAGTATTAAGAATAATGAATAAGGAATTATGAATTACGCAAATCTCTACGTGAATTTTTTAGAAAAACAAGCGAACGTCAAAAGACAGCTGAAAGCGGTTCTGGATTGTTCGAATGGCCCCGCTGGCCTAGTGCTTAAGAAGCTTAAAATCCCCAATGCCCAATTAATAATTCTTAATTCCAAAATTGACGGCCGCTTTCCGGCTCACGGCCCGAACCCGCTTAAGGCGCGCGCGCTGGGCGACGTGAAGCGCGAAGTAAAAAAACAAAAGGCAGATTTGGGCATCGTTTTTGATGCCGACGCCGACCGGGCGGTTTTTGTCGATAATCTGGGAAGAACCGCGCCAGTCCACGCCATTGCTTACCTTTTGTCACTAAAAACAAAACCGCCGTATGTCGGCGATTTGTACGTAGCGCAAACCCTAAAGCATCTAAAACTCCTTTCCATCCGTGAATCCCCCGTTGGCACTTATTTCGTAAAAAAAACGATGAAACGGATTGGTGCAACTCTCGCCGCTGAATTTTCCGGCCACTACTATTTCAAAGAGATGAAAAATGCCGATTCCGGAATACTCGCCGCAATAAAAGTCATGAACACGCTCTCGGAACTGCCCTACAAAATGAGTGATTTTTGCGACTTTCTGCCGGAGTTCCATTTTAAACAATGGAACGTCCGGGCCAAGAGGATTGCCGTTAAATCACGAGTTGCAAAGGATTGGTTCCGTATCGTCCGGCCGTCAAATACCGAGCCGGTGATACGGCTCTTTCTCGGCTCCAAAGACAAAAACGTTTTCCAAAAAGAGCTTAAATTTCTTCTTTCTCTTTCTCGGGCTTGATTTTGATAACCTCGGCCCAAAGGAGTAAACAAAAGACGACCGCAGCCGCTATAAAACTCAATAATATTGCCATATTGATGCTAGCGTCGTTTAGGATAGCACAAATCTCCAAAAATCCTAAATGCTCTGTCTGTTAATAACTACTTCCAGTCCTTGATTATTATTTCTCTACCTCGTTTTTCCACCAGTACTTCTTTACCAGTTTCCCACTTGAACTCGCGCACTATTTCCATTGGGAGCGTGACGTAGTAGCTCCGGCTTACCTTTTGAATTTTCCTAATATTCTCCTCTGTTATTATCCGTCTCCCCATAACCGCATTATACCACAGTTGCCCTATATTTTAATATAGGGCAACTCCTTTAGTTGCCGGGGTTTTTATCGGTATTACGGTGTTATCATTGACAATTAGCGGATAAGATTGTACTGTTCATCACAGTTCCAAGGCGGGAGAAGAACTCTCGCCCCGCAAGAAGAACTTGTGGCCTAACAAACGGTGGTGCTGGAAGAACCAGCAGGGGGAGTGTGTATGTGGAACACATCAACGAAGTTGGGTCTCGGTCTTCTGATCTTTGGCTTTGCAGCGTTGGCAGTTAGCTTGTACGTGTTCCATCCTGATCAGGTCTGGTGGGTTAGTACCGTGTTGGCCGGAGGTACCACTCTGTTGGGTACCTACGCACTGCTAGAGGGCGTGGAAATGCCCCGGCAATACAGAATCACCTTCGGAATCGTGCCAGGACAGGACTCCATCTCAGATGATCAAGTGGTGACTTTCGTGCCCAAAGCCGCCGTGGACAGATCACTCCGCTCTCTCGCAATAACGCTGGACGCGCTGTGCGATCTGGAAATGCGGCTCTTGGAAACGAGAGTGCTTCCCGCTGAAATGAGCAAGCATTCCCGCAAACTCCGACAGGTGCGGCGTAACATGCGGACGGCGAAAAACGCCTTCTGGCGAGCTCACGCGCTTGCCAAAATCTTCGGCCACCGGACGGAAAGATCCTATAAGGATTACCTTCCCCGTAGCGGTGTCATAACCGGCTGAAACATAGCCCAAGGCCGAGTGAGTATCGTGCTCACTCGGCCTTGCTGTTTTTATAAGGAGGTGGTTTTATCTGAAAAGACCTTACCGAGAGGATCTTATGCGATTGGACTGGGTTACCATATACGGCGCGGTATCTCTCGTCAGTATGGCGAGTGCGATTGGCTTGGCCTGGCCAACTGTGAAAGCGCTGAACCATGGCGACGACGACAAAGGGTTGCCGCTTGCGGCTCTTTCCCTACTGCTTGTTCTTTTCGCTATTGTCGTCGGCGACATCGGCATCGCCCACATGGCCGACCCAGTGGACTTGTGGCCGGACTCGGCAACCGACCTCATCCCGCCGCCGATGCCCGCGTCTCAACCAACCCCCGTGGTCCGGGCGTGAAAACCCTCCTACCTGCGCCAGAACCGGCTTCCCCAAGAAGCCGGTTTTTGCTGTTTTTACCGAAAAACCATGAAAATCAGGAAAACCTGATTTTATTGAAAAACTTGAAAAACCTGAAAAACCCGATAGTGCGATGAAACCTACATTTTTCATTTTTGAGCATTTTCCTGTCGCAAAACGGACAAGCTGGTAGTGCGATGAAACCTACATCAGACTGTTTTTCGAAAAACAAAATTTTTAACCAAATCCAAAATTTCTGCGATTTTCGTCAAACCAACCGGATTTATAAAGTTTATGAAGCGCCTGCGAATACTCACTTGTGTCGGAATTACCCATTTTTTCTAACCATTCAGCGAATTGTTTACCTTTATTTCCGTACAGTTTCTTGTAGAAAAATGGGATGATTATGTTCTTAATTTGACCATTTTCTCTCACAATAAGCATTGCTTGTTTGGCGTGATTGGGGTTTTTGCGGTTGGCGCTACCGTGCTTATGAACCTTATTTGTAAGGCCTAAAGTGTCTCTAACGGCGATCAGTAAAGCCTCGTCTCTCTCGTGCATGTTTATCGCAAAAGATGGTATTTTTTCTTTCCCCATTGATCCATCTGGCATCTTTTTTGGGCGCGTCGAAAAAGTGAAAGTTCCTTCACCTTCTACTAAACCACGAATGTAATCGTAGGAGAGTTCCGGCATATAGTATAATTATACTAGATTTTAAGCGGATTTTTATGACTAAAAGGTCAGAATTAGGTAAATGGGGTGAGGATAGGGCTTGTGAATACCTGGTGGACAAGGGTTTTAAGATAATAGAGCGGAATTTCAGGAAACCCTGGGGTGAGCTGGATATTGTCGCAAAATATAAGGACGGAACCCTGGTTTTCGTGGAGGTGAAGACAGTGAATAACCCGGGACCATCCGGCGTCACAGCCGAAGACCAAATGAGCGCGGCGAAAATCCGAAAATTCAAAAAAGCGGCTTCGCTCTATGCCGGCCACCGCCCGGAACTCATAAACGATAAAATAGGTTGGCGCTTGGATCTAATAACCCTCGTGGTGAATAATATTGAACCATTGACAAAATCAGGAGAAAATTTTCTTATAAGTCATTATCCGAACGTTATCTAGGTGTGGCTTTTTTTGTTTATAAAGGATTTAATTAAAGAAACATGAGTTTATCGGAAAAACAAATTAAAGAATTTGAAACGCGCCTGCTTGCGGAAAAGAAAGAAATTGAAGAGGGGATAGAAAAAATGAGGGCCGATTTGGATTTCGGCGACGATACCGACCACCTGGACGAAGAAGCGGACGAAACGGAGGAAATGACAAAGTTCATCGGCGTCAAAAAGCCGCTGGAAGAAAAAATGGCGGCAATTGACGTGGCGTTGGAAAGAATCAAAAATGGAACTTACGACAAATGCGAAAGTTGCGGCAAGGAAATTGAATTGGAAGTACTGGAAGCGGCGCCGGAATCCGGCCTCTGCAAATCGTGTAAAATAAAATAATCGTGGGAGAAGTTCCGAAGATTTATTCCGCTGAACTTGATGGAATAGACGCCGAACCGGTTGAGGTGGAGGCCGACTTGAACGTCGGCCTTCACGCTTTCAATGTCGTGGGGCTCGCCGACACGGCGGTGAAAGAAGCTAAAGAAAGAGTAAACTCGGCGCTCAAAAACTCCGGCATCAAGCCGCCTTCAAAAGAGAACCGGCGCATCACGGTGAATCTGGCGCCGGCCGACGTGAAAAAAATCGGCTCTCGTTTTGATTTGCCGATCGCAATCGCTTATTTGCTCGCGAGCGGCCAGCTTAAGGCCTTTGAAACTAGGGATAAATTATTCGTTGGCGAACTTTCCTTGGATGGCAAACTGCGGCCGATAAACGGCGCGCTGAACATCGCGATACTGGCCAAAAAAATGGGGTTGAAAGAAATGTTTCTGCCGGAAGAGAACGCGACAGAGGCAGCGGTTATTGCCGAGGTGAAAGTCGTGCCCGTGAAATCTTTGAAACAACTCGTTGAGCATTTGGAAGAGATAATGCCGATTGCACCGAAGGCCAAAACCGAAATTGATTTCCACTACCCGCCCTCGCTCCAGAGAGTAAGCGAAATTAAAGGCCAGGCGCAGGGCAAACGCGCGCTCCTTGTCGCCGCCTCCGGCGGCCACAACATCATCATGAGCGGGCCGCCGGGCACGGGCAAAACCATGCTCGCCCAAGCGCTCGCCTCCCTCCTGCCGCCGCCAACAATCCACGAAGCAATCGAAGTGACGAGAATCTGGAGCGCTTCCGGTTTGAATTCGGAAAACCCTTTCATAAACTTCCGGCCGTTCCGTTCGCCTCACCACAGTTCGTCTCTGGTATCGCTTATCGGCGGCGGAGCCAATCCCCGGCCGGGCGAAATCAGCTTGGCGCATCGCGGCGTGCTTTTTCTGGACGAAACACCGGAGTTCCACCGCGACGCCCTGGAGGGGTTGCGCCAACCCCTGGAGAGCGGCCGCGTTCACATCTCGCGGGCCAAAAAAAGCCTGGTTTTTCCAAGCCGATTCCAGCTTGCGGCCGCGATGAATCCCTGCCCCTGCGGCTATTTTGACGACCCAGAGCGCGAATGCCGCTGCACGGCAAACGAAATAATGAGGTATAAAAAGAAGCTCTCGGGACCTTTAATGGACCGAATTGATCTCCAAATCGAGGTGCCGCGGATTCCGATTGAAGAGTTGCGGAACACCAAAATTGACGAAACGGAGGAGAAATCAATGCGCGAGAAAGTGGCGAAAGCAAGAATGATTCAGGCCAAACGATTTGAAAAATCGGCGCCGAAAATATTCTCCAACTCCGAGATGACAGGCCGGCAAACCGACGAGTTCGTCCACCTCGGGAAAGACGCCGAAGAATTTCTGAAAGGCCGGCTCCAAAAATCGTTTCTTTCGCCACGCGGCTATTACCGGATCTTGAAAGTCGCCCGGACCATCGCCGATTTGGAAAACTCCGAAGAAGTAAAACAAGAACACCTCGCTGAGGCGTTTCAGTACAGGATTAAAAACGAGTGAGTAGGTTATAGGTTGTAGTGAGTAGTCTACCACCTACAAACTATCACCTAACAGCGAAAGGATTGCGGGCGCCGTAAACTTCAAAATGCAAATGGCAGCCGGTCGGCCCGTGAGTGTTGCCGGTGTTGCCGATGGTGGCGATCGGGTCGCCTTGCGAAACGTAGTCGCCGACTTTAACCAAGTTTTTGTCGGTGTGAGCATAACGCGTTTTGGTGCCGTTCGGATGCTCGATCATAATGTAGTTGCCGTAACCCTGATTCCAAAAACCGTTGGACGATTCTTCGGCAACCAAACCCTCGGCCGAGGCGTAAATCGGTTTGCTGCACTGGTCGGCGATATCCACGGCATTGTACTCGTGAAGTGTGCCCCAGTTCCAGCCGCGCGCCGGGAGCATGAAATAACTCGCGAGACTCGGCAGGTTTTTGGATAACTCCTTGGCATTATCCAAGGGTTTAGCATAAGGCAAAACCAGAGTCGCGCCCGGCTCATCGAGAAGCTTCTGGAACCCTGGGTTGTAATCCCCGATGGTTTGGGGGTCTATCTGGTGACGGACGGCAATGGATTCCAAGGAATCGCCGTCGCGGACCGAATAAAGAATGCCCGAAACCGGTAAGATTGTGAGCTCTTCGCCGACTTTGAGCACCGACCGTGTGTCGAGGTTAGCCCATTTAATCGTCTGGACGCTCACGCCAAAACGGGCGGCGATGCTCGAGAGCGTGTCGCCGGAGACGACTTTATACACCTCACGACCATCGCGGGTGGGAATAAGATTGCTCAAAGGATGGGAACTGCCTAAAATCGCGGCGCCATCAAAAACAACTGGCGCTTCATTTTGGAGCGATTCGTCTTCGGCAATGAGTAATCCGGATTGACCGACGAAAAATCCCAGTTCGCCCGCCACTTCTTCCGGTCCGCCGAAAGCCCAGCGCGAATCAATGTTTTTTTCCGGTTGGGAGTCGAAATCCAGCAAATTTCCGGCAAGGATAATGGAAAAGATAAAAAACAACGACCAGAGATTCGTTGTTTTGGAAAAACCCATGGCAAGGGTTTTGATATGGCCGAAAACCGTACTAATATTTGAATATTAGCATATGACTTACCACCGCTCAAGGATGCTAGGCCAGCATTTCCTGAAAAACAAAGAAAAATTGAGGAAAATTGCGGCTTCTTTAGAGGTTAAAAAAAACGACACAATTGTGGAAATCGGGCCCGGACACGGGGAACTAACGAAAAAGCTGGTCACTAGACAACAGACACTAAACACTAGAATTATTGCGATTGAAAAAGATAGTGGGCTAGCAGAGACTCTTAGAAATTCAATGGAGATTTATGGAGATTCAATTGAAATTATTCACGGCGACGCTCTTAAAATTCTTCCGGAAATCACTAACAAGCTAACGAAGCTGAAAGCTGAAAGCTATAAACTTGTAGGCAACATCCCTTACTACATCACCGGCAAATTATTGAGGACTTTGAGCGAACTTGAAACAAAGCCAAAAATAGCGGTTCTAACCGTCCAAAAAGAGGTGGCGGAAAGGGTCGCGGCCAAGCCGCCGAAGATGAACCTCCTTGCCGCAAGCGTCCAAATCTGGGCCGAACCAGAGATTATTGACTACATTCTCAAAAAGGATTTTCAACCGCCGCCCAAGGTGAATTCGGCGATTATAAAACTGGAAACTAGACAACAGACACTAGTCACCAGAAGCGATGACTACTACAGGTTAATCAAAATTCTCTTCAAGCAGCCGCGGAAAACGATACTGAATAATCTGGGCGCCTTAAAGTCCAAAAAAGAAATTCTGCCCATTCTCGGGAAACTGGGAATAAACCCGAGCAACCGGCCACAGGATTTGAGTTTGAAAAAAATAGAAGAATTAAGCGAGGTTATTTCCAATCAAGAAGTTTAAGACGATGGCGATTAGAAAATGAAGAAAAGCCGCCGGGAGCATTGATTTCGTCTTAAAAGAAAGATAGGCGAAAACAAGTCCGGAAAAGAAGGCGAAAAATATTTCCCCCGTCGGCTTAGTCGCGTGAAGCAGGGCAAAAAGAAAAGAAGAAAGCCAAAAAGCGTGGTAACCGATTTTTCGCAACAATCCGAAAAACAAAAACCCCCGAAAAAGAAATTCTTCGGCAAAGTAATAAACAAGCGGCGCCGCAAGACCGGCAACTAAAAATTGCCACAAAGAGAAGCCGCCAGTTGAATAATAACTTATGAAGTCCGCTTTTTTGCTGAAGAGAAACAGAAACGGGAGCAAAACCAAAAAGGCGAGGGCGGTAAGAACGGCTGCCGTTCTGATTTTCTCGGGCCAAATCAATCCGTAATCCCTCAAATTTTCCTTAAAGAAGCGTTTCAAAATCCAAACCGGCATAAGAAAAAACGTAAGGAGCGCCCAAAAAGCGCCGATTAACTGACTTTGCCAATCGTTCAGCAACAACTTCTGCCACTCAAAAAACAAAAATAAAACGTAATTACTCAAAAAAACGATAAGGACAGTGAGACCGATTAAAACCGGCGAAGATTCTATGATTTTCAACTTATTTTCCATGTAAAAATTGGCTTAAATTCTGATATAATTATAAAGAACCGGCTTTCTATGAACAAAGCTAAAATTGTCGCACTTCTAATTCTGGCCTCCGGCCTTGTTGCTTCTTTGGTTATTTTGAAAACGCCCGCCAAAAATGGGGGTTTTTCTCTAAATTCGTCTTTCCAAGAATCCAATAACCCGAGCTTAGATTTTGAGTCGGCATTAAAACTCTCAAACCAGAAAACGAATCAAGTGAATGGCGGCGAATCAAGCAGTAATCTCACCGACAACTTAGCGGCCCTTTACGCCGGCGAAGTCGTTAAAAACATCGAAGCAGACGGCTCGTTTAACGGCGACGCTTTTAATGCCGAGGGCCTGGATTTGGAACAGCTTCTCCAAACGCAAGCTAACGTTTTAGACATACCGGAATACAAGCTTAGCGACATCAAAATCTCAAGCGATAACTCCGTCCAAAATCAAGTTGCTTATCTGGAAGGCGTTGACATGCTCCTTAAGGAAAATTTCGGCGGCTTCCACAAAAACCTCGCTATCGCTCTGGACGAATTTTTCACCAAAAAGGACGCGACTTCTCTGAATTATCTTGTGGAACATATCCCGAACTATCTAAATGGGTTGCTTACGCTTTCGGCGCCGTCTTTGTGGCAGACCGTTCATCTCCAAATTTTGAATCTCTGGCAGAAAAAGCTCGTAGTTTATCGGGCAATCCTGGATTTTAATTCCGACCCGTTAAAAACCTTCGCGGCACTGCAATATGTTTTTCCGATCGCGGAAGAAGACATTAACCTTCAAACCGTCATGATTAAACGTTATGAAGAATTAACCTCCAAATCATGAAACTGTTTCTTAAAAAATCCACCATAACATTCTTACTGGTACTTACCCTTTTAACCGGGTTTGTTTCTCCGCTTAAAACGCACGCCATCTTCGGTCTCGCCGATATTACTGTGAACCCCGAAGGCGTTATCGGTTGGATTTGGAACGTTGGCGAAGTGGCACTCAACACTTTCCTGAAAGCATCTCTAGAGGCGGCAAAAAAGCGGCTTCTCAATCAAATCACCGACCAAATTGTCAATTGGATTCAAAACGGCCAGGAACCGAGGTTTCTTTCGGATTTTAGCGGGTTCTTGAGCGACACAGCGCAGGTGGCGGCGGGCGACGTGGCAAGAGACGTTGGGTTAGGCAATCTCTGCACCGGCATCAGTCCGACAAGGATAAGAATTCAATTGGAACAACCATATTTCAGCCAGCGGGTAAGCTGTACCTTAAATCAAATCGTCGGCAATGTGGAGAGATTCAGTAACAGCTTCGCAAATGGCGGTTGGATAGGTTATCAGGAACTCCTGAAACCGCAAAACAACCGCTACGGCGTTGAACTTTTGGTGCAGGGAGAATTAGAGAAAAGAGTAGGCCTAACCGGAGAAGCTAATAAGCTGGAGGTGGAAACGGGCCAAGGATTCAAATCCACGAAAGAATGTCTGGAGTGGACACTCTACGCTAACATTAACGGCAAAACCGAGGTTGTCGGACAAATCCACCAGAACGATGAGGGTTTCAGTCCTGACCCTTCAAAACCACCGGCTGTCGCCGCCGGCGGTGAGACAACCAACCAGCAATGGAGATGCACCGAAGACCGGGCAACCACGCCCGGCACGGTAATTGCCAAAGGATTGGAAAAAGCCTTGTATTCCGATATTGACTTCCTGGTTAATTCAAGCGGCGGCAATATCACAACTTATTTAGGCGTGATTCTTGACGCCGCAATTAACAGGGTTATTAAGGAGGGCGTTAAAGGAGTGCAAAACCTTTCTTCTTTAGGCGATGCGCCGGAGGTTGATTGCAGCGACCCAAGATTGAATGCGTCGGCCCGCAGCGCCTGTTTGGAATATCAAGCCAAAGCATCCGAACTTGCTGAGCTTACCAATCAGACTCAAAGTCAGCAAAAAGCTGTCCAAACCTCCGCTGATCTTCTTGCCCTCCGGGCGGCAATCATAAATGCGAGCAGTTCCAACGCTGTTCTTGTTTCAACTATGGAAACTCTTGCGAATTGTGAATCTGGCCGGTCGCTCACCTGCACCCGCAACCCCGACCTTCCCGCTGTCAAAAATAATTTCACTGTTCTAAACAACTATCTCCTGGAAGCGCAAAAAATTGATAAAGAAGTTGACGATCTCCAAAACGCCCTTCGCAATGCCGTCGGCATTACCGCTTCGGCCATAACCTCGCGGGTAAACGAGGAATTGGATATCCGAATTCAGAGAGTCAAGGAATTGCTGACTTTTGTCCAAACCAAAAGCGACGAAATTTCCACCGCTCTCACGGCCGTTCAAAGCAGCTTAACCGCCTGCCAAGATTCCGCTCAAATCTACACCTGCCCGGCGCCCTAAAAATGAAACGCCTGCTTAAAATAAAAATTAAACCAATCCACTTAGCGGTTCTCGCGCTTTTTGTTTTTTTGTTGTTTGTGCCGGCAATTTCCAGAGCTGGTTTGGCTGACACCTTACTCCAGGATTTCTTCACTTGGGGGTTCAGAATTATTGCTTATATCTTTAACTTCCTCGGCGGCATCCTCTTCACGCTGGGTGGTATGCTCACCAACTTGATGCTCGATTTAAACCTCAACGTTCTCAATGACTCAAATTCCCTGGTTCATGTCGGTTGGCGAATTGTCCGTGACATCGCTAACTTGGGTTTTGTACTTGTCATAATCGTCATTGCTTTCGCCACGATTTTAAGGTTTGAACAGTATGGCGTAAGCAAGCTTTTGCCTAAACTTATTGCCGCCGCTATAATCGTGAATTTCAGTTTTGTCATCGCCACAGTTTTTATTAACTTCTCCCACGTTCTCACTAATTTCTTTGCGGCAAGGGCTTTGCCTGAAAAAACGGTCAGTGGTTTAAGCGGCTGGGATT
The DNA here is from genome assembly GCA_001004105.1 of Candidatus Jorgensenbacteria bacterium GW2011_GWB1_50_10. Classification (GTDB taxonomy): domain Bacteria; phylum Patescibacteriota; class Minisyncoccia; order UBA6257; family GWB1-50-10; genus GWB1-50-10. The sequence goes on from LCQK01000001.1 coordinate 35,472, forward strand.
TAAGCACTTCCTTATCTGACGCTTTCGGACCGCAGAGGTTCTACATTGAAACAGATCCTCTGCCGCCCAATCCTGAGGAAGAAGTTGGTGGGCTTACTGGCTTTAGCACCGCGGTTCTTACCTCAATTGCCGGATTAATCTTTACGGTTGTCTTCACTTTAATAGGCGCTTTGGTGCTTCTTGCTTTCGCTTTCATGCTACTTATGAGATATCTCTGGCTGACTTTTCTTGTGATCCTTGCACCTCTTATTTGGCTTTTCTGGGTTATCCCTGCTCTCCAAGGCCAATTCTCAAAATGGTGGAACAAATTTTTGCAGTGGGTTTTCTTCGCGCCCGCTTCAATGTTCTTCGTATACCTCGCTCTAGTGAGTGTAAAAAGTTTGGGCAGTACCAACTTAGCTTTCCTTGAAAATTCCAATACCTTCGCCGGCGTAATTAAAAACACAATGATTCAAGGCGCGCAAATGGTTGTCTTGGCTGGAATTTTGATCGGCGGTTTGATTATTGCTCAAAAAATGGGGATTACGGGTGCCGCCGGAGCTATGGGGATTGCAAGTAAAGCTGGCGGGATAGCTAAGGGTTGGGTTGGAAGGCAGGCAATAAAAGCTGGTTCCCTACCCGCAAGAACTAAATGGGGCAGAGGGTTAACGGAAGGAATTCAAAAAACTGGGGCTAATTTAACAAGAACGGGAACTAGTATGGGCCGTCTCGGTAAATTCGTCACGGCGCCAATAAGAGGAGTTGGTAAGGGTTTAGGTCTGGCCGGCGCAGGTTTAAGTACGGCTGGCATCGTTCAGGGTGAAAATTTGGTTAAACAAGCCGAAGATGGGCAAAAGGGATTATCCGATAAGCAATTAGCTCTACGGATTGGCGCAATGGGCGATGATGAAAGAGTGGCAGCATTGATGAGATTGGCGAAAAACAAAAATCTGGAAATGGTCCCGGAAATGGCACGATACATTTCCGATTCAAAAACCAAAGCGATTTTCGAAAGTTACGGCAAGGGAAAAGAATATTCTGATTTGTTGGAAAAAACGGCCGGTTTTAATACTGCCATGCTTACAGGTAAAGACGAGAAAGGTAGTCCCATAAGCCTTGAAGAAGCAACAAAGAAATTCAGAGAAAGTTACTCTATTAAGGATTATGACAAACTCCAACCAAACGTTCTCAGCGCCTTTGATGCCAAGAAAAATAATCTCGGCCTTGATGCAACTAAACATGAAAAGATAAGAAATGCCGTCAGGCAATCCATTTTTGAGACGCATCCCGGCGCCATATCTAAAGTAAGAACAAAGATGAAAGGCGATGACTTAAGGTCCTTCCAAAAAGAACTGGATGATTACATTGAAACCTTCGAAAAATCGAACCTTCCTGAAGAATTTAAAAACGAAAAAGGTGAAAAGGTTAAACTAAGAGGTCTCACGGTACCCGTGAAAGTTAAATTGGATTGGATCGATAAAAACCGACCAGATTCTGGCAACTGGGCAAGAGGAATTTATAATTCCCGGAAGAATTTTGGTTCCACTCTCTTTGGCGGTTTTGCTCCAATGGCTGCTGAAGAAGGGGAAGCGCCGGCAACAACCTAGAAATCATGATTACTATACCCCAACAACAAATAATCGAGAGGTGGAATGATTTGCCAGAAAATCTTAAGAATGTTGTCTTTTCTGAATATTACGGCGACATACTCTGGCGGGTCTGTGAGAACCAGCACCTCTCTGAAGAAAAAATTAAAAAAATAGCCACTTTGGTTGGTTATGTTGTGGTGGGATTTCTCTTACCCGATGACCTTGCTCAAGAAATTAAAGACCACCTTGGAATCAACCCAGAACTGGCAAAAACCATATCCGGTGAAATTGATAAAAAAATACTTGAACCAATAAAAAACGACGTTGTTAATGTTTATTCCCCTTCAACAGAAGCAACAGAACTAATTTCCGGCACGAAAAAAGCTGAGACCGGACTGGAGGTGATCACTTTAGGAACAATTGGCCAAGAAAAAGAAACATTACCAAAAGTAACAATCAAACCCGGTGGGCAAGAGCTGCCAACCGAAGGCAAACCGCTTATCATCCACCAAGAAGAAACGCTGACTGAGGAGAGAAAAGAACCGTTCAAGGGTCTGGAACCTCCGTTCGGATTTTTCGGGAAAGAAGGCGAAGCGGCGCCGTCGGAGCCAGTCAAAGTAAAAGTCGAAGGGTTGGGTGAAAAACCCGCCGCCGCTAAAGCTAAGGCGGGCAAGGAAGAAAAGCGGGTGGTCCATTACAGCGAGCTCCGGACGCCGCTTACACCCTTCCAGAAACAGGAGGAGATAATCAACTTGGAAACTTTTGGCCGGAAACCGCCGGAGGTTAAAGCACCGATGCCGGAAACCAAGCCCCAGCCGAAGATTGAAGGTAACATCGTTGATTTGAGCGAATAAAATGGCAACGTTTCAAGTTCCCCAATTCATAGAGCAAAAAGCGAAAATCATCGGGCCGCTCACCTTGGAGCAGTTTATGTATATTGCAGTCGCGGGCGCTTTGAGCTTCATCGCTTATTACGTTTTCAATTTTTTCTTCTGGCTCATGGTAAGCGCGGTTATGTTTGTCATCGCAGTTGCGCTCGCTTTCGTTAAAGTGAACGGCCAGAGTATGCCGCAGATAATCCGCGCCGGTTTTGCTTACATCTGGAAACCGCGGACCTACACCTGGCAAAGAGCGATAAATGGGGGGCTAGCCGACTTGTCGGAACTGGAAAAACTGGAGGAGATAAGAAGCAAAATCGGCTTTCAGCAAAAGCTGAAGTCTATCGCTTTGAATGTCGCGACTGGCAAAATCTTCTCGCCGAAAAAAATGCGGGAAGAGCAAAAGGACGAATACCGGGTCGTCACCCGCATGACCGGCGAAAAAGAATTGGCGAAAAAAATCAATTACTAATAAAATAAAGCCATGCCCGAAGTAACATTGCCAACACAAAAATTCGTAGAAGTGGCCGACATTAAAAACGGCGCGGTTTACTTGAAAAAAGGCGGCCTCCGAAAGGTTTTAATTGTGGGCGGCGTGAACTTCGATTTAAAATCCGAGGCCGAACAAAACCTCATTCTGCAGAGTTTCCAGAATTTCATGAACACCTTGGATTTCGGCGTCCAGTTTTTCATCCATTCCAGGAAAATAAACGTAAGCGAATATCTGGAACATTTGAAGACAAGAAAAGAAGAAGAACCGAACGAGCTTTTGAAAATCCAGATAGAGGATTACGCCGAATTCATCAGGGTCTTCGTGGCGGAAAATCCAATTATCAGCAAGAGTTTTTTTGTGGTCGTGCCTTACGACCCGGTAGGAATCACTGCTCAAGTCAAAGGAGTGCTCGGGCTTTTCCAAAAAAAGCCGGCCCAAAAAGAGGTTTTAGCTAAAGAAGAACAGGAAAGAAAAAACATGGAGGAATTAAACAGCCGCGCCGACCAAGTAATGAATGGGTTGGAGCAGATGGGGCTCCGAGCGACCGCCTTGGAAGACGAGGAGTTGGTAGAACTTTTCTACAATCTTTACAATCCCCAACTTGTCGAGAAAAAAGGACTGGAAATCGCCAAACAATAAAATGGCCGAAAAAATAAAAATACCGAAATCTTACGAACCGGGGCAAGAGGACTTGCCGAACGTGATTGCGCCGGCCGGCATGGAAGTGAATTCCAACTACCTTAAAGTCGGCGATTATTTCGCCAAGACATTTTTCGTCTTCACTTACCCTCGCTACGTCGCGAGCGGCTGGTTCTCGCCGGTCATCAATCTCGCCGAGATGATGGATATATCGGTTTTCGTTAACCCAATGGACACGGCTCTCGCCTTAAGAAATCTCCGCAAAAAAGTGGCGCAGGTTGAGGCGGAAATCGCCGAAAAACAGGAGAAAGGCGTGGTCCGCGACCCGGTCTTGGAAACTGCCTACCAGGATATTGAAAACCTCCGCGACTCTCTCCAGCAGGCACGGGAGAAGCTTTTTGAGGTCGGCGTCTATATCACGATTTACGGCTCCTCTCTCGAAAATTTAAGCAAACTGGAAAACACGATTGAGAATCTTCTGGAGAGCAAACTAGTTTACATTAAACCCGCTCTTTTCCGGCACCTGGAAGGATTCAATTCGGTACTCCCGATCGCCCAAGACGATTTGAACGTCCATACACCCCTTAATTCCGGCCCAACCTCCTCTCTTTTCCCATTCATCTCGCCGGACCTCACCTCGGATAAGGGCATTCTTTATGGCGTGAACCTCCACAACAATAGTTTGGTGATTTTCGACCGGTTTTCCTTGGAGAACGCGAACAGCGTTGTTTTCGCAAAATCCGGCTCGGGCAAATCCTACGCCACCAAACTGGAAATTATCCGCTCGCTCATGGTGGATACGAACGTAATTGTGATTGACCCGGAAAACGAATATCAGAATCTCGCGAACGCCGTAGGCGGTAGCTACTTCAAAATTTCCTTAACTTCGCCAAATCACGTGAATCCCTTCGACATCCCGATTATCCCCCAGGGCGATGAACCGGCCGACGTTTTCAAATCCCATATTTTGAACCTGACCGGCCTTGTGAAGTTGATGTTGGGCGAAGTATCACCCGAAGAAGACGCGCTTTTGGACCGAGCGATTACCGAAACCTACGCTTCGCGCGACATCACCGCCGAAAATTTTGGGAAAATTACGGAACTGCGGCCGCCGCTTTTGGAGGATTTGCAGACGATTTTGCAGAACACCGAAGGCGGCCGGACGCTTGCCCAGCGTTTGGATAAATTCACCCACGGGTCCTACGCCGGGTTCACCAACGCGCCGACCAACATTGACATTAAAAACCGTCTCATTGTTTTTTCAATCCGCGATTTGGAGGAAGAACTGCGGCCAATCGCGATGTACATCGTTTTGAACTTTGTTTGGAATCTTGTCCGAGCCGAGCTTAAACGCCGACTACTGATAATAGACGAGGCCTGGTGGATGATGAAATACAAAGACAGCGCTTCTTTCCTATTCGGCCTCGTAAAGAGGGCAAGAAAATATTTCCTGGGCGTCACCACCATTACCCAAGACGTGGAGGACTTCCTGCGTTCCGATTTCGGCCGGCCGATTGTCACCAACTCGTCGCTTCAGTTTCTAATGAAACAGTCGCCGACCTCCATCAACTCCGTTGCCCAGGCCTTCAATTTAACCGAGGGCGAAAAAGCGTTTCTCCTTGAATCGGCGGTCGGGGAAGGACTATTTTTCGCCGGGTTAAAACATGTGGCCTTGAAAGTCATCGCTTCCTACACCGAGGACCAGATTATCACCACTGACCCCGAACAAATTTTGGAGATGAAAGGAATTAAAAAATAGCATGGAAGAAGACAATAAATTTACGGAAAGCGAGATGATTGTGGGAGGATTATTCGCTCTCGGTGTTGACGGCGTCTGCGCGCTTATTGATTTTACCGGCGTCGGCACCGCCGTCTCGCCGGTTATCCAGGGGTTTGCAACCTTTGCGATAGACAGATGGGTGGACAGTAAAGGCGGGGAAGTAATGGGTTTAGGAAAACAATTTGCCCAATATTCTGCCGGGGTAATTCCTCTCGTACCCACTACCACGGGTATTTTTGCTATAAGGGTTTTTATGCACAATCATCCAACGATTACTGAGGTGGCCGGAAAAGTTGTCGGTAAAATAGAGCCAGCTGCCGGAGCGGCGAGTAAAACATTAAAGAAAGCGGCATGAGATCCAAATTTATAACTTACAACTTAAAACTCTTAACAACGATTTTTATTGTCGTGTCATTAGTTATTGGTTATGAGTTATTGGTTGCGCCTGCTGGCGCCCAGATGCCAGCGCAGGTGCTCTTAACTTGGCAAGCCAATAATTTTTATCCGGCTGATTACCAAGGTAAGGCACTCGCGACGCCAAAAACGCCGGTTAGCGTCTCGGCCGAGTTTTTGCGAAATGGCAAGTTCTTGGATATATCCAAATCTAATTTCACCTGGCTTGTTGATGAAAAACTTCTCTCAAGCGGCGTGGGTCTCAAAGAAGTTGTCTTCAATGTGAATAAATCGCCCGGCGACAGTCATTTTATGAGAGTTTCCATAAACTCAAACGGCGAAATTTTTGGCAGTTCCGTCCGGGTACCGGTTTCAAAACCTATCCTCGCCCTTGAGGCTGCCTATCCCGACGCGCTCGTGAGAGCCGGGAGCAGGGCGACGGTTGAAGCGGTTCCCTACTTTTTTAATGTCTCCTCGCTTCAGAATTTGGTCTTCTCGTGGCAGGTGGGCGACGGCAACCAAAAAGAAAGTGGGAGTGACAATGAATTGGTTTTAAATGTCGGCACGCCAACAGGCGTCGAGCCGATTACTATTTTCGGTTCGGCGAGAAATGTGAACGATTTGCTGGAGTTCGCCAGTGATAGAATAAGGTTAATTGTCTATTGAATATCAATGAATATCCACTGGTTATCATTAGTTAAGTTAGCCCATGCCGTCACAGTTGACGTCGGTTTCGGGGGCCCGAGCGGGGGAACCGGCGAAAACATCGCCGATTACATCAAAAATATCTACATTTATGGTGTGAGTATTGCCGGAATACTTGCCGTCGGTGTCATCGTCTTCGGCGCAATTTATTATGCGGTTTCAGGCGGCAACCCCGACAAACAAAGGGATGCGAAAAGTATGATTACAGGCGCTCTGTGGGGGGTAGCGCTCCTCTTGGGTTCCTACTTAATCTTGAATACCATTAACCCACAGATAACCACTTTAAGCACACTGCAACAGACAAAAACCTGCGGTTCGAGCGAAGACCCAAAAACAAGCGGTTGCGTACCTGAAGCACCAATAATAAAACCGATCTGTGGTACAAGCACAAGCACCGATTGCATACCGGCCTGCGAAACCGGGCAAAGAGCTTGCGTTATCGGTGAAGCGACTTCGACTGGTTGCGTACAATGCGCTTATCAAGTTGCCCAATGCCGTCAAACGGCTTTTAGACTATTAAGCGGACAGGACGTGGCTTGTGAGGCCGGCACCTACAAAGAAGTTTTTTTGAGTGGTCCGTACGTTGTCCCAGATTGCGGTCAAATTCCACCGGATAGCTACGCTCCCGGTTCGCCCAAAAATTGTTCAAAGGGAGTAGATGACGCCCGATTCTTCAATGCAGATGGTGTTAATTTTGAAGATGGCGTTGCGAGAGTTGCTCCTTACTACCCAGGCGACTTAGGACCAGAACAAGCCCAGTGTGTTATCTACGCCTATATAAGATCTTTAGAGGAGAGTGAAGCCACTTCTTCAACTTCTTCAGTCCAATCATCGCGTTGGGAAAGAGCAAAATTAAACGGTTTTAAGCCTTGCTAAAATGAAACACACTTATAAAGTAATAATTATCGTCGTTATTGCTATTCTTGTCGCCCTCGGCATCTATCTCGCCTGGCGGCAAATTGCGGGGCCGGCGCCGGAGGAAACGGGAACGAACGGCGGAGCGCCGACCGAAATTCAGGAAACGGTAGGAACAACAAACGGGGTGATTACAAAAATTTCCGAAAACAAGGTTTTTGATTTCTGGGTTGTGTCCGCAACGAATGAAGTTTATTATTTCCTCCCCGACGGGAAAATTTCGCTTGCCAAAGACGGCCCGGATTTGGAAACCTCCAAACAAGTTGTCAATGCCCTAAATTTCATTGAAGTAGCGCCGGGCGGGAGAAAAATTTTGGCCGCCTTCGGCGACCCGCTTGCGCCGCAATGGGGGATTTTTGACGTGGTGGACAAGGTTTGGCGGCCATTGCCTGGAGAACTGCAGAACGCGACCTGGGGCACAACCGACGAAAAATTGATTGCCGCTGTCAAGAATGGGAACGATTTGAACTTGGCGGAAGCTGACCTTACCCGAACGCCGCCGGCTTACAAGATTTTAATCAAGGATTTCCGGCTGAAAAACGTGAAATTATCCTACCTGCCGGAGAACCGTTTGATTATTGCCGAGGCGCCGGCTTCAAACTACGAATCAAGCATCTGGCAGCTTGATTTGAAAACCTTGGCCCTAAATCTGATGCTCACACCCCAAAAAGGCGAGTTTATAGAGTGGTCGGCTGATAAAAATTTCGGGTTTGCCTGGAATGCTAAAGATGGTTTTACAATTTTAAAAAGTGATTTTAAAGAAGTGCTCCCAACCATCTTTGATACCCTCCCTTCAAAATGCAGCTCGTCGGCGAATAAAATCTACTGCTTTACGCCGCAGGCCATTCCCCAAACTGCCAACTTGCCGGACGATTACTTTGATAAAAAGTTTTTCTCAATTGATGATTTGTTTACGGTTGACGAGGAAACGGGCGACACTGTGAAATCCTTGGACGGCAGCGGTCTCGGCATTGACGCCAAAAACCCCCAAGTTCTGGGGACCAAGCTTTACTTCATAAATCGCTACGACAATTATCTCTACGAACTGGACTTAAAGTGAACCGGTGGAGAGGTGCTTGATGACGACGCGGCGTTCGCGGCCCGTGCCGAAACTTTCGGTTTTGAGCTCCGGATGAGTGGTGATTTCCAAGTGCACCAGGCGCCGCTCATAGGCGTTCATCGGCGGCAACTCCACGTCGGTTTTGGTGAGCATCGCTTTGTGGGCGGCGGCCCGGGCGAGTTCGGAAATAAGCCGCTCTCTTTCCTTGCGGTAATAATTCAAATCCACGACGTAAGGACTGCGGTTTTCGTCTTTTACCATTAAATTCAGGAGGTGTTCCATCGCCGGCAAAACGGTCGCGGTCCGCGTCTGAATTAGGTCGTCGTCAATGAAAAGGGAGATTTTCCGGTGTTCTTCGTCAAGTTCAACCCGCGGCTCTTCAAAGCCCATGAGGGCCACTATCTTCTTAGTTTTTTGAATCAAATCCTCGGTCATGTTCCGGTTTAGGCAGCTTTTTATTGATGATAACCTGCTGGAACAAAGAAAACAAGGTTGAAGCCGACCAGTAAAGGCCGAGGGCGGAAGGGAAATTCAAAAGGATGATGAAGGTAAAAGCCGGCGCCATGTACATCGTTATTTTGGCGGGGGAAGCGAAAACGGTCTGTCGTTCTTGGGGATAAGCGGGACGTGATGCCACCATGCTCATTCTTCCCAAAAAATATTGGAGCAGAGCGGCAATGACCGCGAGAGCCAAGCTTTTGGAACTCAAATCCAAAATTCCAAAAAAGCTGTGGCTCATGAAAGCGCTGCTACCGAGCTCTTTTAGGAGTACTTGATAGAGCGCAATTAAAATCGGCAGTTGGACCAAAAGCAGGAGAAACCCGGAGAAGGGATTTAAGCGGTGTTTTTTATAGAGCTCGAGGAGGGCTTGAGCCTGGCGTTCTTTGTCGGCCTTGTGGTCCAGTTGGATTTTCTGAATATGGGGTTGGAGCCGCTGCATTAAACTCTGGTCCTTGGCGCCTTTATAAAAAAGCGGAAAAAGAATTATCCGCACAAAAAACGTAAGGAGGATTATAGAGAGACCCAGGTCGTTGAAAGCTATATTGTCGTAGATGAAAACGAGAACCGCAAGAATTGGTTGGTATAAATAAGTGTTGAAAAGATTAATCATTTTATTTTCTCCCGGATTTCTTTTCTAAGCTCGGTGAATGTGAGGTTCACGGCGCCGGGACGGGCGACTACGAGAAAATCCCCGTTTTTATCCTTCAAAATCGGTCTCATTATAACTCGCAGGCGTCTCTTCAAGCGGTTGCGGATGACCGCTTTTTTTGATACTGCCGCTCCAACCGCCAAAAAAAGCCGCTTCGCCTGCGACCCTTTTGGTTTCGTTTTTACGACCAAATTGGACATTAATAAAGATTAGAGTGCAAGCCGGTGTCTTCCCTTTCGCCGCCTTCTCTTTAAAACGGCGCGGCCGCCGGCGGTCGCTTGCCTCTTTAAAAAGCCGTGAGTTGACTTTCTCTTTCTTTTCTTGGGCTGGTAAGTTCTTTTGGGCATTATTTAAGAAAACACTTTTGATAATTTATTGCAAGAGCGGCGGCAAAAACCTCTCCACAACTTATTCACAATTAAAACACAAAATTGATTTATCATCAATGTTGCAACAAGTCTGAATATCCCTATCATTAAAACCAAGCTTTTTATTCTTATGGACCCGAAAGAAATTTGGCAAACGGTATTAGGCGAAATCGAACTTCAAATCTCGAGGCCAAATTTCTTAACGTGGCTCAAACAAAGCGAGCTCCTGAGCCGCGACGAAAAAGAAGGAACGGCCTTCGTGGGACTGCCGAATAATTTCGCTAAAGAGTGGGTCAAGAACCGCTATCATAAAATAATATTAGGTTCACTCCGAAATATCGACGGCTCAATAAAGAACATCAGTTATGTTGTCGTCAACAATCAAAACCCGAGCGCGGCTGTTCTGAAAAAAACCAGGCTTGCAAAATCAATGACGCCGCAGGCAGCCTTGATAGAGGTTAAAATTGACCCGAAAACGAATTTGAATCCCAAATACACTTTGGAGTCTTTTGTTGTCGGCTCGTCGAACGAACTGGCGTACGCCGCAATCCAAGCAATAACCAAAGAAGTCGGCCGAAAATACAATCCGCTTTTCGTCTACGGCGGCGTGGGTCTGGGAAAAACTCATCTCCTTCAGGCCGGCGGCAACGAGATTCAAAAAAATCACGAAAACAAAAATGTCCTCTACGTCACCTCAGAAAAATTCATTAATGACGTTGTTTGGTCCATCCGCAACAAAAGAATGGAGGATATGAAGAAAAAATACCGCGATGTTGATGTCTTGATAATCGACGACATCCAATTCATCGGCGGCAAACCCTCAACCGAGCAGGAGTTTTTTTACACCTTCAATGTCCTCTACGAAAACTCCAAGCAAATAATCATCTCTTCCGACCGGGCGCCAGCCGCCATCCCCACCTTAGAAGAGCGGTTGAGGAGCCGTTTCGAAGGCGGCATGATAGTGGATATCGGCTATCCGGATTACGAGATGCGGCTTGCCATCTTAAAAACCAAAGTCCTGGAGCATGGGTGGTCGGTTATGGAAAAAACACTGGAATCAGTTGCCGCGAAAGTTCAAAGGAACATCCGGGAATTAGAAGGAGTTTTGAATAAAGTGGTTTTTTATGAGCAGTATAAAAACGAAAAAATCGACGCCAAAAAACTTGACGAGATTATCAGCGAAACGACGCAGCTTGCGGCTAGAAACATCACTGCTGGCAATGTTCTAAGCGTCGTTGCCGAATTCTTTGAGGTTTCCCCAAATGATTTGGCTGGCCGAAGTCGGAAAAGTGAGGTGGTGGAACCAAGACAAATCTGCATGTACCTCCTCCGTGACATCTTGAAACTATCCTATCCTCACATCGGCGAAAAACTCGGGCACCGCGACCACACTACTGCCATCCATGCCTGCGAAAAAATAACGAGGGATGTAAATCAAAACCCAACACTTAACCAAAAAATAATGCTCATTAAGGAGAGGTTGTATAAAAACGGGGGATAGATTGGTAATTAGTAACTAGCAACTTGTAACTGGTAATTTATTATCAACAACCCATAAAGTACTTTCTAAAAGTTATAAACAATCAGGGCTTACGAATTACTAATTACAAATTACTAATTTCCAACTTATCCCCTTACCAACACCAACTACTACAACTAATGAAATTAATTATATTAAAAACTAACTTAGTAGACGCACTGAATGCCGTTGAAGGTTCGGTGGGTGATAACACTAATTTACCAATTTTAAAAAACATTCTTCTTTCAACCGAAGATAATAAAATAATTTTGACATCAACTAACCTCGAAATTGCCGTAAAATACTCCATTCCAGGGAAAATAGTGGAAACAGGAATATTAACCGTGCCTTTCGGGATTTTTAGTAATATCGCTAAAAATCTCACTTCGGAAAGAGTGACACTCGAAAAGCAAGGTAAAAATTTCGTGGTTACGACAGACAACTATGAAGCCTCCCTCCGTTCTCAAGATCCTAAGGATTTCCCAATAATCCCAACCATCCAAAACAAGAAAAATTCCATAAGAATTGGCGTAAATTTACTAAAAGGTATTCTCTCGCGAGTGGTTGTTGCCGCTCAATATTCCGACGTGAGGCCGGAAATAAGCGGTGTTTTCCTGAGTTATAAGGATAAAAAGCTTACCCTTGTTGCAACCGACAGTTTTCGGCTGGTTGAAATTTCTTTAAATCCTGGCGATTTTGAGGCAGATACAGATGATATCGCGGTCATAATTCCCTTAAAAACAGCCTTGGAGATTCTCCGGAGTCTGGCAGCAAGAGATGGCGGCGAGGTTTCGGTTTTTATAGATCCCAATCAAGTTCTTTTTCAAACCGAATCTGAAACCCTAATCTCGAGATTAATTGATGGTTCCTTCCCCGATTATCAAGCGATAATTCCCAAGCAGATTAAATCCGAAGCAACTCTTTCACGAGAAGAATTATTAAATGCTGTGAAAATCACGAAGGTTTTTGCTGGGCGGGCGAATGATATCACTTTGAAAGTCGGCGAGAACAAGAAATCCCTTGAAATCTTCGCTGCCGACAGCGCTCTAGGCGAAAACCAGTATAAAGTGCCGATAAAACTGAAAGGTGAGAAATTCTCGCTCGGATTCAATTGGCGGTATCTTTTTGACGGTCTGAAAATCTGGAGCGGCGAAGAAATAACCCTGGGCGTAAACGAACCCGACCGACCGGTTCTGGTCAGAAACACCACCGAACCGAACGCTCTTTATGTGGTGATGCCGATTAAGTCTTAGTGAAAAACAATAAGTGTTGTTTTGTATTCTTCGCCGGACAAATCAACAGCTTTTATCTCAATTAAATTTTGCGGTTCAAGGGCGTTTAAGATGTAATAATCCAAGTGATAATAAGTTCCGGAGACGTTTATATTTGACGTTTGACGGCGGTTAAAAGAAATTTCCACCCGGCTCAAACCGCGCACCGCTTGAAGGTCAGCCGAAACCCTGACCGGTAAATTGACAAAACTGCCGTTCTGAGGAGAAACGTTTGTAACAGTAATATTACCTGCGCCGGCGGAGGGGTATGCATTATCTAAAAAAGACACGTCGTTGGGGAGAGGAAGATTATAGGAGTAAAAGTCGGTAATGTTCGCGAGAGCCCAGTTTAAGACCCCGGTTTCCCAGTTGTAGAATTGAGAGTCTTCGTCTGGCGAGGCGGGTTTCGGTCCTAAGGGGTCGCGCTTGTTCACGTAATAAAGAATGGAATGGAGTTGGGGTAGGATCCGGCCGTTCACTATCGGCCGGTAAACCGCTTCACCGTTTAGCATTGGTTTTGTGACCGTTGTTTTCGGTTCGGGTTTCATAAAGGTTTCACTCGGGAATTTGTTTATAACTTCTTTCAGAAAAGCGTTCCAAATCGGGACGGCGGCAAGAATACTCGAACCCTGCCTTTGCATAGGGGCATTGTCGTTGTTGCCGGCCCAGACACCGACGACGAGGGAAGGGGTATAACCCATTGCCCAAGCGTCGCGGTAATCGTTGGTGGTGCCGGTTTTCAATGCCACTTCATGATCGGGGAAGATAGTAAGACTCAAGCTGTTTTGGAAGAGGCCGCTCCTCAGCTTCACGTCCGATAAAATTTGATTAATGACTCGGACTGGTTCAGTTTCCATCACTCTCTCTGTTTCATCGTTCCAAGATTCGAGAACACTTCCCTTACTATCTTTAACCTCCAAGACAAATTTTTGGTTGTGGCGAACGCCTTCTTGCGAAAGGGTAGCATAGGCATTTACTAGATCAAACAACTTCACTTCACCGCCGCCCAAAATTAAAGAGAGACCGTAACGAGCCCGCTCTTTTAAGGAGGTGATGCCGAATTTATGAAGAGTGTCTAAAACATTGTCAAAACCGGCAAGGTAGAGAACTTTAACCGAAGGAACGTTGATGGATTGGGCGAGTCCTTCTTCGAAACTCACCGGTCCCCGGAAGCGGTCGTCGAAATTTTGAGGATGAAAGCAGTCCTTATCATTCTCTTTTAAAAAATCGGGGATGGCCGGACAGTTCGGGTCGTTCGACACAAACTCTGTCGGAGCGTCAATAATAATTGTTTTGGAGAGATAACCTTTTTTGAAGGCCGTAAGATAAGCGAAAGGTTTCAAAGCTGAGCCCGGCTGGCGAAGTCCTTGGGTGGCTACGTTGAATTTCGGTTCGAATTTACAGTCAACGCGAGGAGCGCAATCTAAGGGCAGAGATAAGGTGGCAAACCAATCGCGCGAACCCACCATCGCGAGAACTTGGCCAGTTTTGGGGTCTTCCGCGACCAGAGCAGCGTTTTCGCCGCCGTAAAGTTCCCCATTTCTCTCCGCTCCTTCCAAAACCGCCTTTTCGGCTATCTGCTGCATATCCCAATTAAGGGTGGTCACCACCCTCAAGCCGCCGTTTATAGCCATATCCTCGCCATATTTTTCAATCAAATAATCCTTCACCGCAAGGGAAAAGTGAGGGGCCTTGATGGTGCCAAGAGATGGCGGCGCAAAAGTGATTTCTTCCTGAAGAGCTTTATTTCTCTCGTCATCGGAAATGTAACCCAAGCTTGTCATTCTCTCCAGAACATATTTCTGCCTTTCAAAAAGTTCTTCTGTGTGAGTGCCCCAAGGCGAGAAATAACTCGGCGCTTTAAGGAGACTCGCGAGGAGAGTTACTTCGCCTAAAGTCAGGCCTTTCGCTTGTTTATTGAAGAAAGTGAGGGCGGCCGCCTCCACGCCGTAGGCGTTTGAGCCGTAGGGAATCTGATTTAGATAAAATTCAAAGATTTCTTTTTTGCTGTATTTTGATTCAAGTTGAATGGCGAGAATTAATTCCTTGATCTTGCGGGTAATGGTCTTCTCTGAAGAAAGAAAAGCGTTTTTAGCGAGCTGCTGAGTGATGGTGGAGCCGCCTTGGCTTACGCGGCCTTCTTTTAAATTCACAAGGAGCGCCCGAATAATGGCGCGCCAGTCAAAAGCCGGTTCGTTGTAGAAATCGGCGTCTTCGGCCGCAAGCGTCGCTTGTTTCAAAGATTCCGGAATTTCGTCAAAAGGAATGACGGTTCTTTTTTCCTCGCCGTGGATTTCATAAAGAAGGATCTCGCCAGAACGGTCATAAAGTTTAGAAGATTGACTCACCTTCCGTTCGCCGAACTCATACGGTGAAGGTAAACTTCTCACAATAATTGCGACGTAGACTGTTCCGGCGGCGGCTGCTGAAACCAAAATTCCCATCGCGGCGGCGAGAACGATTAGGAGTCGTTTTCTATTTTTTCTTTTTCTCACCTCTTTATTAAATACCAAAAAGCCTTTTTACTCAAAACAAAAACCCCGCCTCGAATTTTATTTTGAAAGCGGGGTTTCTGTCTTTGACTAGTACTCTAAATTTTCTTCCCCATCCCCGAGGCTTGTTTCCTCGTCTTCTTTCGGTTCCTCAATCCCTTCTTCCACCTCTTTCTCTTCATCTGCCTCCTCGTCATCCAAGGCGACCAGATGCGTCTTTTTTATTTCTAAAGTCGTCATAATTATATTTAGACGGCGACCTTTCATTAATGTTATAGGGAGTATAACCAAGGTTTTAGCCATGTCAATCCCTTAAAAGCGCTCTAAGGAGGCAGCGGCAATGGCGATCGCTAGGGCGTCGCTTACGTCATCAAGCATCTTTAAGGAGCCTAATTTGAGGAAATATTTAACCATCTTTCCCACCCCGTCTTTAGAGGCGTTCCCGTCGCCTGTGACCGCGAGTTTCACCTCTTTTGGGTTAAGTTCCTTCAAAGGAATCGAGTTCTGTACAATGGTTTTCAAAATCACCCCCCGCGCTTCGGCGACTCGAATGGCGGTTTTCCGGTTTTTCTCGAAAAACAATCTTTCCAATCCTACCCGGTCAGGCCGGAATTTTCGGAGCAATTCCTTCAGATTTTTTTCGAGCGCCACCAAGCGCACTTCGTAATTCTCAGCCGGCAATTTAATGAGGCCGGATTCCAGATGAGTTAGTTTTCCGCCGTTTTTTTCAATCACGCCGTAGCCGACGCGCACCGTTCCCGGATCAATACCCAAGATTATCATTTTGTTTTTCAGAAGTTGCGGTAGACGCCCTGGACG
This sequence comes from Candidatus Jorgensenbacteria bacterium GW2011_GWB1_50_10, assembly GCA_001004105.1. Taxonomy (GTDB): domain Bacteria; phylum Patescibacteriota; class Minisyncoccia; order UBA6257; family GWB1-50-10; genus GWB1-50-10. The sequence goes on from LCQK01000001.1 coordinate 51,522, forward strand.
TCGTCGTGATTTTCCAAACTTTCCGCAAGCGCTTGAGATTTAATTCTATTCTCATCACTAAAGGCGCCGGGAAATTTAGGTTTCCATTCCCCGCCCTCGGTTATAAAAGCCCAGACGACACTTTTCGGTTCGGCGAGCCGCCCGCCGCCGTCTTTCAAAATATTTTTTATTTCCTGAATAGTCCGGTTCTTATTATCGGTTAAGGCCTGAATAACGAGAGCCGTTCCGCCCGGGCCGTAGGCCTCCAAAATAATTTCTTCTGTGGTGCCCTCGCCGCTCGCGGCTTTTTCAATTGCTCTTTCAATGTTTTCCCGCGGCACGCCTCCGGTGCGAGCCCGCTCCACCGCTGCCCGCAGACCGGGGTTAAAGTCGGGATTTTTTTCCTGTTTGGCTTGCACCGTTACCGCCCGGAGAAGCTTAGAAAACTCCGCCCCGCGCCTTTCGTCGGCTTTACCCTTCCTTTCTTTAATTTGTTTCCAATGACTGTGGCCGGCCATTAGTCGTAGAGAGTTCTTTTCTTGGGGACGAGCGAGAAACTTAAAGGGAGAGTGAACGAGAACTTAGTGCCCCGGCCGAGCTCCGATTCAACGCTAATTTCTCCGCCGTGCCCTTGGACGATGTTTTTGGTAATATAGAGGCCCAGACCGCTCCCATTCGGCTCCAGATCCACGACGTTTTGACCGCGGTGGAATTTAGTGAAGATTCTTTTGAGCTCGTTCTCGGGAATGCCCACGCCCGTGTCCCGGACATTTACTTTCACGAATTTCCCGCCCCTCATTTCTTCCAAATTAATCGTGACCGAGCCACCGGAGGAATTGTAGCGGATGGCGTTGTTGAGAAGATTGGTAAGGGCGATGCCCAAGCGTTCCGGGTCAATTTTGACTTTGTACGGTTTAGGGGGGGCGACGAAATTGAGCTTGATGTTGTAGCTTTCGGCGACAATAGCGGCCTCGGTCGCGACATTCCTTATAAATTGCGATAAATCGGCTTCCTGGAACTTGAAACCGAACCGGCCTTCCTCAATTTTAGCGGCATCAAGGAGGTCGTTTACGATTTTTATTATTCGGTTGGAAAGCTCCACGCCTTTTTGGGCGTTTTCTTTTATCTCGGGGCCCGCTGCCCCCGAAATCGTTTCAAAAACCCATTTAATAGCGGTTAGGGGCGTGCGGAGCTGGTGAGCGGCGACCGTAAGGAATTCGCTTTTCGATTCGGCCGCCTGCTTTTCACGAGAGAGGTCCTCCACTATTTTTAAAAACCCTTTCGGTTTTCCGTTTTCGTCCGAGATTTGAGTGGTGGCGGAACGTAACTTCAGAGCCGGTTCGTCAATAATAATTTCCACTATCTGCGGTGAACCGGAGGAAATTTGGGTAACGGTTGGGGCGAGCGTCGGAAAGAAAACCATAATGAGAGTTTTGAGGCGGGGTAGGCGGATTGATTCCGGAGAAACTTTGAGACCCGAAACCTCCTCTTTTTTAAGATTGAAGAGCGCCTCCGCTGCCCGATTGAATTCCGTGATTCTGAAATCAGGGTCGTAGATTATGACCGCATCGTTTAAATACTGAATAACAGCCTGGAGTTCGAAATTTTTGAGTCGGGCCGAGGTTTTGAATTCAGCTAAATCCGCAGAACCCTTAACGAGAGCAATGCCGACACCGACAAAAACGAGAATTTCTGAAAGCGTAACGAACCCGGGTGCCGCAAAAGCGCCCAAAATCACGAGAATTAAACCGGAGAGAAGTAATATAAAAAGAGCGAAGGTCGCCGGCAGGCGGTAAAGATTTTTAAATTTGTCCCAAAAATTCATTTTAATTCACCTAAATTCTTGCCGATCTTAGTTTCAACGGAGAGAGGCACGGAAACTTTGTAAACACTTTCCATAATAGGAGGAATAATCGCCAGAATTTCTTTCAGAATATCATCGCCCACTTCAAAGAGCAATTCGTCGTGAATAGTAAGTACTAGTTTCGCCTCATTCTCTAACCAATCTTTCTCCCTCAACTTATTAAAGCTTTCAATCATTGCCATTTTAAGGATGTCGGCGCCCAAGCTTTGGATCGGCATGTTCACCGCTGCCCGTTCCATATCTGATTCCGCCCGGGGCGAACCTGAGACGATGTCCAAAAACCAGCGCCGCCGGCCGTTTTCGTTTCTCACGAAACCGAAAGTGCGGGCTTCGTTCTTCGTGCGGTTTTGCCACTCTTTAATATCGGGAAAATCCTTGAAGTATTCCTCGATAAAAGCGGTCGCTTTCTCAATCGGTAATCCGCTTGTTTCGCTGAAAGCTCTGGCACCCATGCCGTAAATCACGCCGAAGTTCAGGGTTTTGCCGACCCGCCGCATTGCTTCCGTCACGGCCTCGGGTGGGACATTGAAAACCTGAGCGGCGGTGAGGCGATGAGCGTCCATGCCTTCAAGAAAAGCTTTTTTTAATTTTTTATCTCCCGAAACATGAGCCATAAGCCGAAGTTCAAGTTGGGAATAGTCAAAAGCGACGAAGCTGCAGCCCGCCGGCGCCTCGAACGCCTCCCGGAGCGCCCTTGACCACTTTGATTCCTGAGGGAGATTCTGAAGATTGGGTTTTTCGGAAGCAAGGCGGCCGGTCGCGGTGCCGGTTTGAATGAAAGTAGTGTGGACCCGGCCGTCCGGCCCGATTGCATTAATCAAGGGTTTGACGAAAGTGGAATTGATTTTAAAGTCCTCACGGTATTCCAGAATTAGAGGGACGATTGGGTGTTTGTCCTTCAGGTTTTTCAAGACCTCAAAGGAAGTAGATCTCAGGCCGCCTTTCGTGCGTCTCGCCCGTTCTTGTCTAAGGTTCAATTTATCGAAAAGAACACCGCCCAACTGTTTTGAAGAATTAATGTTAAAGGGCACTCCGGCGAGGTTATAAATCTCTTTAGCTAATCCCTTAAGTTCAGCCGCAAGCATTCCCTCTAAATTCTTCAACTTTGAGACGTTCACGCCCACGCCCCACTTTTCCATCCTGGCGAGGATCTCAATAAGCGGCATCTCAATTTTTTCAAAGGTATTTCGCAGTTCGTACTCTTGAATTTTAGCCCCGAAAAATGAGAAGAATTTTGAGAGAAGGCCGATTAAATCCTCGCCCTTAGCGCTTCGGTAGAAAAATCTCTGGGAGAGGGCCTCGGGCGAGAAATCTTTCTGGTCTGGATCGATAAGCCAGCCGGCCACGCCAATGTCGAAAATCGGCGGCGAAACATCAATATGCCTCGCACTAAATTCCTTAAAAAAACCCTTCCAGTCAAAGGCCACTTTTATTTTAGTGGAGGACAGTTCTTCTTGGTGCTCCAAGGCGGAGGTAAGCGACGGGACAAGGACAGCTTCTTTCGGTGTCTCAGGTAGGGGGATTTCCCCGGCCTGCGCCGGACCGTTTTTTAAGATTCTTTTGACCAAACTTTGGAAGCCCAATCCGCTGAAGTATTTAATTAGCGTTTCCGTTTCAAACTCCTTAAATTCCAAATCATTTAGTTTCACTTCAAGTGGCACGTCCTCTCTTAGAATCACGAGTTTTTTAGAAAGAAGGGCTTGAGCTTCGTGTTTCTGGAATTTTTCCCGGAGTTTGGGATTTTCATCAAGTTTTTTGAAAAGGTTTTCCAGGGTTTTGTAATCCTTGAGAAGGGTGGCGGCCGTCTTGGGACCGACGCCGGGGACGCCTGGAATATTGTCGGAGGGATCACCGACCAAAGCTTTGTAGTCCGGCATTTTTTTGGGCGGGAGACCGAAGCGTTCCACGACCGCACGCTCGTTGTAAATCACCGTTTCGCTCAAGCCCTTTTTTGGCGTCTGGACCACAACTTTGTTTTTTTGCACGAGCTGGAGGGTATCTAAATCACCCGTCAAAATCACGATTTTTAAACTCTCAGATTCCCGGAATTTGGAGACGAGAGTGGCAATGATATCATCAGCTTCAAAGCCGTTCAGTTCAAAACTCGGGATGCCTAATTTTTGGAACAATTCGTGGGCTTTGACGATTTGGTGGATCAGTTCCTCGGCGGCCGGTGGCCGGTGGGCTTTATATTCCCGGAAAAGCTCGTCCCGAAAAGTGGGCTCGGGTCGGTCAAAAGCCGCCGCCGCATAGTCGGGTTTTTGTTCTCTCATGATTTTAAGGAGGGCGCTTGAGAGACCGTAAATCGCGCCAATCGGCTCGCCGCTCGGCGCCGTGAGGGGCGGCAGAGCGTGATAAGCCCGGTGGATCAAGGCATTGGCGTCAATTAGAAGGAGGGTTTTCATACTTTCTTATTCGCGCGAATTAGAAATAGTTGGGATTAGTTGTTTGATAATTAAGGGAAGAGGATTAGCTAAACGATAGTAGACAACGAGACTCTCTTGCCTTCGGTCGAGAATATCCAGTTGGTGAAGGAGGCGCAGATGTTTTGAAGTGGAAGTAAAAGACAGGTTAATCTGTTCGGCGATTTCCGCGACCCGCAGTTCTTTGTTTTTCGAGAGCGCTTTAATGATGGCGAGCCGCCGCCGGTTAGCGAGCGCCTTAAAAAATTTTTCTAAATGTTTCATATTATTTTATTACCAATAATATTATAGTATACTACTTTCTTATTCGCGCGAATAAGAAAGTAGTTGTTGAGCTTCTCTTACCCGATTCTAATTCCAGTTTTTATAATTCTTTCGTTTTCTCTCCGGACATGGCGGAAATTTATGAGAAGCGATTTTTTTGGCAGCAACCTTCCTATTTTATCGGCCCACTCGATAAGAACAATGTTTTTGGGGTCGCTGAATATTTCTTTGAGACCTAAAATTTCCAACTCCCTCGGTTTTTTAAGGCGATAGGCGTCAACGTGGAATAAAAATTTGTAGTTTTTGGTTTGCAGTTTATAGCTGCGGATGATGAGAAAAGTTGGGCTTGGGAGATGACGCCTAATGCCCGATCCGCGGGCGAAACCCTGAACGAAAGTCGTTTTGCCGCTCCCTAAGTTTCCCACAAGTCCCACCACGAACGCCTCGTCTCTTTTTTTGTATTTTAAAATCTCTTTAGCGAGCGCTCTCGCCGTGGCGGCAGTTTCTCTCGGAGAGCGAGACTTAATGGTCATTAAATAAGAGTGTTTCTAGAACTCAAGCCTAAATGTTTGTAAGCAGCCTCCGTCGCAATCCGGCCGAGCTGAGTTCTTTCCAAAAATCCGAGGCTCATAAGAAACGGTTCGTAAACTTCCTCCACCGCGTCCGGTTCGTCGTTTAGAGCGGCGGCAATGGCTTTGATGCCCACCGGCCCGCCGTTGAAACGCTTGATAATCGTCGTGAGTAGGTCGCGGTCGGTTTGTTCCAACCCCAATTTGTCGATTTCGAGAAGTTGCAGTGTTTTTTGGACCACCTCCTCGTCAATCACATCCCTCTTGTAGACCTGAGCGTAGTCCCGCGCTCGTTTCAATAGGCGGTTCGCGACACGGGGCGTAAAGCGCGAAGCGCGGGCGAGTTTTACAACCGCCTCCGGCGCGATTTTGATTTTCAAAATTTCGGCCGAGCGCCGGATGATTTTTTCAACGTCTTCCAGCCGGTAGTAATCGAGCCGCAGCACTGCCCCAAAGCGGGAACGCAAGGGACTGGAAATCAGATTAGTTCTTGTTGTCGCCGCAATCAAAGTGAATGGCGGCAGCTCCAAAGTGAGAGTCCGAGCCGATGGACCCTTGCCGATAATAAGATGGAGTCGCCGTGATTCCAGGGCCGGATACATTACTTCTTCCACCAGCTTGTTGATGCGGTGGGCCTCGTCAATGAAAAGAATTTCGTTGGGCTCCAGGTTGGATAAAATGGCGGCGACATCGCCGGCTTTTTCGAGGGCGGGACCCGAGGTCGCCCGGACGTTCACGCCCATTTCCTTGCCGATCAGATAAGCGAGGGTGGTTTTACCCAGACCCGCCTGGCCGCAAAAAAGGAGATGGTCGCAGGATTCGCTCCGGCCTTTGGCCGCCTGCATGATGAGTTTCAGATTCGCCTTGATTTTTTCCTGGCCAACGTAATCTTCCCAGGCGGTCGGCCGGAGGGCGAGTTCCAATCCCTCGTCGTTCGCGTTTAACTCTTTTATGGGCGTTTTTTGGGTCATATTGACAAATTAATAGATTTATGCTAAGGTTATGGCGGTTATTCTGAAGATTGACCTGTGGGCAATGGGGTTAGATCCTTTTTAGGACGAGGCAGCCTCGGCTTTCTCTATCCATGGAGTTAACCTCGCTCTCTTCTCCTCGAGAAGAGTTTCTATAGGCCTTCATCGGCATATGCCCACAGATCCATCTTCGGAATGACCCTGCCTGCGCAAGCGGGCTTTTTTATTTTTTTAACCAAAGAACCGGTCCGGTCGTCCGCTCCACTTCGTCAAAGCTCGTTATCCCTTCCAAAATTTTAAGGATGCCGTCTTCCTGCATCGTAACCAAACCCGCCGCTCTTGCCAAGCCCTTAAGCTCGATTTCGGTGGGATTTTTGTAGATTTCTTCTTCGATTTTATCGTCCACTACGAAAAGCTCGAAAATTGAGGTTCGGCCGCGGTAACCCAAGTTGCCGCACCTCTCGCAGCCCCGAGCTCCGTAAATTTTGAATTTTTCGTAGGGCTTTTTATCGACCCGCGCCGGCAAACGCCCGAGGAATTTTTTAATTGCCGCGGTGAGCTTTTCATCAAGGCGCATTTCTTTTTTGCAGTGTGGGCAGAGGACGCGGACAAGCCGCTGGGCGATGACTAAACTTAGGGCCGGTCCCAGAATTTGGGTTTTCGCGCCCAAATCAAGAAGCCGGGGGATGGCTCCTACAGCATCATTAGTGTGCAAGGTGGAGAAAACCAAGTGACCGGTCAAGGATGCATTCATGGCGATCTCTGCCGTTTCCTTGTCGCGGATTTCGCCGACCAGTATCACGTCCGGGTCCTGCCTCAAGATGGAGCGGAGACCCGAAGCGAAAGTGTAGCCGCTTCCCTGGTCAACTTGGGTTTGGGAGACGCCGGAGAGATGATATTCAATCGGGTCTTCAATGGTGATGATTTTGATTTCGGGATTTACAATTTTCCGCAGGAAAGCGTAGAGGGTCGTCGTTTTGCCGCTCCCGGTGGGACCGGTGTTTAAAATAAGGCCGTTCGGCTTCTCAAGCTCGGCTCTTACGATTTCCAAGTCGTCCTTGCGCCAGCCGAGTTCTTCAAGATTGACTTTGAGGGAACGAGGGTCCAAGAGCCGGAGCACAACCGTTTCGCCATACTCTGAGGGAATGACCGAGGTCCGGATTTCAATGTCGCGGTCGGTAAGATTGATGGTGAAGCGGCCGTCCTGGGGCTGGTCCTGAATATTCAACTTTAAATTGGAGAGAAGCTTGATTCTTGTCACCACCGATTTGTATTTAACTTCTTCCAATTTGTCGTAGGCAGTGTGAAGGAGGCCGTCCACCCGGAGTCGGAGAGTGCCGGTTAACTCCCCTGGTTCCAGATGAATGTCGGAAGCGGAAAGGGCCAAGGCGCCGGCCAATACTATTTCCAAAATTTCCGAAGTGTAGGGGCTTTCAAAAGTTTCTATTTTTTCGCTTAGGTTTTCAAGGGTTTTAATTTCCTCACCCAGTTTTTTCAAATTCTTTTCATTAATTTCCACCCGGCCGCTGATCTCCTTACTAACAGGCGTCACGTATTGGTAATAGCTCCAGGCGTGCTCAAGCCCGGTTTTAGAGACGATGACCACCTCCACTTCGTGCTCTTTTTTCAGTTCTTTGATTATGGTTTCCGCCTCGGGCAGCTCTGGGTCAAAGGCGGCGACCACGAGTTTTCGGGTGACTCTCTGGAGAGGAACCAAAAAGGCGGCTTTCGCTTTTTCTTCCGGGACGAGGGTCATGGCTTTGATTTCGGTTGGCACGTGAACAGAAATCAAATCAAGGTAGCGGAGACCCAATTTTTTCGCCCGGCGCTTGGCGTCCTCTTCTTCGGCCTTGCGCCTGCCTTTGCTAAGTTTTTCGAGTAGTTCTTTGGCGAGAGCCATTGCTTTTAGATTAGCTTTTTTAACCCCCGCTTACAAGATTTGTGGTTATAATTAGCTAATGCCTGAACTACCCGAAGTAGAAACTATCGCCCGTGGTTTGAACCGGAAACTCCGGGGAAGAAAAATCACCGGTCTTTGGACCGATTGGCCGAAGTATTTCAAGCGCCCCTCGGGGGAAGCCGCTTTCCGGCGCCACATTACGGCCAAAAAAATTACGGGTGTTTCAAGACGGGCCAAAAACATTTTTATTCATCTCTCCGACCCGCTTCGCCCGCGAAGCGAGGCGAGCGACCATCTCCTTTTAGTCCACCAGAAGATGACCGGCCACCTGATGGTGGGCAAATGGAAGCCTTTCAAAGAACAAAAAGTTGGAGAAGTCTGGGCCGGGCAGAAATGGATTCCCGACCCCGCTCGGGGTCCCTTAATGGACCCGATGAACAGATTTATCCGGCTGATTTTTTTTCTGGACAATAAAGAAATGCTTGCTCTCTCCGACTTGCGGCGGTTCGCCAAAGTTCTCTGCGGCCCGGAAGAGGAGATTTTGGATTCGGCCGATATCAAAAAGCTTGGTCCGGAGCCGCTTGATGAAAAATTTGGTTATCCGAAATTCCGGGAGCTTTTTAAGAATAAAAAAGGCAGAATCAAACAGGTCCTGATGGACCAGAATTTTATCTCCGGCATCGGCAATATTTATGCCGACGAAATCCTATGGCTTTCTAAAATACACCCGCAAAAGAGCGTGGAAGACCTGAAAGAAAAGGATTTGAGAATTATTTTCAAAAACACGAGGTTCATCCTGAAAAAAGCGCTCCGCCTGCGGGGAACTTCCATAGATGATTACCGCGACGCCGAAGGCCGCCGGGGCGGCTACGACAAGGTCCGCTACGTTTACCAGCGGGAGGACGAACCCTGCCCGCGCTGCGGAACGGAAATAAAGCGCCTTAAAATCGGCGGCCGGTCGGCTCATTTTTGTCCTAAATGCCAAAAAGTTTAAAATAGGGAAATGGTTTTCTTTCTTTACGGAGATGATTCATTCCGCCGCGGAGAGCGCCTCCGGGGACTCATTGCGCCCTACCGGGCCAAATATGCAAGTTTGGATTTACTCTCCGTTGATTTGGAGGACGAACCGGATAGTTGGCTAAAAGCGAGAGATTTCTTGAATCAACCATCCATGTTCGTTGAATCAAAAGTCGCCGTTCTAAAAGAGGCAACCGCCGTTTTGGATAAAGAATGGGTGAAAACCATAAAAGGTCAAATTGGCGCTCCTAAAACTTTCACTTTTATATCCCAAAAGAAAGCGCCCCCGAAAGATTTTAATTTTCTCCTTGAGCCGCCCGTTAAATCCCAAAAATTCAACGAACTCTCTCTCCGCGAGCTCGAGGGTCTCTTGAAAAGAGAGCTCAAAGCGAGGAATCTTGATTTTTCACCGGAGGCCTTTCGCTTTTTTTTCTCTTACATTGAGTCATCAGCCGAGAAGACCGCCCTTGCCTCGTCCGAACTCGAAAAGATGAGTTTGATGGACTTGGAGAAACCCACACCGCTTGAGGCGCTCCGGGAAATCGTCGCTTGGAGAACAGGCACGGAGGCCTATGTTTTGGCCTCCGAAATTCTGCGCCTTAAAGATTTCCGTTTGAAATTGAAATCCTTGGAAAAACTCCTCTTGGGAGAAGACCCTTATTACGCTTTCAATTCCCTGGCCTATCAGGCGAGAGGCGCCTCGGCTTTAGCTCTTGCCGATTACGACGTTTCCATAAAAAGCGGCGGTCTGGAGCAGGCCGAGGCACTCTTAGACTTTGTCCTGAGCCCCTGATTAACTCTTCGCCAGTTTCTTTGCGAGACGTGATTTTAACCGATTAGCTTTATTAGGCTTAATAAACCCAACCTTGGCCATTTTATCGAGAGTTTTGTAAATCTTAGGCAGTATAACCTTGGCTTCGGTTAGTTTTTTCCCCTCGAGAAACCCACGGTAAGATTTAATTGCTTCCTTGATTTTGTCCTTGCGGAGAAGATTTTGTTTGCGCCGCCTTATGTTTTGACGAAGCGCTTTTTTGGCTGATTTAATTTTTGGCATGCCGTTTTATTAAAACTGACGAGCGGAGCAAAGTCAAGTTTTATCATAAAACGAGCACCCTGTTAGATGGCGCTTTGCGCCTATCTAACGGGGTAACCCCAGTGAGATAGCCTTGCATCTCACGGGGTAAGGGTTTGGCAGCCGCTCAAACTTCGCCTACGGCTCGTTTTCGCGGGCCAAGCCCTTTATAATAAAGAAACCAATGATTTATTCCGTCTCCGGAAAAATTGTAAGTCGCGGCGAAGGTTTTTTTGTGCTTGACGCAGGCGGCGAGAACGGCGGTCTCTGCTTTAAAATCTTCACGAACGGGAGGACTCTGGACCGGTTGCCTAGGGAAGGCGGCCAGGCCCGGATTTTCACCTTTCTTTATATCCGCGAAGAGCGGCTGGAACTTTACGGATTTTTGGAAGAACAAGCTCTCCGTCTTTTTGAGATATTGAACACCGTTGCGGGCGTGGGGCCGAGAACCGCCCTGGGTGTTTTGGATACCGACGAAGTTCCCAATATCATGGCGGCAATCGTTGAACGGAAGACGGAATTTTTGACCAAAGCTTCCGGCATCGGCCGGAAGACGGCCGAACGAGTAATTTTGGAACTTCAGGGGCGAATCAAATTACCGGCCTCGAAGACACTCACCGAAAAGATGACGCTTGATGCCGAAGTGGAGGAAGCGCTCGTGAGCTTGGGTTATGGAAGATCCGACATAAGACGGGCGCTGCCCTCGATTGATTCGGAAGCAAAGACCCTGGAAGCGAGATTAAAAGATGTCCTAAAATTTCTAGGAAGAAGGCATTGAAGACGATGCGCAATTTTTATCATCTTGTTTTGGCTTTTTTGGGAAGCCTGATTTACGGCGCGCCCTCGAAAAAAATAACGGTCGTGGGCGTGACCGGCACGAAGGGTAAATCTCTGACCCTCCAAATTTTGGATTCGATTTTGGAATCGGCGGGGCGCAAAACCGCCCTCCTTTCCTCGGTTTGGATGAAGACCGGGGAGCACCTGGAGAATAATCCATTTTCCAACACCATGCCCGGCCGGGGTCTTATCCAGAAATTCCTGAAAAAGGCGGTTTTGGCTGGCTGCGAAATAGCGTTGGTGGAAGTCACCTCCGAGGGCGTCGTCCAGAACCGGCACCGTTTCATTGATTGGGACGCGGCTATTTTCCTTAATATCCACCCAGAACACATTGAAACCCACGGCGGTTTTGAAAATTACCGCGAAGCGAAGCTCCGGTTTTTCAGGGATTTGCGGCATTCAGCGAAACCCAGGAAGTACTTCGTAATAAACAGCGACGACGAGAACCGCGCTTATTTTACGGCGGCCGCAGGAGGCGTCCCGGGGGGAGAAATTCGGTTTTTTCGGCGCAAGGAAGCCGAGCCGCTTGTGAGAAAAATAAAAGAAAAAAAACCGGATTGGCTTACGGCTTCTTTCGTTCTGGAAGACGTGGCGGCGGCGGCGGAAACGGCGGAAGTGCTCGGCGTGGACGCTGAAAAAATCATTGAAGGACTGAACAATTTCCGGGGCTTGAGGGGCCGGTTGGATTTCATCCAAAAGAAGCCGTTTGCGGTTGTCGTTGACTACGCCCACACGCCCGATTCTTTGCGGGCGGTCTACGTTGCCCTGCGGCGTCAAGTGCCAAAAGTTAAAGGTCATAAGTTAATTTGCGTTCTGGGTTCGGCGGGCGGCGGCCGCGACAAGTGGAAGCGGCCGGAGCTCGGCAGAATCGCTGGCGATTACTGCGATAAGGTGATTCTCACGGGCGAAGACCCTTATGACGAAAATCCCGAAGAAATTATGAAGGCGATTGAAGCCGGCATTCCCGCGGCTAAGGCGAAAAACGTTTCGAAAATAAGCGACCGGCGGGAAGCGCTCAGGGCAGCGGTGAGGAACGCAAAGAGAGGTGACCTCGTCGTTTCAACCGGCATGGGAAGCCAGGAATGGTTTTACGGTCCGCGCGGCGCGAAGATTCCCTGGGATGAGCGCAAGATTATTGAAGAAATATTGAAGAACAAGAGGTGATATAATTTTAACGATGAAACTCACTTTTTGGGGCGGCGCAAAGATGGTGACGGGCGCCAATTACTTGCTTGAGTCCGGCGGCACGAAAATTTTAATTGATTGCGGTCTTCATCAAGGTTCGCGCTACTGCGAGCGCCACAATTTTGAACCATTCCCTTACAAACCAGAAGAGATTACCGCGGTTTTTGTCACTCACGCTCATATCGACCACATCGGCCGGCTGCCGTCGCTCTATCGGGCCGGTTTTCGGGGTGAAATATATTCGACCGGCCCGACCAAGGATTTCGCCGAGCTCCTGCTTTTGGACTCGGAACACATTTTAAGAAGAGAAGCAGAGCGCGAAAAAAAGCCGCCGCTTTACGATACAAATGATGTTGTGCAAACGATGGGTCTCTGGAGAAAGCAGAGTTACCACGAGAAAGTGACGGTCGGGCCGTATGAAATTGAATTTTACGATGCCGGCCACATCCTCGGTTCAAGTTCGCTCGTTGTGAAAACTGAAGGAAAAACAGCGGTTTTCTCGGGTGATTTGGGTAATACGCCGGCGCCGCTCATCAAACCCGTTGAATACGTGAAGGAGGCAAATTACGCCTTAGTTGAATCGGTCTACGGCGGCAGAGTTCATGAGCGTCCCGAGGCGAGAAAAGACCAGCTTGAGAATTTGATTGAGGACATAGTGAAGTCCGGCGGCACGCTTATGATTCCGTCCTTTGCTTTGGAGCGGACCCAGGAGCTCCTCACGGAATTGAACGAACTCGTCGAGAACGGCCGCATTCCGCGGGTGCCGATTTTTATTGACAGCCCCCTCGCCATCCGGCTCACCAGCGTCTATCAGAAATATTCAACCGACCCGCGCTACTTTAACAAAGAAGCAATTGCCGCGATTCAGGGGGGAGACGCAATTTTCAATTTTGCTGGGCTCAAGATGACTTTGACGACGGAGCAATCCAAAGAAATAAATAACGTTCCGCCGCCGAAAGTGATTGTCGCGGGGGCCGGCATGTCAAATGGCGGAAGAATTTTGCACCACGAACAAAGATATTTGTCCGACCCTAAAAGTGCCATTCTTTTCATTGGTTATCAGGCCAAAGGCTCCTTAGGTCGTGAGATTTTGGACGGTGCGGATTCCGTAAAGATTTACGGTGAAGAGATTCCAGTCCGGTGCAAAAAAGTGGCAATCGGTGGATATTCGGCTCATGCCGACCAACCTCAGCTTTTGCGGTGGGCTTCGAGCATGCGGGGGAGTTTAAAAAAAATATTCGTGGTCCAGGGCGAAGAAAAGGAGGCCGGAGCCCTTGCCCAAAAAATAAAAGACGAACTGGCGATTGAAGCGGAAATTCCTTCGCTTGGCGAGGAAGCGGTGTTATAATTTAAATACCAACATGCCGAAGAAAGAGACGTCCATTATTAATCACAACCACGGTTACCGCTTGAAATACAAAATCTGCGTCTCGGGGGCGGCCGAAACCGGCCATTGCGTCGCGGAGGCCCTGGAGAGAGCTGAAGAGATAGGGCGGGAAATCGCGAAGCGCGGTTTGGTGCTCGTCACCGGTGCCACAACCGGCATTCCTTACTGGGCGGCCAAGGGCGCGAAAGCCGAAGGCGGCATTGTCATCGGCATTTCGCCGGCCGCCACCAAACTTCAGCACGTTAAAACTTACCGCTTACCGGTTGATTATCATGATCTTATTATTTACACCGGGTTTGAGTACGCGGGCCGGAACCTTCTTCTCACGCGGGCAGCGGATGCCGTTATTACTCTTTGCGGCCGCATCGGCACCTTAAACGAATTCACCGACGCCTTTGAGGACCAGAAACCCCAGGGTGTGCTTCTCGGCACTGGCGGCACCACCGAGCTCCTGCCGGAAATCATTGAGAAAGCCCACCGGGGAAGCGGCAAGGTAATTTTTGCCCGCGAACCCAAAGACCTTATTGATAAACTTCTCAATTTAATTGAGAGTGAAGAGGCCAAAAACGGCATCAAAGGTCGGGTAATTTAGCTAATTAAAATGGGATTTTTTTCAGGTTTATTTTCCAAAAAATCCGAAGGGCCGCAGCCAATCGGCGAAGTGACTCATTACTACGGCGGCTTGGGCGTGGCGATTGTTAAATTTCACCGTCCCGTGAAAGTCGGTGAAAGAGTGAATTTTAAGGGAGCGACCACGGATTTCAAGGAAACAATCAAATCAATGCAGTTTGACCACCAGGACGTTATGGAGGCCAAAAAGAATCAGGAGGTAGGCATCAAAGTCGGCAATAAGGTGAGGGAAGGCGACCACGTTTACGAGGCCTAAAGTCTTTTAATGAGCCGGAATTCGATTTTGGCCGCAAGCATCCTTGCGGGAACGATGATTGGCGCGGGAATTTTTTCCCTGCCTTACGTTTTCAATGAAGTCGGGATTTTAGCCGGCTTTTTTTATTTGGTCTTTTTCGCTTCGGTCTACGTCGCCCTCTATCTCATGTACGCGGCGGTCTTGCGAACCAGGGAAGGCCGGCACGACTTTTCTTATTTTGCCGACCTGTATCTGCCGAAAAAGATTTCAGGCTTGGCATCACTTGCGATCCTTGCGGAGACGATTTTCGTTCTCACGATATATTTAGTTCTTGCCCCAACTTTCATTTCCTTAATTGCCGAGACGAATCCGCTTTTTGCGGTTTCGGTTTTTTGGTTCCTCGGTTCGATTTTCATTTTTGCGAGTCTCGCCTGGCAGGGCATGGCCGAACTTCTGGGAACGCTCGCGATAATCTTCGTTGTCTTCGTCGTGATTTTTTTGGGCGGGGAGAGTGGTTTTAACGCGCCGCTTTTCAAAAATTTAAGCGTTGCTTCTTTTTTCCTGCCTTTCGGCCCGCTTCTTTTTTCTTTTGCCGCAAGGGTTGCGGTCTCCCGGATGGTTGACGAAGAGCGAGAAGCAAAAAAAACAAGCCGTCCCTTCTCGCTCAAAGGGGCGATATTTTGGGGAACTTTTGTGCCAGCTTTGGTTTATTTTCTTTTTGTTTTGGGAATTTTGGGCTTGACGGATAACGTGACGCCGGAGGCCCTGAACAGTCTGGAAAATTTGCCGAGCTCGCTTCTTGCGATTTTCGGGATTTTGGGGCTCGTCACGATTTGGACTTCCTACTTTATAATTGGCGCCAATTTCCGGGAGATTCTCACAGAGGACAAAAAAGTGAGGCCGTGGATTGCTTCCGCCCTCGTCCTCATCCTGCCGCTCGGGCTTTATTTTGCGGGTTTCCGGGATTTTTTACCGACCCTTTCTTTTACCGGGAGCGTTTTTTTGGGATTGGAAGGAATATTTTTGATTACAATCTGGCGCCGGGTTTTTCCGCACCACCCTAAGAAATGGTTGAGTTGGCCGCTTTATCTTGTTTTTGCCGTGGCCTTGCTTTACGCTTTATTTCAGATGTTTCTGCCCTCGTAGTTTAACGGATAAAACGCCTCCCTCCGAAGGAGGTGATAGAGGTTCAATTCCCCTCGAGGGCACATATGAAATTGCGGAAGAATATTTCTCTTGCGGCGCTGTCCACCTTCAAAATAGGCGGGCGGGCGGAGTTTTTTTGTTCGGTTAAAAAACCGGAAGATTTATTTGAGGCAATTTGTTTCGCTAAAGCGAAGAAAATTCCTTACCGGATCATAGCTCACGGCTCGAATATTGTCTTTTCAGACGGCAAACTCAAGGGACTGCTTATAAAAATTTCTGATGGCGGAATAATAAGGAAGAAAAACCGGCTGGTTGTCGGGGCGGGCGTTTCTTTGGCCGCAGTTGTGAGATGTGCGATAAACGCGAGTCTCTCGGGACTTGAAACTTTATCCGGCATCCCCGGCACTTTGGGCGGCGCGGTGGTGGGGAACGCCGGCGCCTACGGCCACTCTATTTCCGAGGTAGTGGAGAAAGTCGAAATCCTTGACGGTAAAAAGAGAAAATGGCTAAAGAACAAGGACTGCAAGTTCGCTTATCGGGAGAGCATTTTGAAACACAAACCCTACTTTGTTTTGCAGGCGGTTTTGAAGTTTAGAAAAGGCAATTCCGCAAATCTTAAAAAAATCTCGCGGGAGATCATTAAAATCCGCGAAAAAAAATACAAACCAGGTCTTAAATGCCCGGGCAGTTTTTTCAAGAACGTTTTGGTGAAAGACGTTTCCAAAAAATCCTTAAAAAAGATAGATAAGTCAAAGATTATTGAGGGCAAGATTCCAGCCGGGTATCTCTTGGAAGAAGTCGGTGCCAAAGGAATGCGGGTAGGCGGCATCAGAATTGCGGATTTCCACGGCAATTTATTTGTGAACAAGGGCGGCGCCAAAGCCAAGGACGTTAAAAAACTCGCGGCCATATTAAAAAAGCGGGTTTTCAAAAAATTTGGCATCAAATTGGGAGAGGAGATAAGATATTTCTGAAGATGGATAAACGCGAAGCGCTCAAGGCCTTAGAGGAAGAAATGGAGAAAGATTTATCGCTCCCGCTGCGGGAATCAAACTTGGTTTTCGGTGAAGGCAGTCCTGATTGCGAGGCAATGTTCATCGGCGAAGGACCTGGCTTTTACGAAGACAAAATGAAACGGCCTTTTGTGGGGCGGGCCGGCCAGCTTTTGGACAAATTGATATTGGGCGTCGGCTGGAAGCGCGAGGACGTTTACATCACCAACGTCGTGAAGCGCCGGCCGCCGGAGAACCGCGACCCGCTTCCCGAGGAGATTACCTCCTACGTGCCGTATCTCACGCGGCAGATTGAAATAATAAATCCCCGCGTCATTGTGCCGCTCGGCCGCTTCGCGATGAATTATTTTCTGCCGAACGCCAAAATTTCCCGGGACCAGGGCAAACTTTTCAAACTGGGTGAGCGATTTATTTACCCGCTTTTTCATCCGGCGGCGGCGCTGCGCGGGACGGGGACTTTAAATGCTCTGACCGAGAGTTTTATAAAATTACCTGAGGTTCTCAAGAAACTTGATTCCATCGCCGAGGTTGTTTTAGTAGAAGAGAAAAAGGATTCGCAGAAAGGTCTGTTTTGATTCAACGGGTTTGCTACAATATAAAATAGCTCCAGTAGTTGGGGAGCTCGTCGATAGATCGCGGTCTTCTGTCAACCGTCGCGGCTCTCTCCAAAGGAGGTGTGTCCGATGATTCGGCTGCTCTGGCGCCAGCATCGCTGCGCGAACTGAGTCAACCGACGCGAACCCGGCTCAGGCCGACCCGTCCCAGCGGGTACATCCTCCACCCTTAGCCGAACCCTCGGGTCGCAAGCTCGGGGGTTCACTATTTTAAAAAGTGTAAGGCATTCATTTTCTCGGTTATAATAGATATATGAATTTTGCGCCGGCCTACATTTTGGAGCGGTTTTTCTACCGGCTTTATCGTTTTTTGTACCACTGGTACGTCAAAAGTGCGAAGATTTACTCGGATCTCGTCTTAAACGTCCTCGGCCGGATTGATTACTATCTAGCTTGGAAGATAACTCTCCGGTATTTATTCCAGCCGCTTTATAAAGACTACTCTCTCTTGGGATACGTTTTGGGTTTCGGTTTCAGGATAATGCGGCTTTTGGGGGCCGGCATTTTCTACTTCTTATTTTTCGCCGTCGTTTTTCTTCTCTACCTAGTTTGGATTTTCTTCATTCCCTACGCGGTTTACAGAATTCTTACCTAAATGGTGTTGTTCTTCAGTGACTCAAGACTTTCTATGACTCGCGGCGGCGAGTTCCTCACCCGGCTTGCCGCTTACACCGCCTACGCGCTCACAGCCGCCTCCGCCGTTCTGCTCTTCTTTTCCGAAATCACAAAGATGAGGTGGCTCGCCGTTCTTTTAACCATTTTTCTTGTTGACCGTTTGATTCACTTGGGTCAGGCGGAGAAATCTTTAAATGAGCTGAAGAGTGAGAATGTTAATTTGGCCGAGGCGCTTACACCCGGCGCCCACAAGGTTCTAAGCCGAGCGCTGCGCAAAGCGCGAATTGTCCGGCAGAATTTCCATCTCGTTCTTTTCAAGGAACTGCTCAGGGAACGGGACGTTCTGGAAGCGCTTACTCGCCTTGATGTTTCGCCGGACGAGGTTTTGGCAAAAGTGGAGGGCGAGCTTGAGGGCGCCAAAACCCCGGAGAGTCACGGAGAAATTCTCAAAAAAATGGAAAATATTGTTCTCGCCGCTTACGAGAACGCTTTGCGCACCAAGGAACGGTTCATTGAGACGAGAAGCATTTTTGTTGCTTTGGGTACGGTCAAAGACGACGTCAATATCGCCAAAATTTTTGGACTTTTTGAGGTTGCGTCTCTTGATTTAGAAGAAGCAATAATTCTCAGCCGTTTTCGCCGGAAGTTTTCGCGGCTCCGCCGCCCGCCTTCGGTTTTGGGCGGTTTTGCCCACCGGCCGCGGTTTTTGCGCAAGCGCGTAATGAACCGGTCTTGGACCGCCCGGCCCACGCCTTTCCTGGACCAGTTTAGCACCGATTTGACGGACTTGGCGCGGGCGGAAAAAATCGGCTTTTTAATCGGTCATGGAAAAGAGTTTAAGGAGATGTTGGATGTCGTTTCCCGGCCGGGCAAACCAAACGCCCTGCTTGTCGGTGAGCCGGGGGCGGGAAAATCGACGATGATTGCTCATCTTGCTTTTCGGATGGTGAAAGACGACGTGCCTCCGGTGCTTTTTGACAAGCGCTTGGTTCAGTTGGAGCTTTCGTCTCTTTTAGCCGAGGCAGCCCCCGAGGTTTTGACTGATCGCCTCCGGCGCATCACCGACGAGGTGATTCTTGCCGGCAACATCGTCCTTTTTGTTCCCGACATCCACGACTTTTTCCGAACCGCCGAAAAACGAGCTCTGAACGTCATGGATATTCTCCTGCCGATTGTCCGGAACAATGCCATCCCGGTTATCGGCGAGACCTATCCCCGCGAGTTCAAGGAATACATTGAGCCGCGCTCGGATTTCTTAAACCAGTTTGACACGGTGCGGGTGGAGGAGCTTGGTCTGGAAGATGCCTACCGATTTCTTGTCTACATGAGTTTGATTTTGGAGCGGGAGTTTAAGACAGTGATTACTTTGCGGGCTGTAAAGAGCGCGGTAACTCTGGCCCATCGGTACTTCCGAAACCGCCTTTTGCCGGGTTCAGCCGTTGATTTGCTAAAACACGCTCTCACGGAAGCCGCGCGGAAGGGCGAGAAAACCTTAACCGAGGAAGCAATTGTTGCGCTTGCGGAGGCGGAGAGCCGGATACCCATTCAAAAAGCGGGGGCGGCGGAAACCCAAAAACTTCTCAATTTGGAGGAACTGATCCACCAAAAACTCATCAACCAGGAGGCGGCCGTGAAAGCCGTTTCCCGGGCGCTCCGGGAATACCGGAGCGGTCTCTCCCGAGGGGGCGGGCCGATTGCCGCCTTTCTTTTCGTGGGGCCTACTGGCGTCGGCAAAACGGAACTCGCCAAAACGCTCGCGGCCATCCAGTTCGGTTCCAAAGAAATGATGGAGCGATTTGACATGTCCGAGTATCAGGAGAGAGCAAGCATCAGCCGTTTTATCGGCGCTCCTTCGGGCGAACGGGGCGGGACTTTGACCGATGCGGTTTTGGAAAAGCCCTACTCGCTCATACTTCTTGACGAATTCGAAAAGGCCCACCCGGATATTCTGAATTTGTTTTTGCAGGTTTTTGACGACGGCCGCTTGACCGACAGTTTGGGCCGAACCGCTGATTTTGAGAACACGATTATCATTGCGACCTCAAATGCCCACTCCGAGTTCATCAAGACAGGAGTGGAGAAAGGAAGAACGGTGGAGGAATTGAGCGAAGAATTGAAGAAAAAACTCACCGATTATTTCAAACCGGAGCTCTTAAACCGCTTCTCCGACGTCATTGTCTTCCGCAGCCTGAAAATGGCGGAGATTGAGAAAATCACCGCTTTGCAGCTAGAAAGTTTGGCGGAACAAGTGATGGAAACACAAAGCATCGCCATTCAGTTCGACGAGGCCGCCGTCTCTGAGGTTGCCCGTTTGGGTTTCAGTCCCGTATACGGCGCAAGGCCATTAAGGCAGGTGATTTCCGAGAAAATCAGAGGGCCGCTCGCGGAGAAAATCCTGAAAAAGGAAGTCGGCCGCGGCAATGAATTATTATTAAAGAAGGAGGGCGGGGAATTTATTTTTAAAGTCGTAAAGTAGGCGATATTAAATCAATGGCTATCAACAAAATTATTCGCATTCTCATTTACTCGGACGTAGCCATCGTGACCGCTTTTTCTTTCTACGGGCCGATTTTCGCGATTTTCATCGCCAATCAAATTAGAGGCGGGGGCCCCGCGCTTGCAGGTTTTGCGGTCGCGACCTATTGGGTTGTCCGGACGATTATTCAGCTTCCGATTTCGCGGTACCTCGACCGGCATGACGGCGAAAAAGACGATTTCTGGGCTTTGGTGGGCGGTTCCTTTCTTTTCAGTATCGTCCCGCTTTTATATCTTTTTGCTTCCGAGCCCTGGCACGTCATTTTGTTCCAAGCAATCTACGGCGTGGGGGATTCTCTCGCGGTTCCCACTTATCTCTCCCTTTACGGCCGCCACGTTGATAAAACCAAGGAAGGCTCGGAATGGGGCTTGCGTTCGGTGGTGATAGGGGGAGGGGCGGCCCTCGCGGCCGCGTTCGGCGGACTTTTGGCCGCTAAATTCGGCTTCCGGATAGTTTTTGTTCTTACCAGCATTCTTTCTTTAATTGGGTCCTCCATTCTTCTTGTTCTTCGTGGGTACATGAGCCGGCGGACGCGGGGAGGAGTGCAGGTTAAACTCGTCCCATCGACCAAAGAACACGGTCATTAAAGAATGGGATGGCTTTTCATAATTTTAGAAATTACGAGATAGCGAAAATCTTGAAAGAGATAGCTGCTTTTTTGGAAGCAGAGAAGGTTCAGTTTAAACCGCGGGCATTTGAAAAAGCAGCTTTAACCATTGAAGAAATGGAGGAGGAACTCGCCGATTTATACAAAAAGGGCGGTATAAAAGCGCTTGAAGAAATTCCCGGTGTCGGCAAGGGCATAGCGGAACGGATAGAAGAACTATTCACCACCGGTCGCGTTAAGGATTATGAGCGGCTCAAGAGAAAATACCCGGTAAACGTCGGCGAACTTACGTCCCTTGAGGGAATGGGACCGAAAAGCGCCATTAAACTTTACAAAAAGCTTGGCGTGAAAAATATCGCGGGATTGGAAAAAGCGGTGCAAGCTCACAAAATCCGAACCCTCCCCGGGTTCGGCGAAAAATCGGAAGAGAAAATTTTAAAGGGCATTGAGTTTTTCAAGAAATCAGGCGGCCGGGCGCTTTTGGGGTACATCTTGCCCACGGTGCGGCTTATTGAAAGCCGTCTCAAAAAATTAAAAGAAGTGGAAGCAGTCACTGTTTGCGGCTCCATTCGCCGGATGCAGGAGACGGTGGGCGATATAGATATTTTAATCACTTCCAAGAAACCGCTGGCGGTCGCGGATTATTTTGCAAAAATGGCCGAAGTGACGCATGTCTACGGCAAGGGGGAAACCAAAACGATGGTTCGCTTGAATCTGGGCTTGGATGCCGATTTAAGGGTGGTGCCGCCTTCTTCTTACGGCGCGGCCGTGCAATATTTCAGCGGCGACAAAAATCACAACATCGCCCTCCGGGAAATTGCAATCAAGAAGGGGTTGAAACTCAACGAATACGGTCTCTACAAGGGCAATAAGTTGATAGCCGGCGAGAAAGAAGAAGATGTTTATAAAGCACTCGGACTGAAATGGATGCCGCCCGAGCTGCGGACTAATTCCGGCGAAATAGAAACGGCCAAAAATGGAGAATTACCGGAATTAATCGGCTACGGCGATTTGCGCGGCGATTTGCAGACCCAAACCGAGTGGACTGACGGCGCTGACTCTATTGAGGAGATGGCGCGGGCGGCCTCCGCCTCGGGCCTGGAATATATCGCGATTACGGACCACACCAAGCGCTTAGCGATGACCCACGGTTTGGATGAGAAAAGAATCGTGAAACAATGGGCGGAGATAGACAAGCTCAATTTAAAATTTAAGAAGCAAAATTTAAAATTCACTATTTTAAAAGGTAGCGAGTGCGACATCTTGAAAGACGGCAGTTTGGATTTGCCGGATAAGGTTTTGTCGCAGCTTGATGTTTGCGGCGCCTCCGTCCACTCCCACTTTAATCTAAGCCGCAAGGAGCAGACGGAAAGGCTTAAAAAAGCGATGGTAAACAAAAACGTGGATATTATTTTCCATCCCACCGGCCGGCTTATCCAGAGACGAGACGCCTACGAAGTGGATATTGATGAGATTATCGGTTTCGCGAAGAAGACCGGCACGATTTTGGAAATAAACGCCTCGCCCGACCGGCTGGATTTGAAGGACGAGTACGTGAGAAAATGCGTCGCCTCCGGCGTCAAAATGTCCATTGACTCCGATGCTCACTCTGTTTCTCACTTCGGATTTTTAGAATACGGCATCGCTCAAGCCCGGCGGGGGTGGGCAACTCATGATGATATAATAAATGCCTGGCCGTTAGATAAAATGTTGAAAACACTAAAGCGATGAGAGAAATATCTGCTGGCATCATAATTTACAGGCGGACCAAAGATGGCCCGAAATTTTTGCTTCTGTATCACGGCGGCCGCTATTGGAATTTTCCGAAAGGGAAGATTGGGGACAAGGAAGCAAGAGAAACGGCTTTTCGGGCGGCTCTGCGGGAAGTGAGGGAAGAAACGGGGCTTTCCGCCCGCGACTTGCGTTTTAATAATCGTTTCAAGGTTTACGATCGGTTCATTTACACCCGCGAGAAGAACAAAATTTTCAAAATCGTCGTTTATTATCTAGCGGAGACGCGCCAGGGAGAAATAAAAATTTCAGAGGAACATTCGGGGTTTGGCTGGTTTCTCTACCGCGATGCTCTCCGCATGCTCATCCACAAAAATCTCAGGGAAAATTTGAAAAAAGCCAATGAAATCGTTCAGGGAAAAAGTTTACGCCGCCGCAAGGAGAGTCCCGCGCGGTAGAGTTACGACCTATAAGGCGCTCGCGCGGGCGATAGGCGCCCCGCGCGCCGCCCGAGCGGTTGGTAACGCTTTGAATAAAAATCCGCATGCGCCAAAGGTGCCCTGCCACCGGGTAATTCTTTCTTCCGGTAAAATCGGCGGCTATGCGAGCGGAGAGCGCGCTAAAATAAAACGCCTTATTACTGAAGGCGTTTTGGTGGAAAAAAACAGAGTGGATTTAAATAAGTTTGGATTTAAGATTTAACGAACTCCGCTATTTTTTTGAACGTTTCCGGTTCACGCCTTGCAATTTCGGCGAGAATCTTACGGTCCAGTTTCACGTTCTTCTTTTTAAGAGCGTTCATGAGGCTGCTGTATTTCAAACCGCTCATTCTTGCGGCGGCATTTATTTGAACGTTCCAAAGCGTCCGAAAGTCCCGCTTTTTTTCCTTGCGCCCCCTAAAAGTCCGGCGCAAGCCGTGAAGCAGCGCTTCTTTGGCGGCCCGCTCCTTTGACTTGCGGCCCCAACGGAATCCTTTAGTGTATTTCAGGAGCCGTTCTCTTTTTTTATGGGCGGTTTTTCCCCGTTTGACTCTAGGCATCTAATTTTTAGAAATATTTGCTCAAAATTTTCTCGGAAATATTGAGTTCCCTTGATTTTCTTTTTCTTAAAATCTGAACCTGGCTTTTATTGCTTTTAGAGTGACCCAAAGCCATGGCCCGCCGCATTATTTTGCCGCGTTTGGTTATTCTTATTCTCTGTGTAACACTTTTTTGAACCATGTTATTTTTTGGCGATTTGGGTGATGAATCCCCGGCCGCCGGGCCTTGACTCCATCGTCACTTTGTAAGGCGTCCGAATAAGTGTAAGAAATTCGTTCAATTTTTGAAGTGCCCACTCTTTATGGCCTTTTTCCCGGCCCCGGAGAAAAATGCTGATTTCCACATTATGCCCCTCCGAGAGAAATTCTTCCGCTTTTCTGGCTTTGATCTGGAGGTCGTTTAAGGCTGCCCGAGGCGTGATTTGGACTGTTTTTAGTTCTTTCGCTTTCTCCGCCCGCCGCTGTTTCTTCTCCTCTTTTTCTTTTTGGTAGCGGAATTTGTCAAAACTCATCACTCGCGCGACCGGAGGCTTGGCGTTCGGCGCAATTTCAATCAAATCCAGTCCGCGGTCCTTGGCGAGTGTTTTGGCGTCTTCAAATTTCAAAACGCCGAGATTTTCACCTTTTTCGTCAACCACCCTCAACTCCTTGGCGGTTATTTCGTTGTTTATTCGGTAGCGGATGGAGTAAGAATACTATAAGGCGGCTGCCGAAATCAAGTCTTTACAGGTTTTGCGGTTTTGGTATGATGATGGCCATGAGATTTCCCAAAAATGCCTTTATTAAATACACGAGGTACGTCCTCGGGTTTTTTGAAATGCTTTTAGGTCTCCGGCTCGTTCTGCGTCTTTTGGGGGCAAATCCCGCCGCGCCAATCGTTGACCTGTTGTACACATTAACCAATGTCGTCATCGCCCCTTTCCGCGGAATTTTTTCCGACATCTATCTCCGGGGCGGCGGCATTTTCGATTTAGTAACGATTACAGCCATGGTTGGCTATCCGATCATCGTTTATCTTATCTTTGAACTTGTTAACATTATCGCTAGAGATAGAGACGCGGAGGAGATTTAAGATTGGGATGCCCCATTATGAATAACGGCCGCCGAGCCGTTTTGTTTTATAAAAACAAAGAGCCCGGAGCGTTATGGACGTCCGGGACTCTGTGCAATGGGCCAATGGGCCCTGTATGAAATGGGGTATGAGGAACCCCTTCTTGTGGCTGCGTAAAGCAGCGAATATGTGGTGAACTGGTTATATTGTAGCAGAAGGCGTTGAGAGTCGGCTGTGGATAACAAAAAATTCACCTTGAAGGTGAATTTTTTGTTAGGGGTGGACATGGCCGGAGTTGAACCGGCGTGGAGAACGATCATCACAAATCCTCTACAGACTTATCTCTTGCGAGAAAATTTTGGCTTTGTGATTTAATCCCCGGCTACCAAGCCGTCTTGCCGGAGGCGAGCTCCATTTATTACACCGGTTGCCTCCTATGGAACGTTGGAGACCGATGCCGCATTAAGCGAAAGCTAACGCGGGGGCTGCAACTTTAGAGTTGGCAGTTAATATTTGTTGCCGAAGTTTAACGAGGTTCGGCAGCTCGGCCTGCAGATTTGCGAATCGGCATTCTCTCAAAGCCCGACATGCCCTCTTATCTCCCTTTCCGTTTCCCGTTTTTTAATGAGCTCGCGCTTGTCGCGTTTTTTCCTTCCTTTCCCAAGACCTAACTCGACTTTCACGAATCCGCGCTCAGTATAAACCCGAAGCGGCACCAGGGTCAAACCAGTTCCGATTTTCCCGATGATTACTTTTATTTCGTCGCGATTAAGGAGCAGTTTTTTTGTCCGCTCGGTCTCGTATCCGGCGGGCACATTCTTTGGTTGAAAAGGCGGCACTTTCATTCCTATTAAGAACAATTCGCCGCCGCGTTCAATAGCATGTGCCCCCGCAATATCAACGCGGCCCATTTTTACGGATTTGGCTTCATGGCCCGTCAGTTGAATCCCCGCGAAAAGTTTTTCAGATATTTCATAATCAAACCCAGCCCGTTTGTTGACACTCAAATCTTTCATATGCTAATTTTACCCCAGCTCTCACGGAGAAAACCATGGAAACCAAAAGCGAGAACAGCCTTGACATTCTCTGGACGACGCGGTTTATTGCGTGGGCCAAGAGGGTCGGTGGCAGAGAAGAGGATCTATTCGACACCGGATACCTCAGATGGCGGTTTTCATCGCCTGAGGGGACGTTGTGGCAGGCCACCTTTGACCATATTATGAGGCGGGCTAGAGAAGAAGACATTACTCCAGAAGAGTTCGTGAAACGGCTTTTTGGCCACGGTCGCGCCGAAGAGGTTCTGGTCTACTTCCGAGGCAGCTAAACTCCGAATAGCGAGAGCGCGAGTAATCGCGCTCTTTCGTTTTTTTGATTAGAATAAGTAAAGATGCGAGACAAGCTTTCAGCGCTTTTGAGGAAAACTGCGCCCAAAGGAACGGAGATCGGTTTAAACGTCCCCGAGGATGAGAAATTTGGCCACTATTCAACGAATGTCGTTTTTTCGCTTGCGAAAAAATCTGGCCGGCCGCCGATGGATGTCGCCCGGGAGCTCGCGGAAAAAGTCAAACTCGCCGGTTTTTTGAAGCGGTTGGAGGTGGCGCCCCCCGGGTTTATAAATTTTTGGTTGGAAGAAAGAGCGTTTCAAGATGAACTGCGGGAGATTTTAAAAAAGAAAAATTCTTACGGACGCGGCAAAAGAAAGAAAGATAAAATCCAGGTGGAGTTTGTTTCCGCCAATCCCACCGGTCCCTTAACGCTCGCGAACGGCCGGGGCGGATTTTTGGGCGACGTTCTCTCCAATACTTTGGAATGGAACGGCTTTCAAGTGGAGCGGGAATATTATGTGAATGACACCGGTAATCAGATTATTACTTTAGGCAAGTCCGCGGCCGCCGCTTTAGGTTTAATCCCGGCAGAGGAGAGTTTTTACAAAGGCGACTACGTGAGAAGGTGGGCGAGCGTGAACGCCGCTTTCGTCAGGAGAAATAAGGAAAAATTTTTGAAAATCGGCCAGAAAGCCGCGGCGGAATTCATGAGGAATATAAAGACCACTCTCACAAAAAAAGCCGGCATTAAATTCAACCGTTTTACCTCGGAAGAAAAGCAAATTCACAAGAAGGGTTTGACCAAAAAAGCTATGGAAATTTTCAGGAAAAAAGGACTGGTTTACAAAAAAGAAGGCGCGGAGTGGCTTAAAACCACTACCTTTGGAGACGACAAGGACCGGGTGGTGATAACGAGTGATGGATTTCCAACTTATTTCCTTGCCGATGCCGGGCACTATTTAGAGACAAAATCCCGTGGTTTCAGCAGGAAAATAAACATTTTAGGTCCCGACCACTTCGGCTACGTCGCTCGCATCCAAGCGGTGGCGAAGCTGGTGGGACTTGCGGAATCCACCATTATCATTACTCAACTCGTGCGTATGTTGGATAAGGGAGAAAGACTCAAGATGTCGAAGCGTAAGGGAACATTCATTACTTTTAATGAGCTTATTAATGAGGTGCCGCCGGATGTTGCGAGGTTCTTTTTCCTCACGATTGCGCCGGAGACGCACCTGGATTTTGACCTGGATTTAGCTAAGGAAAAATCGCAGAAAAATCCGGTTTATTACGCGCAATACGCCTACGTGCGGGCCCTTTCGATTTTGAAAAAAGCGAAGATTTCCGCCGCAAAAGCCGACTTGCGATTGCTCTCGAGCCGCGAAGACATTTCGCTTTTGAGAATGCTCGCGGCTTTTCCCGAAATTATTGAAGATGCCGCTTCCGATTACGGCGTCCAGCGCCTGACTCGCTACGCGCGCGAGCTTGCGCGGATTTTTCACGATTTTTACGAAAAGGAAAGAATCATCGGTGTGCCAAAAAACCTCGCCGCTGCCCGTCTAGCGCTTGTCAAAGCCACAGTCCAAGTTTTTGAAAACCTTTTCAAGATTTTAGGAATTTCCGCCCCCCAAAAAATGTAACGATATCAGAGGAGTATTAGTGAACAATTCGCGCGAATGGTTAAGTTGGGGTGATATAATAGAAATATATGAAAAGGTGGACGCAAATTTTTAAGGCGCTGGCCAATATTAACAGGTTAAAAATCATTAAACTGCTCTCTGGCGGCCGTGCTCTAAACGTTTCCAATATCGCCGGTGAGATTGGAATTTCACTAAATGCCACTTCAAAACATCTAATCATTTTGAGCAATCTTGATGTTTTGGATGGCAACGGCAGGGAGGGGCACGTTTTCTACAACTTGAACCCTAAAATGCCGCCCGATATAAAGAGAAGCGTCAATCTTTTTCTTGGCTGATGTTAAGTTAACCATTCGCGCGAATTGTTCAGTTGAAGAAATATGACTCAAGAAACAAAAACCTGCCAAAATTGTAAAAACCAGTTCACGGTTGAACCGGAGGATTTTGATTTCTATAGAAAAATAGAAGTCCCGTCGCCGACGTGGTGCCCGGAGTGCCGGTTAATCCGGCGTCTCGCTTGGCGGAATGAACGAGCACTCTACCGGGGGAAATGCCAGCGTTGCGGAAAAGCGACCATCTCAATTTTTTCACCGGACAAAGATTTGACGGTGTATTGTCGAGGATGTTGGTGGTCCGACGAATGGGACGGACTCGAATATGGGATAAATTTTGACCCGCAGGAACCTTTCCTTTCTCAAGTGGAAGGGTTATTTCACAAAGTCCCTACTATGGCACTCCACGGTCTCCACACCACCTTAGTGAACTCGGAGTACACCAATATGGTGGGGTATCTTAAGAACTGCTACTTCATCACGCACAGCGATTATGACGAAAATTGCGCTTACGGCAGCTATATACATCACAGCAAGGATAGCGTCGACAATCTAATGTTGGATCAAAGTGAACTGTGTTATGAAACAGTGAATTGCCGCAACTGCTACCAAACGTTCTTTTCTCTGGATTGCGAGGATTGCCAAAATGTTTACTTTTCCAAGAGTTGCAATGGGTGCAGTAATTGCTTCGGTTGCGTGAATTTAAGAAATAAATCGTACCATATTTTCAATCGGCCGTACTCAAAAAGTGAGTATGAGAAAAAACTCCAGGACTATATTCCCCATACGTTCCAGAAACAACAAGAGATGATTGAAATGATTCACTCTAAGTGGCCCTATTATCCTACAAAATACGCTCACGAGCGTCATAATACCAATGTAACGGGGGATTATATCTTCAATTGCAAGAACACCTACGATTCGTTCATTATCACCGACGCAGAAAACTGCCGTTACTGTGCTCTCATTGTTCCCAGCGGACTAAAAGATTCTTATGACCTGACGCATTACGGGCCTTTGTCAGAACTCGTTTACGAGTCGTTTCAAGTGGGCGATCACGTGTCTCGCATCAAATTCTCCTGGTGGGCTGTAACAAACAACGAGGATGTGGAATACAGCATGTTCGTAACCGGCTGCAGGAATGTTTTTGGATGCGTTGGATTGAAAAAACGAGAATACTGCATTTTGAACAAGCAATACTCAAAAGAAGAATTTGAAAAACTTAGAGCACAAATTATCGAGCAGATGAACACAAAGCCATACCGAGACCAACAGAACCATGAGTACCGCTACGGGGAGTTTTTCCCAACGGAAATGAGCCCCTTCGCCTATAACGAGACAACTGCTCAGGAACTATTTCCAACAATGACCAAAGAAGAGGCGATAGAGAAAGGTTATTCTTAGA
Organism: Candidatus Jorgensenbacteria bacterium GW2011_GWB1_50_10; assembly: GCA_001004105.1. Classification (GTDB taxonomy): domain Bacteria; phylum Patescibacteriota; class Minisyncoccia; order UBA6257; family GWB1-50-10; genus GWB1-50-10. Next base: position 80,903 of record LCQK01000001.1, read on the forward strand.
AAGACCCCGAAGAAAGGCACTATGAGGTAACGATAAAAGCAGAAGATCTCCCTGACTACATCAAGGATGTAGGGGACTCCATCCTCAAAGAAACCATTGGCTGTGCTCACCAAGGCACCTGCAACGAGCAATGCGCCACCGCCTTCAAAATCATCAAAGATGAGCTTCAATTCTACAAAAAGATGAACCTGCCCCTCCCGCGTCTCTGTCCCAACTGCCGTCATTACCAGCGCCTCAAACAGAGGAATCCCCTCAAATTGTGGCATAGGAAATGCACCTGTGCCGGAGAGAAGTCAGAAAACAGTGTCTATACAAACACCGCCCAGCACTTCCACGAGAATGGTCATTGCCCTAACGAATTTGAAACAAGTTACGCTCCCGAAAGACCGGAAATCGTCTACTGCGAACAATGCTACAACGCCGAAGTTGTATAAGCGAGCAGCCTGCCTGCCGGCAGGCAGGTGTTATAATAGTGAAGTTGTGTAAATCATGCTGAAAAATCTTAAGGAGTTTTCCCTGCCGAAAATTGAAGAAAAAGTCCTGGAATTCTGGAAATCCGACCGGATTTTTGAAAAATCGCTTGCCAAGACGAAGCGCGGCAAAAAGTTTGTTTTTTATGAGGGGCCGCCGACCGCAAACGGCCGGCCGGGGATTCACCACGTTTTGGCTCGCGTTTTCAAGGACATCGTTTTGCGCTACAAGACCATGGCCGGGTTTTACGCGCCCCGCCGGGGCGGCTGGGACACCCACGGCCTGCCGGTAGAGATAGAAGTGGAAAAATCGCTGGGGTTGAAATCCAAAGCCGAAATAGAAAAATTCGGCATCGCCGAGTTCAATAAAAAATGCCGCGAATCGGTCTGGAAATACAAAAATGAATGGGAACGCTTCACCGAACGCATCGGTTTTTGGCTGGACCTTAAAAATCCTTATATTACCTACGAGAATTCCTACATTGAAACGCTCTGGTGGATAATCCAGCAGATCGCCAAGCGCAAGTTGCTCTACAAAGGGCACAAGGTTGTGCCATGGTGTTCGCGTTGTGGGACATCGCTTTCTTCGCATGAGATGGCCTTGGGTTACAACGAAGTGGAGGATACGTCGGTGTATGTGAAATTCAAGATTAAAAATCGTCCGAATACCTACATTCTTTCCTGGACGACGACGCTGTGGACTTTACCTGGGAACGTCGCTCTCGCCGTCGGTGAGAAGATTAAATATTTGGAACAGGAAATAAAAGGCGAACGGTTGATTTATGCAAAATATTCTCCGATTGCCAGAGAATTGGGCCAGATAGGAAAAGAATTATCCGGTAAATCTTTAGTCGGTCTTGAGTACGAGCCGCTTTTTAAAATAAAACCTTTACAAAACGGTAAATCGCATAAAATTTATGCCGCCGATTTTGTGACGACGACCGAAGGCACGGGGGTGGTCCACACCGCCGTGATGTACGGTGAAGACGACTACAATTTAGGCAAGAAAGTCGGCCTGCCCCAGCACCACACGGTGGATGAGAAAGGAAAGTTCACTAAGGACGTGGCCGGTTTTGAGGGAATGTACGTTAAAGCCAAAGAAACCGAGGAAAAAATAGTTAAATATCTTGAGAGAAACGGCAATTTATTGAAGACCGAAAAATATCTCCACGAATATCCTTTCTGCTGGCGATGTAACACACCGCTTATCTACTACGCCCGCGATTCCTGGTTTGTGGTGATGAGCAAGCTGCGGAGCAAACTGCAAAAAGCGAACGGCAAAATAAATTGGATTCCGGCGCACATCAAGACCGGCCGTTTCGGCGAGTGGCTCCGCGAGGCGAAGGACTGGAACTTTTCCCGCGAAAGGTATTGGGGAACACCCCTGCCGGTTTGGCAGTGCGAAAAATGCGCCGAAGCCAAGGTTATCGGTGGCTTTGATGAGTTGGAAAAACTGGCAGGCAAAAGCACTAACTGCTACATTTTGGTCCGGCACGGGCAGGCGCAGAGTAATTTAGACCATAAAGTTACTGGCTGGCCTGAGAAAACCAAGGCGCATCTTACTCTTTTCGGCCGCGTGGAGGTTGAGAAACTGGCCAAGAAACTCGCGAAGACAAAAGTCCATTACATTTATTCTTCGGACCTCACTCGCACAAAAGAAACCGAACAAATTCTTGCTGACATCTTCAAAGGCGAAAAAGTATATTTTGACGAGAGATTACGGGAGATAAATACCGGCAAGTTCAACGGCTGCCACGACAGCGCTTACCACGCTTACTTTACCTCCATACTCGAGAAGTTCACCAAAGTGCCGCCGGGTGGCGAGTCACTCTCGGATTTGCGCAAGCGCCTTTTCGGATTGATTAGCGAACTTGAAAAGAAACATCAAAACAAAACAATCGTGATTGTGAGCCACGAATATCCGATTTGGATGCTCTGGCAGATGATGACGGGCGCGAGCAACGATGAGGCGGCTCTCGAGCACGAGCGCCGCGGAGAGGATTTCATCGGCACCGGCGAGGCCGAAGAAATTAAGATGCGCAATCTGCCGCGCGATGAGACCGGACTTTTTGACGTTCATAGGCCGTACGTTGATGAAGTTAAATTCGGTTGCGTTAAGCCGCGATGCAACGGGAAGATGAAGCGGGTTAAAGAAGTGGTTGATGCTTGGTTTGATTCGGGAGCGATGCCTTTTGCGTCAAGCGCGCCAATTCCCGCCGATTACATTTCGGAGGCCGTTGACCAGACGCGCGGCTGGTTCTACACGCTCCTTGCCGTTGCTGTTTTGATGAACAAAGGTAATCCCTACAGAAACGTGATTTGCTTGGGTCATGTCTTAGACAAATACGGCCGGAAGATGTCCAAATCCAAAGGAAATGTTGTTGACCCGTGGCAGATGATAGAAAAATACGGGACGGATGCGGTACGGTGGTATCTCTACACCATAAACCCGCCGGGCGAGCCGAAAAAATTCGACGAGGCGGATTTGGGCAAAGCGCTGCGCCAGACGATATCCCTTATTTACAATTCCTTCGTATTTTTCGAAACCTACGCAAGTAAAAATACCAGATACCAAATACCAAATACCAAAAATGTTCTGGATAGATGGGTTATTGCGCGCCTTGCCGAAGCCGTCAAAGCGGCGACGGCGGGGATGGACAAATACGACGTCGGGGGCGCCGCTCACGCGATTGAGGAATTCGTTTCCGACCTCTCGCGCTGGTACATCCGCCGCTCCCGAAGACGTCTCCAGAAACCGGATGGCCAAAAAGATTATAATGCCGCATCAGAGACGCTGGGTTTCGTGCTTTTGGAGCTTTCTAAACTCTTGGCGCCCTTTACGCCGTTTTTTGCCGAAGCGTTGTACAAGTCATTGGTCATAAATCATGGGTCATCTGTTCACCTAGAAAATTGGCCTAAAATCGTTGGCAAGACCGACAAGAAATTACTAGGGGAGATGAAAAACGCCCGCTTGATTGCGAGTTCGGCGCTTGCCAAGCGCGCCGAACTCGGCATTAAAGTCCGCCAACCATTAAACGAATTGAAAATCAAGAATCAGGAATTAAAGAGCAAGGAAATAACCGAAATTTTGAAAGATGAGGTGAATGTGAAGAAAATCGCTTTTGACAGGAAATTGAAGGAGGATATTTGGCTTGATGCGGAAATTACCCACGAGCTCAAGGAAGAAGGGTGGTTGCGAGAATTGGTGCGGATGATTCAAGGTCTGCGCCAGGACGCGGGACTCACGCCGAAAACCCAGATTATCTTGGTAGTGGAGAGCCCCGGCGAGCTGAACCACGTTGTTCAAGCGAATGAAAACCTAATCAAAAAAGAAGTGAACGCCAAAAGCGTGGAATACGGCCGTTCCCACAAGTTTGAATCGGAGCTGGAAACGAAAATAGACGACTGGCCGGTTTGGATCGCCTTAAGAAAGCCACTGTAGCTTATCTTCAAAAACTCCCATATGGGAGTTTTTGAAGATTAAATTAATAAGCCGATTTTGCGCTTTACCTCGTTTATTTTTTTGGAAGCGACAGTATTTGCTTTCTTATTGCCGACAGCGAGCACTTTTTTGATTTCGGCGGGTTTTAGTTTCTTTTTTCTTTCTTGGAACGGCCGGAGGGCGCGGATTATCACTTCGGCCAGATCCTTTTTGAATTCGGCATAGCCCTTACCAACATACATTTTTTCGATGGTACTTACCGATTTACCGGAGAGTTCAGAATAAATCAAAAGCAGGTTGCTCACGCCGGGTTTGTTTTTCACGTCGTATTTTATCTCTTTTCCAGAATCGGTGGTTGCGCGCGTTAATTTTTGTCGGATGATCGCCGGCGAATCGTCCATAAAAAGACAACCAGCCGGGCGGGATTTCGCCATTTTTTTGGTGGAGTCGTCTAAACTCATAAGACGTGGAACTTTCGTGAGAAGCGGTTTGGGTTCGGTGAAGGTTTTGCCGTATTTATTGTTGAATTTTCGGACAAGCGTCCGGGCCAGCTCAAGATGCTGGAGCTGGTCGCGCCCTACTGGAACGAATTTCGCGTCGTAGAGAATTATGTCGGCCGTCATTAGCACGGGGTAAGCTGCAAGGCCAAAATTGCTTTCGTCAACGGCCCTTTCAAAGTCCTCTCTGGTAAAAATTTGACCCTCTTTTAACTTGAGTGTTTGGATCACTTTTTCTTTAAATGCGGTCATCCGCAGTAGTTCACTGACCGGCGTAAGGGGGCCCAGAATTTCATACAGCTGGAGATGTGCCGAAATTTGAGACTGGATGAATAAAGTTGATTTCTTCGGATTGAGTCTGGCCGCTAGAAAGCTCGCCATAAGATCAATGGTGTTTTTCTGCAGATCTTTCGGATTCGGGTTTTCGGTGAGGGCATGCATATCGGCAATGAAAAAATAGCACTGGTATTTACCAGAGTTCTGGAGGTCAACGAAATTTTTGAGAGCGCCTAAATAATTCCCGAGGTGGAGCTTGCCGGTTGGTTGAATGCCCGAAATTAATATTGGTTTTCTCATAAACTTCTGATTTAAGATTTTCAGGTGGTATACTTAAGTATACCACCTGGGTTTTTGGAAAAGTTCTGAAAAGTTCGAGAACTTTTAAGTTCCTTTTAGACTTCTATCACGACCGGCAAAATCATGGGCCGGCGTTTGGTTTTATTGTACAGGAACTGGCCGATTTGGTCGCGAATCAGGGATTTCAGGTAATCGGCGTCAATCGGCTGGTGGCGGGGAATGCGGCCGATGATGCCGCGAATTTTGCGACGGATTTCATCGAGCATTCCCTGATTTTCCTTGAGGTAGATGAAGCCGCGGGAGATGATATCCGGATTTTTGAGGACCCGGCCGTTCTGGCGGGAAAGGGTGGCGATAATCACAATCATCCCTTCCTGGGCAAGGGTAATCCGGTCGCGGAGGACCACTTCGCCCACGTCGCCCACGCCCAAGCCGTCAACCATCACGTAGAAGACCGGCACCTTTTCATCGGTTACTCTTACCGAATCTTTACGGAACTCAACGACGAGGCCGTTGTCGGCGATGAGAGTGTTCGTGGTTTCTAGCCCCAGTTCTTCCTGGGCGAGCTGGGCGTTTCTTGAACGCATGAAATAGTAACCGTGAATCGGCAGGAAAAATCTCGGTTTCACAAGCCGCATCACCGTTCTCAGTTCCTCCTGTGGCGCGTGGCCCGAGGAGTGGATATCAAGCATCTTGTAGTGGAATATTTTCGCGCCTTGGCGCGCAAGATTATCCTTGAGATTCTGAACACTCCTTTCATTGCCGGGCACAATGGAAGAGGAAAGGATAATAGTGTCAGTGTTCTTTACCTTCACGTGGCGGTGTTCGCCGTTTGCAACGCGCATCAAGGCCGCGTTCGGCTCGCCCTGGGCGCCGGTTGCCAAAATCATAACTTTATCGTCGGGGTGCCTATTCACCTCTTCAATGGGAATGAGCGTGCCTCTCTGAATTTTCATGTATTTGAGGTTTTGGGCGATTTGGATGTTGGTTTTCATGGAAAAGCCGCTAATCGCCACCCGGCGCTTCAGGTGCTCGGCGATTTTGATGATTTCGGCGAGGCGGTCCAAGAGCGAAGAGAAGGTGCCGACGATAATGCGGCCCTCCGCGGCTTTGAAGATTTTCTCCAGTTCTTTTTCCACCACCCGTTCGGATAAGGAATAACCCGGGGTTTCGGCGCCGGTTGAATCAAGCATCAGTGTGTGAATGCCTTGCTCGCTTACCCACTTCCAGGTGTCCAAACCGCGGGCATGCCCCTCGTTGTCGTAATCAAATTTGAATTCGCCGGGGTGGACGACGTTGCCGATGGGGGTTTTGATTATCATGCCGACGCCTTCGGGAATGTTGTGAATGACGTCGAAGAAAGTGGCGGAGAAATTTTCCGAAAGCTTGTGGATTTCGCCGCCCTTTACCATCACGAAATTGGGTTTGGGCGAATGGGGGAAATCCTCCTGTCGCCTCAAAATTATTTCTTTAGAAATCTGCGTCGTGTAGATTATGGGATTGCCCAGCTTCCCGAGAAGATAGGGAATGGCGCCGATGTGGTCGTAGTGGCCATGAGTGATGATGAGCGCCTTGATTTTCTCCTTCCGCTCCTCGAGATATGAAACGTTCGGAATGATGTAATCAATGCCGGGCGTTTCTTCTTCGGGGAACTGCAAGCCGGCGTCAATGATGATAATTTCGTCCCGGTATTCAAAAAACATCATGTTGCGGCCGATTTCTTCCAAGCCCCCCAAAGCCACCCAGCGAACCACCGGTTCAGAATCCGCTCCTTCTCTTTTCATTTCAGCCGAAACCGGCCTTCTCGTCCTAGAAAAAGTTCTTCTTTGAGTCAATGCTGTTTTAGGAGTCATATTTTATTTTTATTGTGGGGATGGAGAGATTCGAACTCTCATGGTCTTGCGACCACTGGCTCCTGAAGCCAGCGCGTCTGCCGTTCCGCCACATCCCCGGCCACACCATTTATTTAACAACCCTCGCCTTAGAGAGATGCCATTCCTCGACTTTTTGGAAGCGGTCCGACGGCTCTACCAGGGGGCGGTTTTCGTTTTCAAACTGGAACCCGCCCAGGTTTTTGGAATGAACGTAAGTATAAGGCAGGGAAAAAAGGAATACCGCCGGATTGTCTTCCACGATAAACTTCTCCGCTTCTTTAGCCAAATCCAGCATTCCATTTTCATCGCTTTGCCTCACTTTTTCTATTAAAGTATCCACCTTTTGATTTTTGTAAAGGGCGAGATTCAAGCCCGGATAAAATCTCTCCGACGAATGCCAGAAAGGAAAAAGGTCAAGGGGATTCTCGAGGACGTTGCCGAAAAGAAGAACTTCGTAATTGTTGGTCTTGACGACGTTCTCCAGTAATTCGTTCGTGGGGAGGGAGATGATATTCACATCCCTCACGCCCGCGGTAAGCCAATCTTCTTTTATTATTCTCGCAGTTTCTTCAAGGAAATCAACCTGCGGGACGATGAGAGTGAGGGTAATATTTTCTTTCTTTAATTCTTCCGGGTTAAGATTTTCTGATTCCGCGAGCGTCTCGCCCGCCCCCCATTTTCCCAAAGGCCCATGGACAACCTCGGCCTCATTATGAAAAACCTGCGCGACAATTTCTCTTTTATCAATAGCGAGAGCAAGCGCCCGACGGAGCCCATTGTTTTTTAAAGACGAGCTCAAATTTTCATTGAAGAAAAGGGCATAATAACCCGGCATTGGGATTCGATCCACGACCGCGTTCCTGAGCGGTAAAGAAGCAGTGTCAACTGGTGAGAGAGAACCGAAACCCTGGATTTTGCGCAGGGCGAAATCTTTCATCATTAACTCCCTCGATTCGTAAAAGACGAAGTAAAAATCTTTGATGAAGGGTTTTGATCCGAAAAAGCGCTCGTTTCTCACTAAGTGATACTCGCTAATGAAGCCGTCTCTCCTTTTGGAGAAATCTTCCAAACGATAAGGCCCGCTGCCGACCGGCTCCAGATTGTATGAGGAGAGCCGAAAATTGCTCTTAGGAATACCGCCGAAGAGATGGACGGGCAGAACGGGAAGGCGTTCCATGTTTTCCTTGAAGAAGGCATAAGGCGCGGGCAGGGTGAAAATGACCCGGAGCTCGCTTACGCGCTCGGTGACCACGCCCTTCCAGTTTTTGGTGAGCGGTGAGCGGGTCGTGGGGTCCTGAACCGTTTCCACCGTGAAAACAACGTCGTCGCTTGTGATGGGCTGATTATTATCCCAAACGATTCCTTCCCTGAGTTTGACAGTGTATTCGGTGCCGTCCTCCGATACTTCGTAACTTTCCGCCAAGTCCGAAAGGGAGCTGTAAATCAGGGTGCTCAAATCCAGGTCGGCGGCGTTGTCGGAAATTAGGGGATTTATGGCGACTGGCTGGCCAACCACGCCTTCGCGCCAGGAGCCGCCCGAAACCGCTCGCCAGGCGCTTGAATCATCAACCGCAAGCGTGCCGCGGGTAATCGCGGCGAGCGCGAAAAGAACGGCGGCAACCATAAAAGCAGCCCGCTCCTTGCGCGTGAAGGAATCAAAAATCCGTTTGAAGATAAGCATTTTTATTTCGTGATAAAGAGATTAGTGAGGGCAAGCGCTACGAACAGTAGGGCGGCGACAATCGTTCCCCAGTAAACCATTTTTTCCAAACCGCGCCGGGTGTAATAGGGCGTGGCGCTGCCTCCGCCGCCGAAAAGACCACCCAGACCCTGGCTGCGTTCCTGAATCAAAACGAGAACGATAAGAATAACCGATATTGCGATTTGAGCGATAAGAAGCATGAAGAATTAGTTACCAGATTTTGTTCCCCAATGGACGAAGAGATTTACGATGCCAAAAAGCAGGGTAGCAAGAAGGAGTGGTAAGTATCCGTCTATTATAAGCGGTTCGGTCAGTTTGTCAAGAATGAAAAGAGTGGCGGCATTAATGAGGATGGCAAAGAGGCCGAGGGTGAGGACAATGAATGGGCCGAAGAAAAGCTTCATGATGGGTTTCAAAAACATATTGATGGCGGCGAAAATTACCGCGGCGATGAGAAGTTCAATGAAATTGCCGACCCAAATGAAACCCTTGATGAATTCGGAGGCCGCCAGAATGACGATGGCATTTACGATGATATGAATGATGATTCGGCCCAGGAATTTCATATTTAAAGAAGTAAAGATTTTATACGAAAACACGCTATCTATTTCCCCAGCGTGGAAATAGCGCTCGCTCTCGGGCTCGCTCTCTCGCTTCGCTCGAACCGTGCCCGCTCGCCCTGCGAGACGGTTTTCTTAACAAAATCTTTACTTCTTTTATTCTATCAAAAAAGGAACACTCCCGGCCGCAGGGGTCGGGAGTGGTGCTGGGGTCGAGGCGCCCGTGAAACGCGAGTGCCATTTAGGGCTTTTTTTGAAACAGGGAGGTGGACGCTCCTTTCGGTTATGGTGGGTGGCGCCTCGACGTTCTGTTTCTATTCTAATGTAAATCTATATAAACGCAAAAGCCCCGTGCTGTGATAGGGGCTCTTGGCGCTGATTGGTCAGGGGGAGCAGGTAGCTCCACCGTCCGTCCGTGTCTCGGTTTCCCGAGGCATTCTCTCAACCGCGAGGTTTTGAGAACCGGAGGTGAAACTACTACCTGCCCACACCCCGACCGTATGTGAAGAAAGTGAGGCTAGGAGGGGCTACAGCGTCTGCGAAAGGCCTTATTGGACTTCCCACTGGTTTCCCTGGGCATGTCCCCTTAAGCAGTTCGACCTGCGTTTCTTGGTCAGCTCTCTTGCGAGTGCTGCCGAGCTGCACAGTCTTACTCCCGCTGCAACCAACTACCGTCTTTGTGCCCACAGGGCTCTCGGCAATTTAATGACTTGCGTCCCGGGGGAACTTACGTTCCTCCGTGCCAGTCCCTTTTTTGGGTCGCCGCAGAACTTGCGTCCTACAGTTTCCCCGCGCGACTCTTACGAGAGTCATTCGCGGTGGACAGATCCTCAAGAACTTCGGTGTTTGGGAACACCGCTGTTCCTTCGGGGCTCTCGCTCCCGAGTGACGGCAGTTTGAGGATGCTTTCGGCGTCAGCAAAGGTTCAGTAGTTGTGTCGCAACCACTGACCGGATCCTTCTGGATCTTCTTTGGACCCTCTGCTAACTGAAGCTTGGGGCTTACCGATGACCTGCCTCGCGGCTTGTTCCATTCCGAGAGGGAGGTAGCCTCCTGCGTCTCACTTCACTTCCAAAATGTAAATGTGCTGCGTAGTGTCCATAATACACGGCTCATAAAAGCCGTCAAGCATAAGTCAAGGGCAAATGTGAAAAGAATGTTAATAGGGTGGGGATAGGTTAAATGAGCTGATTTAATAAGCTCTGGCCCGTCATTTCCGGGGGTTTAGGGATGTTCATCAGTTCTAAAATAGTCGGGGCGACATCGGCCAAGAGGCCGATGGTTTCGGGGTGGTGGAGGATTTCCTCCGGTTTCGGTTTTTGGAAATCCTTCCCCACGAGGTAGATCGGCACCGGATTCGCATTGTGTTTCGTTTCCGGTTCGCCGGTTCGGGGGTTTAAGACCTCTTCGGCGTTGCCGTGGTCGGACGTCACAATCATCACATGGTTTCCTTTTAGGACGGCGTCCACTAGCCGGTTTAGTTCTTTATCTACGGTTTTTATTGCTTGGACGGCGGCATCATAATTACCGGTGTGAGCGATAATGTCCGGATTAGCGTAGTTTACGAGAATGAAATCAAAACCACCCTCATTTAGAGCGACAATCGCCCGATCGGTTACGGCGGAGGCCATCATTTCCGGGTGTTCTTCTTCCCTCACGGCTGTTTTCGAGGGAACAAGGACCCGGAATTCGTTGGGGTAGGGCTTCTCGCGCCCACCGTTGAAAAAATAGGTGACATGGGCGTATTTTTCGGTCTCGGCAATGCGGAGCTGATTCAAGCCCTTATCGGCCAAGACCTTGCCGAGCGGGTTTCCCACTCTTTCGCTGGGGAATGCGACTCTAGCCCTCCATTTATCTTCGTAGGCCGTCATAGTGACAATATAAAGATTGGAGAAAATTTTAATAGGAAACTTGTCAAGTTTGGGGTTTAAGAAGGATTCGGCGATTTGTCGCATGCTGTCTTCCCGGAAGTTGAAGAAAATTAAAGCGTCGCCGTCTTTTATGGCGTGAGCTTCAAACGCCGTCGGTTCTATGAATTCATCGTCCAATTCCCTCGTGTAAGCACTTTTCACCGCCTCTTCGGGAGCGGAAATGGGTAAGTCGCCGGTCAAAGCCTTGTAAGCCGCTTCCGTTCTATCCCAGTGTCCATCGCGGTCCATGGCGTAATAACGCCCGGCCACACTCGCAATGGTGCCTACGCCGTTTTTTTGAACTTCGGCTTTTAATTTTCCCAATAATTCCATGAAAGATCGCGGCGGCGAATCCTTGCCGTCGGCAAAAACATGGATAAATAGATTTTGGCAAGATTCGCGTTTGGCCATTTCAATTAAAGCGGCGAGATGTCTGAAGGAAGCGTGGACATTGCCGCTCGTTAAGAGGCCCGCTAAGTGGACGGCGGAGTTCTTCTCGCGCGCGCGAGCGAAAGCCTCTTTCAGGAATTTGTTTTTAAAAAAAGAGCCGTCCTCAATTTTCATCATTATCCGCGGGTAATGCTGATAGATGATTTTGCCGGCACCCAAAGTGAGGTGCCCCACCTCACTATTACCCTCCTCTTCAAAGGGGAGACCAATGGCGACGCCGGAGGCTTGGAGAGCCGCAGCCGGAAAGGAACTCTCCAGAAATTTAATGGTTTCAGGACTCGCGGCATGGATAGGATTAGATTCAATGAGTTTCCCGAGACCCCAGCCATCCAAAATCGTTAAAACGTAGGTTCTTTTCATAAAACGCTTCTAATCTATTCTAAATCATTCTTGACCGGAGTGCCTAATCGGCTTATAATGGAAATCACCAAAGTCGATGCAAATCAATTACTTAAATTTATATGTTTGGAGGATTAAACCCACTCGTGGGATTGGGGCTTTTGGTTTTGGGAGCAGTTATCGGTTACTTCGTGAGACGCACCCTGGCCTTGAGTCAACTTTCATCTCTAGAGCGGAAAACTCGGGAAGAACTGGAGTCGGCCGAATCAAAGGCTAAAGAAACAATCTTAGCGGCCAAAAGCGAAGCCGCCTCGATAATCGAAGAAGCCCAAAAAGAAGAGCGGGAGCAGAAATATGAGCTCCGGCGTCTTGAAGAGCGTCTTTTGAACAAGGAGGACTCCTTAGCTAAGGAAAAAACCGATCTGGAAAAACGGGAAGCGGCCGTTCACGAAGAAGCTCTTCGTGTTAAAAGTGTTGAGGAAAAAGCGCGGGTGGCGGAAGAAAAAGTCATTAAGGAGATAGAAAAGGTGGCTGGCCTCACGCGGGAAGAAGCAAGAGGAAAAATATTTGAAGAATTCGAAACCGAACACCGGGGGGAACTCGCCGAGATGCTCGCCAAACTTGAGCACGAAAAGAAAGAGGCAGTGGAGGCAAAAGCCGGGGAAATCATCACCTCCGCCATTCAGCGTTACGCCCGTTCGTCAATTGCCGATGTGACGACCACCGTTTTCAGTCTGCCCGGCGAAGAAATCAAGGGTAAAATCATCGGCCGCGAAGGCCGCAATATCCGGGCTTTTGAGCGTTTGACCGGCGTGGAAGTGATAATCGACGAGACGCCGGAGAGTCTGCTTTTATCTTCTTTCGACCCGATGCGGCGGGAAATGGCCAAAATGGCTTTGGAGAAACTCATTGCCGACGGTCGCATTCAGCCCGCCAAAATTGAAGAGAAAGTTGAGGAAGCAAGGCAGGAGCTCGAAGCGCGGATTGAGAAAATTGGTGAGGAATCAGCCTACGAGGTAGGAATACTTGATTTGCCGAAGGAGATCCTAAAGCTCCTCGGCCGCCTCAATTACCGCACCAGCTACGGCCAGAACGTCCTGCTTCACTCCATTGAGATGACCCATATCGCCGGGATGATTGCGGCGGAGCTTCGTCTGAACGTTGAAGTGGCCAAACGCGGAGCGCTCCTTCACGACATCGGCAAGGCGATTGACCACGAAGTGGAAGGGACGCACGTGGAACTCGGCCGGAAGATTTTAAAGAAGTATGGCATCGCCGACGAAGTCATTAAGGCCATGGAAGCCCATCACGAAGAATTTCCTTACGCCACCCCTGAATCCTACGTGGTCGCGGCCGCCGATGCTATTTCTGCTGCCCGCCCCGGCGCCCGGCGCGACACACTTGAGAAATATTTGAAGCGCTTGGAAGACATTGAGAAAGTGGTGAAAACCTTTGAAGGAGTGAAAGAGGCCTACGCCGTCGCCGCCGGCCGGGAAGTCCGGGTGTTCGTGACGCCGGAAAAAATCGACGACTTCGGGGCGCTGCAGCTCGCCAAACAAATTGCGGCGAAGATCCAGTCCGACGTTCAGTATCCGGGAGAGATAAAAGTGACGGTTGTCCGGGAAATGAAGGCGGTGGAAGTGGCAAGATAGTCCCCAAGCCAAAATCTGCTATAATAAAAGCGGTTAAAATTCAGGCAAAAGGTCGGTTATTCCAATAAAACAAATGAAAAAAGACGATCTTGTAGAAGTAGTGATGAAAGTCGCCAGTATTGAAACCAAAAAGCAGGCGACCGACGCGGTTGAGGCGGTTTTTGACACAATTGTTAAAACCCTAGGTCGCGGCGAAGAAGTGGCGATTACCGGCTTCGGCAGCTTCCGGGTGGCAAAGCGGGCGGCCAGAATGGGTGTTAACCCCAAAACCGGCGAAAGAATCCAAATCGCCGCTTCCACTAAACCAAAATTCAGAGCAGGTAAGCTCCTAAAGGAAGCGGTTAAATAGTTTACTTACCTCTAGAGGTAAACCAAAAATCCGTCCTTCGATAAACTCGGGACGGATTTTTGGTTCTTTATTTCCCTTGCGCCCGCCTGAGGCGGGCAGGCCCGCCTGCCGGCAGGCAGGGGTAATCAGAGTAATTTCCTCACCAAATTACTCATTTCAATAAAGATTTGGTAGGCCCCTTTGATTTGACTCAAAGAGGATTCCACCAAATCCTTTATTGACGAGGTTCTGAAAATCGGCGAACTTGTCGCGTTCGCGTCGGTACTCGTTGAACTCGTTGCTGTCGAGGTTGCAAAAAGCGGTGCATTCATCAAGGTGGAAGTGGCCGCTGGAACTGAACTGGTCGTGGTCGTTTCGTTTTCGATGTTCCGCAGTGCAATCGGGAGGATATATTGATTCCAGAAAAAATCATTAGCTTCCTTATTTAAGTCCGCGGCCTCATTTATTTTCTTATCGGCATCACCGAGCAGTTCCTGAAGTTGGGCGGCGCCCTTAATCTTTGCCTTCAGAAGAGCAAGGACGTCCTTGCGAATTCGTTCAGAGCGCTTCATGGCTGTCTCCACAGCTTTCTGTTCCTGAAGAATCAGTAGGTAAGAGTCGGCCTCACTGGAGGCGGCAATATAGTTTTTGTCCCGCCACTCCTTGAAATCGCTCGCAATTTTTTTGATGGTTTCGAGATTAATTTTATTGGTATCATCCAAACTTTCTTTTTGGTCTTCGTAATAATCAATGGCTTTGTTTAGGGAAGAGACGATCGAATCCCGCCAGAGCGCCACTTCTTTGGAAAGTTTGTCCAAGGCCAAGAGCTTGATTTTCATATCCTTGGCTTCGGAAATGGAGAAATCAACAACCTTCTTGAAAGTTTCAATTCTTAAACTCAGATCGTCGGTTTGCCCCTCGTCTTTGGCTGTCACTAAATCTTGGACCTGGCCCTGCACGTCCTTTAAGGCGTTTTGAACTGCTGAGGATTGGGCGTTTGCAGTGCCCGCAGAAATGAGCGAGATAATTAAAAAAACGATTGTGAAATTAATTTTCATATTCTTAAAAAATAACGGAATTAAGTAGATCGTCTATTTCCGGATTGGTTGATTTCTGGACATCTATGCTTTCTTCCTCCGATTCTAAAAGCGTTTGATTTAAGTGCTTCACGCTCGTGTTCGTTATTTCGCCCAGCGCCGAAGCAATGGCTTGATTAGCGTTTTGCTGATATTCCACTTCCTGAAGCTGAACGTTGATGGTAAGTCCCGCAAATTCCTGGCTCAGGTTTTCCGGGTTGAAAGCCGCTGAGACCGTCGGTTTGGATGGGACAAAAATAACGTAAGAAGCTACAACGACAAGGACAACGGCCGCGAAACTCAATGCCGGCGCAAGGCGCGGCAAGCTTAAAAAGCCGTAAAAATGGTTGGGTTTCGCGCTCGCGAGAATTGAGGTTTTTGAAGTTTCGGCAAAAGCCCGGTTCGGCTTGAGAAACCTTAATTTTCGAAGCTCGTTGATTATTTGGTCATAGTTTGTCATTACTGTTCCAATATCTTTTTGATTTGTTTTAAGGCCCGGTGCTGGATGACTCTTACCGCGCCTTCGCTTTTTCCTAAGATTCCGGCAATCTCCTTATTGGAAAGCTCGTCAACGAACTTCATTATAAGGAGGTTCTGGTGGTCTTCATCGAGAAGCCTCAACGCTCCCCAGATAAGCTTCAGTTCCAATTTTTTATCTATTTTTTCGCCGATGTCCGGCAAATCAGACAAAAGATTTTCGGAAACGAGTTCGATGTTAACGTTCACTTTATTGGTTCGCCAATGGTCAACGACGGCGTTTCTCGCAATTTTATAGAGCCAGCTTGAGAAAGGAAAACCCTTCTCCCGGTAGTTGCCGATATTCTGCCAGGCGGAGAGGAAAACCTGATGGCAAATATCCTCGGCATCGACCCGGGTTCCAACCTTCAAAAGGATAAACCGATAGATAGCCGGAAGGTGCCTATCGTAAATTTCCCCAAACGCCCCATTGTCTCCTTTTTGGGCTTTTTTAACGAGCTCGGACTCTTCTTTTGTCATAGGTAAAACGATTGATTTTGAATAATGTTTCTTTTGTCCCGTAACGGATTAGGATTGATTGTAACGTTACAGTTGAAATCTAACAAATAAAGAAAGTTATAGCAATTGAGCGGGATACCGGAATCCCTGCCTGCCGCCTGCCTGCCGGTAGGCAGGGCAGGCAGGGAACCGGCGCTGCCAGTATTCTGGTGCGGGATGCGAGAATTGAACTCGCGTCTTCAGTTTGGAAAACTGATGTATTAGCCACTATACGAATCCCGCCGTTGTAAGATAATGCTTACATATTTAGAGGAGTGTTTTCAAGGACATATGCTAATATTCTATTTGTGAAGTCTAGAACCAATTTTATCTGGAAGCACAAAGTTTTCTGGGTTACCGTTGTTTCTCTAATCGTTCTTTTTATTGTTTTCTATATTCTCGCCAAATGGAGCGCACCCGTTAGTCTGCCGCCGGAATTTCTATTGGCAAGGCAGGAAGCAGCCTCCGTTAGCGAGAAAATCGTTTCCCTTACGAACGCTACTAATAATAAAATCAAAGCCGTAAATATTTCCGATCTTGACGGTAATGTCGCTGCGGCCCGCAATCTTCTTGAAGAAGCGCGGAATGACAACGGCGCGGCCTACGCCCAAGCTTTTGAGCTTTCCCAATATCTTCAACGAATCGCCGAGTCAATGAAACAGGTTTCGTCCGTAAAAAGCCAGCGTTTGGCTTATGAAGCGGTATCAATCGAACTTTCACTGGTTTCCGAATTCATAACTTATACCCAAAATTTAAACGAATTTTTGAATAGTTTGTCGCGAGCTCTCGCGATGGAAAACCCTTCGGACCGACAACTGGTTTTGAACCGTCTTGATGACGTCAATCGGAACGTCAATAAAATAAATTCCCTGAATCAGGAATTTCTCTCTAAAATCAGTGAGTTTGATAGGTCGCTTTAGCAGCGTCCCCACGAGGAATCGAACCCCGATCTACTCCTTAGAAGGGAGCCGTTCTATCCGTTGAACTATGGGGACTCAAATTCAGCGCTAATGTTGATTCTAAACCAAAAATCTAATAGTTTAAAGGAGAATCGGGGCGTAGTGTAACGGCAGCACGAGTCCTTTGGGAGGATTTAGTCCGAGTTCAAATCCCGGCGCCCCGACAAAATTTTACTCCGGAAAAATTACACCAATAAACCAAAGCAACGCTAATCCTATAAGAATTAGAAGAAAATGAGTAAATTCTTGAGGCCTTGTTTTATGATGAATCTCGGGCATTAAATCTGAAACAGCAATGTAAATGAAAATGCCGCTCGCGAAAGCGGTAAGGTAAGGGATAACACCGTTTAGTAGTGGGAGGGCGAGATAGCCGAGGATTGCACCTACGGGTGTGGTGAGGGCAGTGAAAAAATTATAAAGAAGTACCTTGGTTTTGGTATAACCGGCATGAAGGAGGACGCCGAAGTCGCCGATTTCTTGTGGCACTTCATGGAAGAAGATAGCAATGGTCGCGGCGACGCCGACTGGTACTCCCAAACTGAAACTCAAAGCGATGATGATGCCGTCAATAAAGTTGTGAATCGCGTCGCCGAAGAGCACCGCGCTTGAGAAAGTGTGAAGGTCGCAGGTTTCGCGGTCGTGGCAGTGATACCACCTTAAGAATTTTTCAAAAACAAAAAGAACAAGAATACCCAGGACGACGAAAACGAAAATGTTACCGGTTCCGCCCGCCTCCGCCAGCGCTTCTGGAATAAGGTCAAAAAAAGCTGCACCCATCAAGCTACCGACCGCAAAACTGACCAGAAGGAGGGAAAGGCTTCTCGCCAAACGCTCTTTAGCAAGCAGTAAAACTCCGCCGACTAGGGCGAAAACGCTGCCAATTAAACTCGCGGTTAGAATCTGTAAGAACATTTTGACTGTTAAATTATTTCTTATTATACTAAAAATCCGAACCCATTAATATCTGAAGCCGCGGTAGCTCAGTGGTAGAGCTTTCGCCTGAAGAGCGAAGAGTCGTCAGTTCGATTCTGACCCGCGGCACACTCTTTATTTCAGGCGATTTTGAAGAAACGGTGCTTGCCGATTTTCAAGACATCTCCTTTCTGGAAATTTATTTTTTCTTGTGGCTTCACTTTCTTTTCGCCGTTTAATTCCACGGCGCCCTGCGCGATTAAGCGCCTCGCCTCGCTTTTGCTTGGCACACCAGCTTTAATCAAAATTCCCATAATTCCTGATTCCTTATGCCCGATTCTTAAAGTCGGCACTTTAGCCGGCAGTTCTTTTTTAGAGAAGGTTTTTTCCCACTTCGCTGCCGCTTCCGCCGCCGGTTTTTCACCGTAGCAAAGTTTTACCACCCAGGAGGCGACTTTCAGTTTAGCGTCCCGCGGGCTCATATTCTTCAATTGTTTTACTTCACTCCACGGCATCTCGGTTGAAAATTCGGCAACCGGCATTATGGCCTCATCCGGCAAGGCCATTGTTTTACCGAATAAGTTCTCCGGCTCATCATCCAGGTTAATAAACCCACCCTCGCTTTTATTCATGAGCTTCCGGCCGGTTTTCGGGTTTTCCAAGAGTTTGGTGGTGAGCACGAATTTTTCTTTGTGTTTCAGTACTTTCATCAAGTCGCGGCCGACCAGCATATTGAATGTTTGGTCCGTGCCGCCGATTTCCATGTCCACGTTCATCGCGACCGAATCGTAACCCTGCATCAATGGATATAAGAACTCGTGCAAGCCGATTACCCTGTTTTCTTTCAGCCGCTTTTGGAACATGTCCCTTTTGCTCATTTGCTGAACCGTGAGCAATTGAGCGAGTTTCAGAATGTCTTCAAATTTCATTTTGGAATGCCAGGCAGAATTGAATTTTACAAGCGCTTTATTCGGGCCGGCGAAGTTTATTATTTTTGACGCTTGTTTTTTGAAGGTCTGGAGATTTTGCCGGACCTCTTTTTCAGATAATGGTTTTCTTGCCGCGAGGCGGTCTGAGGGATCGCCGATGCGGCCGGTGAAGTCGCCGATGAGAAAAATTATTTGATGGCCGAGATTTTTAAGGCGTTTAAGAACCAGCAAGTTCGTGGCGTGGCCCAAGTGAAGATGAGGCCCGGTCGGGTCAACACCAAGGTAAATTTTAAGTTTGCGGCCGCCATTTAACACCGTTTCAAGCGCCTGCTTTGAGGGGTAGATTTTATCTACCGCCCGTTCTAGAACTTCTTTTATCGTTTCAAGTTTCTTCATTTTCTCAATTCTACCACGAAGAAGCTGCGCGTACATCACAACGATTCAAAAACATCTAAACCCGGTTTGTTATAAATTGGGTGGTATACTTAAGTATACCACCTGGGTTTTATGTGACGGTAAGTTCTTATTTTTTAAAAATCTCCACAATTTCCAACCCCGTTTCTTTGCCGTGAATCGTATATTTTTTCTTTTCGCCTGCCGTGGCGCCAATCACCGCTCTGCCGATGGGGCACATGTCGGAGATGAAGCCGTTTCCGGGGTCGGTTTTATCGCTCGAAACCACGGTGTAGGATTTTATCTCGCCGTTTTCAAATTTGATTTTAACGGTGTCACCGAGCGATATTTTCCTTTGACCGGTCTCGGCGCCCATTTTTTATTTCTTGGTTTTGACGATTTCGTCGATCAAGCCGTACTCTTTAGCCTCCTTGGCATCAAGCCAAAAATCCCGCTCGGTGTCTCGCTCGACTTTACTGAGCGGTTGGCCGGTGTGCTTGGAAAGGATTTGGTTCAAGTGGTCTTTGATTTTCACGATGTGTTTGGCGGTGATTTCAATCTCGGTCGCCTGGCCCTCGGCGCCGCCCATCACTTGGTGGAGGAGAATCTCGGAGTTGGGGAGGGCGAATCTTTTGCCTTTTTGACCGGCCGAGAGAAGCACCGCGCCCATCGAGGCGGCCAGTCCTATGCAAATCGTGGAAACCGGGGCCTTCACGTGCTGCATCGTGTCGTAAATTGCCATCCCGGCCGTGACCGAGCCGCCCGGGGTGTTCACGTAAAACTTGATGTCTTTTTTGGAATCCTGATGGTCCAAAAAAAGAAACTGGGCGATGATGCTGTTTGCGACCATGTCGTTTATCGGGCCGCCAAGAAAAATTATCCGCTCTTTAAGAAGACGGGAGTAGATGTCGTAAGCCCGCTCGCCCAAATCGGACTTTTCAATTACGGTAGGAATGAGATTCATGGAAATTCAGTTGATAATCTATAGAGATTCAGTTGACCGTTTGATTCGTTTGGTTGACTGGATGTAATTATTTAGCTTCACGCCAAGATTTTTAAGCTCCCTGCTAAGTTCCTCAAAACGAACATTGTCTATTTTATTCCTTTTAAGTAAGAGGTCAAGCCAGTTCAAACTTTCAAAAAGGGAGCCGCGGGCATTGTAGTTGAACTTATTTCTGTCCAAATAATGGAATCTGCCGAAACCCTCGGCAATGTTAGCGCCAATGGAGTCAATGGCGCTGATAAATTGGTCGCCCATAATCTTCTTATCTTGCCAATCTAATTGAAGATAGATTCCCCAAGAGGCGTCGGAAATATTTTTAGCCAGTTTATAAATTTCTAAGTCGTTGAGTTCCATTTCTCAACAAAACCTCCATTGAATTTCAATAGAATCTCTATGGTATTTCTATTGAATTTCTAATATCTAACTATTTCCACTTCCGTGACGTCAAATCTTTCGGCGTCGCGAATGTTGGTATCGCTTGTCACTTTTACGTTGTCGCCGACTTTAATGTCGGAGAGTTTGATAATTTTAGTCGCGGTGCTCCCACTCTTGTCTGGCGTGCCGAAATCAAGGAGGAAAAATTTGGTGGCGCTTGTTACCATCGCATAACGAATCTCTACGCTCTGGGCGGTGCCGTCGGTGTGGGGAAGGTAATCATTGGGGTCTCTCACTTCCAAATTAATGATTGCGCCGTAGATGGCTTTCACAACACCCGTCAAACTTGTCATCACTTCCGGCGGTCTGGGGAAAGCAAGGTCAAGGAGGGGATTCAGGCGGTTTTCCGCTTCCGTTCGGCCGGTGGTTTCGCCCTGTTTTTTGCCGAGAACCATGCCGAAGGCCAGAGCAAGAATTACAACTGCCACTATCGAAGTAATAAGGGCAATTTTTTTGGTTCTCATTCACCTAATATTATAGCATTTTCTCTTGAATCGTCGTGTTATAATAAATTTAACCATGAAAACTTTCCGCAACCCGCTTTTCTATTTGGTAATTCTCCTGGGTATTGCAGTTGTTTTCGGCGTCGTCCAGGCCGCTTTCACAGAGCCATCTAATTCTTTTCCTGGCAGTGCTCCGGCCGCGCCTTTAGACACTTCATCTTTAGAGCAAACTAAAAGCGGTAATTTAATTTTGGATGCTATTAAATTTACGGGAACCAATGCTATTCAGTTTCAGCAGGGTCAAATTTTAAGTGTCGGCGCCGGTTTTCAGTTCACGCCCCTTACGAGCGGCAACCAAACTCTTATTAGAAACAGCGTTGGCTCAATTCTGCTTCAGCCGACAGGTAGCAAGGGGGTTTTAGTTGGTGATGTTTCTCCCGGATTTACAGCAAGCTTGATCACACCTAATGTTTTAATATCCGGCGGTTCCGGCGCCGACGCTCAAGGGATTTATTTAGGTGTCTGGCAGGGCGTAGCTGGTTTCTACACCATTAAAACCGGCGACGCTTCAGCGCCGCCCCTTGCCTTTTTAGTAGGTGATTCAGAGAGAGTTCGGATTAATACAAGCGGCGATGTCGGCATCGGGACATCAAACCCCACAACCAAATTAGAAGTAATTGGCACTGCAAGTTCAACAGAGGTTTGTATTAGCGGCGATTGTAAAACCGCTTGGCCAGCAGGCGCTGTCTCACAGTGGACTTCCATAAGCGGCGGCAGGATTTATTACAACGGCGGGAGTGTGGGGATTGGGACCGATAGCCCTAATGAGTCCCTTGATGTTGGCGGAAACATCAAAACGTCTGGCAACCTCTTACTTCCAATAGACAGCGGGTTTCCCGTCACTAAAGGAATTTATTTTGGTAGCAGTGCTTTTATCGGTTATGCCCCCTCTCTTCAGGAAATATTTATAGTTAGCGGTAGCGGCGCCATCGGTTTTAAAGACGGCGGCATAAAAATTGATAGTGGCGGAACCATTCTTTTACCAACTTGTGATGATACTCGCAGAGGTATGCTAAAGTTTGTCAAAAGATTTAACACACCGAATAGTGCATGGGACGAACTGTATCTTTGCAGAATTAAAGGTGATGGTGCTTATGAGTGGGAAAAAATAACCTAAATAGGTTTAGTAGTTTTTTTGACAAATCGCTTGTTTTATGCTATATAGAAAGCAGGACACTACATCTATTGTAACCCAGGCACATCTCACTACGGAGGTCTGAAAAATGTTCCGGAGACTCTTCGCAGTTCTTGCAGTGGCGTTGCTGCCCGCGGCGGCATCGGCCCAGAGTCACATCGCTATCTCGGTCTACGGGGGGGTGATGCAGCCGCAGACGGTGAGTCAGAGTTACTTCCTCACCGCTCCTTCCAACGACCGAACCGAGCATAACTCGATTGCCGAAGGTGTAGGCGCGAACATTACCTACTACTTCGGTCGCATCGCGGCGCTCCCGCTCCGCTTCGGCGTCGGCGTTGACGCCAGTTACTTCGGCGGCGCAGTCCAGCCCATCAAGGTATCCGACTTCATGTCCATTTTCGGGTCGGATTGCCCGCTGGGCATCTGCGGCGGAAGCGACATTGAGCTTCAGCCGTCGCTCTCCAACGCCACGATTGGCATCGTCGCGGCCGCGAACTACGAACCGGGACGAGTCGGCCTCTACGCTGGCGGCGGACCGGCTTTCACGGGAAGCCGGCTCTACCACGCGGCGAAATCCACGCTCGTGGACCTCGCCTTTGGCTGGCAGGCGCTCTTGGGGAGCCGAGTGCGGATTTCGCCACAATGGTCGGTTTTCGCCGAAGCGCGGCGGACGGATTTCGGGCGGGACTTTACGGTTCCGCTCAACGTCCTCCAAAGCACGAAGCTCACAGGCAATCCGGCGAACCATCTCCTCGCCGGGGTCACATTCTCCCCGCCGTAAGGGGAGACCAACGCAACACGGGCGTGTTCCTTCACAGGAATGCGCCCAGTCTGTTTTTTGATATAATGAGCTTAAGTAAGATTATGCAGCTACTTCGTAATCCTCTTTTTTATCTTGGTTTCATTTTAGTGATTGTTCTGGTTTTTAGTGTTGTCCGCGCCGCTTTCACGGAACCCTCCAATTCTTTCCCCGGCAGCGCGCCGGCGGCGCCCTTGGACACTTCATCTCTAACTCAAACCAAGGACGGCAGTCTCATTATCAACGGTTCGTTGGGCGTGGGAGGCACGCCGGTGGGAGCGAGATTCTACGTTCTCGGCCCGATCGAGGCAACCGGCAATGTTACCGCCACCGCTTTTGTCGGCGACGGTTCGGGGCTTACCAGTCTTCCTTGGAGTGAATTAACCGGTTTCCCGAGCGCCTGCCCGAGCGGCCAAGCCGTAACAGCGGTTGGGGGAACATTGACCTGCGCGGCGGTTGGCGGCTCCTCGCAATGGACGACAACAAGCACAGGGGTTTATTACAACGGCGGGAGCGTGGGAATTGGGACGGTTAATCCAACAGCAAGATTTCATGTTTCTGATATAGGTTCCAACAGCATCAGAGATACTAATTTAAAGTTATCCACGGAAGATTTTAACAACGTGTCAATTATCTTTGAGAAAAATATCGTAGATGTCGGTCTTACGGAACTAGGAAGAATTACAACGTCAGATAATTTCACTATAAGAGCTGGTGCGGGGAGTGTGCTTAATTTAGACGGAGCCGCAATAGTTTTTAAGACCGGCGGCACGGAAAGATTGAGGGTAGGAAGTACTGGTATTACCCCGACGTATTACCCGACAGTCGGTTCAATCACAAGTGGCGTCCAGAACGGTAACGGTCAAAAGAGTGTGGATCTAGGAGTGCATGATTTGTGCTTCGTAACGACGTGTAGAGTTGGAGATATTGATAACGGTAACGGCAGCGCTTCCTGTAGGGTATATAGAACTTCAGACGGTAAGTGGACTCTTTATGCCATCATTGTCAATGATAGCGATGCAATAGCTGAAACAGAGGCGACGTGTGCTGATTTCTAAATCTTTTTTGACAAGAGTTCTATTTTGTGATATTTCAAAAACAGAACCTCTCGTCTAAATTTGGGACAATTTGCCACGGAGGCAGCAGATGCTTCGCAAGTTCTTGGCAGTTTTTGCCGCAGTGTTGCTCCCTGCGACCGCTCTCGGACAGAGTCGGTTCTACGTTGCCGGTTATGCAGGTCTAAACGGCAACAGTTTTTCCTACCGGACTCTCTTCCTCGGCGCACCTTCGCAGTGGGAGACGCAAAACACCGACTTCGGTTTGGGCGGCGGAGTGAAAGTCGGCCGAACCGGTGTCCGGAAGTTGGGGCTTTTCCGTTTTGACGCGGAAGTGGATATCTTCTATATTTCTTCGCCGCTTCCGAAGACGGTAATCGGTTTCGACTTCTGTTCTGTCGATGGGTTCCCGATGATCTGCCCCGCCGAGGTTGCCGGAACGCTCGGAACTTTTGGCGCCGCTCCGAGTATCGTCGTGAGCGTCGCAGACGTCACGGGTAGCGGTTCGGAATTCTATCTCGGCCTTGGCGCAGTCGTCGGCCGGGGGAGTTTCGGAACTGATACTTTCACGGAATCCGATCTTCATTTCGGCGCCCGTCTCTTGGGAGGCAGTAGATTGCGACTCGGCCGCAACTTCAGCTTTTTCGCCGAATGCCAAGGCATTTTCCTTCCCCTCTCGTTTTTGAGGAAGGAGGGTTTCTTGGGGGCGCCGCTCACTACCGGCTTGGAGTTCAAGTCGAGACAGCTTGCTTTCAACTTCGGCCTGGTTCGCTACTTCTGATGGCGCCACGCAGCACGGGTGCGTTTCATACGAGACGTGCCCGGTTTTTTTTGACTTTTTAATCAAAAGTGTTATAGCTAAAAATCAGATACTAAACATTTCACGTGAGACAGCGGGAGGCGGAAATGCTTCTTCGGAAAATCGCTTTCGCGCTTGCCGCCCTCTCGTTGGGGAGCGGTGAAGCGAAAGCACAAAGCGACGCGGAACTTCTCATTGCCCAGTACGGCTTTTCTTTTGGTCAGCAGTTCTTGGGCAAGGTAGTTCGCGGCAAAAACATCTGGAAGGCATTCCGGCAGACCTCTTACGAGGCCGTGCCGAGCGCAACTCTCCAGTACACCGGGATGAAGATGGTTGGGCAGGATTACCGTCTTGCTCTACCGTCTCAACTTCTTATGCAGAAAGGAGCGTGGTTCGGGCGGCAGTCAATTCTCGGCCGGCCTATTTTCTCGCAAGAAGCGCTCACGTCCTGGGAGCTGGACTATTTCTGGTTCAACTTCCGGCTTCGGGACGGGAAAGTTCTGCCCCCGCGAGTGAACGTTGCGACAGTGGGAATATCGTTTTACTACGACAACGTTCGTCTTGAGTGGCGGAGATCGCTTGCGACCGGCGTCGTGGTTTTGACGAGCACGAATGGCCGGATTGGGAACCGAGTGGGTCAGGCTGGTTCCGGAGTTATTCTGATGCGCAGCCCGCGATACGGGGACTCGTTCAGACACGAACTTGTCCATACGCACCAGAGTATCCGGGGAAACGCTTTTTCCGACCCGCTTCTTCATCAAGGCGATTCCCAAAGCCGATTCCTGCCTTTCCTGCGGCTGAATCTCGGCAGTCTTGTAGGCCGAGTGCCAGCAACGCTTCAGGAATTTTTCGGTGAGCCAGCGTATTACAGCCAGCTTCACGAGTGGGAGGCGAGAGCTTACGCCAACTCGCCGAAGTAGCCCATAGCGAGCGCATCTACGGGCCCGCGGATTCAATTCCCGGGCTCGTTTTTGTTTTTTGACAAAATATTCATATTGTGCTACATTCCTAATTAGGACACTTCCAATCTATCGATTGAACGCCTTACCACAGGAGGACTCATGAAGTACCTTGCGGCGCTCTTTGCCGTCGCGACTCTCGCCTGCGGCGAGCCCGTTTTCTCGCCGGAGACGGAGATGCCTGAGTGGACGTTCGTCATTCAGTTGCTCGAGTACCGGGCTACTGAGCCGATGGTGACGCTCCGCGACGCCGTGCCGGGCCAGGGCCGCATGACGATGCAGTTCGGGAAGAACCGGACTGTTCTGGCGCGCGGTCCGCTGAACTTTCCCCGTTGGGGGCCGTCGGCCGCCCACCCAGTTGGTGAGCCGTACCTGCTCCTTTCGGATGAGGAGTTCGTCGGAACCTACAAGTTCACGACGTCCAATACCCTCGAGATGTCTTTCCCGGAAGCGACCGGCGCGAACGCCTGGGTGAACGGCACGTGGTTCTACAACTGGGACCATGTTGACAAGGTGGGCGTAATGCTTTACCACGGCACGTGGCTCCGGGTCATTCTGGATCCGGCGGGCGTCACCAGGACGCCGTAGCAAGCAGGGCAGCAGCAAAAAGCGAGCTCGAGGTTTCGACCCCGAGCTCGTTTTGTTTTTGATATAATGAACTTAATGAGGGTTTTGAAAATCTCTTTGTTTTTGGTTCTTTTTTTGATTTTTTTTTCCGAAGCTTCCGCAGAACCGGCTTTCCCGACGTATTTTGCGGTCACGCCCCAGTCGGCCTGCGCCATTAATTTAAACTGGGATCAGAGCACTCCAGGCGCTTATTATTTTGAGTATTTTTATTCAACCGATAACTTTGTAAGAGATTCCACGCCAGGGAGGGTGCCGCCCGTGGGCAACCTGCCGGGCGTGCCGCCGGCGGTAACCGGCAATTTTACGGCGACAACCACCAATTTGTTCCAGAACACAGAATACTGGTACCGTATAAGGGCCTGTGATTCAACCAGCTGTTCGCAATTTACAACCTCGCCTTCTAAAATCACACCTTCTTTGCCTGGCGCGCCTTCGGCACCGAACATCAATTCGGTTGCCGCTGTTCAACGCGGCAGAGTCCAGGACGTTGATTTGACCTGGGCGACCTCAACTCAACCGTCGAACTACGGCGGTTTCTCCATTTTCCGCTCAACCGACGGCGGCGCACCTCAATTTATTAATTCATTACCTTTTAATAGGAAAAATCCGCCGCCTTTATTTTGGCGCGACTTGGGACTCTCGCTCGGTTCCTCCTACTCTCATTACGTCATCCAATATGAGAGCGCGATTGGCTGCACGGTTATTCCGTCAAACGTCAGCGGCCCGACGACGAGCCCCAATAATCAAGCGGTTTTTTCCGTTCCCTCCAATACCGTTTATGTCCTGCGCGGCCCCACCAATCTGGATGGCTCCTTTAATGATGTGACCATCAATTTGACTTGGACCGACAACTCCGGAAACGAAGATAATTTTGGGGTTTGGAAATCAACCGACCCCGCTTTCCCTTCGGTTAATCGCACAGAACTTTCTTTGCCTGCTAACACCGAGAACTTATCGGACTCGGCTTGGACTGATAATACGACCTACTATTACAAGGTGCGGGCCTGCAAAAGCGGTTCGAGTTGTTCGGTTTTTTCCAACACTCACGCAGTTTCAACCGGCCTAGCTAATCCGGTTTTGAGCGCGAGCGTGCTTTCCGCTTCCGACACTTCCGGCATCGGCAAGGTTTATCTTTCTTGGCCAGGCGTTCCGGGTGCTACTTCTTATAAAGCGGAGCGAGCCACCTCCACAGATTTCAGCAATGCCGTGGTTCTTGCAAACCAAAGCGCCGATTTTTACTACGACCAAAATATTTCTTTAGGTGAAGTTTATTATTATCGCGTGGAGGCCTCCGATGCGGGGGGGCAAACCGCTCGCTCCAATATCGAGGACGTTCACCTGAATTATCTTTACATTCTGCAAGGCGTGGCCTTCGCGAATGCCGGAGAAGGCGGCATCGGCTGGATTAAATTCAGCTCGGCTGATGAGAATGGCGTCGCTTCGGCGATTGATTACAACGTTCTCATTGCCAAAGACGGTGTTGTTTCGGGGATGGCCTGGGCTTCAATTGAAAACGGCCGGGGTTACGGCTGGCTATCCTTTAGTAAGAGTGATTCAGTAGGATGCCCAGCGACGCCCAGTAATCCAAATTGCGAGGCGCGGTTTTCCACTTCTACCAACGAGTTATCCGGCTGGGCGAGATTTTATTACCCGCAGGTGCGGGCCGGAGAATCCAGTTGGGGAGCGGTGGATGCGCCGGGCTGGGTTAGTTTGAAAGGTGTTCCCCAGTTTGCCGCGCTTGCACCGTTTTCTAAAATAGCTTCTTTGATAGAAGTGACGCCTTTTGCGCCGCTCGCTTCCATTATTAACTTTGCCTCTGCCGCCGGAACTCCTTATGGTGTCAGATATAACCCCTCTACCGGTAAATTCTCCGGTCAGGCTTGGGGCGGGAACGTGACGGGCTGGATCGGTTTTAGTGATGCTGAATGTGATGCGGATAACAATATTGCCGCGCCGGTCTGCACTGTACGGGTGACAAGCTTCAACCAGTCGCCGACAGTAAGCAACGTCATTATTGAAGGACCGCCAGAGTCGTGGTGCGCCGCCGACCCGTTTTACCGGGTGCGGTGGGATTACAGCGATCCGGAAAGCGTTAGTCAGCAGGCATTTGACATTCAGTTCATAGAACTGGGTGGTGGCACCGCCGCTTTTTCTGAATCGGTAACCGGTTTGGACGGCGGCCAGCAGCTTTATCGGTTGAATGATCCTTTGACCGAACTTGCCGCTCTCACTACTTACAAAACGAGGGTGCGAGCTTCAGACGGGAACAGTTCTTCCACTTGGAGTGAATCAGCTGCAACGACCACGCCAACTTATTATTACCCGCTCGTTGATTTCGGCTGGACGCCGATGCCAACTACAACCGGCACCGTTACTACTTTTATGTCTTCGAGCACCGACCGCGGAGGGGGCATCTCTTCGTACGATTGGCAATTCCAATTCGGCTCACCTTCCCAGTCCGCTAACCCGGCGCCACAAACCGTTTTCAGCCGGTTGCCTGCCGACGCATCGCTCACGGTAACCGACAGCGGCAATAACAGTTGTATCGGCACGCGGACCGTGAGCGGGACGGGATCGGGATCCTTGAAGCGCCGCATCTTCCGCGAGAGATAATCTATGTCTTTGCGATAACAAAGCCGATAATCTTTTTCGCGCCGGCGTTTTTTAGAACGAGCACCGCTTCTTTCATTGTCGCACCCGAAGTAAAAACGTCGTCAACGAGAATGACGTTTTGGCCGACAATTGCTTCAGGACGCTTCAGTGAAAACGCGCCGCTGACGTTTTCTTGTCTTTTCTCGTGGTCTTTCATTTTCGTCTGCGATTTGGTGTTTTTAGTGCGCACGAGATTGTTGGTTTCGATTCCAATTTTACGAGGTTCAACCTCCTCGCGAATTGACGTCAATATTTGGGAGGTTGAACCTCGGGGAGGTCGGACTTCCAAACATTGACGTAACACCTCCGCAACAAGATACGCCTGGTTGAAACCGCGCTCCCGCTCTTTTTGCGGATGAAGAGGCAGAGGCACAACTGCAAAATTTCTAATTTCTAATTTCGAATTTCTAATTACTTTTTCCAGGTACTTATTGATAATTTCTCCGAGCGGTTCAAGAACGGTTTTGGCCCGGTTGTATTTCAAGGCGTGGATCAGTTCTCTTACCACCCTGTCTTGATAAGAAGCGGCGGCGGCGAGGACGAATTTCACTCGCGGATGGCAGAGATTTTGGTTCTTAGGCAGGCTGTCTCGGGCAGGCAGGCGCCGGTTGCATTCCGGGCAAAAAAAGGAGTTGTTGATTTCGATTCGGGCGGCGCATTCATCGCAGAGCGCTTTTTCTCCCCGCCGGAGGCAATTCACGCAAATCGGCGGGAAAATAACGTCAAGAAACAAATTCCATATTTTTTGAAGCGTCTCCATTCAATAAAGTTTAATCTGTGTTAAAATGATAATACCATGCGCCTCGGTTTTCTGGATTTTTTCCGCGACATTGCGAATTTCGTGAAAAGCGGTTCGGTTTTGGGAATCGATATCGGCACCGTTTCCGTGAAGATCGCCGAAGTCGGCAAGCGGGGAGAACGCTTCCGGCTTTTAAACTATGGAGTTTTGGAAACTAAGAGATATTTTGAACGGCCGAACGAGGCTATCCAGACAAGTTCCCTGAAACTCTCGGAGGCAGCCGCGACCGAACTCGTGAAAACTCTTCTTCGGGAAACAGGGACGAAAACGAGAACGGCCGTTTGTTCCATTCCGGCTTTTTCGGCGTTCGTCGCTCCCTTGGAAATGCCGTTCCTCTCTCCTGCGGAAACGGCGAGAACCGTCGGTTTTGAAGCGCGGCAATACATTCCTCTTCCCGTGAGCGAGGTTTCCATTGACTGGCTCAAGGTTGACGAGTTTGATTCTCCGCAGGGCGGCCGAAGCCAGCGGCTACTCCTTATCGGTATTCCTAACGAAACAATCAGAAAGTATAAAAACATTTTCAAAAATTGCGGCCTGCGGCTCGTCGCGCTGGAGCTGGAAACTTTTTCCTTGATAAGAGCACTGGGGCGGTTTTCTTCTCCCACGCTTGTCGTCGACATCGGCGCCGAGTCCACCGCGATTGCCGTCGCGGAGGCAGGGGTTTTGAAACACGTGAGCCAGACTGACTACGGCGGCATCCATCTTACGGCTGCCTTGAGTAAAAGTTTGGGCGTGAGCGTGAAGAGGGCGGAGGAGTTAAAACGCCGAAGAGGACTTCTCGCAACGGGCGGCGAATCGGAGTTATCAACATTAATCGTTCCTTTTTTGGATGTTATAATACAAGAGGTGAGGTACGCGCAGGATTCGTACGAGCGCCGCTGGGCTAAAAAAGTTGCCGGATTGACGCTCGTGGGCGGCGGTTCGGAACTTTTGGGCATTGAAAAATACCTTGAGCGCCAGATGGGATTGCCCTGCACCTCGCCCGATGTTTTCGGCGACGTCGATTACGATGCCTCCGCGGAACCACTTCGGAGAAATCTTTCCCGGGTTTTGCCGGTTGCCGTGGGTCTTGCCAAAAAGTATTTCCAAAATTGATTCATGACGGAATTCTCTCCCCAAAATTCGCTAAGAGAACAGTTCGTGACCGAGAATATTCCCGTCGGTTTCCCGTGGCGGCTTTTCACTTTTTCCCTGATTCTTTTCCTTTTTTCCATTTTCGTTTTTTTCGGCCTGAGATTCGGCTACGCTTCCTATCTTACAAATCAAACGTCAGCCCTAGACAAAAAAATTCAGGACTTGAGTAGCCGGGTGAGCGTTGAAGATCAGGCCCGATTCATCGGTTTTTATTCCCAACTCGCCAACCTAAAAAAAATTCTTGACCGCCACGGCTTCCCCGGCAACACCTTTAGCTTTCTGGAGAAGCAAACGGTCGGCGAAGTTTTTTATACCGACGCCGACTTTAGGGCCGAGGACAGCAAACTCATCCTGAAAGGCCTTGCCGTCTCAAGTGAAGTGCTTATTGCTCAACTTTCCCTTTTTGACAGGGCGCCGGAAGTGGCCAATGTTTTTTTGAACCAGACGAACGTCGACCGAGGAGGCGTTACTTTTACTTTAACTCTGGATTTCAAGCCCGATTTTTTCCAAAAAACCGCCCCTTAATTATGAAAACCTCCACCAAAAGAATTTTAAGCATCGCTCTTGCCGGCCTCTTTTTCGTCGGTATTTTAGTCGTCTACACGAGTTTAATCCGGCCGGAACTTACGAAAATCGGCGAAAAAAGAGCCCTCCTCGTTTCTAAAGAGACGCTTTTCTTGAACGAGCAGAACGCCGTGAACCAGGTGGAAACATTGCTTGGGGAGTTTCAGAATCTCGCCGAGTTACAAGATACGGTTTCTTTAGCTCTACCCCTTACGGCAAATGTCACGGGTGCCTTAAATCAAATCCAGTCCATTGCCAAGCTCGCGGGCGTTTCGGTTGGTTCTTTCTCCGTAAAACCCCTTGCTTTCGTCGCTTCCAAAGAACCCTTGGTCAAAAGAATGGGTTCATTCGAGTTGAGCCTCGCGGTCTCGGGTTCCTACGATAATTTGAAAACTTTCGTCAAATCTCTTGAGACGAACGTGAGAATCATGAACGTCGCAAGTATGCGTCTTGCGCCAGCGGCGGTTGGCGCCCTGGTGGACAGTTTGAATCTAACACTCACGGTCGATGTTTATTACCAAGAACAATAACATGGCCATTCTCGTTCAAGAAGAAGAAAAAGGCACCAACTGGGTAACAATTCTTTCCACCATTGTCATTATCGTGGTTATCTTCGCTGGCGCTTATTATTTCTTTTTCAAAAAACCGGAATTGATTGAAGTGGTGGCCCCGGGTTCGCTAGAGAACGTGTCAAGTATTTCCAAAATTTCCTTTGACCCGCAGGGCGTTTTGCAATTACCCACTTTCAAGCTGCTTAGGCAATACGGGAGCGCGCCCTCGGTTCCCACGCCGGGCCGGAGCAACCCTTTCCGCCCGTTTTAACTTTTTCATGACGGACCAGGATTTAATTAAAGAACTTGTCAAAAGGAAAATTTTGGACGCCGTCCTTTCCGAGCAGGTTTTGAAGGAAGCAAAATTCGGCGGCAAGGCGGCGGAAGAAGTAATTTACGAGAAAAGATTGGCCGACGAAACGGATGTGGCCGGCGTGAAATCAGAACTCTTGGGCGCGCCTTATAAAAAGATCGACCCGGGTCTCATTCCGGACGAGGTTTTGGGAATCATTCCTTTTGAAACTTCCAAAACCTATCGGGTGGCACCACTTGAAAAGAAAAAAGACCTTCTGGTGGTGGGTATGCTCCGGCCCGATGACACGAGAGCCCAGGAAGCATTGAGGTTTATCGCCAAGCGCGAGCGAGTGTCGCTTGGCGTTTTTTTAGTGACGCCCTCGGATTTAGCCGCTGTCTGGCGGCGCTACTCGCCTTACAAAGGCGAAATTGAGTCGGCGGTGAAGGAACTTGGCGCTCGGTCTGCGGAAGAAGAACGGCTTGTGTCTTTGGAAGAAGGTGCGCGAAGCGCGGAAGATGCGCCGATAATCAAAATCGTTGCTTCCACCCTGCGAAGAGCGGTGGAAGTTAAGGCCTCCGACGTCCATGTTGAGCCCCAGCGCTCGCGGCTCCGCATCCGGTTTCGGGTGGACGGCAAATTGCAAGAAGTGGCTTCCCTCCCTTTATCCTTGAGCCAGCCGGTTGTCTCCAGGGTAAAAGTTCTCTCGCGCCTGCGGCTTGATGAAACGAGAGTCCCGCAGGATGGTCGTTTCCGGACGCTTGTTTCCGGAGTCGACATTGATTACCGCGTTTCCACTTTTCCCACGCCCTCGGGCGAGAAAGTCGCCATTCGCGTCCTTGACCCCACGACCGGTTTGAAAGGCCTCCCCGAGCTGGGACTTTCCGATTACAATTTTAAAATTTTAAACGAGGGACTGAATTCGCCCTACGGCATGATTTTAATTACGGGCCCCACTGGTTCTGGTAAAACGACTACTCTTTACGCCATGATGCAGAAGATAAATTCCGATGAGTTGAACATCTTGAGCTTGGAAGACCCGGTGGAATATTTCATGGACGGCATCAATCAGTCGCAAGTAAAGCCCGAAATCAGCTACACTTTCGCCTCCGGTCTCCGGCAGATTCTCCGGCAGGATCCCGACGTGATAATGGTCGGCGAGATACGGGATTCCGAAACTGCTTCGCTTGCGGTAAACGCGGCTTTGACCGGCCACATGATGCTCTCCACGCTTCACACCAACAATTCCGTGGGCGTCATCCCGCGGCTTATTGATTTGGAAGTGCCGGCGTTTCTTCTCTCATCCGCTCTTAATTTAATGATGGCCCAGCGGTTGGTCGCCCGGCTCTGTCCCAAGTGCCGCGAAAAAAGGGAGGCGCCGAAGGAAGCGGAGGGCATTATCGCGAAAAATCTGGAAAGCTTACCCGAGGAGCTTAAAAAATCCGTGAAAGCGAGGCCGCCTTACCCTATCTATCATTCCAGCCCGAAACCGAACTGCCCGGAATGCGGCGGTAAGGGTTTCGTCGGCCGGGTGGCGATTTTCGAAATTTTCAGGATGACGCGGGAGCTAAGTGAAATCATCAATTCCGGTTTTACCGAGGGCAGACTTTACGACGAAGCCAAGCGCCAGGGAATGGTAACATTGAGACAGGATGGAATCTTGAAAGCTCTGGAAGGTGAAGTGCTTTTAGAAGAAGTTTTGAGAGAGACCGAATAGCATGATGGACTACAAGAAAAAATTGGAGGAATTGCTTTTGATAACGGCGCGGCAGAACGCCTCGGATTTGCACATTGCGGTCGGTCGCCGGCCGACGATAAGAGTGGATAGCGTCTTGGTGCCCATCGCTAAAGAACAGATTTTAACGAGAGAAGACGCCGAAGGCCTGGTTCTCGCACTTTTGACCGAAGAACAGAAGCAGAGTTTTCTCGTTCAAAGGCAGGTTGATTTTTCTTATGCTTTGGAAGATAAGGCGAGGTTTCGGGTAAACGTCTATTTCCAACGCGGTTTCATGGCCGCCGCCCTGCGGCTCATTCCCGCCCAGATTAAAAATATTGAAGAGTTGAATTTACCGCCGCTTCTTCACGAATTCACCAAACTCAATCAGGGATTCATTTTGGTCGTGGGCCCGGCTGGCCACGGCAAGTCAACGACCTTAGCTGCTCTTTTAGACGAAGTTAACCACAAGCGGACCGACCACATCATCACCGTGGAGGACCCGATTGAATATCTTTTCTCCCAAGACCGCTGCATTATTTCCCAGCGGGAAGTGGGATCAGACACGCTCTCTTTCCATGATGCGCTCCGTTCTATTTTGCGTCAGGACCCGGACGTCATCATGATCGGCGAGGTTCGTGACCCCGAAACGATGGCCACCGCAATGACGGCGGCCGAAACCGGCCACCTGGTTTTCGCGACCATGCACACAAACTCCGCCTCCCAGACGATCGACCGGATGATCGATAGTTTTCCGCCCAACCAACAGGGCCAGATTATTTCCCAGCTTGCCTCCACGCTCGTGGCCGTCGTTTCCGAGCGTTTGATTCCGCGCCAGGGCGGCGGCCGGGTGCCGGCAATGGAGATAATGCTCGCAAACCCGGCGATAAGAAACCTCATTCGCGAGAAGAAGATTTACCAGATCGATTTGGTGATTGAAACGAGTGTCCAGGAAGGGATGGTATCTCTGAACCGCTCGCTTGTCGGCCTCGTAAGACGTAAAGAGATTTCAATGGAACAGGCCAAAAGTTATTCCTTGAATCCGGGCGAACTCCAAATCCTCCTTGAGCGAAGTTAGGTTATAATAAAAACAATGAAGTTTGCTTACAAAGCCAGAACCAAAGAGGGTGAACTGCAGATTGGCAATGTTGATGCTTCCAATCGCGACGGCGCCCTGGGGATTCTTTTGGGTCACGGCCTTTTTATTCTCACCCTGGAACCTGTGGCGGAGGAACGCTGGTTCGACCGGGTTTTGTCTTTTTTCCGGCGAGTGAAAGCCTCGGATATGATGATTTTCACGCGGCAGTTCGCCACACTCCTCGCTTCCCAAGTGCCGCTCTCGGACAGTTTGGCCAATCTTTACCGTCAGACCCAGCACGCCACTTTGAAAGAAATCATCGCCGAGATTTCGAACGACGTCGACGCCGGTTTCTCGCTCTCGCAGGCGCTCGATCGGCACGTTTCCACCTTTTCCGAGTTTTACGTGAATATGGTTAAATCCGCCGAGGTAACCGGAAGGCTTAGCGAGGTGCTGAATTTCCTGGCTGACTATCTGGAAAAACAGACGGCTCTTGTCGCCAAAGTCAAAAACGCCCTCATTTACCCGGCGCTTGTTATCGGCCTTTTTATCGTCGTTGTGATTATCATGGTTTCCGTCGTTTTACCGCAGATTACGCCGATTTTTGCCGAAGCGAACATTGAGTTGCCGTTTTTCACCCAAATCCTTCTCTCGGTCGGAACCTTCATCGCCAATTGGTGGTGGGGCATCGGGATTCTCTTCGGGATTTTTTTGCTTGTGCTCATTGATTATTCCCAGACTAAAGAAGGTAAAGTTGTTTTCGATGAAATCTCGCTCCGCTTGCCGGTAATGGGCCCGCTTTTCCAGAAGCTGTATGTGGCCCGGTTTTCGGAATCGACGCGGATGCTCATCAAGGGCGGGCTCACTATCCCGCAGGCAATTGAAATTTCCTCCCACACCATCGGGAACGCCGTTTATCGCGACCGCTTGCATGAGGCCTCAGATAAAATCCGAAAAGGGGAATTGCTTTCCCGGACCTTGGAAACGATGTCCGAATTTCCACCCTTGGTTTCTCAGCTTATCGCGGTCGGTGAATCAACCGGTCGGCTGGAACAGCTCTTGGAAAAGGTGACTGACTTTTACAGCCGGGAGGTGGATGATATGGTGAACAATTTAGTGACGCTTATCCAGCCGATTTTGATGATTGTAATCGGCGTGATGGTTGCTCTCCTTTTTGCCTCAATACTTCTCCCGCTCTACAACTTGAGCCGGGCGTTTTGATATAATTAAGAGGAATTACAAAAGGTCGTTATTAACTAATAACAAATGAAAAACAACAAAGGTTTTACATTAATTGAAATGTTGGTTGTGATCGCCATTATCGGGCTTTTGAGCTCGGTGGTGATTATCGGCTTGGGCGGTTCTCGCTCCAAGGCCAGAGACGCAAGGCGGATTGCCGACATTCAGCAGATTCAGAATGCTCTGGAGCTTCAGTATAACCCGGCAACCGGTTACCCAGTGGCCGGCACTCCTCCAACCGCTACCATCACAGGGGCGCCAACTAAAGATCCACAGAGCAAGGATTACCAATATGCCCCAAATGCCACCACCCTTGGATATAATTTAGGAATTTGTCTTGAAAATTCGGAAGGAGCATCGGGAGCGGGTAATTGCCCGTCAGGCGTCACCAACTGCAGCGGTAAGGAATATTGTGTAAAGCAATAAAATAATGAACAAGGGGTTTACGCTGATTGAGATGCTAGTCGTAGTAGCAATTATCGGGTTGCTTTCTTCAACCATTCTCGTTGGATTGGGGAATGCCCGGAGTAAGGCCCGCGACGCGCGCCGGATTGCGGATTTGCGCCAGATTCAGACCGGCTTGGAAAATTATTATGTGGAAAACAACCAATCGTATCCCCAAACGCTTTACACTTCGGTTCCCGGCCTGCCGCACGACCCCCAGGGAGGCGAGTATGGCTACGTCCGGCCCGGAAGCCAAGCCTACATTTTGGGTGCCTGTCTTGAGAATGACCGAACAGGCGACATCCAAACGTTTCCCGGGAGTTACGACGTAAGTCCTGTTGGTTCGAATAAAGTGCCGCCGCCTTCCTGCACCTGTGATGACGTGAGCGCCTACTGCGTCGCCGTGGGCTTGGGCGGCCGCTAAAATGGAAGCGCTTTATTACCCGATACTTTTTTTATTCGGGCTTGCCGTCGGCAGTTTTTTGAACGTTTTGATTTTAAGATATGCTCCGGAGAGGAGCGTATTCAGTTTGGAGAATTTGCGCGGTCGCTCGCATTGTCCGCACTGCGGCAAAACTCTTCAGTGGTTTGAGCTTGTGCCGTTTCTCTCGTACATCGCACAGGGCGGCCGCTGCCGTTCCTGCGGCAAGAAATTAACCGTTCAGTACCCGCTTGTTGAATTCTTGTCGGGAGCGATTTTTGTCGCTCTGCCGCTTTATTTTTCCAAATTTTACGGTTTCATCGGTCTTTTCCCGGAGGGCTCTGGATTCCGCTCCTACTACGCCTATCTTATCGTCTGGGTTTTGATTCTGCTCACCTGGGCTTTGATAAGCGTAATTGACATGCGCCATTATCTGATTCCCAACGAACTGAACGTTCTTCTTGCGGCACTGGGGGTCATTTTGGTTGCCGTAAAGAGCCTGCCTTCGGTTTGGCTCCTGCCTTTCCATAGTTCATTTTTAAGGCATTACCTTTTGATTTTTTCGCCGATGCAGAACATTTGGATAAATCATCTTTTAGGTGCCCTAGCCGGTCTTTTATTTTTCGGACTTTTAATTGCAATTTCCCGAGGCCGGGCGATGGGGATGGGAGACGTGAAACTCGCCGCCGCCGCCGGTCTTATTTTGAGCTGGCCGGACATGGCTCTTGCCATGATTATCGCTTTCATCTTGGGAGGCGTCTGGGGAGCATTCTTGCTTTTGACCAAAAAGAAAACCCTCCGCGACAAATTGCCTTTCGCGCCGATTATGATTTTGGGAATGGTTCTTACCGTCTTCTTCGGATATCAGATCGTAAGCGGCTATTTCGGACTTTTTAATATCTGAGTCGGCTTTTTGCTGTTATAATGTTATTAATGGATCTCAAATCCCGAGAAGGTTTTTCATTGTTTGAGATGGTGGTTGTCGTCGGTATCACGGTTCTTCTTTCAGCCATCACTCTTACCTACAATCGTTCCAGTGAGCGCCAGCTTATCCTTTTTAAGGACCAAGCCGTGGTGGTCGGACTTTTGAATCGGGCCAAGTCGCTCGCCATCCAGAAATACCAAAATCCGGCGATCACCGCCGATTACGTCTTTTGCGCTTTCGGTCTTCACCTTGAGGCGCCGCGCGATGTTATTCTTTTTGCCGATTTAGGGGAGGGCAGTTGCGACCCGACTAATGCTAATTACCGTTATGATGCGGGCGTTGTGCCACCCGAGGCACTTGAAACGAAATCACTTGATGTGCGTAACGAGTTTTCGGGATTGCCCGAAGGCGGACTGGACATCCTTTTTATCGCGCCGGAACTCACGGCTACAACGAGCGCTGATTTTCCGGTTGGCATCACCATTAATTCAACTGTCGGCGGCCTCTCGGCGGCGACGACTATCTCGGCGGCCGGTCAGATTATTACGGAATAAGGGGCCATGGGAAAAATATCTAAAAATCGAAAAGGCAACCTGCTTATTGAATCCATAATCGCTCTTAGCGTTGCGACGATAGGCATTCTCGGGGTTTTGGGCCTTCTTTCGCGTTCTTTGGGAATCAACAAGGACGTGAGCCAGAAGTTCGCCGCGACTTATTTGGCCGCCGAAGGAGTGGAGGTAGTGAAGAGTTTGATTGATAAAAATTTTGCTGACAGCGATGCTTGGAATGAGGGGATTGGCGATTGCGGTTTTCCCACCTGTGATTATGAGGTGGTTTTTAATGACGCCGCTCTTAGTGGTTTCTCCGACCATTTCCTTAATTTTGATTCTACGAACGGCACCTACAGCTACGGCGATGGTGTTCCAACGCCCTTTAAAAGAAAAATTGTTATTACTGCGATTGATTTAAACGGCGGCGGCGATGACGAACTCAAAGTTAATTCCTCGGTTACTTGGGCTGTCCGCGGCGGAACGGAAACGGTCGATTTGGAGGACCATTTTTTTGATTGGCGATGAACAAAAATTCAAAATTCAAAATTCCTGCCTGCCGGCAGGCACGGCAAAATTCAAAATTTAGGAAAGGTTTTACCCTCGTTGAGCTTATTGTCGCGATGTCGGTTTTTATCATCGCGATTACCATCGCCGTGGGCGCTTTTGTCCAGGCGCTCCGCACCCAGCGGATTGTGAATCACATGCTCTCCGTAAATTCCAACGCCAGTTTGGCGATTGAGCAGGTAGCGCGGGAGGTCAGGACGGGTTATAACTTTGATTTGAATAACGTGCCTCAAGGCAACTGCATCGGGGGGCAGGAAGAAGAACTTGAATTCACTAATTCTCGTGCCAACAGTGTTTTTTATCGGGAGGAATCGGACGCTATTACCCGAATGGAGTGCGTGGGGAGTGATTGCTCGGGCAAAACTTTCCAGCCGCTTACAGCCTCAAACATCAAAGTGGACCGGCTCTGTTTCACGAACACCGGCAGTTTGGTGAACGGCAAGGATCCCTGGCGGATAACGTTTTTTATGACGCTTGGTTCCTCCGACCCAAAACTCTCAGGTGAGGTTTTGAACTTTCAAACAACGGTCGCGGCAAGAATTTTGCCCCAAGAATTACCCGAAGAATGATTCAAAATTCAAAATTCAAAATTAAAAATTCGCAGAGAGGTCAAGTGATGATTTTAAGCGTGATGATGCTGGGCGGCATCATGCTCTCGGGCGCCGCGATTGCCGGTCTTCTCATGCTTTACCAGATTAAGTCGGCAAATGACGCGGTGAATTCCGCGAAAGCCATTTTTGCGGCCGATGCCGGCTTAGAAAGCGTGACTTGGTGCATTCTTAAAGGTGCCGGCACAAGCGCTTGCGTTGATGGCATAGTCCCAATTGTCTTTGATGATTCAACTGTCTCGATAAACGCAAAAAGTCAGACCGTCGGTAGCGAAATAATAATCACTTCCCGGGGTTACGGCGCCTCCGGCAAGGCGGTAAGAATCTTGGAAACGATTTTTGAAACCGGACCTTAAATCATGGACAGGGCCGCCGCCAGGGAGAGAATTGAAAAGCTGAAAAAACTGATTAACCGCTACCGCTACTCGCGGCTCGTTTTGAACAAGGAAGAAATCTCGCCGGAGACCGAGGATTCCTTAAAAAAGGAGCTTTTTGATTTGGAGCAGAAATTTCCGGAGCTGGTTACGCCGGACTCCCCAAGTCAGCGGGTCGGCGGCATCCCCTTGAAGGCGTTTAAGAAGGTCCGCCATGAGGCGCGGATGCTTTCTTTCAACGACGCTTTTTCCGAAGAAGACGTGAAAGATTGGATTACCCGAGTGGAAAATTACCTGGGGCGGAGGATTAAGCGCGAATTTTATTCCGAACTCAAAATCGATGGTCTCGCCATTGAACTTGTCTACGAAAACGGCGTTTTGGTTCAAGGTTCCACAAGAGGCGACGGTTTAGTTGGCGAAGACGTCACTCAAAACCTTAGAACAATAGAAGCAATCCCGCTTTCAATTTCTGGAGGTTCGACCTCCCAAAAATTGAAAAAAAATTCAGGAGGTCGAACCTCCCAATATTTAATTCCTAAAAAGCTAATCGTGCGCGGCGAAGTTTTTTTGACCAAAAAGGAATTTGAGCGGATAAACAGGGAGCAGAAAAAGAAAGGCGAAAAAATTTACGCTAATCCCCGGAACATCGCCGCTGGCTCCGTTCGCCAGCTTGACCCGAAAATCACGGCCGCCCGCAAGCTGGACTCGTATCAGTACGCCATTGTGACCGACTTGGGTCAAAGAACCCACGAAGAAGAGCACGAGTTGCTCCATAAACTGGGGTTTCGAATTAATCCCAACAATAAGCGCTTAAATTCTTTGGAAGAGGTTTTTGAATTCCGCAATTGGTGGGAAAAACACCGCGAAAAACTTCCCTACGAAATCGACGGCACGGTCGTGATCTTGAACGACAACAAGGTTTTTGAACGGGCGGGAGTGATCGGTAAGGCGCCGCGGGGGGCGGTGGCCTACAAATTTTCGCCCAGAGAAGCGACGACCGTCGTTCAAAGCATTAAAGTCCAGGTCGGCCGGACGGGAGCTTTGACGCCGGTGGCCGTTCTCTCCCCGGTCGGGGTGGGCGGCATTACGATTACGCACGCTACTCTTCACAATTACGATGAAATCCAAAGATTGGGCCTTAAAATCGGTGATACGGTGGTGGTCTCCCGCGCCGGCGACGTCATTCCGCAAATCACCAAGGTTTTGAAAGAATTGCGGACCGGTCGGGAAAAGGAAATCCATTTCCCGAAAAACTGCCCCGTTGACGGCTCTCGGGTCATGAAGGATGGAGCGATTTACCGCTGTTCCAATCCGAAATGCGGCGCCCGTCATCGGGAATCGCTTTATCACTTTGTCTCTCGCGCCGCTTTTGACATCCGCGGTTTGGGCGCGAAAATCATCGACCGGTTTCTGGACGAGGGACTGATAACGGATGCTGCAGACGTCTTTATTCTAAAAGAAGGGGATATCGCTGTTTTGGAACGATTCGGCGAAAAGTCGGCGGAGAATATCGTGAAGGAAGTGATGGAGAAAACTCTGGTAACTCTCCCCCGGTTCATTTACTCGCTCGGCATTCTCCACGTCGGTGAGGAAACAGCACTGCTTCTCTCCCGGCGGTTTCCGGTTTCGACTGTTCGC
Source organism: Candidatus Jorgensenbacteria bacterium GW2011_GWB1_50_10 (assembly GCA_001004105.1). Lineage (GTDB taxonomy): Bacteria > Patescibacteriota > Minisyncoccia > UBA6257 > GWB1-50-10 > GWB1-50-10. The sequence goes on from LCQK01000001.1 coordinate 122,849, forward strand.
GGGCTGACTCAGAGATATAAGGATTTGAGCGTCGAGGATTTGATGCAAATTCGCGACGTGGGCCCGGCGGTTGCGAGAAGTATTTATAACTGGTTTCGCGAGCCGCGCAATTTGAAATTGCTGGGAAAGCTGGAAAAAGTAGGCGTGAAGATTAAGGATGAGAAAACGGCGGGCCAAGAGTTTGCAGGCAAGGTGTTTATCTTGACCGGCAGCCTCGAGTCGATGTCGCGCGATGAAGCCAAAGAGAAAATTAGGGATTTGGGCGGAGACGTGTCAGAGACCGTTTCCAAAAAAACCGATTACGTTGTTACGGGGAGCGACCCCGGCTCCAAATACGAGAAGGCCAAGAAATTGGGCATTGAAATTATTAGCGAGGGAGAGTTTTTGAAGATGTTAAAATAAGACATGCTTTCAAAGAAAGATTTGGAACATTTGGCGGAGTTGGCCCGCATGGAATTGAAAAAGTCCGAGGAAGAAAAACTACTCAAAGACCTGGAGAAAATTCTCGGACATTTTGAAGAATTAAAAGAACTTGATACCGAAGGCGTTTTGCCGATGTCGGGGGGCACGTTTTCAAGAAACATTCTCCGCGCCGATGATTTGGAAGAAACAAAACTTGCCGGCGAGAAATCCGTGAGCCAGTTTCCGGAAAGAGATAAGGGGTTTCTCAAAATCCCGCCAGTTTTCGAGTAGTATGAAAAAACATCTCCACGATTTGACCATTAAAGGTTTTCATGAGGGACTTTTGAACAAGGAGTTTTCAGCTTTTGAGATTGCGGAGGGTTATTTTGACTGGATTGCCGAGAAAGACAAGGAAGTCGGCGCTTATCTTTCGCTCCAAAAAGACGAGGCATTAAAGAGCGCTTCGGAGGTTGATGTAAAAGTCGCCTCCGGCGTTGAAGTGGATGTTTTGGCCGGAGTGCCTCTGGCCGTGAAAGACGTGGTTTTGATCGAGGATGCGCCTGCCTCTGCCGGTTCAAAAATTTTGGAAAAATACAGTGCAAGTTACGACGCAACTGTTATAAAAAAACTAAAAGAGGCACAAGCGGTATTTTTAGGGAAAACAAATTTGGATGAGTTCGCAATGGGTTCTTCCACCGAGAACTCCGGCTACAGGCTGGTTCACAATCCTTATGATTTATTGCGGGTGCCGGGTGGCTCTTCCGGCGGCTCGGCCGCCGCCGTCGCCGCGAACATGGCTTTAGCCGCACTGGGTACCGACACCGGCGGGTCCATCCGCCAGCCGGCCGCTTTCTGCGGCGTGGTCGGTTTGAAGCCGACGTATGGCGCGGTTTCCCGCCACGGGCTTATCGCTCTTGCTTCCAGCCTGGACCAAATCGGGCCTTTCGGAAAAACCGCGGAGGACGCGGCAATAGTGTTTTCAAAAATAAGAGGTAGCGACCCGTTTGATTCTACAAGCGTTGAGGCGGAGGAAGACGATTTATTGAAGCCCGATTTTGAGAGGATAAAGAAACTGCGCGTTGGTATCCCCAAAGAATATTTTGCAGGCGGTTTATCGCCGGAAGTTGAAAAAGGAATGGCGGAGGCGGAGCGGCGCTTGCGCAGTTTGAAACTGGAATTCGAAGAAATATCGCTGCCCCACACCAAGTATGCCCTTTCCGTTTATTACATCATTTTGCCGGCCGAGGCCTCGGCGAATCTCGCCCGTTTTGACGGCATCCGCTACAGCCGGATTGTTTCCGAAAAGGAGGTAAAAAGTTTACGCGATATTTATTTCAAAGACCGGGGCGCGGGGTTCGGGGCCGAGCCGCGGCGGCGGATTCTTTTGGGAACATTCGTTTTATCGGCCGGTTATTACGACGCTTATTACGCCAAAGCCCAAAAGGTGCGGCGGCTGATATTGCGCGATTTTGATGAGGCCTTCAAAAAGGTGGATGTGATTTTCGCGCCAACGACTCCCACCTCCGCTTTCAAAATCGGCGAGAAAACCGAGGATCCCCTCTCGATGTATCTTTCGGATATTTTCACCATTCCGGCGAACTTGGCCGGGGTACCCGCCGTTTCCATACCGGTCAAAAAATACTCTCTAGCTGATAAGGAATTGCCTATTGGCCTCCAGTTAATCGGCCGCCATTTCCGCGAAGCCGATATTTTAGGTTTGGGGCAATACTATGAACGGCTCTGAAGCGCCTCCTCCGCATATTTCATGTCTTCAGGGGTGGCGATCGGGAACCAAAAATTGGCTTTGACGGCCATCACTTTCTCGTGTTTCGCCATTTCAGCGACGGCGGTTGAAAGATAATATTCGCTGTTTACCGCATACGGCGGCGGATATTGGAAAATTTTGTTGGTGAGAAGCAGGCCGTTGGCAAGAACCGTATTGGTGGGGGGATTTTCCGGTTTCTCAATTATTTCTTTAACGGAACCGTCTTCGTTCAAGACCACCACGCCGAAACGGCGCGGGTCGGCGACCTCGCTTACGAGAACCGCCTGTTCATAGTCGGTCATTTTGCGGATCGTTTCGGCATCTATTAAGTCATCGCCGTAAAAAACAAAGAACCTTTTATCCTTGTCGTTATATACGAGGGGATAGCAAAGAGAGACGGCGTGGTAGGTGCCGCGCTGATTTTCTTGCTCCACATAACTGACTTTTTTGCCCAGGAATTCGTCCTTGCAGTAATTTTTTATTTGATCCCCAAGGTAGCCCACCACAAGAATGATTTCGTCGACGGCCTCAGGCAGTTTTGAAACAAGGTGATAAATCAAGGGCTTGCCCGCGACCTCAAGAAGCGGTTTCGGCTTGGTAAGCGTAAGGGGCCGCATTCTTACGCCGTTGCCGGCAACTAAAAATATAGCTTTCATACTTTTATTTTTTTGCGGACCCGACCGGATTTGAACCGGCGATCTTCCCCGTGACAGGGGGACGTGTTAACCGGGCTACACCACGGGTCCACTGTGCCGGCAGCAGGGATTGAACCTGCGACCTAGGGCTTATGAGTCCCTCGCTCTGCCACTGAGCTATGCCGGCGGCGGTTTTTTTCAATATACATCAGTATTGAATTTTTTCAAATTTATTGCTATCTTAATGAACGCGGGTAGGTGCTCCGGATGCACGGGAGGCCCATAACCTCCTCGTAGCGGGTCCGATTCCCGCACCCGCAACACAATGAGAGAGATAATAATTAACTCCGAGGAGGAAAAGAAAATACTGAAGGAACTGGAAAAAAGAAACGACATTGAAGCAATCCGACTCAAAAGGTTTTTCGGAATGCCGGATTTGTCAAGAACGCCGGGAAGCCCCCTTTACGAGCTGGTTCAAAGAGTTAAGAAAATCCCCGTTTTTCAAGATTTCGACGACATTAAAATTCCGGAAATCGTTCCAACGCGCGTTTTATTTGACCTTTTTAACATGCCGCCCGGACATCCGGCGCGAAGCAAATCGGACACTTATTACGTAGACGAGAATCACATCTTGATTACTCATGATACCGTTATGTGGTACTACTATTTCGAGCACCCGAGGGTTTTGGAAAAAATAGCTGGGGGCGAGGATTTGGGTGTGGTATGTTACGCGAAAGTTTACCGCAAGGACGAGATTGACCAGCACCATATGAACGTATTTCACCAGTTCGGTGGCCTCTATCTTACAAGGAATGAGAAGAGAAAAGTCGTTCTTGACGATCTTAAGAATGTCCTGGGAGATGTAGCGAAGAGTGTTTTTGGTCCCGGCGTGGAGTACAATTTTACTCTTGAAGTTTTTCCCTATACCGATCCGAGCGTTGAAATGAACATCAAGATAAAAGGAAAGTGGGTTGAAATGGTCGGCTCCGGGTTGCCTCGCAAAGACGTACTGGCAAATTTTGGGGTGAGTGGTTATAACGGCTGGGCTTTTGGTTTCGGTTTGGAAAGGTTGGCAATAGTGAGCATGGATTTACCCGACATCCGTCTCTTATGGTCCGATGACCCGCGAGTAAAGCGTCAGTTGAAACTAGGCAGCAAATTCAAGGAGGTTTCCAAGTACCCGCCCATCACGAGGGACATTTCGTTTGTGGTCGGTAACAACTTCGTTTCTAACAACTACTTTGACTTGATCCGGGATCTGGGCGGCAGTTTGGTTGAAGAAGTGAAATTGCTTGATACTTACGAGAACGAAGAAAAATTCGGCAAAGATAAAGTGAGCTACACTTTTCGCATCACTTACCGTTCGCCCGAGCGGACGCTCACCAACGAGGAAGTGGACAAGATTCAGAAGGAAATCGAATCCCGCACCCAAGAGGAATTTAAGGCAGTGGTGCGGTAGCTACTCCCAATGAGTTTCTTTTTTGAAATCCGTGAGGCGCTCCCGGAGAGCCGTAAAATTTTTGAGCGACGGGTCTTTTTTTAATATCGCGAGCGCTTCCTCGCGCGCATCTTTCACCAGTTCCAGATTTTGGAGGGCTTTCATTGCCAAATCCGGCATACCGGTCTGGATGGTACCCAGAAATTCGCCCGGTCCCCGGATCGCCAGATCCCTTTCGGCCAGTTCAAAACCGTTTTTGGCTTTCACTATTGATTCCAATCTTCGGCGGGTGGTTTTTGATGAAGAATCGGTGAAAAGAAAACAGAATGACTGGTGTTCTCCGCGGCCGACTCGCCCCCGGAATTGGTAAAGCTGGGCCAAACCGAAGCGGTCGGCTCCTTCAATCATCATAATGGTCGCGTTCGGCACATCCACGCCGACCTCCACCACCGAAGTAGCTACTAAAATATCTATTCTTTCGCGTTTATCCGCCGAAGCTTTAGCGAAGGCGGACATGGTTCTTTCTTTTTCTTTTGATGCCATTTTGCCGTGAAGTACGGAAACGCGCAGGTCCGGGAAGATTTTTTTGGCCAGTTTCTCAAATTCCTCTTTCACGGATTTGATTTCCAGTTTGCCGGTGTCCGTTTCGTTTTTTTCGCCCGGTTCGATGCGCGGGCAGATGACGAAAACCTGCCGGTCTCTTTTAACCTGGCCGCGGATGAAAGCGTAGGCCTTCTCGCGGTTTTCGGGGGCAACCACCTTGGTGATTATCGGCTTCCGGTTTTTGGGGAGTTCGGTGATAAGCGACAAATCCAAATCGCCGAACAAAGTAAGCGATAAAGTGCGGGGGATGGGAGTCGCCGACATAGAAAGGAGATGCGGCACCAAATTTTTGCCGCCCACCAGTTCTTTTCTCTGCTTTACGCCGAAACGGTGCTGTTCGTCGATGACGACGAGCGCCAAATTGAGGAAGGAAACGTTTTTTTGGATAAGAGCGTGGGTGCCGACCGAGATTTTTATTTTGCCGTTCGATATCTCTTTCAGGAAATCCGGTTTTTTGATGCTCGACTCCAGTCTATGGCCGTAAAAAATCTTCGCTTCCGACGAAGTCAAAAGCCCGATTTCGGCCCCAAGCTCGCTGAAAATTTTCTTCAGGGTGCCGTAGTGCTGGCGGGCGAGAATTTCGGTCGGCGCCATGAAAGCGGTCTGTGCGCCGTTTTTGGCGGCAACAAGAGCCGCGACGGCGGCAATAACTGTTTTGCCGCTCCCCACATCGCCCTGGAGCAGACGGTTCATCGGTTGCGTTTTATTCAGGTCTTTCAGAATCTCCCAGAGGGATTTTTTCTGGGTTTCGGTAAGTTCAAAAGGCAGTTTGGAGAGAATCTCCTTAATTTCCTCAATTTTAAATTTGAGCGGCATCGCTTTCTCTTTGGCTATCTTCAGTTTTTCGGTGAGGACGGTGAACTCCAAGAGTAAAAGGTCTTCAAAAGCGAAGCGGCGCTTGGCGGCGACGGCTTCTTCCAAATTTTCTGGGAAATGGACGGCCTGAAGCGCCTCGTTTATCTCCGGCAGGTTTTTATTTTTTAAAATGTCGTGAGGAATGAAATCCCTTAACTTTTCCAGTTCGTCCAAAACAGGCTTTATGAGATAGCGGAGGCCTTTAGAAGTAAGTCCTCTCGTTTCCGGGTAAATCGGCACGATGCGGCCGGTGTGTTTCGTTTCCCTCCAGTCGCTTACGAGTTCGTAGACGGGGTTCGAAAGATAAATTTCTTCGTTTGAGACAACCACTTTGCCGGAAAAATTCGCGATCCTACCAGGTTGAAGGATGTTTTTGATGTAGGGCTGGTTGAACCAAACCGCCCGAATGGAGCCGGTTTCATCACTTACAAGCGCCTCCACAATATAGAGATGTTTCCGCCAAGTGCGGCGGCCGCCGATTTCTTTGATGACTCCCTGAATGGTCGCCTCCTGATTTGGTTCCAAGTCCCGGATAGCGTAAATTTGAGAAAAATCCTCGTAGCGGGTGGGGAAATGCCAGAGTAAATCTCTAACGTTTTGGATTCCGAGATTTTTCAGTTTGCTCAAAAACCGCGGGCCAATGCCGTAAACTTCCGAGAGCGGCGCGCCAAGCTGAATCACGCGCCATATTATACCACGAAATTTATTTTTTCTTAAGTTTTTTTCTCAACCGTTCCAGGTAAAGACAGATGCCGAAAAAAACCTGGTCGTTTTTGAGCGCTTGGAGCGGATTGCGTTTTCTCAAGTCCTCCTTTTGGGTGAGAAGTTCGTTAGCGATAGCGAGGTCGGTTTCGTATGTTTCGGCAATAGCCGGCTGCCCGACTGCTCGGGCGTAGGCCGCGAAAGCTTCAAGCTGCAAGCGTATTTCTTCAAGCATAATGATTTGCATCGGGTGCTCGGCAAGCTTCCCCTGGTCGCGGGCGAGCCAGACGGGGATCAATTGTTCGACTGTTCTTTGGTCGGCGCCCACGACCACCTCGGGTATTTGCTGGACTTCGCCTCGGAGAGAGGAGGATTTGAAATATTTCACCTGGGCAAGCTCGCCCCTTTCTATTTTTGAAACGATCCGCTCGAGTTTTTTATCAAGGACCGGGTTAAAAGTGACGTCAATGCCGAGCGCCAACCGGGAGGTTTTACCCGGTTCGCCGGTGAATTCAACAATTTCATCAACGCCGTTTTTTACGTCATCGTAACGTGACGTCTTCATTGTTCTGGCGTCTGGTCCGAGCCAGTCGCTTAGTTCGGCCTGTTCGTGGATAATAGCTTCGAGGACGGTCGCCATTTTGCTCGGCTCACGGTATTCCGGGCTGGCCTCAATTTTTTGAATTTCAGCTAAGTCGCGTTCAACATTATCTTCCCCGTAAAGGTCAATAAAATCTTTTTCTTTAATTACGTCGAGAGCCAAAGCTTCCTCGGCGCGTCTAAATGCAAGCTCAACATCGGTTTCTTGTTCTATCTCTCTTTCGAATTGATTTCTCATTGAGTTTTTATTGTCCGCCCGGTAGGACTTGAACCTACAACCGTCTCCTTAAGAGGGAGCTGCTCTGCCATTGAGCTACGGGCGGCTATTTTGGGACTGTTGATAGGTTGAAGTTGCGAAGTATATTATAAGCGATTTGTTATAATTATAAAAGAGATTATGGATGGAACAATTGGAGCAGGGTCATCGCCTAAAAAATTAGTCGTTACTATTGTTGTCGCGATAATTGTTGTCGTCCTTCTTGGCGCGGCTTATTGGTGGTTTGGTCTGCGGGAAGTAAAGACGCCCGAAGAAAAAGCAACCGAATCCTTTGAAAAATCGCTCCAGTCGGCCGGCGCCGGCGCCTTGCCGGAAATTAATCCGCTTTCTAATCCCCTGGAAGAAATGCCCGACATAAACGCCGTCAGTAAAACCAACCCCTTTAAAGACATTAAAACAAATCCATTTGAATAATTATGTCTTTCCCGCTCAATCAAAAAAATATTCTCGCCGGCATTATTCTTGGTTTTGCCATTTTCGTTTCTTTGTTTCTCTATGCCGGCGCCACCTCAAAAGAAGACATAGTTTTTCCGGTACCGGAATTGGGCAGTTGTAAGAGCGAGGGCGATTGCCGAACTTATTGCGATAATCCCAAGAACATCACCGCCTGCGTTGCTTTTGCCGAAAAACACAATTTAATTTCACCAGATGAAGCTAAGCAGGCTCGGCAGTTCGCTCAAGTTGGCGTTGGACCCGGCGGCTGTACCACCAAAGACGCCTGTGAAAATTACTGTAATGACGTCAGTAATATTGATGAGTGTATTTCCTTTGCCGAAAGAAACAACTTGATGCCGCCCGGCGAGTTGGAAGAGGCGAGAAAAGTTCAGGCCGCTTTAGCGAGAGGCGCAAAACTACCCGGCGGTTGTACCAATAAGCAATCCTGCGACAATTATTGTAATGACCCCAGTCATATGGAAGAGTGTATTACTTTCGCCGAGGCCGCGGGATTCATCCCGCCGGATGAATTGGTAGAAGCCAAAAAAGTTTTGGAAGCGGTAAGACGTGGCGCAAAACCACCGCCTTGTCGCGGCAGGGCCGAATGTGATGTTTATTGTTCCGAACCCAATAATTTTGAGGCCTGCATTGCTTTTGCCGAAGCAGCCGGCTTTGTCTCTAGGGAAGAAGCAGCCATGGCTCGTAAAACCGGCGGCAAGGGTCCGGGCAACTGTCGCGGCCGCGAAGAATGCGATAGATTTTGTCAGGATGAGAATAACTTTGAAACCTGTCTGGCGTTTGCCGAAGAGCATGGTTTTATTTCCAAAGACGAAGTAGAAATGGCTCGGAAGACCGGCGGCAAAGGTCCGGGCGATTGTAAAAGCAAAGAACAATGCGAAGCATTTTGTGAGAACCCGGCCAATCAGGAAACTTGTTTCAATTTTGCCAAAGAACACGGTTTAATACCAGAGGAAGATTTGCGGCAAATGGAAGAAGGCAAGCAGCAGATGATGCAAGGTTTTACCGAGGCGCCGAGAGAGGTAATGGAGTGTCTTACGGGCGCTCTTGGCAGTGAAACAATTGAGAAATTGAAAGCGGGCACGGCAATGCCCAGCCGCGACATCGGCGATAAAATGCGGGAGTGTTTTGAAAAAATGGGGCCGCCATCCGGGCAAGGCGGGCCGGGTGGCGGACCACCGTCTGGTTTTGGCGGAGCGCCGGGAGCGGGATTTAGCGGTCCGGGCGGGTGTAAAACTCCCGAAGAATGCACGACTTATTGTATAGAACATCAGGAAGAGTGCCAGAATTTTGCTCCGCCAGGAGGAGGTGATCAAGGTGGTCAAGGCGGACAAACCGGATCCATTGTTTGCGACGCCATTATGCCAGAGTGCATAGGATGGGAAGAATTTTGCAAAGCCCGTCCAGATGACCAACGTTGTTCTGCATCAGGTGACGGTTCTTCTCCGCCTCCCTCGGGAGGTGGTGGCGCTGATTTTAGCGGACCGGGTGGTTGCAAGACTACTGAAGAATGTCAGACCTATTGCACACAAAATTATCAGGATCCGGCGTGCCAGCAGTTCAGCCCGGGTTCAAGGCTCGAACCGGCTAATCAGGGATTTTTCGCTGGAGTGTTAAGCACCTTCGGGCTGTTATTAGGAATTCGTTAAAAGTCTAGCTTATCTTGCAAGACATAACTACCCCTAATTTTGATTTTGTGCCCTTGAGAGGATTTGAACCCCTAATCCGTGGTCCGAAGCCACGTGTGATATCCGTTTCACTACAAAGGCAGAACCTATGGAGATGGGTTCCTATTTTGATTGTATCCCGCGTTTTTCAAGATTACAATTAAATCTATGAAGATTGATGTCCCCGAAGTCGTAAGAGAAATCGCCGAAGGTTTGGAGGAGACCGGGCACAAGGCCTATCTTGTGGGCGGCTGCGTTCGCGATTTGCTCCTGCACCGCGAACCTAAGGATTGGGATATCGCAACCGCCGCTCTGCCGGAGGCGGTTCAAAAAATTTTCCCGGAAAGCGTCTATGAAAACGAGTTCGGCACGGTGGGCGTGAAAACCGGGAGCGACGAGGAAAATCTGAAAATCGTGGAAGTGACCACTTTCCGGATTGAGGGCCGCTATACCGACAAGCGCCACCCCGACGAAATCAAATTCGCCAAAACAATTGAAGAGGATTTGAGCCGCCGGGATTTTACGATTAATGCGCTCGCGATGGATATGGCGGGCAGGGTCATTGACCCTTACGGCGGCAAAGATGATTTGAAGGCGAAAATCATAAAGGCAGTCGGCAATCCGAAGGAAAGATTCAACGAAGACGCGCTCCGCCTCGTGCGGGCCGTGCGGTTTGCCGCCGAACTTAGATTTGAAGTAGAAAAAGAAACCGGTCGGGCGATTAAAAACGACGCCGGCCTCCTGGAAATGATTGCTAAAGAACGGATTCGGGACGAATTCGTGAAAATTGTGATGGCGCCGGGTGCCGCGGACAGCATCATTAAACTTGAAGATTATGGTCTGCTTCGCTTCGTTATGCCGGAGTTTCGCGAAGGCATCGGCTGCGGCCAGAATTTGCACCACATCTACACCGTTTTTGAGCATAATGTGCGGGCCTTGAATTACACGGTTGAAAAAGGTTATCCGCTCCACATTCGGCTTGCCGCCCTGCTCCACGATGTCGGCAAGCCCCGCACTAAGCATGGCGAAGGCAAGTATTCCACTTTTTACAATCACGAGGTGGTCGGCGCCAAAATGACGATGAAAATTTTGGACCGCCTCCATTTCTCCAAAGATTTAGTGGAGCGAGTGGCGCATCTCGTCCGCTCCCATCTTTTTTACTACAACGTGGGCGAAGTGACTGAGGCCGGCGTCCGGAGGTTTTTAATGAGAGTTGGTCCCGAGAACGTTCCCGATTTGATAAAAGTGCGGGAGGCCGACCGGATAGGTTCCGGCGTTCCCAAGGCCGTGCCTTATAAAATCCGCCACCTCCTTTTTATGATTGAGAAGGTGAAGAACGACCCAATCAGCCCCAAGATGCTCAAGGTGGATGGGAATGACGTCATGAAAATTTTGGGGCTCCCGCCGGGACCGAAAGTCGGGCAAATTTTAAGCGTGCTTTTGGAGGACGTTTTGGACGACCCGGCCAAAAACAAAAGCGATTTTTTGGAAAATCGGGTGGGGGAGCTGGGGCACTTGAAAGAAGAGAGCTTAAGAGCGCTTTCCTTGAAAGCCGAGACGAAGAAGGAGGAATTTGAAAGCGGAGTTGAAAGAGAAATCAAAAAGAAATACCATGTGAGTTGACTCGGGGTGTCGTATAGTGGCAGTACGCAGGGTTCGGGACTCTGTAGTCTGGGTTCGATTCCCAGCACCCCGACATTTCATGGAAATAAAATCCGATAAGTTCGGTCCGGAAAACGTTATTGAAGTTTATGAACCCGAAATTGGGATGAAGGGGTTTTTAGTGATTGACAATACGGTGCTCGGTCCCGGCAAGGGGGGCATCAGAATGACGCCGAACGTGACCAAAGAGGAAGTTTGGCGTCTCGCCCGGACCATGACTTGGAAGAATGCCTTGGCTGACATCCCTTTCGGCGGCGCCAAAGCGGGAATTGTCTGGCAGGGCGGCGACGGAGCGCAGAAAAAGCAATTCGTTCAGAGTTTCGCAAAAAGAATTAAAGATTTCATGCCGGACCGTTACATTGCCGGGCCCGACGTTTCGACCGGCGAGAGGGAAATGCGGTGGTTCGTGGAGGCAACCGGCGACCCGCGTTCGGCAACCGGGAAACCGGAGAGTTTCGGCGGCCTCCCTCATGAATTAGGCAGCACCGGTTTTGGGGTGGCGGAAGCCGCGGCCGTGGCCGCCGAGATCGGAGGCGTTAACATCAAAAACGCGTCGGTGGCGATTGAGGGTTTTGGCAACGTGGGAAAGTTTGCCGCGAAGCACTTGGTCGGGAAAGGAGCAAAAATTGTGGCCGTGGCCGACAGCGAGGGAATGATTTACGACCCCAGAGGTCTCGACGTTTTGAAGCTCATAGAAATTAAATCTGGCGGCTGCGCCGTTTGTGAATATCCGGGAGGGGAAAAGTTACCGCGCGGAGACGTCTTCGGTCTTGAGGTTGATATTCTCATCCCCGCTTCGGTGACCGACGTTATAAACGAAAAGAACGAAAAATCAATCAAATCAAAAATAATCGTGGAAGGCGCCAACATTCCGATGACCGAGGAGATAGAGAAAGAACTGTGGCAGCGCAACGTTCTTGTTGTGCCGGATATGGTGGCCAATGCCGGCGGCGTGATTTCCTCTTACGCCGAATATATGGGTTACGGTCCCGACAAAATGTTCGGGCTCGTGGAGGAAAAGATAAGGAAAAGCGTCGGGGCGGTGCTTCGGTTGAGTCTTGAACAAAAAAGAAATCCCCGCGAAGTCGCCTTAGAGATTGCCAGGGCAAAAATTGAAGCCAAAGTATTATAATAAAGTTTATGCATAATTTTGTACCCGCCAAGGTCTTTTTTACGAAAGGAGTTGGCCGCCACAAGGAAGAGCTTGGTTCTTTTGAGATGGCGCTTCGTGACGCGGGGATTGAGAAGTTTAACCTCGTTCGAGTTTCGTCTATTTTTCCTCCGAACTGCAAGATTATTTCGCGGGAGAAGGGGCTCCAGCTTCTTAATCCCGGGGAGGTCGTGTTTTGCGTAATGTACGATTTGCGGGCGAACGAGCCGAACCGCTTAATGGCGGCCTCCGTAGGGCTTGCGGTGCCGGCGGATCCCAACCAATACGGCTATCTTTCCGAGCATAAATCTTTCGGTGAAACGGAAGAGAGAGCCGGCGAATACGCCGAGGATCTGGCGGCGAGCATGCTCGCCACGACGCTCGGGCTTGAGTTTAACGCCGATGCCGCCTGGGATGAACGCGAGCATATTTACAAAACGAGCGGGAAGATAATAAAAACGACGAACATCACGCAATCGGCAGTAGGGAATAAAGATGGTCTTTGGACGACGGTTCTCGCCGCCGCAGTTTTCGTTTCTGATGGGAACGGTGCAGAGGTTTGATGATAAGCTTTGAAGATTTCAAAAAATTGGATTTACGGGTGGCGAAAATCGTCGCCGCGGAAAGGGTGGAGGCGACGGACAAGCTTCTGAAGCTTCACCTTGATATTGGCGGTGAGGAGCGGCAAATTATCTCTGGTATTGCCGAGGAATATTCTCCCGAAGGACTAATCGGCCGGGAAATCGTGATTATCGCCAATCTCGAACCGCGGAACTTCAAGGGAATTGAAAGCCAGGGGATGCTTCTTGCCGCCGAGTCGGATGGCGTGATATCGCTTTTGAAGCTGGATGAGGAAGTCCCGCCCGGCAGCCCGGTTCACTAAAATTTCTCTGGAAAATTTCTCTGGTTTTGTTGTGTCTTCAAAATCCGTCCATATGGACGGATTTTGAAGACGTTTTGTTTTGCCGCTTTTTAGTGATAAGATGAAAGCAATGGACGGCATCTTTGCGGTTTACAAACCCAAAGGGATGACTTCGCACGACGTAGTGGATAGAGTCAGACGGATCACCGGAGAGCGGAGCGTGGGACACGCCGGGACGCTTGACCCCTTGGCCGAAGGCGTTTTGGTTTTAGGTATCGGGGACGCGACCAAAGATTTGCAGAAAGTCGTAGAGAAAGATAAGGAATATTTCGTCCGGATAAAACTGGGCGAAGAGAGTACGACCGACGACGCCGAAGGCGAGAAGAGAATGGTCTTTGCGAGGGAGATTCCGACGAGCGACAAAATAGCGGCTCTTGTTGAAAAATTCAAAGGCAAAATTAAGCAGACGCCGCCCCTGTACAGCGCCGTGAAAGTTGAGGGCAAAGAATCCTACAAATGGGCGCGGCGAGGCGAACCGAAAGAGTTGAAACCCCGCGAAGTGGAGATTAAAGATATAGAAGTAATAATGTATGACTGGCCGAACTTGTCTCTTAAAGTCGTGACTGGCCCCGGCTTCTACGTCCGTTCTTTGGCCCGCGACATCGGCAAGGAACTCAAAACCGGCGGCTATGTTCAGGAACTGTTCCGGACGCGAGTGGGCGTTTACACTGACAAGGAAGCGATTAGATTGGAAGAATTCCCGGAGTTTTGGAAATCAAGAACGTTGAGTTAAAATCACTTACTCGCTTTCCATTCCCGTGAGATTCCGGTAAGTTGCGCGACTCCCCGTATTTTATTAATATACTCTCCAGAACATCCGGGAGGATTAATGTTTGAAAGCCATGACTGGCGGTCCAAACCGGGGCTCTTCAGAGAAGGCAGTGACGAGTTTTTCGAGCTGGTTTTGAGCACGGGCGTGCAAATTGAGCTCTTACCCACCGAACCCTCGTCAGGCATCTTCCAGCACCGCTTCTGCGCGAATCATCCGGGCGAAGAAGTGTTGGAGGAATTGTCTCTCGCCGTCTTTGACTGAACCCGGGCAGTGCTCCGTCATCTCGCACGAGATGACGGAGCGTTTTTCTTATGGTATAAATTTTTAAGCGCCTGCCCGCTGGCAGGCAGGGGCCTGTAGTATAGTGGTAATACACCGCATTCGCATTGCGGAGACAGGGATTCGATTTCCCTCAGGTCCACCACGTAATTTCGTTTGATTTTTGAAGCCGCTTAATCTACCTTGAAAGGCAGCACCATTGCCTATTTTGGGCTATCCCACATCTAAATTAAGGAGAGTGAAACATGGAGAGCAGGATAATTCTCGCTGCCGACATGAGTCTTGGTGAGTGCCTGGACTTGACCCATGCGATCGGAGAGAGGGTCTACGCGGTCAAGGTTCACGACGCCTATGACTCGAACGGCCCGACCGCGGTCAAGATGCTCCGCGAAGCCGGGGCCATGCGGGTTTGGGTGGACGCGAAGCTTCATGACATTCCGAACACGGTGAAGCGCCGTGCCAATGCGATCGCCGATTCCGGCGCCCAGATTCTCACGGTTCACGCCTCGGGTGGAATCGAGATGATGCAAGCGGCGGTCGGCGAGTTTCCTTTCGAGGTCTACGCAATCACGGTTCTCACCTCACTCACTGAAGAGGAGGTGCATCTCGCTTACGGCCAGCCATCCAAGGCGGCCGTACTCTACCTCGCGCGGCTTGCCAAGCTCGCAGGAGTTGCCGGCATCGTCTGTTCCCCGAAGGAGGTCGGTATTCTCGCCAAGCGGCCGGAACTGAAAGGCATGAAGTTCGTGGTTCCAGGCATCCGGTCGGCCGGCAAGGATAAAGGAGACCAGGAACGGGTGGATACACCGGCGGCGGCCTTGAAAGACGGCGCCGACTATCTCGTCGTCGGCCGCCAGATCACGCAGGCCTCCGACCCGGTGGCCGCACTCATTGAGCTCGAGGCGGAGATTTCCGCGGCTCTCGCTTCAATCGAAGGAGCGAAGTCATGAAAAGAAGACCCAACAACGGGAGAATTAATTCTCTCGAAGTATCCGGAATGCCGCTCGCCGGGCTTCGCGGACTCCTCGCCGAAGATTTCAACGGCGACATCTCGCCAGCCGCTCTCCGGCACATTCTCACGATCTGCGACGCGCTCTGGCTCCATTCGGGCGACCCGGCTTTGCCGCACGCCGAGCTCACCTCGGGTAAGTGCAGTAACGGGTTCGTGGATGTGCTCCGCGTTCTTCAGTATCCGAATCTCTGCGAGCTTCTGGCGTGTCAGCTTGTCATGAAGCTCGAGGCGACCTACCGCGGGCCTATTCACTGGGCGGTTGGTTCGGACCACGCCGGCGCGACCATTTCCTACGCCGTCGCGAACTGGCTTCTCGCAAAGCACGCTTTCACGGAGAAGGGGCTGGACAAGACCCAACTCTGGAAGCGGTTCGTGATTGAGCCGGAGGAGGTCGTTCTTCAGGTGGAAGACCTCGTGACCACGCTCGGTACGCTCCGGGCGGTGCGGGAAGGCATCCGGCAGGGGAATCCGCATCCGGTCACGTTCGCTCCCGTCGTTCTCACGCTCGTCCATCGTTCGGACGTCTACGAGTTCGAGGGCGCGCCCATCGTCTACCTCGCGCACTACGACATCCAAACATGGTCGCCCGAGGAATGCCCTCTTTGCAAGGCCGGCTCCGTTCGGCTCCGGCCCAAGGAGAACTGGGCCAAACTCACGGGACAGGAGTAGTTCTGTCTCAAGCAAAAAGCAAGCGGCACCAGAAAATCGGTGCCGCTTTCGCTTTTTCTTCATCGCTCGTCACTCCTCTTTCCCTGTGTTCGGAATGGCCGGGCCGCAGCCGCCGGGATGCCGGTCATAGTAGGCGCGGCAGTTTTTCAAGAACAATTCCCGCGTCATAGTGATGGTGCCCGCGTTTAGCGATTCCGGCAGGAGCCGGTAGAGCTCCGAATCCAAAATCCAGCACCGGTCGTTGTTGTGCGCGTTCCGGTGGCGCCGGATGGCGTTGCGGAGCCGCATCACCTCCCTCCGCAGTTCCGGAGCCACCATCGGCTTCAGATCCCTATCCTGCAGTCGCATCATAAATTCTCCTTGAAGGTCCGATTTCCAAACTACCGCAAGTTGTTTGCCTTTTCAAGGACAGGTTGGTATAGTCCGAGGCGGAAACCTTAACAAGGAGGGTGCGAATATGACCTGGAAACAGAGAGCAGCGATGATTTCGATCATCATCGCCGGAATCTTCGCCTTGGTCGCCTTGGTTCGGTTCGTGCCCGACGGCAGCGCTTCGGACGCGAATCCGCCGGGGAAAGCCGAGCCGAGGAACACCTGGGTACTCGCCATAGTGGCTGAATACCAATCGCGAGTGTCCATTGAAGATGATTACGTCGACGTGGACGTCGTCTGGGAGATCGCCGAAGGTCCCGATACCAGGCGGCTCATGTTCGGTACGATCAATCGCCTCCGGGTGGCGAAGAGCAACCCGCGCCTCAAGGAGCTCGTGCCGGGTGCGGCAGTTTTCATCCCCATGTCAGTGGACAAACTCACCTACGATAGCGAAAAGTACACGAGTTACACGAGGGACTACAACAGCGAGCCGCTCACCGAGTTCCGGCTCTACCGGGAGTATCACCGGTAGGACGCTCTAGAGCGAGCGACACAGCACAAGCAAAAAGCAAGCGGCACCGATTTTCTGGTGCCGCTTTGTGCTTTTATTTGCCTTTTCAAAAATTGGTTGGTATAGTCCGGGGTGGAACCTCTCACCAAGGAGAAGTTATGAAAGCCGTTGCAACGGCCAAACCGCAGGCCTACACCCCACGCTTTCCGGAGATGTACAAGTTTCTCTTCGAGGTATACTCCAGGGCGATGAAGCCGGGAGCGAAGGACGCGGAGGTGTGGTGTGAGAGAGCGAAGACGCTTTTCTTGACCTTGAGCACGCTCAAGGAAGAAGGTGTTCTTCCGATTTCTTTCACCCAGACTTTCTGGGAAGATGTGCAAGCCGTGATGAAGACGGTGCACGGCCGAGTGAAGCCGGTCGAGCTCACGGAGACCCAGTCCTATCTCACCTTCGGCATCTCCAACCTCCGCCGCGATTTCGGCGGCGACTGAACAACAACCGAGCAACTCATCAGGGTAAGCAAAAATTTGGGAGGCAAACGTATGGCCCCGTCCCAGCAAACCAAAACCCTTACCTTGGATGAGGTAAGGGCGCAGGTGGAAGAGTGGGAGGAAATAGCCAGGAACTACGAGAACGTCCCTGACAGCCTCGCAAGGAATCTCAAGGAAGCGTGTGCGGTAATACGAGCTTTCCTTAGAAGATAAACTTGAGCAACCAGCAACGGGGCAAGCGCGTGCGCTTGCCCTGAAGTATTTTATAAAATTGATCATTTTGAAAATTTGAGGCAGAATACTATTGACGCAAGCCAGCGCAGTTGACCGAGAGTGTGCAGACGCGTATGCGCCCTCTCCTCTGAGCGCCGAGACGGGTGGGTATAAGTGTCCGGCTAAGCCCGTAAAAAAGCTGGCAACAAAGAAACCTTGAAAGCCGCGGCTTGGGGAAGTGCAAGTATATCGCGCCCCTTGAAGGACGGCTATCAAACCAAATAGCCGCTCTTGGATAAAATGACTTTGTTCGGGTGGCTGGAGCCTGAACTCTGCCGTACTCCCCGCGGTGAGTATTGGACAGCTATCGGTTCTCTCTGAGAACCGTGCATCTTGGGCCCGATGAGACGTTACGTCAAACGGGCCCAGTTTTTTTATTGTCCATTTTGAAAATTTGAGGCAGCAGAACAAAATTGGTTATTGGAACAATTCGCGCGAATTGGCGAAAGATGGTATAATGAGTTCAAGAATATGAAACGGTGGACGATTGTTTTTAAGGCGTTATCTAATGTCAATCGGCTCAAAATCATAAGACTTTTGTCAAAAGGCGGCGCTTTGAATGTCGGCGGCATTGCCGAGGAACTCAATATTTCGCCGAAAGCCACCTCCAAGCATTTGATAATTCTTCATAACTTGGACGTTCTGGAAAGCGTAGGGAAAGAAGGTCACGTTTTGTATTCGCTGAACACGAAAATGCCGCGGGATTTTCGCAGAGTTTTGGGGAACTTTAATTAAGCAGTTTGCCCGGGGCGCGCTCCTTATCCTATCCTAACCTTGTCTTACCTTTCTTACTCTAAGGCCTTAGGGAACAATTCGCGCGAATTGGCGAATGGTTGGTGAATGGGGAAGGGGCAAATTGTCCGTTTCTCGAAAATGAGGCAGAATGAGGGGATAAATTAGTTATCGTATGATAACCATTGACAAATTGGTTATCAGTTATATTCTTTGTATATATGGATAAAAAACTCTTGTCGACGAGTGAAGCCGCAAAAATTTTAGGTATCAGCCGGGTAGCGGTATTGAAGAGAATTAAAAAGAATCAGCTTAAAGCCAGGAAGGTTGGGAAGAATTATGTCATTGCTAAAGAAGATCTGCCGATTGAGGCAGGGGGTGAAATCACCGAAATTAAGAAAAAACTAATTGATGCAGCCATAAAAAAAGCATTAACCGACTATCGGGAAACTCTGGAATTGTTGGGGAAAGAATAAATTGATCGTTTATGCAGCAGCTTTCAATAACAGAGGTTGAGTATGTTGCTCATCGTTTGGCAAAAGCATGGTTAAGCTGGGATGAGCCGATTCCCGATTTCGACACAAGATTCCCAAACATTTTAGAAAGCTGTATTGCCACCCCATTCCAATCGTTTGGCAAAAAAGCGGCCTACTCCGGCCTTATCGGCAAGGGGGCGATTTTGTTTTACTTGATGATTAAAAATCATCCTTTCCGTAACGGGAATAAAAGGATCGCCGTGACTACTCTTCTGGTTTTTCTGTATAAAAACAAAAAATGGCTCCGTGTTGATGAACGCGAATTTTACAATTTTGCCAAGTGGGTCGCGGAGAGCAGCCCCAAGTTTAGGATTGAAACTATTGCCGCCATTTCAAAATTCATAAAGACGTATATGATAAAAATATGAAAATAAAATATTTGTTTGTCCAAAAAGGCCGGAAGTTGATAGTAAAGGATTGGAGAAGGTAGGCTAAGGTTATTAAGGTAAATCCTTGACTTTTTTGATACGATTTGCTAAATTAGCATAAAATACTAACTTTATGAAATGGATAGATTTTGAGCGAAAAATAAAAGCAAAGAACATCAAGCTTTTTACCCCCCTCGACGTGCAAAAATTTTTAGGGAGAACGAAAATAGCCACGCGTTTTTTAATCCACCGTTTGAAAAAGAACGGGTATATTGTGAGCGTAAAACGCGGCTTGTATCAATTGTCCGATGAACAAATCCCCGATGTATATGTCGCTAACAGGATTTACGCCCCCTCATATGTATCTTTGGAATTCGCGCTGTCATACTACGGCGTTATTCCCGAGACGGTGTATGAAATTACCTCGGTGACGACAAAAACCACCCGTCGGTTCGAAACGCTTGGCAAGATTTTTTCTTATCACAAGATAAAAAAGACGGCCTACACCGGCTACGCCATTCACAGTCAGAACGGGATGCGTTTCTATATCGCCGATGCCGAAAAAGCGTTCGTTGATGCAAGCTACTTGCGCCTGATGCGGAAACAAAAGCCGATTTCCCGTTTTCGCAAAGAAAAAATCAATCGCGCCAAGTCGTTAAAATACGCTTCGCTCTTCAATAATGAAAAACTTACCAGCATCATTAAAACAACGCTCCAATGATTTCGGTGGAATCGCTTGAAAAATTGAGCAGGCGGTATCAAGCAGGAATATTTCCCAATATAATCAGGGAATATTTTCAGCATGTTTTTCTGGGAGAGTTGTATAAGATGGAAGGCGCGGAGAAAATGCTCTTTAAAGGAGGCACCGCCTTGCGGATTGTGTATGGCAGTCCGCGTTTTTCCGAGGACTTGGATTTTTCCTTGTTCGGTGTCGCGCAGAACGAGCTGAAATCTTTCATTGAAGGGGTTTTTGCGCGGGTTCTGGCGGAGATAGAGCACGTCGGCATAAAAGTCGAACTTGGAGAAAAAATCGGCCCTACGCGCGGGGGATATTTCGGCGTCGCGACATTCCGCATGCTTGAATATCCGCCAGTTGCCGTGGAGATAAACGTGTCGGCGCGCAACGGCAGGGACATGCGGGGAGAAATAGACAGCGTCGCGGGCGATTTTGTGCCGACTTACACCGTCGTTCACTTGCCGCAGAACGAGCTTGTGGAAGAAAAAATTTTCAGCGCGCTCCGCGAGCGCAAGAAACCGCGCGATTTCTACGATCTTTATTTCATCATGCGCAAAGCGATGCTCTCGCCTGATCAGAAAAAACGGCTGGCCGGAATAAAGGAAGAAATAACCGCAGCCGCGGGACGCGTTGATTTTCGCGGCGAGTTGGGCGCCCTCCTGCCGGTGGACCAGCAGCCGGTTATCCGCGATTTCCCGGCCATGCTTGAACGCGAGCTTAATAGGCAGTTAAGTGGAATATGAAAACAAGAGATCTGCCGAAAGGCCGGAAGTTGATAGTAAAGGATTGGAGGAATTAGAAAACCGCCGAAAAGGCGGTTTTCTAATTGTAAATTGAGCATTTTGAAAATTTGAGGCAGAATGAGGGTATGAGTAATAATCCATTGCAAAAATTTAATGATCTTCTGGAGAAGGTGGATTTAGTTGGTTATCGCAAGAGGTATCAACCAATCAAGATAGTAGAAATGGACTTACCCAAAGAAATTCAAGCAGTAAGCCTTCTCTACGAAATTTACTGGGATAAAAAGATGTTCGTCAATTTTGATGAATTTTACCGAATATATTTAAAGCTTTACAAGCATAAATTAGAAGAATTCAGGAAAAACAAAGCCTTTATGTGCAAAAACTGTTTTTATAGAGGCTTAGAGGCAAGGATTTATAGAACATGGGCGAGTATTATTACACAGATTCACGCAGCTTATGTTGCTGAATCAGTTTTTGTTAGTGGCACCGTTAGGATGTCAGAAGCCCTAGATCGAGCCGGCGCTGATTTCCAAGTCCAATATAAGAAAAAAACATTAAATTATCAGGTTAAAAAAATCTCTTTTAGTAGAGAGGTTAGGAAAGAAAAACCTAAATCTAAGCAACCACTGGAAGGCGAATTTTTCGATATAACTTACGACGTTCCTAGTGATAGCTATTTTAGAAATCCGAAGAGGAAAAACGGAAAATACAGATTGCCTTATTTAAGATTTAAAGAAAATAAAAATCTAAAACGACTACCTAACGGCTTTGTTGTATTCACGCCGCTGATTTTTGAGGAAAAAAAGAAGGAGATAGATGCAATTTAGATTAAATTTGGTGTTGTTTTAACTTTATTAAGCCATTTTTCAGCCAAATTTACATAATCTGGGTTTATTTCGAAGCCAATGTAATTTTGGTCTAATTCTTTTACTGCCACACATTCTGAACCGCTGCCAACAAACGGTATTAATATAACTCCTTCTTTTTCGGGAGCAGATGATTTAATAAGTTTTCTTGTTAATTCAAGAGGTTTTTGGGTGGGGTGTTTTATTACATTGTGTTTTGAATGCTCTTGTAGTTTTTGCGGTTCAAAAACATCGTTACAGGTTTTACATAAAAACCATCTTTCAACCATTCCTGCGCCGCCGGCTAGTGCCGCCGTTTTTATGACGTCTCTCGGTAAAGCGCCATTCTTGTGGAATTTATAAATCGTTTCTTTGCCGTTTTTACTGAATCTTCCAGGCGTACCTTTTCTTATTTTTCCCGCGGCGCCATTTAAAAATCCCTCTGTATATGGTTCTCTCACCTCGTCTTTGTTGAAAATTGGCTTGTTTTTCCAAGCGCAAACTATGGCTTCATGGCTCCTTTGCCAAAAATTTAAAGAAGCCACGTTTTTGTTAGTGTAATGCCAAATTAGCCAACGCTTATTTATAGGTATTTCTACAGATAAATAAGCTAAAATTTCACTAAAACCGTAGATAAAAAGCGTTGCAGTTGGTTTCATAACTCTTACACTTTCATTTATCCAACTTTTGCACCAATTAACATATTCATTTAATTCTCTCTTATCGGTATTATTGCCAAAATCTTTCCCGATGTTATAGGGTGGATCAACAATAATCACATCACAGCTGTTATCCGGTAACTTTCTTAACTCTTCCACTGCATCCCCGCAGATAATTTGATTAAGAGGTAAACGCTTATATTTTCTATCTACAGTTGGGCGTTGTAGAGATATTTCCTGGAAACCCTTTTCCGGGCTCTTGATTACATCTAAGACAACCCCTTGTATTGCGAATTCCCTATTCTTTCTAACAATTATCGGTTCAAAGTTTTTATTTGCCGGTTGGAGGCGGATTTGATTTCTTTCCTTGTAAAAAGTTTTTAAAGTTGTCTCGTAGTTGTCTATTAGCGCCACGATTTTCTGACCATTCTCTGCAAACCCCTGTTGTTTGACTAATATAATATCTCCGTCGAGGATGTTTTCTTCAATCATGCTCTCACCAGCAACACGCAGGGCATAAACTTCTCCGTTTTTCGGGATTTTGGTCTGGGGGACAGCGATTGTTTCTTTTGTGCCTTCGTATGTCTCCACTGGCCGGCCGGCAGCGATAGTTCCAAGTAGCGGAATTTGGACCATTGGTTCTATTTCGCGTACGGAGAGAGAACGTGCCCGTCCCGGGAGTTTTTCTAGACGGCCGGCGCCGCGAAGGTTTTGAAGGTGTTCGTGAATGGTAGAAACTGACCTCCTAAAATGGCGCGCCATCTCTTCTATAGAGGGTGGCACATCGTGTTTGGAGGAGTATTCCCTCATAAAGCGGATAATCTGTTCTTGACGTAGGGTTGGCATATTGATTTTCGGGTTTTTTTCGGTTATAATTATTATAACAATCCACTAAGCCCAAAATCACGGGGCACTGTGGATAAAAAGGTCGTAAAATTAAAGGAAAAACATGACTAAAAGAGGAAAAATCGGACAGGCTAGGCATGACGCAAAAGTTCAGCAACGTTTGGATCTTTATAAGGATAAAGGTTTTAGGGTTAAAGCTGATTTGCCGGGTCGAGCTAAACCTCAAAAAATTGGTGGTAGGATCCCCGATATTATAGCTAAAAAGGGTAAAAAGTTGGTTGTTGAAGAAGTCGAAACTCGCTCAACCAAAGATACTGATAAAACACAGCAAGAAGCCCTTAGAAAAGGCACGAAGGAACGCGGTGGTACTTTCAAGGTAATTGTGGCTAAATAGTTATAAGATATGAATATTAAAACATGTATCGCCTGTGGCGGTATCATCATTTCGTTGTCAATATCTACTTGCGAAAAGTGTTTGCTGGCATTACCTCCTGACTTGCCGAGTGTTGATCATTCCACAACAACGTCAACCTCGACACGTACAATTTTCGTTTCCGGAGCTACTGGCTCAACCGCAGTTTCTATTTCAGCTACAACCACTCAACCACCCAATCTCGGTTAATAACTAACCCGCCGCGGTCCGGAGGAGTATAAATATAAAAATGAACCCCGAATCAATGTTAAAAGGCCGGATGGCCGAAACGTTATTTGAAGAACTGATACGGCAGTCGGGGAATATTGTTTATCGTTTCGGATATGAAGCGATTGTTCAAAATTTGACGCAACTTGAAGAAAAATTTGACAGATATAGCGAGGTAGGTGAAAGAATCCGGGCTATTCCGGATTTTATTGTTATAGATAAAGCCGGCAAGCCGGAGTTTGTTGAGGTAAAATTCCGATGGAAGCCAGAACTTCACGAAGACGATTACAAAAAATTGGAAAAGATAGAAAAGTTATGGAGCCCAAAAATAGTTTTTGTAAACTGCTGGGAGCAGCCGTATTTCAGAATTTCAGAGCCACCTTATGTTAAAAACAAGAAACTAGTCACAAAAACCCTTTTAGATGAAAAGAATTGGAAAATTGATAAGGAACTTTATGATGAGTACGAAAGTTTAGTTCATCGTTATTTAACGCCAACGCTTGTACCGCCAAAAAATTAGGAGAGTAGAGATTAGCTGATAGGTTGTAGATGATAGGTGATAGTTAACAATTAACGGCTGATGACAAATTAGGAGAATAGATTTATAGAATTGACAAGAGAAGTATTATAATTTAAAACTTTGACAGAACACCCAGGCTGAATAGCCATCACGTTTTCACTCGGAGGAAGCAGACATGACCACGCTGGAGATTAAAGGCAGTATCCCGGCTATTGTGACGAACAAGGACGGTCTTTACGACGGCGACCTCGTCGGCTACTTCCGGGCCGTCTTCAACCACGCCGAGAACCTCTGCAATCCGTACCACAACTTCCGGCACATGTGCCACGTGCTCTGGTTGTGCTACGAGGCCAGCGTCTTCTACGTGGAGATGTCCTCGCGGGACATGCGCAACCTGCTCATCGCGGCTCTCTTCCACGACTTCGACCACACCGGCCGGAGCGACCCTGATGCCGCAAACATCAAGAGGGCCATCGATGGTTTGCGGCGGCACTTGCTTCCCGAGGACAAGAGGGAGCTCGGCAAAATCGAAGCCATCATCCGGGCGACCGAGTTCCCCTACCGTGTCTCCTTGGAACGGCTGGACCTCCAGAGCCAGATCATCCGCGACGCAGACATGAGTCAGGCACTAACCGTGGCCTGGATTCAGCAGGTCGTCTTCGGTCTTGCGACCGAGTGGAAGAGAACACCGCTCGAGGTTCTCCGGGCTCAGGATCCCTTCCACCGCAACCTCAAGCTCCACACGGCATGGGCCAGGCAGATGTTCCCGCAGGCGGCGATCGAATCCAAGATCGCTGAGGCGAACGAGCTGGTCGAGCTCTTGAGCGGAGAGCCGGTGGCAGCAGCCTGAAACCGCAGGCTTCACAGCACAGCGGAGGGCGACCCACAAGTCGCCCTCTTTCTTTTTATAAAATCCCTTACGATTTTGAGGTAGAATAGATTTATGGACTCCAAAAGGTTCAAGGAATTGGTGGCTAAGGGAATCAGCGAAATCCCGGCGCGGTTTTTGGAAAAATTGAAAAACGTGGCAATTTTGGTCGCGGAGGAGCCCTCCGCCGAACAACTCGAGAACTTAGGCATAAAAAGGGAAAGTGGCGACACTCTTCTCGGACTTTACGAGGGCGTCTCCAACCTCGAAGGCGGCCACACTCACCGCGGTTTCCCGGACCGGATCACCATTTTCCGCAAACCGGTCCTTGCCGAGGCCGCCGGGGAGGACGACGTGCCCCGCGTCGTTGCCGAAACGGTTCGGCACGAGATCGCCCATCATTTCGGGATGGATGAGGAAGACATTGAACGCGCCCGAAAATAGTAGAATAAACCCATAACTAAAACCGCCAAAAAATTAGGAGAGTAGAGATTAGCTGATAGGTTGTAGATGATAGGTGATAGTTAACAATTAACGGCTGATGACAAGTTGGAGTAAATAATATAGTATACAAATATGGTGAGAATTGCACAGGAAAAGAGCGATACGAGACTTCGGGCGGAAATGGCTCAAGTAGCAGCTGAGGTTCTTAAGGACCCCGATTTCGGAAGGAAATTAAGCCCGGAGGCCAAAAAACGCCTTTTGTCTGTATCCGAAAAAGATTTATCAAAAGCCGTTTCTTTATCTGAAATTAAGTAAACCCCAGCCGTTTTATGGATTGGGTTGTTAAGCTAACGGAAGACGCGCAGAAAGACCTCAACACCTTGGATGGTAAGGTGCGGGGGCGGATTTTGGAAAAGCTGAAATGGATTAGTGAAAACTTTGATGATATTACACCTCTACCTCTTACGGGGGAGTTTACGGGTTTTTATAAATTACGGGTAGGCGATTGGCGGGTATTTTACAAAGTTGATTGGGCGGCACATATTATTTTCGCTGTGTATATCGGGCATCGAGATTCTGCTTATAGATAGTGTATAAATTTGCTAGTTCCGCCAAAAAATTAGGAGAGTAGCAGAATAGATTTTTAAAAATGGAACGAGCCCGTGAGGTAACTCCTCGCAGGCTCGTTTTGCTTCTCTGCTCTTCGAGCGGTCGTGTTCTTCAGTTGGGTCCGCCGAAACCGGTTGGCACGGCGTGGGCGTCCCAGAAGTGCTCGTTCGCCACCGTCCCGTGGGACATAATGACTTCAAACTCGCCCCAGATGGGATAGCCGCCGTCGCGCCAGCAGGGACTGGTCGTCGGCGACGGGCCGACCCAGACGATGCGGTAGTGCCACGTCTCGCCGGAACCATCGGGAACCTGGCCGTTCCACTGGTTATCGGTCCAGGCGTCGCAGTTCCAGTTTGCGCCGTGGAAGCGGGCTTCGTCCCAGGCGCGCGACCAGCTCATCTTGAGATGGTCGTTGCCGTAGGTCGGGTCGCCCCAGACCGTGCCGTCGAGATTCCGGTCGACGCCGTCAGCCGGGCCGACGAAGACGCGGGCACGGTAGTTGTAGCCGAACTCGTCAAAGCCGTTCGCTCCTGCGTGGCTGAAGTTCGGCGCTGCAGCGGGTTGGGGATCCTCCGGCAGCTCGCAAGCCAAGACAAAGGCAAGAAGCACCGGTACGATGATGCGTTTCACTCAACACCTCCTGAAAGAGGACCGGTTAAAGAATAAACAAAAGAGTTTATTTTGGCAATACCCCTGATGACCTCTTGACTCTTAGCGTCCTCTGCGCTTTTATATTTTTAGTCCTAATCAACTTCACTACACACTACCAGCGTGCGGAGGAGCCGTGTTCATCCTTTTTCTCACACTCGAAGGGCTCATTGCCCACGCGAATGAGCATCCGGAAAGGGAGTGGCTCGAGTGTTCACTCTTCTTCCTGGACTGCGAGCCGGGGAAACTCAAAGAGCACCAGCGGCTTGACGAAGCAATCCGGTACCTGGAGCGGAGGGGCCGCGTCTCCTGGAGGAGAGAAGTAAATCCCTTCGCCAACCACGACCTCTTGAACCAGCTGCTTAAAAGCAGCTTGCTCAGGCCCTTCAACGCCGGTCTCGCGGCGCGAGACGACCCGGAGTTCCTCAGAGAAGCGGTTCTCGCCGCAAACAACGGCAACCACCGCGTGGAAGTGGTGGTGTAGGCAAGTGCTGCAACATTGAGCGAGGGGCGACCACAGGTGTCGCCCCCTTTTAGTTTTATGATTCTTTATAATAAATTTAATGAGAGCTAACAGGAAAGCGTGGGTGGTGGCGGTGGAGATGGGTTACGGCCACTTAAGGGCGGCGAGACCGCTTGCGTCCTTAGCTTATCAGGGAAAGCTCACCACCGCCGACCTCTATGACGGCATTCCCAAAAATGACCGTCTCATTTGGGAGGAATCAACGAAACTTTACCACGCTATTTCCCGTTTAGAGGAAAAAGGCGTGTTCGGTGCCTTAGCTTTTAAAATCTTTGATTATTTTCAGAGAGTGGATGATGTCGGAGGCGGAAAATCGAAACCGACTTTTCAGCTGAAACAGGGCTACAAATTAATCAGAAAAGGCTGGGGGCGGGATTTGATTGAAAAATTGAACAAAAACCCGTTGCCGCTCATTGCGACTTTTTTCACCATCGGCCACATGGCCGAGTATTGGGGATACAGAGGGCCGGTTTACGTTCTCGTGACCGACGCCGACGTCTCTAGAGCCTGGGCGCCCATTAATCCGGCAACGAGCCGTCTTGTTTATCTTGCGCCGACCGCAAGGGCCAAAGAACGGCTTGCAAGTTACGGCGTAAACCCCAAAAACATTTTTATTACCGGTTTTCCGCTACCGCGGGAACTTTTGGGTCCGTCTTCAAAGACGGCAAAAAAGAATTTAGAGCGGCGGCTCAAGATCCTCGGAGAGCGGGGCGGCCGGCCGACAGCCGTCACTTTTGCGATTGGCGGTGCGGGTGCCCAGAGCAAAATCGGTTTGGAAATAATTGAAAGCTTGGCACCTTTAATCAGAAAAGGCGCAATATCGCTTTTTCTTATTGCCGGTACTCACTCTAAGCTCGCTTTGAAGTTTTACAACCAAGCGGAAAAATCCGGTCTTGGGGAATTTTTGAATAAAGGGATTTCCGTCATTCAAAACGAAACAAAGGAGGAATATTTTAAGGTTTTCAATGAAACGCTCGCGAAAACCGACATTCTATGGACCAAGCCCTCGGAACTTTCGTTTTACGCCGGACTTGGTATTCCAATTATAATGGCGCCGCCCTTGGGCGCGCATGAGGAGAAAAATAGGGAGTGGCTCACGGAGGTCGGCGCCGGTGTCCCGGAAGAGGAGCCGCGGGAGGCCGGGCGGTGGCTGCCGGAGATGATTCGGAACGGCCGGCTCGCTGCGGCGGCAAGAGCCGGTTTTGAAAAAATTGAGAAAAACGGGGTGGAAAATATTTCGAAGATTGTTTTTAGCAAAAAAACATGAATTGGCTCTGGATAACAATAATCGCTTACGCCATTTTAGGCCTCGTTTCCGTCGTTGACCGGTATCTTCTCTCCGGGCCCTTACCAAATCCGCGGGCTTACACTTTCTATGTCGGCTCGCTCGGCATGCTTGTTTTTCTCCTTACGCCATTTTTCGGGCTGGAAAATCTTCCGCTAAATCTTTTGGGCGTTGCTTTCCTTTCCGGATTTCTCTTCGTCGCCGCTCTTTTCTTCCTTTACTCCGGTCTCAATAAATTCGAGGCCTCCCGGGTGGTGCCGGCTATGGGCGGACTCGTACCGATTTTCACGCTGCTTTTCAGTTTCTTTATTTTACGGGGAGGCGCCGTCGTCGGCTGGGATTGGCTTGCCTTCGTTTTCCTCATTTCGGGAAGCATCGCTATAACCATAGAAAGAGGCAAGAAGATAACCTTGCCAAGCTTGAAGTTTGCCGCCGGAGCGGCACTATTCTTCGCCCTTTCTTTCGTTTTTGCCAAGTATGTTTATCTTGCCGCCTCGTTCTGGTCGCCTTTTGTCTGGATGCGGGTCGGCGGATTCATTTTTGCGGCCGGTATTTTCGTCTTTTCGGCGGACTTGCGCCGGATGCTCTTTACCAAAAAGATAAGAGAGCCCAAAGAGAGAAAAAAGACCACGGCTGTTTTTTTAGGCAATCAGGTATTGGGCGCCGGCGGGAGCGTCCTCCAGAGCTTCGCCATTTTTCTTGCGCCGGCGCTCTACGTGGCTTTCGTGAACGCGCTTGAAGGATTGATTTATGTTTTTGTTCTCATCTACACCGCCGCAATTTCCATTTTCTTTCCGCATTTAATTGAAGAGATTTTCACCAAAAAAACAGCTTTTCAGAAAGCGGCTGCAACAGTTCTAATCCTTGTAGGGATAATGATTCTATCTTTGGCCGGCCGATGAGAATTTTTCAAAAAATCATTAAGTACGCCGCCTTTCTTTTAGCGGCGACCATTGTCCTTTCGTTTATTTTCTTTTTCGTGGGGAAGAGCCGGCCGGCCGCCGATATCCGCTGGGGAGTGAATTTTTCCTACTCTCATGCGGAGGAGCTGGGTTTGGATTGGCAGGAAACATACCTCACGTTCCTTGACGAACTTGGCGTAAAGCGCTTCAAGCTCATTACCCAGTGGGATCTTTTGGAGCCGAGCCCCGGTAAATTTGATTTTGAAGCCGTTGACTGGCAATTAAGAGAAGCGGAGAAGCGGGGAGCGAGGGCGTTTTTGGTGCTCGGGATGAAAACGCCGCGTTATCCGGAATGCCACATCCCTGGCTGGGCCGCGAATTTTTCCCAAAAAGAAAGAGAGGCGGCGGTTTTGAATTTCCTTGAAGCGAGCATCAAACATTTCAAAGAAACGCCCACGATTTGGGCTTGGCAAATTGAGAACGAACCGCTTTTTCCCTTCGGCGAATGTCCGGAAATGAGAAAAGAGTTTTGGCGGGAGGAAATCAATTTAGTGAAATCGCTTGACCCGGCACGGCCAGTCATAGCAACCGACAGCGGCGAGTGGTCGCTTTGGTTCCAAGCTGCCCGCGTGGGCGACATCGTCGGCACCACGCTTTATCGCAAGGTTTGGTTCAAGGAACTGGATATCTATACGCCGTACCCGCTGCCGCCGGTTTTCTACGGCAGAAAAGCGTGGCTTGTGAAATTTCTTTTCGGAAAAGACGTGATTAACGTTGAACTCCAAGCCGAGCCGTGGGGGCCGACACTGCTCTATGATCTGCCGCTTGAAGAGCAGGATAAGACAATGAATTTGGAAAGATTTAAAAAAATCATAAGCTACGCGAAGAACACCGGCATGTCAGAGTTTTATTTTTGGGGCGCCGAATGGTGGCATTGGCTAAAGGAAGCAGATAACAACTCCGCCATCTGGGAAGAAGCAAAGAAACTTTTTTAGCCGTGTTATCATTAAAGAAATGAAGATAAAGAATTTTGAGGCGCTTGGGGTGACTAAAACCAGGGAGCGTCTCCTTAAAATCGCGGAAGCCGGACTTCAAGCAATTGACACTGAAAAGACAGTAAGCGAGAAAGTTAATCTTCACGGCAATGAACTTGAAATCGGGGATAAGGTTTTCAACCTGGAGAAGATGAAGAGGATTTTTGTGGCTGGCGTCGGCAAATGCTCGCTTGAAGCCGCTCGAGCTCTTGAGAAAATCTTAGAGAGCAGAATAACAGACGGCGTGGTGATAGATATTCACAAGGGAAAATTAGAAAGGATTAAAACTTTCTCCGGCACCCACCCTTTCCCCACCGAGGAAAACATCAGCGCCACAAAAGAGCTCATAAAACTTCTTGAAAAGTCAGGAGAAAGCGATCTGGTTATTTTTTTGATCTCTGGCGGCGGCTCAACTCTTCTTTGCCAGCCAAAAGAACATACCTGCGCAAGCGAAGCCGAACTTGTCAAGCACCTTTTTTCAGAGGGAGCGACAATTAAGGAGATAAATACAGTAAGGAAACACATCTCCCTTGCCCGGGGCGGCAATTTGGCCAAATACGCTTATCCTTCAAAAGTCGTGTCTTTGATTTTCTCAGATGTGCCCGGAGACGATTTGAGTTTTGTGGCTTCCGGTCCCACCGTGCCCGATACAACCACCGTTCGAGACGCCGAGAAAGTTTTAGATAAATACGGCGCCTGGGAGCGCTGCGGCATTTCTAAAAAAGGTCTCGTTGAAACTCCAAAAGAGTCGAAAATTTTCAAGAGAGTTTCAAATATCCTCTTTATTTCCAACAAAACTGCCATTAAAGCAATGGCTCGGGAAGCAAAAAAAATGGGGTTTATACCGAGCATTCAGAACCTTTCTCTTCGAGGTGAGGCAAGTAAAGTCGGTGAAGAAATAACCAAAAAGCTCCATCGGTTTTCAAAAAACACGGTTCTTCTCTACGGCGGGGAGACGACGGTAGCCCTCCGACAAGACAAGGTCTTACGAGAGCGAGCGGGTAAAGGCGGACGAAATCAGGAATTAGTTCTTTCGGCTCTAAGATTCATCGGGGATGGTGAAGTTTTAGCGGCTTTGGCATCGGACGGCGAAGACAATACGGACGCGGCCGGCGCAATTTGTGATAAAATGACAAGAGAAAAAACGGAGAAACGGGGTTTAAAACCAGAAGAACACCTTAAGCGGCACAGCTCTTATGATTTTTTCGCCGCTTTGGGGGACCAGATTCTCACCGGTCCGACCGGCTCCAACGTTTCGGATTTAATAATCGCTCTTAAAGAATAATAAAGAACAATAATGAAAAAGTTCATCCTCCCATTCTCAAAAATCGGGATGAAAGACGTGCCAAAAGTTGGCGGCAAAAACGCGGCTTTAGGCGAGATGTATTCAAATCTGACAAAGCTTGGCATCAGCGTTCCGGATGGTTTTGCCCTTACTGCCGGCGCGTACAGGTTTTTCCTTAAGAAGAACGGCGCCGATGAAAAAATCAAGGATATCTTAAAAAGATTAAACATCAAGAACGTCAATGATTTAAGAGGGCGCGCCGGACGGGTTCGGGCGCTTATTTTGTCTCTTCGGTTGCCCAAAGAGATAACGAAGGAAATTCGTTCGGCCTACCATCGCCTCGAGGGGAAATACGGAAAAAACGTTGACGTTGCCGTTCGCTCTTCGGCTACGGCCGAAGACCTACCTGGCGCCTCCTTTGCCGGACAACAGGAGACGTATTTAAACGTCCGAGGCGAGGAGGGACTTGAGGCCGCCGCCAAAAAATGCATCGCTTCGCTTTTTACCGACCGGGCGATTTCCTATCGCGCAGACAAAAGGTTTTCCCATTTTGACGTTGCTTTATCGGTCGGCGTTCAGAAAATGGTCCGTTCGGACTTGGCTTCATCGGGCGTTGCCTTCACCATTGACACCGAAACCGGTTTTGACAAAGTAGTGGTAATTGAAAGTTCTTATGGTTTGGGCGAGATGGTGGTTCAAGGCGAGATTACGCCGGATGAGTTTGTCGTTTTTAAACCGACCCTTGGAAAAGGTTTTCAGCCGGTGATTGCAAAAGATTTAGGCGTAAAAAACGTAAAGCTTGTTTACGGAAAAGAAGGGACGCGGAAGGCAAAAGTTTCAAATCGGGACAAGAATTCATTTTCTTTGAACGAAGAAGAAATTATTAAGCTGGCCAGATGGTGCGTTTCGATAGAAAAACATTTCTCCCGCATTTACAAGCATTACCAGCCGATGGATATTGAGTGGGCCAAAGACGGAAAAACAAAAGAGCTTTTTATTCTTCAAGCAAGACCCGAGACCGTTCACTCTTTAATAAGCGGAAAGAAAATTTACCCCGAATACCGCCTTAAGGGAAAGGGTAAAATCGTCGTCTCCGGCATTGCGGTCGGGACGAAAGCGGTCTCGGGTAAAGCCAGATTCATAAAAGACGTAAAAGACATCGGAAAATTCAGGAAAGGAGAAGTGCTTGTGACGGAAATTACCGATCCGGCCTGGGAACCGATTATGAAAATCGCCGCCGCCATTGTCACCGATAAAGGGGGTCGGACGTCGCATGCGGCAATTGTTTCGCGCGAGCTCGGCATTCCCTGCATTGTCGGCGCCGCCCTGGCGACAAAAAAACT
Organism: Candidatus Jorgensenbacteria bacterium GW2011_GWB1_50_10; assembly: GCA_001004105.1. Classification (GTDB taxonomy): domain Bacteria; phylum Patescibacteriota; class Minisyncoccia; order UBA6257; family GWB1-50-10; genus GWB1-50-10. Next base: position 155,925 of record LCQK01000001.1, read on the forward strand.
TAAGACCGGCAAAGTTTTTACCGTTGACTGTACCTCCGGCGGCGAGGCGCGGGTTTATGCCGGAAAAATTCCCTATGAGATTGTAGAGCACCACTTGGATAAAATTCCGAAAACCAGAACCAAAGTGATGGTAAACATCGGCTCGCCGGATGAGGCCTTTAAAAACCATTATTTGCCGGTAAAAGGTGTGGGTTTGGGTCGGCTGGAATTCATAATCGCTTCGCACATCAAAATTCATCCCCAGGCGCTCATTGATTACAAAAAACTAAAGGACGAAAAAACTAGAAGAAGAATCGATTCTTTGACCCGCGGCTACCGGAATAAAGCCCAGTTTTACGTTGACGAGCTTGCCGAAGGCATTGCCAAGATTGCCGCCGCTTTTTATCCGGAAGAAGCGATAATCCGTTTCTCGGATTTTAAAACGAACGAGTACCGGAAGCTCATCGGCGGCGAGCTTTACGAGCCCGACGAGGAAAATCCGATGCTCGGCTGGCGCGGCGCTTCGCGCTACTATGATCCTAAGTTTGAGCGAGCTTTCGGGCTTGAATGCAAAGCCCTCAAGCGGGTGCGCGAGAAATTCGGTCTCAAAAACGCCGTCCCGATGATTCCTTTCTGTCGGAGTACGGAGGAAGGAAAAAAAGTCCTCTCCGTGATGGCTAAAAACGGTCTGCGGCGCGGCAAAGACGGGCTGAAGGTCTACGTAATGTGCGAGATACCGTCGAATGTTCTCTTAGCTGATGAATTTCTTGATATTTTTGACGGCATGTCCATCGGTTCCAATGATTTGACTCAACTGGTTCTTGGTCTTGATAGAGATTCAGGTATTGTCACCCATATTGCCAATGAAAATAATCCGGCCGTGAAAAAGATGATAAGCGAAGTGATAGAGAGGTGCCGGAAGCGGAAAAAATACATCGGTATCTGCGGTCAGGCGCCGTCGGATTACCCGGAGTTCACCAAATTTCTGGTCAAAGAGGGCATTGGGAGTATTTCTCTAAATCCCGACACAGTCATTAAAACGATTTTGGAAATCAAGCGCCAGGAATCTAAATAACCGATTATAATTAGGGCATATGCGCATCGCTTTTTTTGAAATTGAGGAATGGGAAAAACCTCGGGTTCGGGGGAAGTTCGGCGAGGACGTCTATTTAGACGAGAAAAAAGTGGACGAAGACGAACTCTCCAAAGAAAACGATTTCGAAATAATTTCGATTTTTGTTGACTCGCGGATTACCGAGAAGGTCCTTGCTCATTTTCCCAACCTGAAATTCATTGCCACTCGTTCCACCGGTTTTGACCATATTGACCTTGCTGCCTGCAAAAAGAGAAATATTTCGGTTTCCTACGTGCCCGGCTACGGCGATAACACCGTTGCCGAATTCACCTTCGGACTTATTTTGAACCTTACCCGAAAAATCTATCACGGCATTGACCAGATAAAAGAGACTGGTTCTTTTTCTTTTGAGGGACTGCGGGGAACGGACCTTAAAGGGAAAACAATCGGCATAATCGGCACGGGCCGCATCGGCAAAGAAGCGTTAAAAATCGCCAAGGGTTTTGGGATGAAAGTAATCGCGAGCGACCCTTATCCGGACGAGAAATTCGCCAAGGAAGAAAATTTTGAGTACGTCTCTTTAGAAAAACTGCTCTCTTCAAGCGACATTATCACCGTTCACTGTCCCTACAACGAAAAAACCCGCCATCTCATCAATAAAGAGAACATCCGGCTCATCAAAAAAGGGGCGTATCTCATAAATACTGCCCGGGGCGGCATTGTCGAAACCGATGCTTTGGCTGGGGCGCTTGAGGAAGGGATTTTGGCCGGCGCCGGTTTGGACGTTTTGGAAGAAGAAGGCGAGACTAAGGAAGAGATGGAATTTCTGCGGCGAGGCAAGTTTAAAGAGGATGAGCTTAAAACCATGCTCCAAAACCACATGCTGATGAGAATGCCGAACGTTCTCATAACGCCTCATAATGCTTTCAACTCCAGAGAGGCATTGGAGAGAATTTTGGGCACCACCTTGGAGAACATTGAAGGATTTCTCTCCGGAGGCCCCGTGAATTTGGTTCCATGAAAATAAATGAAGCTTCGCTTCGGGAGATAAAGGACTCGCGGGGGGAGCTGACAATTGAGATTGGGATTAAAACCAAGGATGGCGAATTTTTCGCTCAAATTCCCTCGGGCAAAAGCCGCGGCAGTCGCGAGGCGACCGTTTTTTTGCCGGGGAAAGCGAGGGAAGTTCTCGGGAGTATAGGAAAAGAGCTTATCGGGAGAGATTTTGAAAGCATTGAGGATTTTGACTTTTTTTTGCTCGGGCTTGACGGCACGCCGAATAAAAGCAAACTTGGCGGGAATCTTATGCTGGGATTGTCGCTGTCCTTTGCCCGCAGTTTGGCCAAAGAAAACAACTTTGAACTCTGGCAGATACTGAAAAAAGAATTTTTCCCGAATAACGGCGAATCAAAATCGCCCCGGATTTTCTCCAACTTTATTGAGGGCGGCGTTCACACGGACAATAATCTTGATATTCAGGAATTTTTGGTCGTTGCCGAATCAAAAGAAGGAGCGGCGATGACTTATCGTAAACTTGCAGAATTTTATAAATCAGTCGGCGAAGCCCTGAAGGGAAAATATAATTTTTCCTCGCTTAAACTCGGTGACGAAGGCGGTTATTCGTTGTATTTTAAAAATAATTTTGAGCCGATTGAATTGCTCGGCGAAGAAATTAAAAGGGCGCGGCTCGCCGGAGAGTTTTCGCTCGGGCTTGATGCCGCCGCTTCAAGTTTTTACAAAGGCGGTCATTATGTCTTTGAAGCAAAAGAATTAACTTCGGACGGGCTAAAGGAAGTTTATTCGGATTATTTCAGGAAGGCGCCGTTTTTAAATTCAATCGAAGACCCCTTTGATGAGAATGACAGTGAGGGTTTTGCCGGACTGCGGCGAGATTGGGGGGATAAATTAATCATTGGCGATGACCTTACGGTTACCAACGCAAAATTAATCAGAGAAAATTCCCAAAAAAAGCTTATAAACGGGGTCATTATCAAACCCAATCAGATCGGTACGGTTTCCGAAACTTGCGAGGCCATCAACGCCGCCTACGACAGCGGTCTCCAAAGAATTATTTCGCACCGCTCGGGGGAGACGCCGGATAATTTTTTGGTTCATTTTGCCAAAGCCGCCGGCGCCGAAGGATTGAAAATCGGCGCGCCGGCGCGGGAGAGAGTGGCGAAATTTGACGAATTTGTCCGTTTGTATTCCTGAGCTATTGTCAAACCCCCGCATTTACGTTTTTAGCAAGCAGAAATGGTCGCGGTAAGTCGCACCCTTGACTTTATCAACCGGGTGGAGTATTATATATCGGTAAGTTTCTAGTCTCTTTTCTTGCATGCAAAACTTGTAAGGCGAAAGGACCAAAGAAGTTAGGTCGACTTACGTCAGAAATCAGAAGATAATGGCAAAGAAGTTATATGTGGGCAGCTTGTCTTACGACACGACTGACCAAAGCTTAAAAGACGCTTTCTCCAAAGCGGGCGCTGTCGAGACCGCCACCGTCATCATTGACAGGATGTCGGGTCGCTCCAAGGGTTTCGGTTTCGTGGAAATGGCAACCGATGAGGAAGCCAAGGCCGCGATCGAAATGTGGAACGGCAAGGAACTCGACGGCCGGAAAGTGGTAGTGAATGAGGCCAAGCCAATGGAGCCGCGCGCCCCGAGAAGGGAAGGCGGTTTCGGCGGCGGTGACCGCGGCCGGAGAAGCTGGTAAACGAGCTCGATTTATAAAGAAACCCGCGCAATGCGCGGGTTTCTTTTGTTATGATTAAAACAATGAGTATAGGCGTGCTTGAACTCGCGGCGGTCGTCGGCTTTGCGGCGGTACTCGGCATTGCCGCGAAAGCACTGCGCCAGCCGGTGATTCTGGCTTATCTTGCGGCCGGGGTATTCATCGCTTATTTCGGATTCTTTAATCTCGCAAGCGAGAGCACTTTTAAAATTTTTTCCGATTTAGGAATAATGTTCCTGCTTTTTTTGGTTGGTTTGGAAATAAATTATTCGTCTTTGAGAATTGCCGGGAAGCCATCGGTGGTCGTGGGTTTGGGGCAGGTGATTTTTGCTTTCGTTATCGGCTACTTTATTGCTCTTCAGTTTGGCTTCGAGCAATTGGAGGCCGCTTACATCTCCGTCGCGCTCACGTTTTCGAGCACGATTATCGTCGTAAAACTCTTATCCGACAAAAAGGACCTGAACAGTTTGTACGGCCGGATTTCCGTCGGAATGATGCTTGTCCAGGATTTTATCGCGATTTTCATCCTGATACTCCTCTCCGGCGTGGAAGCGGGGAAGGGGGTGGAGATTTTGCCGATCACCATCGCCGTTTTGAAAGGACTTGTCCTTGTGGTGGTGGTTTTTTGGCTGGGGAAAAGGTTTTTCCCCTGGCTTTTCGAGAAAATTGCCCGCTCCGAGGAGCTTTTATTTTTAACGAGTACGGCTTGGGTATTCCTTTTCGCCGCCGCCTTGTCCGAGCTAGGGTTTTCGATTGAAATCGCCGGACTCCTCGCGGGCTTGGCACTTGCCAATTCCTCGGAAAATTTCCAAATCGCGAGCCGCATCCGGCCCTTGCGGGACTTTTTTATCATGATTTTCTTCGTGATTTTGGGCGCTTCGCTTATTTTCACGGGCGTAAAGGATTTGGGTTTGCCGGCGGTCGTCCTTTCGCTATTCGTTCTCATCGGCAATCCGCTTATTGTCCTTATTATCATGGGGCTTATGGGTTACCGGCGGAGGACGAGTTTCCTCACGGGTATCACCACCGCCCAGATTTCGGAATTCAGCATGATTTTGGGCGCCGTAGGTTTGAAACTCGGCCATTTCGGTGAGAACGTTTTGGGGCTCATCACCGCGGTCGGGGTTGTCACCATCACCCTTTCCACTTACATGATTATTTATTCGCGGGGACTCTATAAATTTTTGTCCTGGCCGTTGCGGCTTTTTGAAAAGAAAAACGCCAAAGAGGAAGAAATCCGCGAAGAAATCTACGAGAAGCCGATTGTGCTCGTCGGCTGCGGTCGGACGGGGGCCTCCATCGCCTACAATCTGCCCAAGGAAAAACTTTTGATCGTTGATTTCAATCCGGAGGAAATTGAAAGTTTGCGGCGGCGCGGCTACGAGGCGCTCTTCGGCGACATCGCCGATTCCGAAATTTTCGAGAAGGCGAATTTCCCGCAGGCAGCGCTCGCCATTTCCACGAGCTCCGATTTTGAGGACAATATGGTTTTCCTGGAAGAAATCAAAAAATTGCCGAGGCGGCCGAAAATCATTTTGCGGGCCGAAACAGAAAGAGAAGCGCGAGCGTTCTATGCGGCCGGGGCCGATTACGTTCTTCTGCCGCATTTCACTTCCGGTCAGTATCTCGGAAAAACTTTAGCCATTGACCCTGAGATGGAAATTTTGGATTCACTTCGGGAACGGGACTTGGCGCTCATGCAGAAAGTGAACCACGCGGTTTAGAGTAGTAAAATTTTCTTCCCCTCGCCAGACGGCTTCGGCTCGCGAGTCCGACCGCGGTTGGACACTAAGCTCGCTTCGTCTCCCTGGAGTTGCCGGAACGGGTAATGGCTTCGCTTGTTAACTTAGTATGCCGCCGAGCATCTCTCTGAAGTTTTTGCCACATTTCAATTTATCCCATATGGGAGAAAATGAAATAAACAGAAGCTCGACTTAGGAAAAGAAAATTTTACTGCTTTTTAGTTTTTATATAGGAAAGAGTAATAAGAGTACCCAGGATTCCCAGAATAATATCCAAAATCGTGTCGCCGGTCGCGCCGCCGACGGGGGTGGCGAAACCGTAAGCGTTTTTGGCGTATAAGTTCAAGCCAGCTTCGAAAATCTCCCAGATGAGAGCGGCGCCGAAGACGATAAGAAACGTTTTTAAAGAAGAGATCTCTCCCCGGAAGAAAAAAATTACGGCCAAAGCGAGCCAGGCGCCGCCTGCGAAGTGGAGGAGATTGTCAAACCAGTCGGTCGCCCTGTAAAGCCAAATTGAGCCCGCGGCGTGGCCTGCAATGACGACTAAAGTTGCAAGAACGAGGCAATTCCCCAGTTTTTGGGGGCTGTGGAAATCTTTGTTGGTAACGGAGGCCATATTTTCTATAATAAAGAGTAGGGATGTTCCATTTATTTTACTATAAATGGACTCTTAATGATGCTAAAAGGTCGATTTCTAGAATTATAGATTAACAAAGAAAGTTTCATGGTTATTCAAGATTGGCTGTCAGTGGTTGTCGGTTCACTTCAGAATTTGTGGGTCGGCGCGATTGGCGTCTTAGGCAGCATCGTCGGAGCACTTATCGTGCTCATCGTCGGTCTTATCGTTGCTTCGGGTTTGGGCGCGCTCGTGGAACGGGTGGTCGGACTCTTGAAGGTAGACAAACTCCTGTCGAACCTCGGCGTTCATGAATATTTTGAGCGCGCGGGTTTGAACATGAACAGCGGCCGTTTCGTCGGCCGGCTCGTTTACTGGTTCCTGGTGGTTGTTTTTCTTCTTGCGGCAACCGACATTCTGGGGTTCTACACTCTCTCAAACTTCTTGAGGGAAGTGCTCTTGTACATCCCGAACGTGATTGTCGCCGTGCTCATAATGCTTGCGGCGGTCGTGGTGGCGAATTTCATGCGCAATTTGGTGCGCGCCTCGGTTAAAAGCGCGAGGTTGCACGCCGCGCATTTTCTTAGCTCGCTCACCTGGTGGGCTGTGGTGCTCTTTGGGTTCTTTGCGGCTCTGTCGCAACTCGGCATCGCGGTTTCCATCATCAACTCGCTTGTGACCGGATTTGTCGCGATGCTCGCCCTTGCCGGCGGCATTGCTTTCGGCTTGGGCGGGAAGGACTACGCCGAAGGTCTCGTGAATCGTTTGAGAGAGCACACGGAAGGGAGATAAGCTTTCAGTTGTTTTGAAACCAATCCCCCACATAGATTCATTTGGGGGATTGTGTTTTTGGTGTTCTTTTGATATATTGGCTTTCATGTTATTCGCAGTCATCGAAACCGGTGGAAAACAATATAAAGTTTCCGCCGGAGACAAAATTAAAGTTGAAAAGTTGGACGTCAAAGGAGACGCCGCTGTTTTTGATAAGGTGCTTTTGAAAAGCGACGGGAGCGAGGTTTTAATCGGTACGCCTCATTTGAAGGGCGCGAAAGTGGAGGGGAAAATATTGAAACAGGGGAGGACCGACAAGAAAATCGTCTTCCGCTACCACTCGAAAACCCGATACAGAAAGCTCAAAACCCACCGCCAATCTTTCACCGAGGTGGAAATCACCAAAATTTCTTAATTTCTGCTCTCCAAGGCACTTTTCAAAGTTTCTTCGTCGGCGAATTCAATTTCGCCGCCGGTCGGTATCCCGCGGCCGAGACGGGTGATTTTTTCGCTCATGCCGGCAAATTCGTTTTTAATGAGTTCGGCCGTGAAATCGCCGAGCGTGCTCGGACTCAAAGCAATGATTATTTCTTTTGCCTTGTCGCCCAGTTCTTTTTTGATTCTCTCTTTCAAATGCTCCAGCCGGAGTTTTTCCACGGATGTGAGCGTCCCGCTCTCGGCAAGTTCTCCCAAAACCAAATAATTGCCCCGGAAGACGCGGGCTTTTTCGAGCGAGATAAGGTCGGTTTCTTTTTCCACGATGGCGATGACGTTCTTTTCCCGGCGCGGGTCGGCGCAAATCCCGCAGAGATGACCGCCGGATTTGATGAAAAAGCAGTTGGGACAGCGGCCGATTTTTTTCAAGCCCGCAAAAGCGTCCTCTAGTTCCTTCAGATTATTCTTATCCAAGCCGGAGAGAAAAAAAGCGAGCCGGGTGGCGAGCCGTGGTCCGATGGAAGGAAGGCGGGAGAAAGCGTCAATGAATTTTCTAATCGGTTCGGGAAGCATTTAAAGTTCTTGAGCGTGGCGGGTGTCAATATTGCGGAAGCTCACTTTTTCCTGGTCGAAGTGGAGTTTGACCGTGCCTAAAGGCCCGTTTCGGTGTTTGGCGATAATTATTTCCACCAGGTTTTGTTCTTCTTCGGGGGCGTCCAAAACGCCGCGGTCTTTGCGGTAGAGGAAAAGAACGACGTCGGCGTCCTGTTCCAAGGAGCCCGATTCTCTTAGGTCCGAGAGCCGCGGCACCTTACCTTCGCGCTGGTCAACGGCCCGCGAGAGCTGGGAGACGGCGATGATGGGGATGTTCAGTTCCCGGGCGAGTGATTTTAGCCCCCTGGAAATTTCCGTGACTTGCGTCACCATATTGTCGGAGTCCGTCCGGGGCCGGATGAGCTGAAGATAGTCAACGACGAGCAAGTCCAGGCCGTGTTCGATCTGGAGGCGCCGCGCCATGGAGCGCATCTGGAGAATATTGGGTGAGGGGGAATCATCAACGAAAAGATTGGATTTGGAAACTTCATCCAGGGCCTGTTGGATTAGAGCGAATTCGGTGTCGCCTTCTAAGCGCCCGGTGCGGAGCCGCCAGAGGGGAATCTGGGCTTGGGTGGCGAGGAGCCGGTCGATAACCTGGTCGCGGGACATCTCGAGTGAAAAAACGCCGACCGAGTGGCCGCTCAAAGCTGCAGCCCTCGCGATATCCAAAACGAAGGCGGTTTTGCCGAAGGAAGGCCGGGCGCCGACGATAATCAAGTCGGATTTCTGAAGGCCGGATAAGATATTGTCCAAGCCGTGGAAATGAGTGGGGACGCCGCGCAGTTTGGCGCCGCCGCCCGCGTGAAGTTTTTCCAGCCGCTCGTAGGCGCCGGCCAATTCCTCCTTAATGTGGATGAATTTCTGGGTGCGGCTGCGGCCCGAGATGTCAAAAACGCGCTGTTCCACCTGGTCGAGGAGTGATTCAAAGTCGTCGTGCTCGAGCGCCTTCTCGTTTATTTCGGAGGAAGCGGCAATGAGGTCGCGCCGGACGCGGTTTTCCCGGACAATACCCGCGTAGTGGGCAATGTGGGCGGCGGTCGGGACGGATTCAATAAGTTCGGTCAAATAATCCACGCCGCCAATAAGTTTCAGTTCCTTTTTCTCCTTAAGGCGGTTCGAGACGGTCAGAACGTCAATCGGCTCGCCTTTTTCAAAAAGGTCCATGACGCTTTCGTAGATTTTCTGGTGGTGGGGCTGGTAAAAATCGTTGGCATCAATAATATCCGCGATTTTTATGATGGCGTTTTTGTCGAGCATTAAAGAACCGAGGACGGAACGCTCGGCCTCAATGTCTTGAGGCGGAAGGCGAAGGTTCTTGACCATGGGGTTAAAGACGTCTCCGGATAAAGGGCCCGAGAGGCGTATCTTCTACCTCATATCCTACACTCGTTATTTTTTTTCTCAAGGCGTCGGCGCGGGCAAACTGTTTATTCCGTCTGAATAACTCCCGAGCTTCAACTAGTTTTCTCACTTCCGGCGGTATTTTAGGCGCCACCCGGTATTTGCCGATATCGAGTCCCAAAACCTTGTCGAATTCCGTAACCAAAAGCATTTTTTCGGGTAAGGATACGTCTTTAGCATCTATTACAGCATGAAGGACAGCTAGGGCTTTGGGTGTGTTTAAATCGCCATTTAAAGCTAATGTGAAATCACGTCTATAGTGCTCGGCTCTCTTAGAGAGTTTGAATTTTTCAACCTTTTTATTCTTTTGCCATCTTAGTGCAAAATCAGTGATAGACCGATAAATTTTCTTTAATGCTTCTTCCGCCGCTTCTAAGCTTCCCCAAAAGAAATCAACCTTTTTACGGTAATGCGTATTTAAAACCAAATATCGGTAAGCAATCGGGTTATAACCTTTCTTTTCCAAATCGGCGAGTGTGATGAGGTTTCCTTCAGACTTGCCCATTCTTTTTTTATTAATGACTAGAAATTCGCCGTGCATCCATATTTTAGCTAAAGGTTTATTGTAAGCCGCTTGGGATTGTGCAATTTCATTTTCATGATGAGTGCCGATGTGGTCAACGCCCCCAGTGTGAATATCAAACGGTTGCCCAAGTAACTCACGAGAAATTGCCGAGCATTCAATGTGCCAACCTGGGAAACCCTTACCCCACGGCGATGACCAACTTTGAAGATGATTTTTGAAATGACCGGCAAGCTTAAACCACAGGGCGAAATCAGCCGCGTTTCTTTTCAAGGGATCTTCAACTACTTCTTTCCGAGCGGCGGTTATTTTTGCTTTTAGCGATTGTCCGGAGAGTTTTCCGTAGTTTTTAAATTTAGTTACATCAAAGTAAACTGCCTGCGGCGTTTCGTAGGCATACCCCCTCTTAAAAAGTTCCTTTATAAGCGCCTGCATTTCTTTTATGTGTTTAGTTGCAGGGGCAAGAATAGGCGGACGTTTAATATTGAGTTTTTCAACGTCATCCAGAAATGCACGAGTATAAAAAGCTGCTATTTGTGCCGGCGTTTTCTTTTCGGTCCTGGCTCTTTCTTCAACTTTGTCGTTGCCAGTATCAGCATCTCCGGTCAGATGTCCGACGTCAGTGATGTTCATCACCCGTTTTACGTTGTAGCCGTTCCACTGAAGAGTTTTCTCTAGTACGTCTTCAAAAATGTAGGTCCGAAGATTCCCTATGTGAGCGTAATTGTAGACTGTCGGACCGCAGGTGTAGAGTCCCACCCAAGATTTGTGGAGCGGCTTGAGACTTTCCTTTTTTCTGGAGAGTGAATTATAAAGTTTCATTATCGACTCCAGTTCAAGATAACGTCGTCAACGCGCGGCGTCAGGTTCTGGGCGGTATTGGACTCCAGGAGCACGCGGTAACGGAGATAGCGGTTGTTTTTAATCCAGGCGCGGTCGCAGTCGGAAATTACAATCGGCGAGTCCGGTCCTGGACAAGAAGCACCGAAATATCCTCCGGTGTCACCCGAACCGTCGCAGGCGGCATCCGGCCCCCAATAGTTCCACGGGCCGCCGGAGGAGTTAGAAACCGCAATCTGGAATTTGGTGCAGGTGCCAGATGGTTGTGAGCCCTGCCAGATGACGCTGTTTAAATTTGCGCCGCCCGAGACATCTGTGTCAAAAATTGAAGAGTCCAAGGTGCCGGTTAATTTCCCGGGCCGCCAGCTCGTTTCCACTTTGTAGTCGGAGTCGCCGCAGCTATTGTCGTTTGCGCAATTGAAGCTTATCCAGCCGTCAATCTCATTCCAGGCGTAGCCCTGAAAAAGACCGTTTGCATCAATCGTTACCCGGTAATTGGAATTAGAGCAGACGCTTGAAGCGTCTTCCACCGACGAACCGTCGCAGTCGCCGTCACCGCACCAGAAACTTATCCAGCCCACAGTATCGTTCCAGGCACAGCCGGAGAGATTGCCGCTGCCGTCGGGGTTCGTAACCTGGTAGTTGGAGGTGCCGCAGATGTCGCCGGAAGGTGAAGTGTGGCAGTCAAGAGAAATTTCGGCAATGGAAGAAGAAGCGTAGCCGGAGATAGAGGAAGTGCTAACTTCCACGTTACCGTAGTGGTAGAAATCCCACCACCCGCTCACGTCTGACCAAGCCCAGCGGTTTGTGGCGGAGATGTTGGTTGCCGAGCTGGAGGTTTGGACAAAAACAATAATGAGAGCCACCGCGAGGCCAGTGCCGACCACGATTGCCGAAAGAAGTTTCTTCCACATCTTTTAATTTAAATTATACCAGAATTTTGATAATCTGGAGGGAGGCAAAAATGCTCTTCAATTTTAAAGTCGGTTTTATCGCGCTCCTGGGTCTTATTCTCGTTTTTGCCGCTTCCAATTTTGATTCCGTCGCGGACGGCAGCCGAAAATTCTTAGGTGAAGCGAGTGGTTTGTTCAAGGAAACCTTCTTTCCGCAGGATAATTTCCGGGAAGTGGCGGTTATTCCGCTCAATTCTTCGGTGCCGGGTGAAGAAAAAAATGAACCGGTTGAGAAGGAATTATCCGCCGTGGCAGCGGTTTCCCGAACCGTTTGCGATTTTGATTCAGGTAGCGCGCCCGTGCCGGACAAAATAATTTTGAATGAAATTGCCTGGATGGGAACGGCCGCCGGTTTTGATAAAGAGTGGATTGAAATTAAAAACATTTCCGACGAACCGGCTAACATTTCCGGTTTTCAAATTTTAGATAGGGACGAACAGATTAAAATTATTTTTCCAAAAGGAGCAATTATTCCCGCCGGAGGATTTTATCTTTTGGAACGCGGCGAAGAAGCCGTTTCACAAGTCAAAGCTGATTTAACTTATACCGGTAATTTGCGGAACGCCGATGAAGCGCTTGAATTTTTTGACGGCGATTGCAATTTAATTGATGAAGCAAGCGCGAGTCCGAATTGGCCGGCCGGCGACAGCAAAAACAAATTTACAATGGAGAGAAACGCCGATGGAAATGGTTGGCACGCTTCTTCGGTGAAAGATGGGACGCCGAAAAAAGAGAATTCATCAGCGGCGGTAATTCCTATAAGTCCGATAGGAAATGCAACAACTTCAGAAACAGCCGTTTCACCGGGCGATTCTTCGTTTCAATCGCCACCGCTATCGCCACCCGAAGCGTTTGTCGCGGGGAAAATCAACATCAACACAGCGGGATACGAGGAATTGCAGAAGATTACGGGTGTCGGGCCGGTAATCGCGGGGAGGATCATTGATTACAGGAACGTGAACGGGCCATTTGGGCAAATTGAGGACATTAAAGATGTTAAAGGCATCGGCGACATCACGTTTCAGAAAATGCAAGATGAAATCACTATATAGGAAGTCCCGCCGCCGATCTCAGGCAACTCCTTTCTATAAGAAGTTCCGGACTTTTATTTCTTTTCTTTCTCTCTTTTTTCATTTTCTCCCATATGGGAGAAAATGAGATATGGCAAAAACTTCAGAGAGATGCTCAGCGGCATATTAGGGAATGGAGCAATCTTTTCTCCGATATAGGAGTAACGGAAATTCTGAAGAGTTCGAGCTATAAACGGGTTGATTTCCAAGAAAATCAGGTTCAAATTCGGTTCGCGCCCTCGCCGCGCGGTTCAAAATAGGGGAATTGGGAAAAAATTTGCCAACCTCCGAAAATTATGACGTTTTAGGAGGTTATCCCCACTTGCCACGTTTGACCAGTCAGCCATAATTTATCATGCCGAGCGTCGAAGAAAATCCGCCGGCTGGCGGATTAAAAAAAATCAAAAATTTTTCATGAAAAAAAGGAAAAACGTTGCCGCAAAAGTGGTCACCCTAACTGATGAAACCGTGAACTCCAGTTTTTCGGAGAATGCCTTGAAAATGATGCGGAAACGCTACCTTTTTACTGACGAGAGCGGCAAACAGGAGGTGCCGGCCGACATGTTCAGGCGCGTGGCAAAGAATTTGGCGGAAGTTGAACGCAATTACGAGCACGACGAAAGGCGGGTAAAGCAAGTTGAAGGCGATTTTTACGAAATCATGGCGCGGAAGGAATACACGCCGGCAGGACGGACGCTCACCAACGCCGGGACGCCGCAATCTTTGATTGCAAACTGCATCGTTCTCCCCATCCGCGATTCAATGGAAAGTATTTTCGGAACTTTGAAAGACGCTTCGCTCTTACAGCAAGCCGGTTCCGGTTTGGGATTCGCTATCGACGAGATGCGGCCCTCCATGTGGCCGACCAAGCGCTCGCGCGGCCACTCTTCCGGGCCGGTTTCGTTCCTGAAGGTTTACAACGAAGCGTTTGGCACGATTAAGCAGCAGGGCCGGCACGGCGCGAATATGGCGATGATGTCGGTCAATCACCCGGACGTTTTGGATTTCATCCGGTCCAAAGAAGTGGAAGGGGAAATCCGCAATTTCAATATCTCGGTCAAGGTGACCGATGAATTTATGAAACTCGTTGAAGAAGCGCCGGAGACAAAATGGTACTGCGAGTGGAGCGGTGAAAAATTGAAACCGCGAAAAGTTTTGCGCCACCCGAACGGCTCTGTTTACGGCTACGAAGACGTGGATATCACGGTCGGCGAAATGTTTGACGAAATCGTGGAGTACGCTTGGCTAAACGGCGAACCGGGAATCGTTTTCATTGACGAGGTGAATCGGACAAACCCTTTGCCCTCGCTCGGTCCCATTGCTTGTTCCAATCCCTGTGGCGAGCAATTTCTCCACCCTTACGACAACTGCAATTTGGGTTCCATCAATCTCGCGGTTTTCGTGAAAGACGGAAAGGCGGATTACGCCCGTTTGCGTTTTGCGACAAAGACCGCCGTGCGCCTAATGGACAACGTCATTGACCGGTTTGATTTTCCGGTGAAAGAAGTGACCGAACTTGCCAAAAAGAACCGGCGCATCGGGCTCGGGATTATGGGTTTCGCCGACATGCTCTATCAGTTGGGAATTAAATACAATTCCGAAAAAGGATACGAGACGGCCGAGAAGGTGATGAGTGTGATTCAGGAAGCTTCGCATGAGGCCTCGGCGGAACTCGCCAAAGAAAAAGGCGCCTTCCCCAATATCAAGAAGAGTATTTTTGCCAAAGGCCCGAAAATGCGCAACGCCGCTTTGACGACGGTCGCGCCCACCGGTTCCATTTCCATGATGTACGACACTTCTTCCGGGGTAGAACCCAATTTCGCCCTGGCCTATGTGAAACAGGACAAAGATGGCGTCAAGTATCACTATTTGAACAGGTATTTTGAGGAAGAATTGAAGCGGCGCAACTTTAGCGAGGAAAAAATCAATGAAATCAAGGAAGAAGTCATGAAAACCGGCGGCATCCAGAAATTGGACTCTCTGCCTCAGGACTTGCGGGACACATACGTCATTTCCATGGATATTCCGGGAGGGGACCACGTGAAAATCCAGGCCGCTTTTCAGAAACACGTTGATAATTCCATCTCCAAGACGATTAATTTCCCCGGGAGCGCGACCAGGGAAGACGTGAAGCGCGGTTATATCCAGGCCTGGAAGGCCGGTTGCAAGAGCTGCACGGTTTACCGCGACGGTAGCCGCAACGTCCAGGTTTTGAACGTAGGGAGCGGCGAGAACATGATTTCTATCACAGATGTTCCTTCGGGAAAGAAACGCGAAGCGCAAGCGCAACCGGTTTTGAATCTGGAAATTGACAAAGGCAAGCTTTCACCCCGGACGCGGCCGGCAGTAATGAGCGGCAAGACCTATAAGATGAAAATAGGCTACGGTAATCTGTACGTGACGATTAACGACGATGAGACCGGTGCGCCTTTTGAGGTTTTTGCCGCAATCGGCAAGACCGGCGGCTTTTTCCAAGAGCAGAGCGAGAGCATCTGCCGGCTGATATCGCTATCGCTTCGGGCCGGCATTAAAGTGGAGGAAATTATTGACAACCTTAAAGGTATTCGCGGACCGATGCCGGTTTTCACCGACAAAGGCACAGTCCTATCGCTCCCGGATGCGATCGCGAGAATTCTGGAAGAACACGTGACCGGCAAGAAAGAAGATGCCGTGGAAGAGTTGCCACAGGTGGCGGAACTTCAAGCACCTCAACCATTGGTGGTTACGGCCAAAGTTGATTTGAATTCATATGAGAACGGCAACGGAACGAAATCAATCGCCGATTACGGCTTGATGCCGGGCTGCCCCGAATGCGGCGAGATGCTTCAGATGAGCGAAGGGTGCCTTTCTTGCCGCAACTGCGGCTTCACGCGCTGTTTGTAAAAAACAAAAATAAAAGACCAACCCGCCTCTCTTAAGGGGCGGGTTGCTGTTTGCGGCCGTTGGGGATGAGACGGGCGAGAACTTCCTCTTCGGTTTCTGCTCTCCGCTCGCCGTTGCCGACGTCTCTTTTCCATCGGCAGACTTCCAGAGTGACGGTGAGATTGTACACGAACGATTTTTCTCCGTCCGCGGCGAGGTTTACCGCCGTAATCCAAGCGGGGTTGAGGCCGTAGAGGCAGATCCCTAACTCCTTCCGCTTTTCGGAGAGTTCAGTCGCGTCCACTTTCCCTCCCTGAGAGTTCTAATTTAATTATATTCCTCGCAGATTTGATTTTTTGAGGGAAAAGTGCATAAACTACAGGTAGCCCCCATCTTGGAGGAATATATGTTTCAGGGGATTATCGCCTTGCCGCCAGGAAGGACTCTGGATGACGTTCGGGAGTTGAAGCCCAACGAAGGCGAGTGGCGGCCGCTGCCTGGCCTCTTCTGCATCAGTGATAGCGAACCCGCCGTTGCTCACCCTAACACGGACGGTATCGTGGGGTGTCCGGCGTGTCTCGCTACAGAAGATTTCACCGACGGTCACCGCCCTCCCCGGCGGTTCCGTCGTGCGCTCGTCGGTTCCGACAGCGAGTGACGGGCAACCGCAGAAGCGAAAACGGCTCCGAACATCAGTTCGGGGCCGCTTCGTTTTTCCGGAAGAGATTTAGATAAAATATCCTAGGAAAGGTGTTTGGAAACGAGCTTTGTCATTTCAAACATGCTCACCGTTGCTTTGCCGCCAAACACTTTCTTAAGATTATCATCGGCGTTAATGTTGCGCTTGTTCATCGGGTCCTGGAGATTGTTCTTTTTGATGTATACCCAGAGCTTTTTAACGACCTCCGACCTGGGCATGGGCCCCGAGCCGACCACAGCAGCCAGTTCCTCGCTGATATTCATCGGCCTCATAAACGCTGAATTAGATTTTGCCATATGTTTTATTGATTTTCGACAGCTTTATTATACCAAATTCCACTTAAACTTTCTATATGGGCTCCCCGGGCAGGGAATCGAACAAAATTTCGCCTTCGCGAAATTTTCTGACACCTTGCGGTTTCAGTACTTCTACCACGGGAAAACTCCCGTTTTCCCGACCCCTTTCCCGTTCGAATCCTACTCTGCTCCCCGGGCAGGATTCGAACCTGCGACCTTCGCTTTAACAGAGCGCCGCACTACCGCTGTGCTACCGGGGAATGTTGAAATTATTACACGATTTGTTAAGATACATCAAGCGATATGGACCGCAAAGAATTAATCAGGACAGTCTATCTTTATCTTTTCTCGCTGGGAGCGAAAGGAGAAAAACGCCTCGGCGTTTAGAATTCCTCAATTAAAAATAAATATCCCCCTATAGCTCAGTCCGGTAGAGCAGCTCCCTTTTAAGGAGATGGTCCCAGGTTCAAATCCTGGTGGGGGGACAAGAGATTGGGGTATTTATTTTTGCCTCACTGCCATCTGATAAGGAGATGGTCGTAGGTTCAAATCCTACACGGGGGACAAGATTTTTTAGAGGTGATATTATATAGAGGCTTTGAAAATACTCAAGAGCAAGAAAGTCATCATCGGTTTGATTGTCGTTGTTCTTGCGGTTTTTGTTTATTTCGTGAGCCGCGACAAAGGACCGCAGTACGAATACGCAGTCGCGGCGCGCGGCAACATCCTGCAGGAAGTAAGCGTCACCGGCCGCGTGAAGCCAGCGGAGGACGTGACGCTCGCTTTTGAAACAAGCGGCCGGGTGCGCTCCGTAAGCGTGAAGGTAGGTGATACGGTTTTTGCAGGGACGGTGCTCGTGCGACTGGATGCGGCTGAGCTTTCGGCCGAACTTGCCAAAGCCGAATCGGATTTGGCGACGCAGAGAGCAAAATTGGACGAAGCGAAAACAGCCCTCGGAAACGTTTACACAGGAGCGATAAATGATTTGAATAGTGCCTATCTTAAAGCCGATGACGCGGTTCACGTGAAGATAACCTCGCTTTTTACAAGTTCCGGCCAGTCGGTTTATCAGCTCAGTTTCGACACCTGCGATTACGAGGCGAAAGTTAACGCCGGCGGTGAAAGGGCGGCGGCCGAAGAAGATTTGAAAAAATGGAAAAGCGAACTTGCGTTGTTGAACTCCGATTTATCGGAAACAGAGAGCGGCGAGTGGCTTAACGCCGGCCGGACCCACCTTAATCTAGTTAAAGGGCTTCTGGAAAATTTGAATAAAGCTCTGAATGCCGACTGCATTTTGAACCAATCATCGCTTGACACTTACCGGGCGAGTTTGAGCACGGCAAGGAGCAACGTTAATGATGCGCTTGTCGCGTTAAGCAATAAGGAACAAGCCATTCTTTCGCAGAAAGCTGCTGTCACCTCAGTCGAAGTGTCGGAGAAGAGCTACGAAGCTTCCGTTTCAACCATTAAAACCCAGCTTGCCAAAACCGTCCTTGTCTCGCCCATAAGAGGCACAATTTCTTCGGTGGAAGCGGAAGCTGGTGAGATTGTCGGCGCGAATGCCGCGGTTGCTTCCGTCATTTCCGCGGCGGAACTGGAAATCGAAGCCAATATCCCGGAGGTGGACGTGGCCAAAATCAAAGTCGGGGATGAGGCCAAAGTGACGCTCGACGCCTACGGAAGCGGCGTTGTTTTCCAAGCGATGGTTTTCCAAATTGACCCGGCCGAGAAAATCATTGAAGGAGTGCCGACCTATCGGACCAAACTGCAGTTTACGGAAAAAGACGAACGGATTAAATCCGGCATGACAGCGAATATTGATATTCTCGCGGCAGAGAAAGAAAACGTTATTTACGTCCCGGCGCGGGCGGTGGTGGGCGATGACAACCGGACTTTTGTGAGAATACTCGAGGGAAACATACCTAAAGAAGCTGATGTTCAAACCGGTTTGCGCGGTTCGGACGGCAACGTGGAGATAATTTCGGGCTTGAATGATGGAGATAAAGTAGTGACTTTTGAGAAATAAAACAGATGTCCCTCATTGAGGTTAAAAATCTTAAGAAGTCCTACGAAGCGGACGGGGCGGGGACGCCCGCGCTCCAGGGCGTAAATTTCACCGTGGGAACGGGCGAATTCGTGGCGGTCATGGGCCCATCGGGGTCCGGCAAGTCAACCTTGCTTCATATTTTGGGATTTTTGGACCGGCAGAGTACCGGCAAATATTTTTTTGAAGGCAGAGCCATAGACGAGTATTCCGACGACGAACTCGCTTTAGTCCGCAATAAGAAAATGGGATTTGTTTTCCAAACTTTCAATCTTCTGCCGCGGATGACCGCCTTGGAGAACGTGGAGCTGCCCCTGGTTTACGCGGGTATACCCGAGAGAACAAGAAGAAAAATGGCCGAAGCTGCGATTGCGGATGTCGGCCTCGCTCACCGCTTGCATTACGAATCAACCAAGCTCTCCGGCGGGGAAAAACAACGGGTCGCGATTGCCCGCGCCCTCGTGAACGACCCGGCCGTGATTTTTGCCGATGAGCCGACCGGCAATTTGGATTCGGAGTCCGGCCGCCAAATCATGGAAATCATCCGCAATTTGAACCAAACGCACGGCCACACGGTGATTTTAATCACTCACGAAACCTATACGGCCAATTACGCTGAGCGGGTGATTAAACTCCTTGACGGGGAAATCGTCAGCGATGAAAAAGTCGCCGAGAGGACAACGGGCGTGAGCTTCAAAAAATGACATGAACTTTCGAGACACTTTTCAAACTTCCGTTCGGGGACTCAAAACCCATAAATCGCGCTCGTTCCTTACGATTTTGGGGATAGTGATCGGCATCACGGCTATTATCATGGTGATGTCTTTGGGGGCCGGGGCGGAAAGTTTGATTTTAGGGCAGATTCAGTCCATTGGAAGCAAAACCATCGCCGTTATCCCGGGCCGCGAACCGAAAGGCCCGACCGATTTCATCTCCACCTTTACAGATTCACTGAAGCAGAGAGATTTGGACGCCTTAAGCAACAAGGCGAATGTGCCCCATCTAGCGAAGCTCATGCCCGTTCTTTTCGGCGGCGAGACGGCTTATTACGGCAGCGAGACCTACCGGCCGAACGTTTTCGGCGTCACCGACTTATTTGCGGAAATTTACAACATTTACCCGAGCGAGGGTCGGCTTTTTGGCGCTGAGGAGATTAAAAGCTACGCCGACGTGGCGATAATCGGCTCGGAAGTGAAGAAAGAACTTTTCGGCGAATGGGAAAACGCTTTAGGCAAACGGATAAAAATCAAGGGTCGCAATTTCCAGGTTATCGGTATTTTGGGGAAAACCGGCCAGTTTTCGTTTCTGAACTTTGACCAGGGCGTGATAGTTCCTTACACCACTGCCGGGCAGTACATTTTCGGCATTAAATATTTCCACCGGCTGGTGGTGGAAGCCGACAGCGAAGTGAATGTTCCCGTCACGGTGGAGGACATCAAAATCACTCTCCGTAATTCCCACAATATCACCGATCCGGAGAAAGACGACTTTTTTGTCCAGACCCAGGCGGACGCGATTAAAACCGTAGGCACGATCACCACGGCGCTCACCGCGTTTCTTACGGCCATGGCGGCAATATCGCTCCTCGTCGGCGGCGTCGGCATCATGAATATTATGCTTGTGTCGGTTACGGAGCGGACGCGGGAGATCGGCTTGCGTAAAGCGCTCGGCGCGACCGAGAGCGATATCTTGCGCCAGTTTCTTTTTGAGGCGGTGATTTTGACCGGCATCGGCGGCGTTATCGGAATTATTTTGGGGTTTTTATTGTCGTTCGGCGTTTCTTTGGTTTTGAGCCGGGCGGTGCTCTCGGGGTGGGAATTCTCTTTCTCCATTCCGGCCGCGATTTTGGGACTCACGGTTTCCGCCTTCATTGGCTTCGTCTTTGGCATTTATCCCGCGAGAGAGGCGGGTAAGAAAGACCCGATTGAGGCGCTAAGATATGAATAACCTTTTTGCGGCGTTTTGCTATAATACATTTAGGTAGACAAAAGGTCGGTTTCCAAATCAAAAATAAATGAAAGCTTTACACAAAGTTGCTTTCGTCCTGCTCGTCATCGGCGGTTTGAACTGGCTCTTGACCGCTTTCGGCTGGAACGTGGTGGCTTACTTGGGCGACACGCTCGCAACGGTTGTTTACGTTTTGGTCGGCCTCTCGGCGATTTACTTAGTTGCCACGCACGGCAAGGATTGCAGGTGGTGTATGAAAGGAGGGATGGGCGGCGGCATGGGCACGTAGGTTTGATTGATTTGTTGAACTTACGGTGACGATGACGGTTGTGCCGGAACTTCCGGTTTCGCTCATGGGTTTAGGCAAGTGTGAGCACTGCGACGGCATCGTTTCTCTGGACCTTGAGCTTCAGAGAAAACCAGGTGCGGAATCTCTCTCGTGTCCCCACTGCCACCGCGAGATTTCTTTTGCGAAAACCTTCGGTTTCAAGCCGAATCCGTCAAGTTTCAAAAAGGTGAGCTGGGTTGGCTCGGACGGCAACCGGACCGACGTTAAGCCAGAGGATGATTTCAATCTCGGCCCGTTCCGGGTGCTCGTCGGAGCCAAGCTCGTCGTGAGCGCAAGCTGAAGAGGTTTACGAGAAGCCAGAAAGGCGCCGCTCCGTGAATTTACGGACCGCGGCGCTTTCGTTCTAATCTTCTTAAATAATCTATTAAAGCAAAAAGCTGGTTCCTGTTTCAATTTCATTTATTAATAGTCTCTTCTATTCACTTTCTCCCATATGGGAGAAAGTGAATAGAAGAGAATCAAACTCAATTTAAAAATTGAGAGAATGAAAATCTGACTTTAACAATCCACACCCCTTATTGACTATTTTCTTTTAATATCTACAATCTGTTCTTAGTCCCTAGTGATCTATCCTCAATCCATCCAACTTAAGCGGAGAGGAGAAAAACCATGCGGGTACAGGTTGCTCCATCCCAGGCCCAGATTTTTCAGAAGATGATGGCGGGGGCGAAAAAACCCATCACCGACGGGGCGCTCGTCCGAGTTGACCTACTGCACCTCGTGACACGGAGGGTCAGCCGCCGGACGAGAGAGGCGTATTTCAACGCCAGGGGGCGAGTTCGGCCGAGGTGCTTCTTCGTCCAGGGGAACGGTGCGCCCATTTCGGAGAGAATCCGGTTTGAGGGCATTGTTCTTCGGGGGAGAGGCGAGTTCGCGGCTCACGACGTCTTCAACGTGATGGTGGACGCGCGCGACCCGGCGGTCACGGTCATCCGGCCGTGGAAGGACGATGAGCATCCGGAGGAAAACACCGACGTGAAGCCCGCGCACTGAAGAGCACAACTAAGGGATGGAGTAACAAGAACGAGGGGCAGTCGTCCGCCGGATGACTGCCCTTTTGATTTTTCTAATTTTTATAAATTATTAATTATTAAGTTGCGATTGTCTTTATTCACTTTATCCCATATGGGATAAAGTGAATGCTTAGTGAGTATGTGAAAACAAAACGGCCGCGATTCCTGGTGAATCGGGCCGTTTTCAGTTCAAGCTGGTAGGAAGGGCGATAGCGAAGTTTGTTGCGAGTCGAATGCGCTTACGCTTCATGTTAGCCATTTCCCACGCGAGATGCGAGATGAGGCAAACAGAGGCGAGTTCGGTTTCGGTGAGGTCGTCCTGTTCCTTGAGGATGTTGCAGCCGTGGATGGCTTCTTCGGCATCGTGGCGAAGAATTTTCCAGAGCGGAAAATCTTCACCGGTTCTCCGGAACGCCTCGACGAGATTTTTGAACGTTTTGATTCTCATCATGGCGTAGAGGAAAGCGCCCATCTCGAGTGAACACTCCGCTTCATCGGCTTCTTCGTAGCGCCGCTTGCAGTAGTCAAGCGCTTGCCCGAAAGCCGCATCGGAAATTTCTTTAATCAGCATGGATGCTGCCGCCTTTCTTCGGGTTTGGTTGTTTCGGTACCGCTTTCATGAAAGCACAAAGCCTGTGGATTTGTAAAATTTAACGATGTGCTATAATTCAAGGCACAACCTGAAAATAAACAATCCATCCCAAATCTTGTGAGGAGAGAAGGGGTGGAGGGTTGTTCGAGAAAGGCCTCTTTTTGAAGGAGAGGCCTTTCTGTTTTTTGAGTGCTTGATAAAATTTTTTTGGAGGAGCGGCAGGAAAAGAAGAAGTCGGTTTCTTTGGAGAAAGCGATGATGGCAATCGTTTTTGTCGTTCTCGCCGGCGTTTTCGCGCTGATTATTCTCTCATGAAGCCGGCAAACCGGAGAACGGGCCCCGCAAACCAGAAGGAAAACGGGCCCTTTTTCTATAATGAAGAGATGGACAAAGAAAAATTACCACCAGAACTCTATCGCGTGGCATATGAGAAAGGCACCGAGGTGCCTTTCACCGGCAAATATGTTCATGAAAAAGCCGAGGGTATGTACAGGTGCGCCGTCTGCGGCAGCGAACTTTTTTCGTCGGAGGCGAAATTTGATTCCGGCACCGGCTGGCCGAGTTTCACCGAGCCGGCCAATTTGAACAATATTGAACTAAAGGAAGATTTAAGCGGAGGCATGCGGCGCACCGAGGTTTTGTGCAGAAAGTGCGGGGCGCACTTGGGCCATGTTTTTGACGATGGGCCGCGGGACGGGCGCCTGCCTGCCGGCAGGCAGGGCAAGCGTTATTGCATCAACTCCGTTTGTTTGGACCTGGAAAAGAAAGAGTAGTGTGATAAAAACAAATCCCGCCAGTCCATGGACTGGCGGGGCCGCCAGTCCATGGACTGGCGGGATGAGTTTAACGGAAGTTCCGTCTCGGAGGTCTTTCTTCGCGGTAACAATCACGGCACATCAAGTTGCTCATGCGGGCCGGATCCGGCTCGAAAGGGAGCTCGGTAATCGCTTTGCCGCACTTGGAGCACTTCCAGTCACCCTGATACATCTTCCGCGGAGGAA
The DNA here is from genome assembly GCA_001004105.1 of Candidatus Jorgensenbacteria bacterium GW2011_GWB1_50_10. Taxonomy (GTDB): domain Bacteria; phylum Patescibacteriota; class Minisyncoccia; order UBA6257; family GWB1-50-10; genus GWB1-50-10. The sequence goes on from LCQK01000001.1 coordinate 179,462, forward strand.
AACCACCGTTATCCTGGTTAAAAGCCATTTTGCTTTTTAATTTGCGACCTTCGGACTTGAAGCAGAATGGCTTTCGCCCTCTTACTTGATAATCCTTAATTTCCGAGTTTAGGGCAGGGAATTTGTTTTGTCAAATGGGCTGTGGTATAGTGTTTTCAACCCAATGAAATCCTTTTTAGCAGTTTTGACTTTCGCGAGCTTGGTCCTTATCGCCGTTTTCGGGTTTGCGGCGATGAGCCACGGCGCGGGTCACTGCATTGCCTCAGCGGTGCAGGGCGCCGTCTGTCCCAATAATGACTTGTTCGGATTCGCTTCCTTCCATATCGGTTTTTTTAAGAATTTCGGCAACGCGGCTTTTAAGTCCTTATTGGCGGGAATAACTCTTCTTGCCCTCGCTCTACTTACGCTACTCCTGAAGTCGCCCGAATTTTCCGGTCTCGGCTTACGAGAGGCGACTTTCCAGAGAACCGGCGGCAGTGAATTTGTCACCTCTTCCATCAAAAACAATCGGCGCTGGCTTTCTCTTTTGGAGACGAGTCCCACTTTGTCTTTGGCGTTAAGATAGAACCGTAATCGGAACGGTCGAATCTTAGCGCGCTCTTATTCCGAATCCCCGGGATTTTTAGTTTGACAATCGCAAAAAACATGAACACAAAAATAAAAACAACAATAATTATCAGTTTGCTCGTGGTAGCGAGCATTGGTTTGATCCTTGTTACCAAACCGGCGCCTGCGGGCAGTGATAATTTTCAGGCATCATTAAATTCCGCTCTTCAGACGGACGAACCGTCTTTTGATTTTGGGACCATTTCCATGGCTGGAGGTAACGTGAGCCGCGAATTTTCTTTCGTGAATTCCGGCGGCGAAACGCTAACCATAAACCAAATCTACACTTCCTGTATGTGTACGACGGCCGTTCTGGATTTGGCCGGCAGGAAGTTTGGGCCGTTCGGCATGCCCGGCCACGGTTTTTCCACCCCGATTAAAGCCGAAGTTGCCCCGAGCGGCGCGGGAAAAATTAACGTGGTTTTCGACCCGGCCGCCCACGGACCGGCTGGAGTCGGCCTCATTGAAAGATTTGTCTATGTTCAAACCGGGGACGGAGCAGTTCTTCGCTTCCGAATAACGGCGTTGGTCACTCCATAAAATGAAGAGGATTTATTTGATTGTTCTTGCGGCAGTACTGGTTCTTGGGTTTTTCCTTTTCTTCCGGTTTACAGGAGCAGGCCAGGATCTTCTTTGGTCCGTATCCAGTGGCGGGAAACTCCTTCTACCGCTGCGCCTTTCTCGTCGGTTTGGGTGGGAAAACCGGCCAGATCCTAAAAATCGGCGGCACTTACATCTTAGGGCTTTTCGTGGTCTATGTCCTGATTGGTCTTGGGATATTGAACGCGCTTCATTTTTTCAACACGCCGCATTTCATGGCGAAGGTCGGAGCGTTTATTCTTATCGGCTGGGGCATCTTGGAGATTGTCGGTGAATTTTTCCCAAGATTTCCGATTAAGCTCAAAATTCCGGATGCGGCCCATCACAAAATGGCCGAACTCATGGCCAAGGCCTCTTTACCGGCGGCTTTTGCACTTGGCGGCTTGGTGGGTTTGTGCGAATTCCCTTGCACCGGCGGGCCGTACCTCATGGTGCTGGGCCTTCTTCACGATGCGGGCACCTATCTTCGGGGTTTCGGCTATCTCATCTTCTACAACGTCATTTTCGTCCTGCCGCTTGTGATAATTCTTCTTATTGCAAGCCACGAAGGACTACTCACGAAGGTGCGGGACTGGCAGAGAAAAGAGAGACGGCTGATGAGATTGGGAACCGGAGCGGCTATGATTGTATTAGGGTTATTAATTTTTGTATTGTAAATTTATGGCTTTAGTCATCACAACAGGTTCAATTCTCGTTATCACTGGCTTGGCTTGGCTATTGAATAAGGTTTTACCCTTCAAGGTTTGCCCCATTTGCGCCGGCGTCTCCGGTACCTGGTTTTTATTGTTAATCGGAATCCTATCGGGTGTGCTCCTAGTTACTAGTTACCAATTACTGGTTTCTATCCTTATGGGCGGCACCGTGGTCGGCATTGCCTACCAAGGCGAGAAAAGCATGGGTGTCGCGCCGGAGAATTTCTTAAAATTCAGAACAGCGACCATTGTTCCTGGTTTTATTCTGGTTTATTTTGCCGTAAACAACATCAGTTGGCTTACTTTGGTTGTTGAGGCGGTAGCATTGGCGGCGGTTACATATCTCTACTTTGTATTGCCGTTCTCTAAAAGTATTTCATCTCCGCGGGATAATCAAAAAATTGCTGAACTTGAAGAAAAAATGAAAAATTGTTGCTAACCATGAGGAAATATTCGTTATTTATCATCATCTTAATTATTGTTGCCGCGGCTGTGGCGGTTCTGATTATCAATCCTGGTAAGAAGGCGTCGGCTGAGCTCAATAATTTTGCCGCTTGTCTTGCGGGTAAAAACATTACTATGTACGGCGCCGAATCCTGCTCCTGGTGCCAGAAGGAAAAAGCGAATTTCGGAAGCGCTTTTGAGCAAGTGCCTTACGTGGAGTGCCCGGACGAACCGCAGAAATGCATCGCGCTCGGCATTGAAGGAACGCCGACCTGGATTTTCCCCGACGGTAGAAAGTTAGTTGGTTATCAAGGTCTCCAAAAACTGTCGGAAGCGAGCGGCTGCTCATTGCCGCAGAATTAAAATGCAGAAATTAACTTTACCGCTTAGCATCATTTTCTCGGTGCTCATTGTGCTGGGCGCCGTCGCTTACCGGAGCGGGTTGGAGGCGCCGCTTACGGGGAGTTTCCTCTCGGCTGCCGGAGATGAGAGCAACGTTTTCTGGCCGGAGTGGGGGAATTTGGGAAAAAAGTTGGTTGATTCCGGCGCCATTGACCCGAATAAGTTTGAATCGGTCTATGCCAGCCGGGGCGGCTTGAGCGAAGGTGAGAAGAAACTGCTCTACGGCGACAATAACGGCAAGCTGGTTGTAAACGGAGAAAACGCCGGATTTGTCCTAAACTTACTCTGGGCTTTTGGTCTTGCCAACAAAAATCCGATTCTTGAAGAAGGCCCGATGATGGACACTCGTTATGGCGGCGCCGGAAATTTTGCCTCAACCGGTGGCTGGACTTTGGCTAAGGGTGATGCAATGGAGTATTACTCGAAAATTCTTCTTGTTGTTCTTACGCCAAAACAACAGGCGTTAGTAGAGGAAGTTTCAAAGAATATCTATCGACCCTGCTGCAATAATTCCACTTATTTCCCGGATTGCAATCACGGCATGGCGATGCTCGGATTTTTGGAACTTTTGGCCGCCCAAGGCGCAAGCGAAGAAGAAATGTACCGCGCGGCGTTTCAAGCGAATTCACTATGGTTCCCCGACACTTACGCGACCATCGCCGAATATCTGAAATCAAAAGGTATTGCTTGGGAGAACGTAAGTCCAAAAGAAATTTTAGGGCCGGCTTTTTCCAGTTATTCGGGCTTCAGCCGGATTCTCGCCGAATTTACGCCGCCCGAAGGCACGGGAGGTGCAAGCTGCGGAGTTTAGTATCGACAGGATGGTTATAATTAAAGGGAAAGGCCGAAAAACTAATAATTAATTAAGAATGACTCAAAATCTTGGTAAGTTGGACAGAATTTTGCGGTTTCTCTTGGCTTTTTGGTGGCTTGGTCCATGGGCACCACAGTATGAGGCGGCTGGGGTTAATCTTGTTATCGCCGTTATCGGCTGGATAGCCCTTATTGAAAGTTTTTGGGGCTGGTGCTGGCTCCATAAACTGTTTGGCATAGATAACAAGAATCAGTAACTGAAAATAATCAAAAAGGTCGGTAGTTAATTAACACATACAAAAATTATGGAATTGAACAAGCAAAAATTTTCCCTCGCGGCCGCCGGGACAATGGGAATTGTTTACGTTGTTTGCGCGGTTTTCGTGGCCTTGTGGCCGGACTTCGCTCTCCGGCTTTTCGGCTGGCTGGTTCATTTGGTGAACGTCGATAAATTCGTTGGCGACGTTGCCATAACTTTCGGCGGATTTGTAGTCGGACTTCTCCAAGCAGCCGTCTATACCTACATCGGTGCGTGGATTTTCGCCTCCCTGCACAACAAGTTTATGCAGTCAAGAGCATAGAAAGTTTATCATGCGCAAAAAATTGAAATCGATTCTCGGTTGGTTCGGATTTCACATTGACCCGGAGCAAAAAACCGCGTTTGACGTTGTCTGCGGAATGGAATTAAAATCGTTTTCTATCAAACAGGCGAGCCCTTACAAAGGCGAAACTTATTACTTTTGTTCTGAATCATGCAAGGATCATTTTGATGCCGACCCTAAAAAGTACATCGGATAAATGCAATACGCTTGGTTAATTTGGAGCTTGATACTTCTCGCGATTTGGTTTGCGGTCTACCTTTCGCTGAAAAATAAAGAGAGCCGGAAAGAAATGCTTACGGTGAGTTTCTGGACTTCTCTTTTGGGTTTTACCGAACCGCTTTTCGTGCCGGAGTACTGGGCGCCGCCTTCGCTCTTTGATTTGGCGATGCGAACAGGTTTTGACGTAGAAAGTCTGATTTTTTCTTTCGGCATCGGCGGAATTGCGGTTGTGCTCTACGAACGGGTTTTCCGCACAAAACACGAGCTAATGCCGCAAAAAGAACGGCACGCCGGAGGCCACCGTTATCATTTGTGGGCAATCATTTCCACACCGGTTATTCTTGTTGTTCTTCTTTTGACGACGAATCTAAATCCCATTTATTCGTCCGCTATTGCTTTAGTTGCGGGAGGATTGTTTACTTGGTATTGCCGGCCCGACTTGAAGAAAAAAATGATTGCAAGCGCATTTATTTTTTTTGGCCTCTACTTTTTATATTTTTTGACTTTAATAATAATGTTCCCCGGTTATGTTGAAAAAGTATGGAATTTGAGCGTTATTTCCGGAATTTTAGTCTTGGGCATACCGCTTGAGGAACTGATGTTCGCTTTGAGTTTCGGATTTTTGTGGTCAAGTATTTACGAGCATTTCACCTGGCGGCGGGTAAAAAATCTTGACACAAGCGTTATAATGATAAGAAAAGGTCGGAAAATTAAATGAACTAATGAATCAGGAGTTAAATAAAAATTCGGCGAAATGGCTTTTTGTCCTGCGGGTCGTAACCGGCTGGCTCATGTTTTACGCTGGTATCACCAAGATTCTTGACCCGAACTGGAGCGCCGCCGGTTACCTGAAGGGCGCGCAAACGTTTGCCGGATTCTACCAGTGGCTTGCTAGTGACAGTCTGCTTGGCATCGTTAATTTCGTTAACGAGTGGGGTCTTACGATTTTGGGTGTGTCGCTTATCTTGGGTATCGGCGTGAGATTGAGCTCCATTTTGGGCGCGATTCTCATGCTTCTCTACTATTTTCCAGTGGCGAACTTCCCTTTTGTGGAGCACGGGTTTATCGTGGACGACCACATTATTGACGCCGCCGTTCTCGCGTTTTTGGCCGCCGTTCGGGCGGGTCGTTATTACGGATTGGAGCGCTGGTGTTCCAATTTGCCGATTTGTTCGAAGTTCCCAAAGTTGCGGAACTGGCTTGGATAAGTAAACTGAAACCCATATGAAGTTGGGTATTATCTTGCAGTCAAATAAACCGGAACACGCTTGGAATACGTTTCGTTTGGGAATCACGGCGCTTAAAGCCGGTCATCGGGTAGAAGTTTTTTTAATGAACGAAGGCTCGGAGCTTGATGCTATTCCCGATTCTAAAGATTTTGACATCTCTGCAAAACTGGCGGAATTCAAAGAACTGAAAGGCGAAATATACGCCTGCGGCACTTGTCTCGAATTGCGTGGAAAGAGCGAAAGCAAAGTGTGTCCGGTTTCCACGATGTCCGATTTATTAAAAATGGTTGAGAAGTCGGACAAAGTTTTAGTTTTTGGATAAAATGATAAAAAGTAATAAAATGAACCTATGAATACAAAACTTATTGAATGGATCCTGCGTATCGCAGTTGCCGGAGAGTTTATCGGTCACGGTGTATTTGCGCTTCAGGGTCGCAAAGCATGGGTGGAATGGTTTTCTATTTTCGGCATCTCTGATGCCCAGACCGCAACCACGCTTTTGTGGCTTGTCGGTTTAATGGATGTCTTCTTGGCGGTTTTGATTCTAATTAAACCAGTTCGCCTCGCGCTTCTTTGGATGGCTTTCTGGGGCTTCTGGACCGCGCTTATGCGCCCCGTTGCCGGAGAGTCAATTTTTGAATTCGTAGAAAGATGGGCTAACTGGGGAGCACCGCTGGCGTTGCTCCTCACAGTCGGTTGGCCTAAATCTTTTAAGGAATGGTTCAAATGAAAGTTATGAGGAAATTTATAATTACAACTTTTGTTTTAGGATTGGCTCTCGTTATTGCTGGCCCAGCAAAGGCTCAAATGATGGGCAATTTTTCCAATACGACGGTTGATTGGAACGAAGTCGTCGAGCATACTGCCCGCGAAGAACAAGAAGGCAAAGAGCTTTGGGATAAATTTCAAGCCAAAGAGGTCGCTTGCGAGAATTTGAGCGACGAACAGTTTGGGGTACTCGGCGAGTATTTTATGGGGCAAATGGCCGGAGATTCGCACGCCGCCATGAACGCGATGATGATTCAGACGCACGGTGAAGACGGCGAGGAGCAAATTCATATTGTCATGGGCAAGCGTCTTTCCGGTTGCGATACCTCGGCGGCATTTCCTTTTGGCGGCAGCGGCTGGATGCCCATGATGAATATGATGTGGGGAGGTTGGTCGGCTCCTCTTGGTGATAATAATTCGAATAATATGATGTGGAATTGGGGTCAAAACATGATGGGTTGGGGAGGATTCGGGTGGCTCTTTACGCTTACCTGGATTGTCTGGCTTATTGTCGGCATCTTCCTCGCCGTCTGGCTTTGGCAGAAAATCAATAAGAAATAATCAATGAGTGAAAAAGTTTACATTTGTCCGATGCACCCGGACGTTAAATCATCCGTGCCCGGTCTTTGTCCCGACTGCGGAATGCGGCTTGTGGAAATAAAAGAAAAGGCAAAGCATTACAAGCACAAAGAGCAGGGAGACAACGATTATGACAAGCACGCCGGTCACAGCACAATTTCCTTTTTGCGCAAGTTTTGGGTGAGTTTGATTTTAACCGTCCCGGTAGTCCTTTATTCGGATATTGCCGAAAAAGTTTTGAAAATCAAAATGCCGGTTTTTACCGGCTCGGATTATCTCGCGGCGATTTTGGGCTCGGTTGTATTTTTCTACGGCGGCTGGATATTTCTTGCAAGCGGATGGCGCGAAATGAAGGCACGCTTGCCTGGAATGATGACTCTGATTGCGATCGCCATAACCGCCGCCTACTTCTGGAGCGTCTATGCAGTTTTTGCCGGAGCAGATACTCTCTTTTGGGAACTTACTACTTTAATTACCATCATGCTCCTTGGTCACTTTTTGGAGATGCGGGCGGTGCAGAGTTCGCGGCGGGCGCTCTCTGAACTTTCCAAGCTTCTGCCGGATAAAGCCGAAGTGATAAAAGACGGCAAGAGCGAGATGATTCCTTTGAATAAACTCCAGGTGAGCGACGTTATTTTTGTCCGGCCGGGCGGCCGCATTCCGGCTGACGGTGTTGTAACGGAGGGCGAATCCGACGTAGATGAATCGCTTATGACCGGCGAGTCCAAACCGATTAAGAAAAAGGCGGGGAATGAGGTTATTGCCGGGGCTTTGAACACCGACGGCTCGCTCAAAATCAAGGTGGCCAGAATCGGCGAACAAACGTTTCTCTCCGGCGTGATGCGGCTCGTGCGCGAGGCCGAGGTCTCCAAATCGCGGCTCCAGGTTTTATCCGACCGGGCGGCGTTTTATCTCACGATTATCGCCGTTTTTTCCGGAATTATTACTTTAGTTGCTTGGCTTCTCTCCGGTAGGGAAGTTTCTTTTGCCGTTTCGAGGTTGGTTGCGGTATTGGTCATTGCCTGTCCGCACGCGCTCGGGCTTGCCGTGCCTTTGGTCGCTTCTATTTCCACAACACTTGCGGCCAAGCGCGGATTTTTGGTAAGGCAGCGTTTGGCACTTGAGGCGGCAAGGAACGTTGATGTAGTGCTTTTTGACAAGACCGGCACGCTTACCCGCGGCGCTTACGGTGTGACCGAAGCGGTGGCTTATGATTCGACGACGACGGACCGCCTGCTTCAGGTCGCAGCTTCCGTCGATGCTCATTCCGAACACTTCATTTCGCACGCCATTGTGAAAGAGGCAAAAACAAGAAACATTGATTTGCTTGAAGTCAAAAATTTCCAGCGAGTGGCCGGTAAGGGCGTGCGGGGCACAATTGACGGGAAAATTTTTCTTGTGGGCGGCGAAGCGATTTTAAACGAGAGCGGCGTGGTTGTTCCCGAAGCGCTGCGGGCAGAGATTAACGAACTCAAAAATCAGGGCAAAACGATTGTTTATGTTGTTTCGGATGCCGTTTTTTACGGCTTCTTTGCTTTAGCCGACGTAATAAGGGAAGAATCTAAGGAAGCGGTGCGGGAACTCAAAAAATTGGGCGTGAAAACGGCGATGCTGACTGGCGACTCTGAAGAAGTGGCCAAGTGGGTGGCATTCGAAACCGGTTTGGAGGAATATTTTGCCCGCGTTCTGCCGGGCGAGAAAGCGAATATAGTTAAAAAACTTCAAGCCGAAGGCCGCCGGGTGGCGATGGTGGGCGACGGCATCAATGACGCGCCAGCTCTAACACAGTCGGATTTGGGAATAGCTATCGGCGCGGGCACGAACGTGGCGATCGAATCGGCCGGCATAATTTTGGTGCGGAACGACCCGCGCGACATCACTTCCATCGTCAAACTTTCGCGGGCGACCTATTCCAAAATGATTCAAAATCTCTTTTGGGCAACTGGCTACAATATTGTCGCCCTGCCGCTTGCCGCCGGCGTACTTGCAAGTCAGGGAATACTTTTAGAACCGGCCCTTGCCGCCGTTTTCATGTCGCTTTCAACCGTGATAGTCGCCTTCAACGCTTTACTTCTCAAGCGCCGCGTCTTATAATTCAAAAATAAAAAACTATGAACGGTTCTGAGTTTTGGATTTTCGCCGTTATCGCCTTTATTCTCGTTATCTTGGGCTTTAATTTTGTTTTCGCTTCCTGATGCCGAATGGGCAGAGGATAAGAAATCTTTTCAATCCCGACTCGCAAGAGCCCTTTAAGCTTAGCCGTTCCAAGTTGGAGCTTTTCACCGAGTGCCCGCGGTGTTTTTATCTGGACCGCCGCTTAGGCATTGGACGGCCGTCCGGTCCGCCGTTTACGTTGAATAACGCCGTGGATTTCTTGCTGAAAAAGGAATTTGATCTGCACCGGGCGCGCGGAGAGCGCCATCCGCTCATGGCCGCTTACGGGATAGAGGCGGTGCCTTACCCTTCCGACCATATGGACGAGTGGCGGAATAATTTCCAAGGCGTTCAGTTTTTTCATCGGCCGACCAAACTTTTAATAACTGGCGCAATAGACGATATCTGGATTGACAATAAAAAAGAATTGATTGTCGTGGATTACAAAGCGACAAGCACCCAGAATGGCGTGAACATAAATTCCGAATACCGGGTTTCCTACAAGCGGCAGATGGAAATTTATCAATGGCTCTTGCGGCAGAATGGTTTCAAGGTTTCGGACGTCGGCTATTTTGTCTATGCCAATGGCGACAAAGACAAGGCGGCCTTTGACGGCAAGCTGGAATTCAAGGTGGAAATCATTCCGTACAAAGGGAACGACGCATGGGTGGAAAAAACCGTTTTCGCCGCGCATAAGTGCCTTATCGGCGATTTGCCGAAGCCGGGAGAAAACTGCGAGTACTGCCTGTATAGGGCGGCGGCAAGCAAACATGAGGACGAGAAGCGTTTAGGGTTATAATTGATCATGGAAGCAGAAAAAATGATTTACGAAGATATTAAAAATTTTTTCGGGCAATTCGCCTGGAAACCGGAGATCGTTAACGATGATGGAGAGCGGTTTCGCAAATTCCTTGCGGTCGGCATGGGCGGTTCTAATCTCGCCGCCGATCTCGTGAGGATTTTGCGGCCGGATTTGGACATTGCCGTCCACCGCGATTATGGCCTGCCGGAATATCTGGAAGCCGACCGGCTCGTCCTTTTGTGTTCCCACTCCGGCAACACCGAGGAGGTAATTGACGCCTACAATGAGGCGGGTAAAAGAAATTTTAAAAGAATGGCGATTGGTGCGGGAGGAAAGCTCTTGGAACTTGCGGAAAAGGATAAAACTCCCTACCTTAGATTTCCGGAAAACAAAATTCAGCCGCGGGTCGCTTTGGGTTTCAGTTTCCTCGCGCTTTTGAAGGCAATCGGCGATGAGAAACTATTGGAAGCGTCGTCGCTTCTTGCGAAAACTTTAAAGCCGGCGGATTCGGAAGAAAACGGCAAGAAACTTGCCGAGGGTTTAAGAGGTTTCGTACCGGTCATCTACGCCTCCAACAGAAATAAAGGACTCTCTTATGTTTGGAAAGTTATTTTCAACGAAACGGCGAAGATACCCGCTTTTGCGAACGTGTTTCCGGAATTGAACCACAACGAAATGACGGGTTTTGATTTTAACGGAGAAACAAAGCCGATGAACGAAAAATTGGCGTTTATATTTTTGGAAGACGGCGCAGATTATTCTCGCATTACAAAAAGAGCGACCGTAACGATAAAACTTATGAGCGGCAAGAGATTCAAAGTTGAAAAAGTGGTTTTGACCGGTTCCTCGCCGGTAGAAAAAATTTTCAACTCCATCATTCTTGCTCACTTCACGGCTTATCATCTAGCTTTGAATTACGGAGTGGAGCCGGAAGCGGTGCCGATGGTTGAGGATTTTAAAAAGCTGATTGGTTAGACGATGAGAAGTAAATTTCTTCTGTTTGTTATCGTTGTTGTTCTTGCGCTTGTCATCTGGACTTCGTATGAAGCGGAAAGGTTTCTTGAGGATTTTTTGGCGGTTTCGGGGAAGCTCATTGCCGGCAACGAGATTGTCGTCGGTCTTATTTTTTTTGTTCTCGGCGCGTTCTCCGCAATGTTCGCTTTTTTCTCAAGCGTAGTTCTGGTGCCGGTCGCCGTTTACAATTTCGGGCTTTTCCCCACTTTTGTTCTCCTCTTCGGCAGCTGGCTTCTAGGCGGCACGGCTGCTTACTTCATTGGCAAGGGCCTGGGCCGGCGCATTATCAACCGTTTTTGGGCGTCCGGAAAATTGGATTATTACGAGAATTTAATCGCCGACAAGCTCAATTTTTTCTTGGTTCTTCTTTTTCGGCTCGCCATGCCGGCGGAGATTCCCGGTTATCTTCTGGGAATTCTACGATATGGATTTAAGCCATATCTTTTGGCAACCGCCTTAGCGGAACTGCCCTTCGCCTTGGGCGCCGTCTACGGCAGCGAGTTCTTCTTGAATCGCCAAAAATCACTTTTTATCGCCGTCCTAGCCGCCGCAGCTCTAATTTTTACCATTGCGTTTTATTTTTTCCGCCGCAGGACGGATAGTATAAAATAAGAACATGGTTGAGAGATTCATAAAACCAGAAGAACGAACAGGTGATTCTTTAAGTGTTCAGGAAACCAATGAGGCGCAGTTGCGTCTTATGGAGCTTGCGGGTGTGGCTGATACGCCGGCGCGAGCGGCTTGGATTGCCGAAAATTCCGGCGCTTTCCGGGAGTTGCTCAACGACCCCGATTTCCGGCAACTGGTGAGAGACGGCAATTTCGACGAAGCCAAGCTCCGCTTGGATAATTTTAAGGCGGAAGAGCAAAAAGCGGCATGAGGCACGAACTACCAAAACTACCGTATGCCTACGATGCTTTGGAACCGTACATTGATGCGCGGACGATGGAAATTCATCACACCAAGCACCACCAGGGCTACGTGGATAAATTGAATAAGGCGCTTGAGGGGCACCTGGATTTGGAGAGTAAGACGCTTGAGGAACTGCTTGGTGATCTTGAAGCGGTGCCGGAGGATATTCGGACAGCGGTGCGGAATCAGGGCGGCGGCCACTTCAACCACTCGCTTTTCTGGAAAATCATGGCGCCGAAAGCAGGTGGTGAGCCACAAGGGGATTTAGCGGCGGCAATTGATAAAAATTTCGGCAATTTCGCCAAGTTCAAGGAAAGTTTTGCGAATGCGGCCTCCGGTGTTTTCGGCAGCGGCTGGGCGTGGTTGGTTGTTAAAAATAGCGAATTGGATATTATGACGACGCCGAATCAGGACAGTCCAATAATGCAGGGGCAGAAGCCGATTTTAGGTCTGGACGTTTGGGAGCACGCCTATTATCTCAAATATCAAAACAAGCGGCCGGATTACGTCGCTGCTTGGTGGAACGTAGTCAACTGGGCGGAAGTTCTGCGAAACTTTGAAATGCTAAAATAAAACAATGGAATTGATAAGCGACAATTGGGACGTTATCTTCCGGCTCGCTGCCGCCCTGATTTTAGGGGGAGTTTTGGGGCTGGAGCGGGAGTTCGCCGGCAAAATGGCGGGGCTCCGGACTTATTCGCTTATAAGCGTCGGTTCCGCTCTTTTTGTAATTGTTTCCCAACTGGTGAGCGAAAATTTCATTGGTGTTACTGTCTTTGATCCGCTTCGCGTTGCTTCGCAAATTGTGGTCGGCGTCGGTTTCGTTGGCGCCGGCCTCGTTATTTTCCGGGAGGTGGAGCACCGGCCGGGCGGGATTACCACCGCCGCGGGCTTGTGGGTTTCGGCCGGAATCGGTATGGCTTCCGGGTTTGGTCTTTACTCTGTTGCGGTTTTTGGAACAATCGCCGCGCTTTTCATTCTTTGGATTTTGGCTTTTGCCGACAGGAAAATAAGAGAAAAAGCCGAGAGAGACGAAAACAAAGTCCGCGGATAAACCGCGGATTTTTATTTGTGCCCGAGGTGGGAGTCGAACCCACATGTCCTTGCGAACACAGGATTTTGAGTCCTGCGCGTCTGCCAGTTCCGCCACCCGGGCCTGCCTGCCGGCAGGCAGGCGAAATTTTATTGATAATGCCACAAATATTGGGTAGAGTAAATATTATATGGCTCGCGTTATAGCGATTTGCAATCAGAAAGGCGGGGTGGGGAAGACCACGACCGCGATGAACTTATCGGCCTATCTTGCGATGGCCGGCAAGCACACGCTCCTTGTTGATTTTGACCCGCAATTCAACGCGACGGTGGGAGTGGGCGCAACGCACGCGCCGGACGAAACGATTTATCACGCGCTCTTAGCCGGGGTAGCCGTGGAGCGGATTATTAAGCCGACCTACCTTTCTAATTTTGAAATCGCACCGTCCTCGGCGGACTTGGCCGGAGCGCTTGTGGAACTCGTGAATTTGCCGGATAGGGAAACTTATCTTAGAAATTTTATAAACCGTATCCGCGACCGATACGATTTCATTCTCATTGACTTGGGACCGAGTTTGAATCTTCTAACGGTAAACGGCCTTATGGCTGCTGACGAGGTCATTGTGCCCATCCAGTGTGAGTATTACAGTTTGGAAGGATTGAATCAGCTTTTAGAAACGTTGGATTTGGTGAGAAACAATTTGGGGCATCAGATCCAGGTGGCCGGAGCGTTGCTCACCATGTACGACAAACGTGAGAAACTTTCCCGGGAAATCGCCCGCGAAGTGAGACGGCGTTTTCCGCACAAGGTTTACGAGATTGAAATTCCGCGCTCGGTGGGTCTCGCCGAGGCGCCCCAATTCAAAAAACCGATAATGCTCTACGCTCCCCAGTCCTCCGGCGCAAGGGCCTATGAGGCGCTTGCCCGCGAGGTTATTGGCGTCCCGTCTTATCCACAAACGGCTTGATTGACAGCGCCCGCGGTTCTTCTAACATTCTTTATTAGTTCGTGTCTTCTCGGGATGCGTGTTTGGTTTCCTGTGAGGCGTTCGTACGGCGCCAAATTGGTTTCCGGCACATGTTTTGGGGAGATTGCGGACTCGTGCATGTGCATGTTGCTAAAGCAGAGGAAAGTGTATTCCGTTTCTTGGGAAGTGACGAAGTACTTCAAACTCCGGTGAGTTCTTTAATCAAAAATTGAATTAATTACCCCGGAGTCCTTCAATGAAGGAAAAGATGCTTCTTAAAAGGCGGAATGCGGCCCCTCTGTTTTAGTTTTTGTAAGTGATATAAAATTGAGAGAATGACAGGCAAAGGATTGGAATCTCTTATTCCCAAAAAAGATCGGGACGGGGAGATGTTCTCAAAAGACGCGGTCATTTCACCCAGAGCGAATGAAACGCCGCTCGACTCTCAACCTCGCTCTGTCCCGTTGGGGCGGGACAACCATACCCGCTCGGTTTCCCTGCCTGACCGGCAGGCAGGCGAGACACTTTCTCAAGCATCTCCCCGTCCCTCAATTAGAGATGAAGCGATATTCCAGATAGAAGTTGAGAAAATAAAACCCAACCCCTACCAGCCGCGGAAAGATTTTAACGATGAAGAAATTGAAGATTTGGCCCGTTCCGTCCGCGAGTTCGGCATCATCCAGCCCTTAGTGGTCACCAAAGTTGAAAAAGAAACGGAGACCGGCACGAGCGTGGAATACGAGCTTATTACTGGAGAGCGCCGGCTTCTTGCGGCCAAAAAAATTGGTTTGCGGAGCGTGCCCGCAATCGTAAAGAGAGTGGATGTCGGGAAAGCCAAACTGGAAATGGCGCTTGTGGAAAACATCCAGCGGAGCGATTTGAATCCATTGGAAATAGCTAGGGGCTACGCGCGGCTGCAGGACGAGTTTAATCTAACCCAGCAGGAGGTCGCCTCCCGGGTCGGCAAGAGTCGGGCTTCCGTTGCAAACACAGTGCGGCTTCTCGCTCTTCCAGGCGAAATGCAGGAAGCGTTGGGGGCAGGGAAAATAAACGCTTCGCAGGCCATCGCTCTTCTTGCCACCTCCGACATCAATGAACAGCGGCGCTTATTCAGCGAGTTTGTTCACGGTAAGACTATTAAAGGAGATGCGTCCCACGCCGCGAAAGCTGAAACGCCTGACCCGGAAAAACAATATTGGGAAAAACGCCTAGAAGAACGTTTCGGCGCGCCGGTCAAGATCATGCGCCGGGATGGCAGGGGAAAAATGGAAATTCGTTTCCATTCCAAAGAAGAATGGCAGGCGATCTTAGATAAGCTTTTGGGCGGCGAGAATCCCGAAACTTAGCGGTTGAATTTGTAGTTTACTTCCTTGGTGCCGGCGATTTTTTTGATTTTAACGAGAATCTGCTCCAGTTTGGATTTGGTAAGCGGGGCGGTTCTCACGGTTACCGCCGAGATGGCGCCGCGTTTGTCGGTCTCGCTCGAGAGGTAGCCGATGTTTATTTTTGATTCGTCAAACTGGGCGGTGACATCTTTCAGGAAACCGGGACGGTCTTGATTGACGATTTTGAATTCAACCCCTGCCGGGGCGGATTTCTCCCGCAGCGTTTTAATTTTATCTTTAATGGCGTTTTTGATTTGGCTTCTCGCGAGCGAAGTTTTAATGAAGCGGAGCCAGTCCTCCGACGGTTTTTTGGTCTTTTGAGTCATAATTTCCACGATGTCGCCGGACTGGAGCTCGTAGTTTAAGGGTACGATTTTGCCGTTCACTTTCGCGCCCACGCAGTTGTTGCCGACATCGGAGTGAATCCGGTAGGCGAAATCGACGGGGGTGGCGCCGGCGGGCAGGTCAATCACGTCGTTCTGGGGCGTAATGACGAAAATTCTGTCCTTGAAGAAATCGACGGCGATGGATTCAATTAGTTCCTTATCGGAGAAGCTTTTCTGCCAATTGCGGAGCTGTTCCACCCATAAAAGCTCCTTACGCGAGAGAACGCCCTTCCATTGCTCGCTGTGTCTTTTGGAGTTTTTGATTTGTTCGTAAGCCCAGTGGGCGGCGATGCCGAGCTCGTCTACTTCGTGCATCTCGGCGGTGCGGACCTGAAACTCGGTGATAATATTCTCCAGAGCGAAAACCGTGGTGTGCAAACTTTGGTAGCCGTTAGGTTTCGGTCTTGCGATGTAATCCTTTATCCGGCCTGGCAGAGGCGGATAAAGTTTGTGAATGACGCCCAGAGCCGCATAGCAATCCTCAATAGTTTTCACGACTATGCGGAGTGCCACGAGGTCATAAATTTTATCCAAATCCATATCGTAGCGCTGGAGTTTTTTATACAAACTGGAGTATCTTTTGGCCCGGGAATCAATAGCGATGACTTTGATGCCGTTACGCTCGAAATTTTTCCTGATGATCGGTTTTATTTTCCTAGCGTAAGATTCCCGCTCTTCGTAGCGGTCTTTGACGTTGTCCAAAAGCCATAGATACTCCTCGGGATGAAAGTAAGGGAAGGCGAGGTCTTCAAGTTCGCCCGAGAGACGCTGCATACCGAGCCGATAGGCGAGGGGGGCGTAGATTTCCGATGTTTCCCAGGCGATTCTTTTCTGCCGGTCTTCGGGCAGGAACTTGAGCGTCCTCATATTGTGCCACCGGTCGGCGAGCTTAATAATGACGACCCGGAGGTCGCGGCTAAAAGAGATGATGAACTTGCGGAGCGTCTCCACGTTCGGGTCGTGCTCCGGGTACTGGATTTTTTTGAGTTTGGTGAGTCCATCAACGAGGAAAGCCACTTCCTTGCCAAATTGTTTATCAATGTTTT
The DNA here is from genome assembly GCA_001004105.1 of Candidatus Jorgensenbacteria bacterium GW2011_GWB1_50_10. Taxonomy (GTDB): domain Bacteria; phylum Patescibacteriota; class Minisyncoccia; order UBA6257; family GWB1-50-10; genus GWB1-50-10. Next base: position 196,115 of record LCQK01000001.1, read on the forward strand.
TTAAGGTGAAGTTGGTGTCCTCGACGACGTCATGGAGAAGAGCGGCGGCAACCGAAGCCTCATCCAAACCCCACTTATGGACGGTTTCGGCAACCGAGAGAGAGTGAGTAATGTAGGGGTCGCCGCTTTCCCTTTTGACATCCTTGTGAGCTTCTTCGGCAAAAGCATAAGCCCTTTTGATAAGGCCGTTTTCGGGGTATTTTTGAAACCAGGAGGTGTTCATGGGACTTTTTATTTTATCCCCAAGCCGGTTTATTGACAAATAGAGCGGTTTTGAGGGACTTGACATCGGTTGGCGGCGGGACTAATTTGATAACAGCAATCAAGGATCGAGTGTGCGTGTGCGTGTCTCCCCCGGCCATCTAATTGCGTGTCGGGCGTGGAATGGCGGGTCGCCAAGCGCTTGGTGACCCAAAGCTCTGCGGGGATGTCGAATGTCCGGATTCGCCGGCACGTCATAGTAGGGCTACTGCGGGAGCATCTCCGCACACTCGATTTCTATTAGTCGTGAGGTCACCCTCCAGGCCAGGTCTTACCTCGAGTAGGGTTCTTGGTGAGGGTACAACCCAGCCCGGACAACTGGAACCTCTTCAAGGAAGGGTAAGCGCTCCCGTAAGCCCTTCGACCTCACGAGACTTCAATGATGCCTTAGGCATCTGTAGCGATAACCCCCCGGTCGGCAACGATCGGGGGTGAGTATTTTTAGAAAGCCATTATCTTGACAATAGTTTTTTTTTCACTAAAATCTTAACTACCAACATGAACCTCAAACCTCTTTCCAACCACTTATTTATAGAAGCAATTGAGGAAGAAAAAATGTCCAAGTCCGGCATTGTTTTACCGGATACGGCCGAGAAAGAAAAACCCGTGAAAGGGAAAATTGTAGCTGCGGGTCCCGGGAAATTGAACGAAAAAGGCGAGCGGATGCCGATGGCAGTCAAAGTAGGCGACGTCGTGCTTTTTAAAAAGTATGGGCCAGATGAGTTTGAACTGGACGGGAAAAAATATCTGGTCGGCGACGAGGACGGTATACTTGCAATCATCGAATGATTGCAAGTAAATAAGACCTATTGGACTGATAAGTCCTATTAAAAATCATGGCTAAAAAAATTCTGTTTAACGAAGATGCGAGGGTGGCTTTGAAAAAAGGCATTGATAAGCTTGCCGAAGCGGTGCGGATGACGCTTGGTCCCCGCGGCCGGGCGGCGGTGATTGAAAAGGGCTACGGTGCGCCACAGGTCACTTTTGACGGCGTCACGGTCGCCAAAGAAATCGAGCTTGAGGAAAAATACGAAAACCTCGGCGCGGATTTTATCAAGCAGGCGGCCGAGAAAACGAACGACAACGTCGGCGACGGCACAACGACGGCGGTGGTTTTAGCCCACGCCATGATTGACGAAGGCGAAAAAGTCATCCGCGAAAAAGGCTTTAATGTCATTCAACTCGGCGAGGAATTGAGAAAAGCAAGCCAAACCATTGTTAAGGAACTTGAAAAACAAAAAGAGTTAATTAACGACAACAAAAAGGTGGAGGAAGTAGCTTCTCTTTCGGCCAAGGATAATGAAATCGGCAAGCTTATTGCCGAAGTGATGGAGAAAATCGGCAAGGATGGCGTGGTGACGGTGGAGGATTCCAATACCGTCGGCAATTCCTACGAAATGGTGGAAGGGATGCAGTTTGACCGCGGCTATATCTCGCCCTACATGATTACGAACGCGGAGCGGATGGAGGCGGTACTGGATGACCCGTATATCTTGGTGACCGACGAGAAAATTTCCGCGATTGGTGACTTACTGCCGCTTTTGGAAAAAATCGTGGCTAGCGGCAAAAAAGAACTTTTGATTATTGCCGATGATGTTGATGGAGAAGCCTTGGCGACTCTAATCGTGAACAAGCTTCGCGGTACGTTCAATGTCGTGCCGGTCAAAGCTCCAGGTTTCGGCGACCGGAAGAAAGAAATGCTGCAGGATATCGCGGTCGTGACAGGCGCCACGTTTATTTCCAAGGAAATCGGCAAAAAGATGGAGAACGCTGATTTGTCAGTTTTGGGCCGCGCTAAAAGGGTTATTTCCGACAAGGATAACACTACGATTGTGGGCGGCACCGGGGATAAAAAGACGATTGATGAGAGAATTCACCAGTTGAAAGCTGAAGTCCAGAGAACGGAATCCGATTTCGACAAGGAAAAATTACAGGAACGGTTGGGTAAGCTCGCCGGCGGAGTGGCCGTGATTAAAGTCGGCGCGCCCACCGAAACCGCCCAAAAGGAATTGAAGCAAAGAGTGGAGGACGCGGTTCACGCGACTCGGGCGGCGATGGAGGAAGGAATTGTCCCCGGTGGCGGCATGGCTCTGTTTCATGCCTCGCCCGCGGAAGGGGGAGACGATTCCACGGTTCACGGCGCGGCCCGGCTCATTATTGATAAAGCCCGCGAGGCGCCGCTTCGGGCCATTATTGAAAACAGCGGTCTTCAAGCCGAGGAGATTATCGGGAAATTAAGGAGCGAAAAGAACATCTGGACGGGCTTCAACGCGATTGACAACAAAATTACCAATTTGAAGGAAGCAGGCATTATTGACCCTTTGAAGGTAACCAAAACCGCCTTTTTGAATGCGGTTTCGGTCGCGGCTAATTACCTCACGGTGGGTGTGGCGATTACCGATATTCCCGAGAAGAAAGAAGCACCTCCTGCCGGCGGCGGCATGGGAATGGGTTATTAAAACACTAAAAACTCTGCCTACCGGCAGGCAGGCCTTTATAAAATGAGGGTTTTTGACTATTTTACTTGACTTTTACGGCGGTTGGGTTACAATGGGATTATTAGCCTAATGAAGCGGGCTATTTTTTTTGGATATGACTACAGTAATTACAGCAGCCGTATTGGCCGCGAGACTGATTATTGCTCTCGGGTTTTTGCCTACGGCCGTTGCAGAAGACAAAAATCCGAGCGATCCAGCGCCCAAGGCCGTCCAAATCGTTGTCACGGCCTATTCCTCGAGCCCCGACGAGACCGACAGCACGCCCTTTATTACCGCTTCCGGTAAGACCACCGGCGACGGGATCCTCGCGAACAACTGCCTGCCTTTCGGCACGGAGGTGAAAATTCCCGAGCTTTTCGGCGAGAAGATATTCGTCGTGGAAGACCGGAAGCATTCCCGCTACAGCTGCAACTGGCTTGATGTTTGGTATCCGACTAAAGCCGAAGCAAAGAAATTCGGCATCAAGAAGGAGATAGAAGCGCTGGTTTTCTAACCGGCGCTTTTGCTATAATTTAGAGACCATGAACGCAACGACCATTATTTTGATAGTTGTCGGCATAATTCTGCTTTGGCTCGTTTACGTTTTCAACAGCTTTATCCGCCTGAAGTACCGGGCAAAAGAAGCCTGGGCTGACATTGAGATTCAGCTCAAGCGCCGTTATGATTTAATCCCGAACGTAGTGGAAACGGTGAAGGGTTACGTGAGGCACGAGCGGGGAACGCTTGAAAAAGTGACCGAGGCGCGGACCAAAGCCATGAATGCCGACGGTTTGCACGAGAAAGCCGGTGCCGAGAATATGCTCTCAAACACTTTAAAAACCCTTTTTGCGGTTTCGGAAAATTACCCCGACCTCAAAGCCAACGCGAATTTTTTGGACCTCCAGCGGGAACTGGCTGATACCGAGAATAAAATCCAGGCGGCCCGCAGATTTTACAACGGTCAGGTTTTAGAACTGAACACGAAAATTGAAACTTTCCCTTCGAATATTATTGCTCGGACGTTTAATTTCCAAAAAGCGGAATTTTTTGAAACCAAAGAAGAACTTGAACGGGAACCAGTAAAAGTCAGGTTCTAGTATGACCTCGCTTTATACGCACAAAGCGTCTAACATCAGAAAGACGTGGTTGCTTTTTACCTTATTTTTCGTAATTGTCATCGGTATCGGCTGGGCGTTTTCCCGCGTCTACGGCAGTCCGGGAATTTTGTACTTTGCGGTGATTTTCTCGGTTTTAATGAGCGTCATAAGTTACTGGTACTCGGACAAAATCGTGCTCCGGATGACCAAAGCCCGTCCGGTTACGCAAGAGAATGCCCGGGAGCTTTGGAATGTTGTTGAAAATCTCGCGATTACCGCGGGGCTCCCGATGCCCAAGGTTTATTTGATAGATGAGAGGGCGCCCAATGCTTTCGCTACCGGCCGCGACCCAAAACATGCGGTGGTGGCGGTCACAAGCGGGTTACTTGAACGGCTTGACCGGTCAGAGCTTGAGGGAGTTATTGCCCATGAACTTTCCCACATCGGCAACCGGGATATGCTCGTTTCAACCGTTGCGGTAATTCTCGTCGGCTTTATCGCCATTCTTTCTGATATTTTTCTGCGGTCAATGTTCTGGCGCAGCGCTGGCCGAAGGCGGAACAGTGCGGGCGGCCTAATGCTTCTTGTAGGCATAATTCTTTCAATTCTTGCGCCGATTTCAGCAATGCTCATTCAACTTGCAATTTCCCGCAAGCGCGAATTTTTGGCTGATGCTTCGGGCGCGCTTTTAACCCGTTATCCTGAAGGGCTCGCAAGTGCCCTAAAAAAAATCGCAAGCGACCCCACGCCTCTACCCGGTGCCACGAACACTAATTCCCACCTCTGGTTTGATGATCCTTTCACCCACGGTTTGGGCGGCAGAAAAACATCTCCGCTTCATCGCTTATTTATGACTCACCCACCGGTCGAAGAACGTATAGCGGCCTTAAAAGGGATGAAAGCTTAACCATGCGCAAAGGTTGGGATTTATGGGCGGAAGGGAAATACTTTGATTTTTGGTCGGTTAATCATTTTTTGAGCGGGGTGATGGTGGCCGCGGCATTGCTCTTGCTCAACGTCTCCTTTTGGCCGGCGTTCGTCATTGCCTTTTTGATTTTCGTCGCTTATGAGCTTTTTGAAGTGGCGCTCCAGATTGGGGAGCATATGACGAACCGCGTGACCGATATTGTCGTTGACGTTGCCGGTTTCTTTGCCGCCGCTTATATTTTTCTAGTTCTTCAAAAACCTTTGAGCGTGACGTTCCTCGTCATTATTGTTTTATTAATTTTGGTTTTGACAATTTTGGGTTACGATGCCTGGGTGAAGCGCACTAAAAGGAGAGGAAAGGAGCCGGTTGATATTAAGGAAATCTACAAGTAATATTTTGAAAGATTACGGAGGGGTCGCATAGCCCTGCCTGCCGCCTGCCTGCCGGTAGGCAGGGCAGGCGGAGGTCTAGTGCAATCCTATTTGGAGGGGTGCAGGAGCGGTTTAACTGGCGGTCCTGGAAAGACCGTATGTCGAAAGGCATCGAGGGTTCGAATCCCTCCCCCTCCGCTTATGCAAGCCGTAATTTTAGCCGCTGGCGAAGGAATGAGGTTAAGACCACTGACTGATGCTATTCCGAAGTGCTTGCTTAAAGTCGGTAAGAAAACGATTTTAGAGCATATTTTTTCCCAGCTGCCGCAGGAAATTCACGAAGTTGTTCTTGTGGTCGGTCACCTGAAAGGCGAGATAAAAAAACAAATCGGCACGAGCAACGGAGGCCGGCGCATCCAATATATTGAACAGACCGAGCGGCTCGGTACCGGTCACGCGCTCTCCATCTGCAAAGACGTTTTAAACGACAGCAAGTTTCTCGTGCTCATGGGCGACAATCTTTATTTCAAAAAAGACATTGAAAATTGCCTGCGCCACGATTTATGTCTTCTTGCCCAGAAATTGGAGTCGCCGGAGCGCTTCGGCGTCTTGAGAATTGAAGACGGGATTCTGCGGGACATTATTGAAAGCCCGAAGTTATCAGTTGGGACACTCGTAAACTGCGGTCTCTACGTACTGGACAAAAGAATTTTTGATTATCCGCTCGTGTCTATCGGGTTGAACGAGTACGGTTTGCCGCAGACAATCGTCAAAATGTCCAACCACCATCCCGTCGGAATTGAAAAAGCCAATTTCTGGCTTTCTATCAACACGGTTCAGGATTTGAAGCAGGCGGACAAGTATTTGAAGAAAATTTACGTTTAATCTTTCGCAAAAAGTTTTAACAAATTAAAAGTTATCCACAGATTTTGTAAAAAAACCTAAATGAAAAGGTTTATAATTAATACGTAAACAATTCGGCAGCTTGGTCGACTGTCAATAAAAGAAAAAACTTTTTTAAAACAGTTTTTCTGAAATAGAATGGCAAAAAGAAGGAGAGCTAAAAAAGCAGCGCCGCGCAGGAGAAGGAGAGCGGCAAAGCGCAGAAGGAGATAAGCTCAGCAGGTACTTACAATTACCCCGTGAGATGATACTATTTGTCCCACGGGGTAATTTTTGAAAAATATGGCGAAGAAAAACTTATTAATAATAGTTATCTTGATTGTTGCAGTGATTATCGCGGTTTTTGCGTTTGGTAATAAAGCCGATAATAATCAGGAAGCAACACCCGGATCTCAAATACCGGTGCCGGGCAATACAATTTTTTATACCGATAGCGGTTTCTCGCCGAACCCCCTCACTGTCAAACTAGGTGAAACGGTAACTTTCATAAATCAGAGTTCCAATCCTTTCTGGCCGGCTTCCGCCATGCACCCGACCCATAAAGTTTACCCGGGCTCTGACATTGAAAGGTGCGGCACCGCCGAAGAGCCGAATATATTTGACGCCTGCCGCGGGATTCCCGCCGGCGGCTCGTGGTCTTTCACATTTGACGAAATCGGCAGCTGGAACTACCACAATCATTTGAACTCAAGTCATTTCGGGAAAATTGTGGTCGAGTAGCGGAACTTTTATTTTTTACGTCAGACACTCTTCGGCTCGGGCGATTTCGTCCCGCTTCGGCGGGACTCAACCCTTCGCTCGCTTTAGACCGAGCACTCAAAGCATTGAGTGCTCGGTAGCTCGCTCACCCTAAAGGGCTCCGCCGAAGAATGGTATTGAGAGTCTGACTTTAAAAAATAAAAGTTCTGCAGGATTACTTGATTGGTTATTAATTGTTAAACGAAGCGGTTTTTATTAAGGAAACCGACTGTAGGTTTTTCACGCACTAAGCGAAGCCATTACCCCTGACGGCAACTCTCGGAGGCGAAAAAGATTGGTTCCGCGAAGCGGATTTTTCGCCGAGAGCGTAGCGGTGCGGCTTGTTGCTGGAGCAAGCCGACACCCGGTGACGGAAGAGGTGATGGCTGAACGATCTTGTTTGATTTTGAGCGTTAAAATAAGGTAAACTTCCTATTAATGGCTCGCGAAACCGACCTAATTAAAGAGAGGTTGGACTTGGTTGAATTCCTGCGTTCTTACCTGAAAATTACGCCCGCCGGCAAGAATTTCCGGGCGCTCTGTCCATTCCACGCCGAAAAAACCCCTTCTTTCATTGTCTCGCCGGAACGGAAGATGTGGCACTGCTTCGGCTGCGGCTTGGGCGGCGACATCATCGGATTCCTCATGCGCTACGAGAACCTGGAGTTTCCGGAAGCGCTCCGGTTCTTGGCCGAGAGAGCCGGCATTCCAATGCGGAGCTTGGACCCGCTCCAAGAGAAGCAATTCGGCGTTCTTTACTCACTCCAGGGGGCGGCCAAGGATTTTTACCGGGAGCATTTGGCAAAAAATGAAAAGGCCCGCGGCTATCTTAAGGAACGAGGTTTGAACGACAAAACCATTGAGGAGTTTGAACTAGGGCTTGCGCCGGGCGGCGACTCCTTGACCCTCCACCTCATTAAAAAAGGATTTGACGTGAGCGATATTGTGCGAGCGGGTCTTGCCCACAAGAGCACGAGCGGAATGCTGCGCGACCGGTTTGAGGGCCGAATCATTTTTCCGATTGTAAATCACGTCGGTAAAATCGTTGCCTTCACCGGCCGGCTGCTCGACGAATCGGTAAATCAGGACCGGCCCAAATATTTGAATTCGCCCGAAACGCCGATATTCAACAAATCCAAAATTCTTTTCGGTCTCAATAAGTCCAAAAATGAAATCGCGAAGGTTCGGAGTGTTTTTTTGGTTGAAGGTCAGATGGACTTTCTTCTCGCTTGGCAGGCGGGGACGCAGAACGTCGCGGCCGTCTCCGGCACTGGTCTCACTAATTTCCATCTTGAGCGCTTGCGGCGTCTCGCCGATACCGTCCTTTTGAGTTTTGACAACGATGAAGCTGGCTTGAAAGCTTTGGAACGCTCTTTGGACGTTTTCAATAATTACGATTTTCACATTAAGGTCATTGATTTGGGGATTTATAAGGACCCGGGCGATGCCTGCAAAGCCGAACCTGATTTTCTAGTGAAAGCGCTCGAGAATTCAAAGCCGGCTTTCGTCTACATTTTCAGCCGTTATTTCAAGGAGGCGCCCCGGGATGTCGCGAGTAAAAAAAGATTAGTGAGAGAAATGCTCCTCAAAATCCGAAAAATCAGAAGCCAAGTTGAACAGGCAAGCTGGATTAAGGAGCTCAGTGTTCATTCCGGCATTTCGGAGACGGCCTTAGAGAGCGAACTCCAAAATCTGCCCTCCGTTGAAACAAGGAGAACGGAAACAAGCGAAAAACCGCCTGAAGCTGCAATTCCCCGCATTGACTTGATCTCAAGCCGCCTGTTATCCTTGGCTTTCGGTGATGCTGTACTCCTCAAAACAGTGGATGGTTTGAGGGATTGGCTGCCGGATGACTGGCGGCGGGTTTTGGAAAATCCGCAAGACGAAAAACTCGGTTTGATTGAAATGCGTTCGAGCTACGAGTTTGCCCTAAAGGAACCCGAGATTTTAAAAACCGAATTCAATGAACTGGTGAAACAACTCCAGATTGAATCGCTAAAGCGCCAAATGGAAGAACTCCGTGAAGAAATCCGTCTCGCCCAGAACAAAGGTGACGACGATGCTCTTTCGGAAGTAATGGTGAGATTTAACGTTTTGGCGGGAAGACTGCAGAACCTTAAATGAAAAAAAGACAAAAAAAGGTAAAGAAAATTAAAAAGGGAAAGAAAAAAACCTTGCGCAAGCCCGCGAGGGAAGCGGTGAGAAACAGAATCCTTAAAATCGGTGAGGATTATCTTGAAGCGCTTGAAGATTTAATAAGGCGCGGCCGGGGCCGGGGATTCGTGACCGACGCCGAAGTGCTGAATTACTTCCCGAAAATAGAGCAAAACCTCGGTTTCTTGGAGAAGGTCTACGACCGGCTGGAGAAAGAAGGCATTAAGGTCAGGGAATCCGGGTCAATCATCGCCGGCGGCGAAGAAATCAGCGCCAAGGAACTATCGGACGCGACGCGAATTGACCAGAATCTGCCGGATGCCGTTCAGATGTACCTGAAAGAAATCGGCCGGACGGCGCTTCTCACTTCCAAAGAGGAAAAAGAACTCGCCCGCCGGATTGAAAAAGGCGACGAGATTTCCAGAAAGAAACTTATTCAGGCGAACCTCCGGCTTGTCGTGTCGCTTGCCAAGCGCTACGTGAACCGCAGTCCGCATCTTTCCATTCTTGATTTGATTCAGGAGGGGAACATTGGCCTTTCCCGGGCGGTGGATAAATTCGATTACCGCAAGGGGTTCAAGTTTTCCACTTACGCCACCTGGTGGATTAGGCAGGCCATTACAAGGGCGCTTGCCGATTACTCGCGGACCATCCGCATTCCGGTGCATATGGTTGAGACCATCACCAAATACACCCAAACCAAACGCCGGCTGATGCAGGAGCTCGGCCGCGAACCGCTGCCTGAGGAAATCGCAACGGAAATGAATTTGGACGTGGAGAAAATCCGCTACATCCAGAAAATTTCCCAGGAAGTGATCTCCCTTGAATCGCCGGTTGGCGACGACGATGAGGATTCCACTCTCTCCGACTTCATCAAGGATGAAACGAGTTTAAGCCCAGACCAGCTTGCGAGCCAGGCGCTTTTGAAGGACCAAATCCGGGAAATTTTGGGCGACCTCACCGAACGGGAGCGGAAAATTCTTTCGATGCGGTTCGGTTTGGACGACAACATCACTCACACCTTGGAAGAAGTGGGAAAAGTTTTCGGCGTGACCCGCGAGCGCATCAGGCAGATTGAAGCGAAAGCTCTGGATAAAATCCGGCAGCATCATAAATCCAAAAAACTGGAAGGATATTAAGCAAATGTCTAACAAAACACTTTTTGTTGTCGGTTTAATATTGTTTTTAGGTCTCGGTTCTTCGGCCCTCGCCCACGAAGATGCCTCGGGTGCGAGCATTGACTTAGGAGTGGGAAATCCTTTGATTTTGCCCGCCAACCCCCTTTATTTTTTTAAAGAACTGGGTCGCGATGTCAGACGTTTATTTACCTTCAACAAGGAGGCGAAGGCGCTTTTGGAATTGGAAATTTTGAACAAGAAAGCCGCGGAAATTAAATCTCTGGAAGAAAAGGAAAAAACCGAAGACGTCGTGAAAGCCATTCAGAAATATAAAAAGAGCGCTCTATCCCTCGCCGGACGGGTAAGCTCGCTAAAGCAAAGCGAGGCGGTGAAATATGAAAAACTGGTCGGCCTCTTGACCGACAAGCTTTTGAGACACCACGAACTTTTTGTGGAAATTTTGAGCCATAATGAGGATTTTAAGAAAGAAATAGAAGACACAAGAATCGTTTTGGATAAAGTAAGCGTCGCCATGGTGGTGAATTTTGAGAATCCGAACGATTTCAAGAAAATTTTCGAGGAGGCGGTGGCAAATTACAAAGACGGCACCCTTAAGGAGTTTAACGCCGTTCATGTTTTAGACAGAATTGAAGACCAACTGCCGGAGGAGGTGCGGGATAAAATCGTCTCCCTCAAAGACGATTTGATTTTGAGGTTTGAGGGCCGGTTTCGGGCCGAATCAAACGAAGATTTCATTAAGGTCCTGGACGAACTGACCATTAATAACCTCGAAGAACTAAAAGTTTTTGACGAAGTGAGGGAAAAGATCAGTGATTCCGGCCTGAAAAGCAAAATGAACTTAGTCCGGCAAAAAGCGTTTCTTGCTGCTGAAGAAAACGCTCTTACTGACCAGAGGGCGGCTGCCGAAATAATCGGTGCTGCCGAGGCATCAGTCCTGGAACTGGAAGGAAAAGTCGCCGCATCCGGCGCCGAGACGCAGAAGTCGGTAAGGAATCTTTTAGAAAAAGCCGATTTCCATTTTGAACAAGCCAAGAAATTTTTTGATGGCGGTGAGTATGGTTCGGCCTTCGGCCAGGCGACCGCGGCTCTCGCGGAAGCGGAGAACGGTTTGGACCAGCTCGGCAAGGGGAGCGAGGATTTGTCTTCGGAAAATCTTGATTTAAGGAAGGAGTTCGACGAGTTGAAAGCCCGAGCTAAAGCGGAGAATCTGACCCCGGATGTCGTTCCTGACCTCTACGAACTTTTTGACGAGGCGGAAAAGCAAGTACTTGAGGCGAAGGCTGTAGAGAGCTTACGGGCGGTGAAAATTCTCCTGGCTGAGATTGAAGCGAAAATCCGGGCGAGAGAAAATTAATAAATGAAATCCGAGGATATAAGAAAAAAATTTCTGGAGTTTTTCGCAAATAGGGGACACGCTATCGTGCCTTCGTCCTCGCTTATTCCCGATGACCCGTCGGTGCTCCTCACCACCGCCGGCATGCAGCAATTCAAGCGGTATTACACCGGCGAACTTGACCCGATGAAGGATTTTGGGAGCTATAACACGGCTTCGATTCAGAAATCGTTCAGAACTTCGGATATTGACGAGGTCGGCGACGAGTCACATCTCACCTTTTTTGAAATGCTCGGGAATTTCTCGTTCGGTGGGTATTTCAAGGAGAAGGCGGTAGAGTACGGCCGCGAATTCATTGAGGACGTGATGGGTTTGAAAATAGATTACGTAACGGTTTTTGACCCGACCAAGGTGCCGGCGGGCGACTGGCGGAAAGGCGTTCCCCGCGATGACGAATCGCGTGCCATTTGGGAAAAACTTGGCGTTAAAGATATCCGCGCCGAGGGGACGGAAGTGTTTTGGGGGCCGACCGGAGCGGAGGGACCCTGCGGTCCGACCACGGAAATTTATGTAAACGGCGTGGAGGTTTGGAACATTGTTTTCAACGAGTTCTATTGCGATAAAAACAGGAAGTTAGCGCCTCTAAAAACGCCGGGCGTGGATACCGGTATGGGTTTGGAGCGTTTGGCGATGGTTGCCCAAAATGTGCCGACCATTTTTGAAACAGATTTGTTTAATCCATTGATTAGTCTTATATCTGGGAAATTGCCTATGCGTGTACGACGTATAATTTCAGATCATATCCGAGGCATAGCCTTTTTAGTTTCCGATGGAGTGCGTCCATCGAACAAAGATGCTGGATACATGCTTCGTAGATTAATGAGGCGGGTTATTGCTTATGCTTACAGAGATAATATTGGTTCTCCGCCGCAGGATATATTGAGACTCGTAGTCGACCAATACAGAAAGTTTCCTGATTATCGTAATTTGAATTCAGATATCGTTATTAAAGTCTTTAGCGAAGAGTATGAAGGATATAAGGAAAAAGTTGGTCCAGAAATTAAAGCTACAGAGAAGATTTTTTCTGAGTACAAAGCACAGGGGAAAAAATTAATCCCTCCCGCGGTTATTTTCGGTTTACATCAAAGCGCAGGTGTTACTTTTGATATATCAAGCGATATAGCGGAAGAATTAGGGGTAGAAGTTGACAGGAAGGCATTTGAGCAAGATTTGGATCGCCATAAGAAAATATCCCGTGCCGGGGGTGAGAAAAAGTTCGGCGGCCACGGCCTCATATTGAATACCGGTGAGCTTAAAGCGGGAAGCGAGGAGGAACTGAAAAAAGTGACGCGGCTTCACACCGCCACTCACCTTTTGAACCAGGCGCTCCGCGACGTTTTGGGAAAAGATGTTCGGCAGATGGGTTCGGATATCACCGTAGAACGGACGCGTTTTGACTTCACATTCCCCAGAAAAATGACCGCGGACGAGGTAAAGAAAGTAGAAAAAATCGTAAATGAAAAAATAGAGGAGAATTTGCCGGTGGGTTTCAAGGAAATGCCGAAAACCGAAGCGGAGGCAACCGGCGCCCTGCATTTTTTCAAAAGCAAGTACCCGGAACGGGTAAAGATTTATTATGTCGGCAAATCATTGGAGGATGCCTGGAGCAAAGAGTTCTGCGGCGGTCCGCACGTGACCCGTATCGGCGAGATCGGCAAATTCAGAATCATCAAGGAAGAAGCATCTTCGGCCGGCGTCCGCCGAATACGCGCAATCGTGGGATGAATTTGAGCCAAATAATAAAAAAAGGCGGCGTTGGCGTCATCCCGACCGACACCGTTTACGGCATCGTCGGTTCGGTTTTCTCCCGCAGAGCGGTGGAAAGGATTTACCGCTTGCGCAAACGCGACCGCCGAAAGCCGTTTATTGTTTTGATTTCCGGATTTGGCGACCTGAAAAAATTAAGCGTAAAACCGAATAAGGAAACGACATCTCTTTTGAAAAAACTGTGGCCGGGGCCGGTAAGCGTGATTTTACCCTGCAAAAACAAAAAATTCGCTTATATTCACCGCGGCACAAGTTCCGTTGCTTTTCGTCTACCTAAGGACATTTGGCTCCGGAATTTTTTGAAGAAAACCGGGCCGCTTGTCGCGCCTTCCGCCAATTTAGCCGGCAAACCGCCGGCTAAAACCATTGCCGAAGCGAGAAAGTACTTCGGAAACAAGGTTGATTTCTATTTTAATAAAGGCAGACGCGGGGGAGCGCCTTCAACTCTTGTGGAGATAAAGAGGTAGGGATTATACTCTAAAACGGATGAAGACGGAGAAAAAAATATTCCTGGAGAAAAAAGATGATGTTCAGTTCGCACTCCAGGCACTTCGTGAGACGCCGGCCGAACTGGTTATTTTAAACATTCCCCAGGAGTCGGTTTTAGGCAGAACCATAGATAATTTTCATACTCTAAAGAACAAAGCATCGGTTTTTCAGAAAGAAATTTCCATTGAGTCCTTAGACGATAAAATTTTGGAGATGGCAAACGCTGCCGGTTTAAAAAGCTTGAACCCGCTTTTTCGCCGAAGCGAAAAATTAATCTCCGACATTGTGCTGAAATCAAAACCGGTTCCTAAGTTCAAGGCCCCGCGGAGGCTGGAAACTGAAGTTGAAGCTCCGCCGGAGGTAAAGCCGAAAATTGAAAAGAGGCCGGAATTGCCGAAAGTTTTCTTTGAGCCGAAAGAACCGTCCCCGAAAGTAATTTCTTTCCAAGAGCCAAGAATCATCATGAAGCGGCCGAAATCGCGGATGAGGCGATTCGTTTTCGTTGCCTTTTTGGTTCTGTTTGTTTCCGGCGTTTTCATTTTTGCGACGAACGTTTTACCCAAAGCGAATATCACTATAACCCTCAAAAAATTTCCAACATCTTTCAACGAAACAGTTTGGGCCGAAACGTCGGCGAAGGAAGCTGATGCCGGAACTAATATTATCTTGCCAGCCGAACTTATCGCCGCCAAGAAGAATTTGACGATGAATTTCCTGGCCACCGGCAAGGAAGAAGTGGAGCGCAAAGCCAAAGGGATGCTAACTGTTTACAACGCTTTCAGTTCCGAGCCCCAGGCGCTTGTTGCAAACACGAGATTTCTTTCACCTGACGGGAAAATTTTCCGCCTGACTGCGAAAGCCACCGTCCCCGGCGCGAAAATCGTGGACAATAAAATCGTGCCTTCGAAAATTGACGTGGCGGTGACTTCCGACAAGCCCGGCGAGGAATACAATGTGCCAGCCTCCGCGAAATGGCGGATTCCCGGGTTTCAAGGAACACCCCGCTATGAAGGTTTCTACGCCGAATCCGTGAGCGCCATGAGCGGCGGCTTTGTGGGCGAATTGCCCACGCCGACCGAAAACGATTTAGAGAAAGCGAGGACCGTAGTGACGGAGACTTTGAAGAACGCTCTCACGAACGAAACCAACATTCTTATTACTTCGCGCTTCAAGCTTTTTGACGAAGCGAAGCAATTTAGGTTTTTGACCGAACGGATTGACGAAGCCGATGAGGACGGCAATTTCGGCTTTTTCGGCGAAGCCGAACTCAAGTATCTGGTTTTTGAGGAAAAAATGCTGAAGAGTGTTCTGGAAAATAAATTGAGGTCCGCCGTGCCGGAGAAAAAAACGAGCGTCCGAGATTTTGCTTTGGAGTATGCTGAACCGAAAGTTGATTTTGCCTCCGGTCGGCTGGAGTTTAATGCCTCCGGCTCCATTGTTTTTACTTCCGCGATTGAAGCTAATAAACTCAAGGCGGAACTCGCTGGCCTTAGCGAGGAAAAATTGCGGCAGACGGTTTTTTTCCTGCCCGGCCTTGAAAAAGCGAACGTTTCCCTTTGGCCGTTTTGGGTCGGCCGCGTGCCCAAAAACGAAGACCGCGTGAAAATTGAGATAAATTGACAATAATTTTTGATTTTGATAGGATTTCAAACTGACATCGTTAAATGACGCGTGAGCAAAAAGGCGTAAAAGCCGAGGGTATGGTTTTTGAGGCGTTGCCGGGACTCCTGTTCCGAGTCCGTCTGGACGACGGCAAGGAAGTGCTCGCCCATCTCGCTGGCAAAATGAAAATCAACTACATTCGCGTTATTCCCGGCGATCGGGTGATCGTGGAAATGCCCAGCGCCGAAGACAGACGCGGCCGCATCGTGAGACGATTCTAGATTTTATGAAAGTCAGGACTTCGGTCAAGAAAATCTGCAGCAACTGCAAGATAGTCCGGCGCCACGGCCGACTTTACGTTATCTGCAAGAATCCGAAGCATAAACAAAAACAAGGTTAATTATGAGAGTAGTTGGAGTAAATATTCCCGACAATAAAAAAGTAGAAATAGCTTTGAGCTATCTTTACGGCGTTGGCCGTTCGCTTGCGGAGAAAATTTTGGCGGAAGCGGGCATTTCGACCGGAAAGAGAGCGAAAGACCTGACCGCCGAAGAGGTGAATAAAATCCAATCCATTCTTGAAAAAAAGTACAAGGTGGAAGGAGAACTTCGCCAGATTGTGAAGCAGAATATTTCCCGCCTGAAGGAAATTCAGGCCTACCGCGGCTTGCGCCACGTAAAGAAACTGCCGGTGCGGGGCCAGCGGACAAAGAGCAATTCAAGAACGGTCCGCGGCAACGTCCGGAAAACGGCCGGTAGCGGCAAGAGAAAAGTTGAACTGAAATAATTATGGGAAAAAAGAAAGTAATCCAAAAATCGGAAACGGAAGCCGTGAAGGAGCCAGTTGTGACTAAAAAAAAGACCGAGGGCGCCCAGACAAGGTACGAGAAGGGTTTTATTTACATCCAGGCCTCCTACAACAACACGCTCCTTACGGTCACCGACGACAAAGGCAATGTTTTGACTTGGCTCTCCGCCGGCAGTTTGGGTTTCTCGGGACCGAAAAAAGCCACTCCTTTCGCCGCTTCCAAGGTAGCGGAGGCGATTGTGGAAAAAATTCAGAAATCGGGTCCGTCCACGGTTGAGGTTTTCGTGAAAGGCGTCGGTTCCGGCCGGGACGCCGTGCTCCGCTCACTCGCGGCCCAGGGATTGAACATTGTCTCCATTAAGGATATCACTCCGATTCCCCACAACGGTCCGCGGCCGAGAAAAGTCAGGCGAGTTTAGGTAATTCAAATTAGCTATGAGAAAAATAACCGAAAAAAAGGAGAGGTATTTAGGCGTCAAGCTTTTTTTGAAGCCGGAGCGCTGTTCGAGTCCCAAGTGCGTGATGATCCGCCGGCCTTACCGGCCAGGCGTCCACGGCGCAAAAAGAAGGGGGCCGGTTTCCGATTACGGCCGGCAGCTCCGGGAAAAGCAGAAAATTCAGATTGTCTACGGCCTCACGAACCGCCAGATGTGCAACCTTTTCAAGGAGCCATTAGGGAAAATTCTTTTGATTTTAGAGCAGCGGCTGGACAGAGTAGTGTATCTTTTGGGTTTGGCGCCCTCGCCCCGGGTCGCCCGGCAGTTTATTTCCCACGGCCATATTCAGGTGAATCAAAGGAAGGTGACAATTCCTTCCTTCCATGTTAAAGTGGGTGACATTGTGGGTATTCGGCCCGAGTCGCGGAAAGCCAAAATTTTTGAAGGCCTACCAGAGAAATTGAAGCAGTACCAACCGCCGGCCTGGCTTGAACTCAATAAAGAAGAACTGAAGGGCAAATGTGTCGCGAACCCGCGGGCCGAAGAAATAAACCTTGGCGCTGACGCCAATTTAGTCGGTCAGTTTTATTCAAGGTGAAATAATTTTACTTATATGAAGTATTCACATCTGAGCGAAACAGTATCGATTAAAAAAGTTTCCGAAGACGGAAAAAAAGGGGTTTTTCACGTTGAGGGCCTCTATACAGGTTACGGTCAGACGGTCGGCAACGCCTTGCGCCGTGCCCTTCTTTCGTCGCTTCCCGGCGCGGCCATAACCCAGATTAAAATCAAAGGTGTGGACCATGAATTTTCAACGCTGCCCGGCATGGTGGAAGACGCCGTTGAACTCACGCTGAATTTAAAAAAAGTCCGGTTTCATTTCTTCGCCGACGAGCCGCAGACTTTGAAACTCCACGTCAAAGGCGAGCGCGAAGTGAAGGCGGGTGACATTGAGTCGACGACGCTCGTCAGAGTGGTAAATCCCGAGCTTCGCATCGCCACTTTAACCAAGAAAAACGCCGATTTGGACATGGAGCTTACGGTTGAAAAAGGTTTGGGCTACGTGCCTTCGGAGTCGCGCCGCCTAGAACGGCTCTCCGTGGGAACCATCGTGCTTGATGCCATTTTTTCGCCGGTCACGCGGGTTGAATTTTCGGTGGAGGATATGCGGGTCGGCGAACGCACCGATTATAACCGCTTGGAACTTGAAATCGAAACTGACGGGTCCTTAAGTCCCTCGGAAGCGCTCC
Source organism: Candidatus Jorgensenbacteria bacterium GW2011_GWB1_50_10 (assembly GCA_001004105.1). Taxonomy (GTDB): domain Bacteria; phylum Patescibacteriota; class Minisyncoccia; order UBA6257; family GWB1-50-10; genus GWB1-50-10. The sequence continues at coordinate 213,928 of LCQK01000001.1, forward strand.
ATAAAGCGGCCAATGTTCTGAAGGATCATTTTGAAAAAGTTTCAGACATTCCGGTTGTTAAAGTTGAAACGGAGGCCATGCCTACCGGCAGGCAGGCGCCGAAAGAAGGTAGCAAGAAAAAACCGAGAGCGAAGAAGGCGAAATTATGAGGCACTTAGCGAAGGGCAGAAAATTCGGCCTCACAAAAGGTAAGAGAAAAGCGTTTTTGAAAACGCTTGCGGGGAATTTCATTAAAAAAGAGAGAATTGTGACGACCGAGGCGAGAGCCAAGGAAATCCGGCCGCTCGTCGAGCGGTTTGTAAGCTACGGCAAGCGCAGAAATTTGCAGGGACTTCGGCTTCTTCTTCAAAAACTTCCCAAAGAAGCCGCTTATAAGGTTTATTACGAAATTGCCCCCCGTTATGAAGGTCGCCGCGGCGGCTACGTTAGAATCGTGAAGCGCGCGGCCGCGAGGCGCGGCGACGGCGCAAAAATGGCCACCATTGAATTCGTTTAACTATGGCCGAATACGTTATTGACGCAAAAAACAAAAAACTCGGACGACTGGCGAGCGAAATCGCGGTTATTCTCCAAGGCAAAAAAAATCCGACCTACGAACCTAAAGAAGCCGGCAGCGACCGCGTCGTCGTAAAAAACGTGGCCGGTTTGACTTTAAGCGGCCGCAAAACGAAACAAAAAGTTTATTATAAGCACACCGGTCCTTTGGGTCACCTCAAAATCAGGAAATACGAGGAAGTTTTCGCGAAAAACCCGGCCTGGGTGCTCCGCCACGCTGTTTCCCTGATGTTGCCCAAAAACCGTCTCCAAAAAGCAAGGATGAAAAGATTGGTCATTCTAGTAAAATAATTTATGGAAAAACAAAAAACAAGAGCCAAAGTGAAGAAAATAGAAGAGAAACCCGTCCCCAAGGAACGTTATTTTGAGGGCTTAGGCAGGCGAAAAACGGCGGTCGCGCGGGTGCGGATCGTAAAAGGCAACCGCGACGAAGTTATTATAAACGGCCGGGAACTTATGAAATATTTCCCGCTTCAAAAGCAGGCAAACACGGCCGTTTCAGCTTTCAAGCAGCTTTCCCTTAAGGGCTATAAAACGAGTGTCAGGGTTTCAGGCGGCGGCGCGAGCGCCCAAGCCGAAGCGGTTCGGTTGGGTGTTGCCCGTGCTTTGGTTCTAATGGACGCCGAACTTCGTTCGCGCCTTAAAGCGCTCGGATTCTTAAGGCGCGACCCGCGAATGGTGGAGCGGAAGAAATACGGGCTACGCAAAGCGCGAAGACCGCAGCAGTGGCGAAAGCGCTAAAGCGAGGTCTTTAAAACTTCTCCAGCTTTCAAAAAATACAAGTCGTTTCCGCTTATGGCGTAATTCGCCACATCTTCGGCAATGTCCTCGGCGTTCAAGCCGTCGCGGGTGTCAAGTTCCGTGACCCAGAGATTGCCCCCTCGGAGGCCGATAAAATGGTTGGTTTTTGGAAGCCAGGTTACATTTTCAAGTTTGTTTTCGTCGCCTGCCGGAAGAATGATGTTTTTTGTAAAGACCTTATATTCAATGTCGCTTTGGTAATCGTCGAGATATAAAACCTGGAGCGAGCCGTCAGTTTTCGCGATGGCCAACCTTTTTTCTTCAGGTGAAAGAACGGCGGTAAAAACTCCGTCGTCAAGGAGTGTGCTTGTCGCCGCGTTTCGGTTGTAAAGATAGAGTTTGTAAGATTCGTTCAAAAAGATGATTCTTCCGCCTCGCCCAACGATGAGGTTCAGATTTTTAGGGCCCACGAGGGGATAACTCGACCTGATCTTTAAAAGAAGGTTTATGACGTTCAGGTTCTCGCCGTCCCACAAGACGACTTCGCTTCCGCTTACGGCAAAATCATCGATTTTTTCCGAAAAAGCCAGTCTTTCGAGAGAGAGTTTTTTGAAATCCAGCGCGTAGAGGGAATTTTGGGTTGAAATAAGGATTTTCTGCGGCGTGAAGGGATGAAACAGAACTTTCTTAATGGGCACAACGCCTTGCAGGAGGAGTTGCCTTTGTTTTAAGGAGTTGAAAAGCTGGCTCAAATTCGTGGCGGACGAAGGATCATCCAAATCGAAGAGGAAAAAATTATTATTATCTTTCGTCACCACAAATTTAGAGTTCGGCCCGCCGAGCAGAATGTCGTTCCCCCGCAGTATCACTTCATTGTTAAAGAGGAGCTTATTTTCCTCGTCCCGAAAAATAAGTCCTTTTTCCGTGAGATAAAAATTTTCCGTTTTTTCATTGATTTTTTCGGTTTCGGGCGTCACGGGCCACAATTTAATTTGGGAAACCGAGGTAATGAGACCGGATTTAACGGAGAGCGTTTTCCGCCAGGGACGAAAACCGGGTTTTGATACTTCAATTTCATATTCGCCTGGGGAGAGGTTCCTGATGAGCGAACCGGTTTCAAAGAGACCGGAGGAGCCGCTTGTTTTTTTGCCGTTCAAACGGATTTCGGCATCAGCGGGTGAATGCTTCAAAAACAGGCCGCCGGTTTTGACGATTTGGAGATGTTTCAGGTCAAGAACCATCCCTTGGGCGGTAAGAACAAGATAGGCACTGACTATGATAAAAACGGCGGCGAAGAATAAAAAAAGCAGCCGTCTGGTTTTCAAATTCATATGGGATAGTATACTTTAAAGGACATGAAATTCGTAGTTAGGGGCGGTAAACCATTGAAGGGAGAAGTTAAGCTCGCCGGCGCCAAGAACGCCGCGACAAAGTTGCTCGTTGCGTCCATTTTAAGCGAAGAGCCTTCAGTTTTGGAAAATTTTCCGATTATCGGCGATACGGCAATTACCGCGGGCCTCTGCGAAGAATTGGGAAGCGAAATTTTAAAAGACGGCAATACTGTTTCCATCAAAACGCCGGTCATTAAAAACACCAGGGTCGGCTTGCTCACCCGCCGCAACCGGATTCCCGTTTTGGCCTTAGGACCGCTTCTTGCGAGAGCCGGCCGAGCCGAAGTGCCGGTCGTAGGCGGCGATAAAATCGGCGCCCGGCCGGTTGATATTCATCTGGAGGCGTTAAAAAAGCTTGGAGCCGAAGTTACGATTTCCGGTGCTTCTTACGAAGCCAAGGCGCCGGAGGGCTTACGGGGAGCAGAGATAACCTTCCGTTTTCCTTCGGTCGGGGCGACCGAAAACACACTCCTTGCCTCGGTTTTAGCCAAGGGCAAAACCGTCATGAGAAATGCGGCTCTTGAGCCCGAGATAATGGACTTAATCAAATTTTTGCAGAAAATGGGGGCGATTATCGAGCTTGGGGCGAACCGCACAATTTATGTGGAGGGCGTCTCGCGCCTGCGGGGAGCAAAACACAGTATTTTGCCGGATCGGAACGAAGCGGTTTCTTTTGCCTGTCTTGCGGTCGTGACGGGGGGCGATATCTTCGTAAAAGACGCCGTTCAGGAACATTTGATAACTTTTTTGAACACCTTACGGAGAATCGGCGGCGACTACGAGGTGGTTAATGGAGGTGTGAGATTTTGGAGAGCCGGCAAACTTACGCCCACTAGCATTGAAACCGACACCCATCCGGGTTTCATGACCGATTGGCAGCAGCCGCTTGCCATACTTCTCACGCAGGCCGAGGGCGTTTCAAAAATCCACGAGACCGTTTACGAAGACCGTTTCAGCTACACCAAGGACTTGAATTTAATGGGAGCGGATATTATTGTGACTACGGAGTGTCTCGGTAGTTTGCCTTGCCGTTTCTCCGGAAAATTTCCCCATAGTGCGACGATAAGTGGACCGACGCCCTTGAAAGGAATGAAGTTGGAAGTGCCGGATTTGCGGGCGGGGATGGCGCACCTGACCGCCGCTTTAATCGCCGAGGGGGAGTCCGAAATTTCGGGCGTGGAGGAAATCGACCGCGGTTACGAAAGGATAGATGAGAGATTGAGATATTTGGGCGCCGACATTAAAAGAATTGACGATTAACTCAAAAATGTTTGTAAGAAAAATAGGCATTGATTTGGGAACGACGAATACTTTGGTTTTTTTACCTGACAAAGGCATCGTCATCAACGAACCAACCGTCGTTGCTCTCCGCCGGCCCGATAACGGCGTTTTGGCGGTTGGCGCCGAGGCCAAAGAAATGGTGGGGCGCACACCCGACAATATCGTCACCTACAAACCTTTAAAAGACGGCGTCATTGCCGAGTATTACATCACTCAAGCGATGCTCAAATATTTCATTGCCAAAAGCATCGGTCCTTTCAACGTTTTCCGGCCAGAGGTGGTCATTTCTGTGCCGGCCGGCATTACTTCCACCGAGTATCGGGCGGTCATGAATGCGGCCCGGGAGGCCGGCGCTCGCGAAGTTTATCTCGTTAAGGAGCCGCTTTTGGCTTCCTTGGGTGCCGGTATCCCCATTCATTCTTCGGAAGGGAATATGATTGTGAATATCGGCGGCGGCACGACGGAGGTCGCCATCATTTCCTTGGGTGGCATTGTTGCCTGGGCGAGCCGGCGGGTGGCCGGCAACCGTTTTGACCAGGCCGTTTCCGAGTATATCAAGAAAAAATACGGCCTCGCGATTGGCGAGAGCACGGCCGAGAACATCAAAATCGCGGTGGGCAGCGCCTTGCCGAACCGGACGAAGCTTGAGGCGAAAATCCGCGGCCGCGACTTGCTCTCCGGCTTGCCGCGGGATTTGGTGGTGAATTCCAATGAGGTGGCGGAAGCGATTAATCCGTACTTAATAGAGATAATGGATGCGGTCCAGTCGGTTTTCAACGTCACGCCGCCGGAACTCGCGGCTGATATCATGGAAAAAGGCATTATTCTTTCGGGCGGCAGCGCCCAACTTCGGAATTTGGACGAATTTTTCAAGCGGTCTTTGGGGGTGGCGGCCTACATTGCGGAGGACCCGTTTTTCTGCGTTGCCCGCGGCACGGCGACGATCTTGAATCACCTCGACGTTTATAAGCGGACGCTTTTGACCAAACGATGACGGAGCTTTACGGTCACGAGGGTAAACTTGCCGCTTTTCAAAAACTGATCGAAAGCGGCCTCTTGAGCCACGCTTATCTTTTTTACGGCGCTCCCGGGATAGGTAAGTTTCATTTTGCGAAAATTTTGGCTCGGAGAATGGAATTCGGCGCCGTTTCGCCTAAAAAAGAACCGTTCTTAGACACCTTTTTTATTGAACCGGATGAAAAAGGAACAATCGGAGTGGAGACAGTCCGCGAAATCAGAAAATTTTTGTCGCAAAAGCCCTTCCGGTCAAGCCGCCGGCTTGCGGTTGTCCGGGACGCCGAGGCCTTAACCAGGGAAGCACAAAGCGCGATGCTCAAAATCGTTGAAGAGCCGGGAGAGGCGGCACTCATTGTTTTTATAGCGCACGACCCGCAAGTCCTTTTTGCGCCGCTCCGCTCACGGCTATTAAGGATTTATTTCCGCCATTTCAGAAAAGAAGAACTTGAATCGATTCTTGTGGGCCTTAAAGTAAGCGCCCGGGATGCTAAATCAATCGCTTCAAAATCGTTCGGCCGCCTGGACTTGGCTCTTCGCTTCGCTAAAGGAAAGAAAATAAGGACCGATGATTTATTTGAAGAAATAACCCAGGAAATTCTCAATCTTTATTTTAAGGGAGTTAAAGCGGAATCCGGGAAACTTTCAGAGCTCCTTAGTCGGGCAACGGCTGCGGTGCGCTTCAATCTCAATGCCAATCTTCAGCGCAAGGCCCTGGAATACATAATGGAGCAATGAACGATTTTATTTCCGATTTTAAAACTAAACTCTCCGCCGTTCTTTCCGATTTCAAAAAGGAATTGGGCGGGATTCGGACGAATCGCCCGACGCCGGCTATTTTGGAAAACATCCGGGTGGAGTATTACGGCCAAAAATTACCCCTCAATCAGGTTGCCTCGATCGCCATTGAACCGCCGCGCGACATCGTGGTTTCCGTTTGGGATGCTTCGGCTATCCCCGAAGTCGTGAAGGGCATTGAATCGGCCTCAATGGGCTTATCGGCCGCCCCCCAGGGCAACATCGTCCGGGTTCATTTGCCGGAGCTCTCCACCGAACGGCGGGCGGAACTTACCAAACTTGTGGGACGCATTGCTGAAGATTACCGCATCAAGGTGCGGCACCTCCGGGATGAGGTTAATAAACACGCGGAAAATCTTTTCAAAAGCGGAGAAATCAACGAGGATATGAAGTTCAAATCAAAGGAAAAAATCCAGGAAGAGACGGAAAAAACCAACAAAGAGATTGAAACGGCCCTTGAGGGAAAAATCAGGGAAATAAAGGAATGATCATCGTTCTTGTCGTCGTCGGCCTGTCGCTTTTGATTTTAGTCCACGAATTCGGCCACTTTTTGGCCGCCAAACTATCGGGCGTCAAAGTGGAGGAATTCGGTCTGGGTTTTCCGCCGCGCCTCTTCGGTAAAAAAATAGGCGAGACGATTTACAGCATAAACCTCCTGCCTTTCGGCGGCTTTGTGAGAATTTTCGGTGAGGACGGAAGCGAGGAAACCAAGCGGGACGAGAAAAGTTTTTCCAATCAGCCCATCTCACACCGTTCGGCGATAATTCTCGCCGGTGTCATCATGAACGTAATCCTTGGCTGGCTTATCTTGAGCTTGGTTTTCGCAATCGGCGCGCCGGAACATTTGATGATTGCCGAAGTTGCCCCCGGCTCACCGGCCGCCGAAGCCAAATTGAAAAGCGGCGACGTCATTTTGGAAGCGAGAACCAGAGAGGTTTTAAGCGACCCGGTGAGAAGCAGCGCTTTTGTGGATTTGGTGGAGAACGCCCCAGGAGAAGTTTTTTTGAAGCTAAAGCGGGGCAAGGATGTTTTTGAGACGACTCTCGCACCCCGGAGGGAACCGCCCGCGGGGCAAGGACCGATTGGCGTGAGTTTGGTGGAAATCGGAATTCCCTCCGAGCCAATTCTTAAAAGTTTTTACCGGGGGCTCACCGCCACTTTCCGAACCTTAGTTTTGGTTGCCGTAGGCCTTTGGACATTTTTCAGCCGGCTTTTCGTCTCGCCCGAAGTGCTGGAAACCGTGGCCGGCCCGGTCGGCATTTTCGCCCTCTCGGCTCAGGCCGGTTATTTGGGCCTTGTTTATCTTTTTCAACTTCTCGCTTTCATTTCTTTGAACTTGGCGGTTTTGAATCTTATTCCTTTTCCGGCTCTGGATGGCGGTCGTTTTCTTCTTCTTATTATTGAAAAAATCAAAGGTAAGCCGATTTCGCGCCGCTTTCAGGTTGTCGTTAACGCCGCGGGCTTCGTTTTTCTCATTGTTTTAATGCTCATCGTCACTTGGCGCGATGTACTCCGCATCTTAGAGTGATATTATTAATTCAAGATGGCTAATTCCTCGGGAAACAGTAAAGACGTAGTTTACTTCGGCCGGACCGATTTTCGGGGCGAGAACCGGCTCTTCGGCGTGAAGCGCGCCGATCGGCGCCAGCACATGTATGTTATCGGCAAGACCGGCACCGGCAAGAGCGCGCTCCTGCACAATATGATCGTCCAAGATATTGCAAACGGCGAAGGCGTTTGCGTCGTTGACCCCCACGGCGAACTCGTTGAGGATATTCTCTCCAAAATTCCCGAGGAGCGGCTAGAGGATGTGATTTATCTTAATCCGGCCGACACCGAACATTACGTCGGCTTCAACGTGCTGGAGTTGCCGGACCCGAAATACAAACATCTGGTCGCCTCCGGCTTAATGGGAATTTTCACCAAAATCTGGGCGAATGTCTGGTCGGCGCGGATGGAGTACATCTTGAACAACGCCGTCCTCGCCCTACTGGACACGCCCAATTCCACGCTTTTGGGTATTACCCGAATACTCGTTGATAAGGAGTACCGGCAGAAAATTATCGCCAATCTCAAGGACCCGGTGGTGAAGGCCTTTTGGGTTCACGAATACGAAGAATGGCAGGATAAATTCCGTAACGAAGCCATCGCTCCCATTCAGAATAAAGTCGGCCAGTTCCTTTCAACCGCCCTCATTAGGAACATTGTGGGGCAGGCCAAAAGCACGATAGACATTTTTAAAATAATGAACGAGGGAAAAATTTTTATCGTAAATCTTTCTAAAGGCAGAATCGGCGAAGATAATTCTGCTCTCCTTGGAGCCATGATTATCACCAAAATCCAGCTCTCGGCCATGGAGCGCGTCCGCCTTCCCGAGGAGGAACGGGTGGATTTTTATCTCTATGTCGATGAGTTTCAGAATTTCGCGACCGATTCCTTCGCGGGCATTTTGTCGGAGGCCCGCAAATACCGCCTCAATCTGATTTTGGCCCATCAGTACGTGGGCCAGCTCGTGACCGAAACTTCCACCCGGGTGCGGGATGCCGTTTTCGGCAACGTCGGGACAATGATTATTTTCCGGGTGGGGGCGGCTGATGCTGAATATCTGGAGCCGGAATTTACGCCGGAATTCACGATTCAGGATATCGTCAATCTCCCGAACTACCACGTTTATTTGAAACTGATGGTAAACGGCGTGACAAGCCGCCCTTTTTCTTCCCGGACCCTGCCGCCGTTTAAGGTCCAAGCCTCGCCACTTATCAAGGAAAAAGTGATTGCTTCTTCCGTGAAGCGTTATGGCCGGCCGAGAGTGGTGGTGGAAGAAGAAATCAACCGCTGGAGCGGGATTATGGCCGGGGAAGGAGGCGCTCCCCCAAGCGGCAAGTATGAAGCGACTTGTTCCATTTGCGGCAAACCGGCGATTGTGCCTTTCAAACCCGAGCCGGGCCGGCCGGTTTACTGCAGCGACTGTTTTGCCAAAATTGAGGCCGGCGAACTAAAGCCGCTCCCCGCCAAACTTTTTACCGGCAAACCTGAAAAGAGATATACAAGCGATTTATCGGCCTTAGGCATTGAATTTGAAGGGTCGCCAAAAAAAGAAACGATGGTGGGTGGGCTCGCCCGCAACGCTTCGCGTAGCGATGCGGGCGGGGGATTTCTAGAGAGAAGGAACCGGCCCGAAAGAAGAAGATATGAGCGCCCGAGGCAGGGTCCGCCACGGCCGCAATCCATTATCCGGGAAAGTTCGGTGCCGGAGGAGACCGAGAAGCCACTGGGGCTTAGTGAACTCACGCCTCAAGAGGAAAAAATCAAACCCGAACGGAGTAAACCCGAGCCGGACGTGGCCGGTCTCCAAGAAGCGCTCCGAAAGGCGCTGGAGAATAAGTAGGGAATTAAAACTTCTTTTCTTACGCCAGACAGCTTCAGCTCGGGCGATTTCCCCCGCCTGTCCATGGGCAGGCGGGGTCAACCCCTCGCTCGCTTTAGATCCGGTGGTATGACGCGTCATACCACCGGATAGCTCGCTCACCCTAAAGGGCTTCGCCGAAGAATTGAGGGGTAAGTCTGGCGCAAAGAAAAGTAGTTTTGATAAGAGAAGAATTTGACAAAATCAGATTTATCTGATATAATTAAAGATAGCACAATGGTATAAGATCACTCTGGTCTTATACCCCTACCAGATGCCCGGACGGGCTCAAAGGGTCGGATGACCCAGGAGGCACAGCAATGTCGTTACTGAAAACGATGTCCCCGAGGGAGCAAGAGAGGATTCAACACGAACGGCTCGTGAACCGGGATTTCCCCTGGTTGTGGGCCGTGAGAAGCGAGTGGGATTTTCCAGCGCAGGAGATGACAGTTCAGTACGCTGGTAAATACAATCCACTTCTCAAGGCGTTTCTTGCCTACAATGACTCCATACTCAAAGAGATTTGGGTTCGAGTTGAGGTCAAACATCCTCGGGGCAAGGACTACACCGGTTACTCTTTCTCCGCGGTGAGGAAAGTAGACGAACCCCGGGATCGCTCTTGGGCGGAGGCGATTTTGTGCAGAGTTCCTTACGGGGGCGTAACTCACCTCGCGATTCTGAGTTACCGTCATCATCAAGACGGCACGGAGGATAGGAGTAGGCGTCAGGTAACGGTCTATCGGCCGATGAAGCCGGAGATGACCCTCGACGCCTTCCTTCTCGAGGCTGTCGAAGAGGCGGAAAAGAACAAGCCGCGGGCGTGGAAATAACCCGCAGTTGCAGAGTTTGGAGGCGACACGAAAGTGCCGCCTCTTTCTTTTTATCCTTTCTCCACCCGTTCTACGTAATCGCCGCTTGCCGTGTTTATGCGGATGATGTCGCCTTCATTGATGAAGAGGGGAACATTTACTTTGGCGCCGGTTTCCAAAGTCACGGTTTTAGTGCCGCCCTGGGCGGTGTTGCCTTTGACGCCCGGCGGCGCTTCCGTCACTTTCAAGTCCATCTTGACGGGCGGTTCGATATTGATGATTTTTTCGTTGAATTTGAAAGCCCGTGCCTCGCTGCCCTGTTTCAAATAATTTGCCGCTTCGCCCACGATGTCGGCCTTGAGGGCAAATCTTGATTTGGGATTGCCAGAGACGTGGAACCAGTACTCCTGCCTGCCGGCAGGCAGGCGCCGCGCATAAATAAACTCAACCGGAATTATCTCAATATCTGCCTCTTTGAACGAGTCGTTCTGGTGGGCGGCGTATTCCCGGACCTTGCCGGAAATTAAATTCTTGATTTTGAGCTGGGCCACGGGCTTGCGCTGCTGCATCCGGACGAAGGCGTAGTCCAGTACCTCATACGGCTCGCCGTCTTTAATGAACAACATCCCGACTTTTAGTTCGTTGTAGGAAAGCATAACGAGAACTATTGTGCCCTAATTCCCAAAAATAATCAACGCCTGGGAACCTGTATAATTAGATTAAATATGACTGAAACAAAGGTCTGCCAAAGTTGCAAACAAAGTTTTGTAATAGAGGCCGAGGATTTTGATTTCTACATGAAAATCCAAGTTCCGCCGCCGACGTGGTGTTCGGATTGCAGAATCATGCGGCGGCTTGCTTGGCGAAACGAGCGAACGCTGTATAAAGCGAAGTGCGCGAATTGCAAGAAAGATATTTTTTCCGCTTACTCACCGGACAAACCATTTCCGGTTTTCTGCCACGATTGCTGGTTTTCCGATGCCTGGGACCCTATAGCCTACGGCCGTGATTATGATTTTTCCAGGCCCTTTTTTGAGCAGTGGGGCGAGCTTTTTCAGGAAGTGCCGCGGCTCAATCTCTGGCAATTGAACTGCGTAAATTCCCCGTACTCAAACATTATCCGCGATGCCAAGAATTGTTACCTTGCTTTTTCCATGGTTGGCGGTGAGGAGGTTTTTTATTCAAAAATCATTGACCGTTCGAAGCAGATTTTTGACAGTTTGCTCGTCGTAGACAGCGAGCTCTGTACAGGGGTGATTTACGGTGCGAAGAATTATAACGTCCACAATTCTCTCTCCGTTAACTCATGCTTGGATTCGTCTTTCTTATTTGACTGCCGGAACGTCAGAAACTGCTTCATGAGTTCCAACTTCCGCAATAAAGAATATGTTTTCAAGAATAAACAGCTTACAAAAGAGCAGTATATTGGAGAATTAAAGAAGATTAATTTCGGCAGTTTTTCGGTTTCCCAGGGCTTAAAAAAGGAATTTGATGAAATGTTGCTTCGGTCTATTCATGAATATGCTGATAATAACAAGGTAGAAAACTCCACCGGTGATAAGTTAATGAACGTGAGAAACGTAAAAGATTCTTTTGAAAGTTATGAGATGGAGAACTGCCGCTTTATGGGGCGGTGCCTTCAAATTAATGATTCAATGGATTGCGTATATACAGGAGTTGGTTCAGAGTTGATTTTTGAATATACTAGCGGTGGCTCGGCGATGCGAAACATTAAATTTGCGATTGCCTGTTTTGGCGGCGAGAGCGACTGTATTTATGTTGGTTGGTGCAAGAACTCGTCAAATCTTTTCGGTTGTTTTGGGGTTCGTGACAAACGTTATTGTATTTTAAACAAGCAATACACAGAAGCAGGGTATGATGAATTGGTATCGAAAATTATAAAACACATGGACGCGATGCCATATGCGGGAAAGAACGGCCGCATTTATAAATATGGAGAATTCTTTCCGATTGAACTTTCGCCGTTTTCATATAACGGCAGTGTGGCGCAAGAACACTACCCGTTTGCGAGGGAGGAGATCCTGGCGCGCGGGTACAATTATCGCAAGCCGGACGTGAAGGATCCGGCGATTGACGTCAAAAATGAGGAGATTCCGGATGATATTACCTCGGTTAAAGACGATTTTGTGGGTAAATCAGTCGCCTGTGCTCACGCCGGAGAATGTATCCATCAGTGCACCGTTGCTTTTAAGATTGTTCCTCAAGAACTTACGATGTATCGGAGAATTAAACTTCCTCTGCCGCGTTTATGTCCCAACTGTCGCCACTACGAACGCTTGAGATATAGGAATCCTTGGAAACTCTGGCACCGCAAATGCACTTGTGCCGGCCAAAAATCAGAAAATGGCGTCTATCAAAACACCACTTCTCATTTCCACGGTGCAGGCCATTGCCCCAACGAATTTGAAACAAGTTATTCTCCGGACAGAAAGGAGGTCGTCTACTGCGAGCAGTGCTATAACACTGAGGTAGTGTAAAATGTCTTCTTACGACATTTTCTTTTTTGTTGCGTTGTTTTTCTTAGCTGGAGTGTTTTTGTCGAGTATCGGAGGAGAGTTTTGGATATTAGTTTTGGTTGTCGCGGCGGGAGCCGCGTTTTTGTTTTGGGGCGTTTGGCGCAAAAACAGAAGATTTTTTTGGCTTGCCGGTCTGGTTTTTATCACTATCGTGGGCGCGCTTTATTACACCGGGGATGATTTGAAATTCCAGGGAAGCGTCAATATTCATTTTGACGAGAAAATAACTTTTACCGGCGTCATTATTTCCAACCCAACCTTGAAAAGTGGCAGTCAAGAATTTAAATTGAAATTAAATCCGCCCTTTAGCGGCAATGTTTTAGTAAAAACCGCCCGCTATCCCGAGTTCAGTTATGGCGATGAAGTGCGGATTGAGGGAAAAATAGAGAGACCGTTTTCCGGAAGTTATGCTCAATATTTGAGTAAAGAAAAGATAAGCGGCGTCGTAACTTTTGCCGAGGCCGAAGAAATCTCAAGCGGCAAGGGAAGCAAAATAAAAGCGCTCCTTTTCGGCGTCAAAAATGCCGTGATTGGCTCGTTTCAGAATATTTTACCGGTGAAGGAGGCAGCCTTTGCTTCCGGCCTTACTTTGGGCGAGCGGGGAGAGTTTTCCGAAGAGTTTCGGGAAGCAATGTCAAAGAGCGGCACGACGCATTTGGTAGCGCTCTCCGGCTACAACATCACGATTATCGTCGGCGCCGTGACGGGGCTCTTTGTTTGGTTTCTCTCGCGCCGGGTTTCATTTATTCTCACTATCATTGTGGTTTTGGGTTTCGTGCTCATGACCGGCGCCGAGGCCTCGGTGGTACGGGCGGCGATTATGGGAATTTTAGTGATGCTCTCACGCGAAGTGGGGCGCTTGTTTGATTTCCGGAACGCGATAATCTTGGCCGGACTCCTCATGGTTCTTCAAAATCCCAAAGTGCTCGCTTTTGACGCCGGTTTTCAATTGTCGTTTCTCGCGCTTCTCGGAATAATCTATCTTCGGCCGGCAGTCGTGAAATTTTTCCGGGTCAGTGACGACGAAGGGTTTTTGTCTTGGAAAGGCAACCTTTTGACCACCGCCTCAGCGCAATTTATGGTTGCGCCGCTTTTGATCTCCAGTTTCGGCAGTTTTTCGCTCACCTCGCTTGCCGCAAACGTCTTAATTTTGGAACTTGTCCCGCTCACGATGTTTTTGGGTTTTCTTACCGCCTTTTTGGGTTTTTTCGCCAGTTACTTTGCTATGATCTCAGGGCTTATCGTTTCCGTGCTTCTCAAATTTGAGATGTTTGTCATAGAACTCTTCGCTAAATTGAGTATTCCTTTCGGTTCGGGTGCCGGAAGTTTATTTTTCGTTTTCTATTACATGGTTCTTGTCGGTTTCATAATTTATGTGGGAAAAATTAGCCGAGCATAAAAACAAAATTATCGTTTTGCTCGCGGCCCTCGCGATTCTTGATTTTTTGGTTTTTTGGCAAATCGGCAGGGCGGGAACGGAGGATGAAAATTTAAGGATTTATTTCTTGAGCGTCGGCCAGGGCGACAGTGAGCTTGTCGAACTACCGGGCGGCGTGAAGGTTTTGATTGACGGCGGCCCGCCGAACGGCTTGGTCTCCGGAGAATTAAGTAAATTTCTGCCGATGGGTGACCGTTACGTTGATTTAGTGGTGATGAGCCATCCGCAATTGGACCACTTCGGCGGCTTGATTGAAATTTTGAGAAATTACGAAATCGGCGCCTTCCTTACAAGCGGCCGTGAGGGGGAAGCCGCGGCTTTTGCCGAGCTTGAGCAAGTAATTGAAGAGAAGAACATAAAAGTTATTACGCTCTCTGCCGGCGACAGAATCCGCTATCTTGATTCTCGTTTTGAAATTTTGAGCCCCGAACCGGCCGATTTGAAAAGCAGAGAATTGAACGATGCCACGCTTGTGATGGAGCTTACGAACGGGGCGGCGAAGGCGCTTTTTACGGGTGACATCGGAGCAGACATTGAGGAGAAGATTTTCTGGAAATTGGAGAATATCGATATTCTCAAAGTCCCTCACCACGGCTCCAAATTTTCTTCATCGGAAAAATTTCTCGCGGCGATAAAACCGGCGGTCGCGGTGGTGGAAGTCGGCAAGAACAGTTACGGCCATCCGACGAAAGAAGCGCTCGATCGGGTAAGTTCCGTGGGCGCCCGCATTTTCCGGACGGATTTGGACGGCACTTTAAGGTTTGAACTAAGCGATAAGGAGATTAGAATTTTTCAGCAGAGATAACCAGTTGCTGTAAGATTTCTGTCTCGCCTCAAAAACGCCCATATGGGCGTTTTTGAGGCGGTAGAGAAAAAGTTTAGTTTGGAAATTGGGTTGTTCTTTCTCTATTTCACTTTCTCCCATATGGGAGAAAGTGAAATAGTTAAGGCGAAGAGTTCAATCAGGGGATTAGAATTTTTAAGGAGAATAAAGTAAAATGATAAGAATGAAAGGAAGGATTTTAGCAGGCGAAATCAGCAAATACGAAGGGGAGGAAGTGAAATTGAAGGGCTGGGTGGATTCCCGCCGCGACCACGGCGGCCTTATTTTTATTGATGTCCGCGACCGGAGCGGCCTGGCGCAGGTTGTTTTCAATCCAAAGAAGGATAAGAAACTTCACGAAATTGCGGAAGAACTGCGGCCGGAATGGGTAGTGGCGATTCGCGGGGAAGTCGTGAAACGCCCGAAGGGAATGGAGAATCCGAAGATTTTAGGCGGCGAATTTGAGGTCGTGGCTCTGAAACTTGAGGTTTTGGCCCAGGCCTTGCCGGTGCCGCTTGACGTTACCGGCGACGGGGCCGATGTCGGCGAGGAAATCAGGATGAAATACCGCTATCTGGATTTGCGCCGGCCGCGGATGCAGAAAAATATCCGGATGCGCGATAAAGTCATCAAGTTTTTCCGCGACTACTTGACCGCCCGCGATTTTGTGGAAATTGAGACGCCGCATTTGAGCAAGTCCACGCCGGAAGGAGCCCGCGACTACGTTGTCCCTTCCCGGCTCCACGCCGGCAAGTTCTATGCTCTACCCCAATCTCCCCAGCAGTATAAGCAGCTCCTCATGGTGGCCGGCTTTGAAAAATATTTTCAGATTGCCCGGGTCTTCCGCGACGAAGACACACGTGGCGACCGCCAGCCCGAGCACACCCAGCTCGATATTGAAATGTCTTTCACCAGCCCCGAAGAAGTGATGAGTTTAGTTGAGGAAATGGTGACGGAGATGATCGGCGTTCTTTACTCGGAGAAGAGGATTGAGACACCATGGCCGCGGCTAGATTATGCGGATGCAATGAAGAAATACAGCACCGACAAGCCGGATTTGCGCAAAGACAAGAACGATCCGAATGAAGTCGCCTTTTGCTGGATCGTGGATTTTCCGCAGTTTGAGTTGGACAAAGCCACGAAACAAATTCAGCCGGTGCATCATATGTTTGTAGAACCGGCGGAGGGCGGTGCCGATTTACTGGATTCCGAACCGCTTAAAATGACGAGCACGCAGTATGACTGGGTTTGCAACGGCTATGAACTAGCAAGCGGCAGTTTGCGAATTACCGATCCAACGCTTCAGATGAAAGTATTCAAACTTTTGGGCATGAGCGAAGAAAAGGCACGGGCTGATTTCGGTCACTTGCTTGAAGCGTTCAGTTTCGGCGTGCCGCCCCACGGCGGCATCGCGCCGGGTATTGACCGACTGGTAATGATTTTGCAGAATGAACCGAACATCCGGGAAGTGATTGCTTTCCCCAAAACCGGCGACGGGCGGGATTTGATGATGGACTCACCGAGTGAAGTTTCTAAAAAACAACTGAAAGAACTTCATCTCAAAATTGATAAAAAGGAAAAATAATATGAAACACCCCAAGACCGAAAGAACATTGGTAATTATTAAACCCGACGGCGTCCAGCGGGGGCTTATCGGCGAGATTATCAGGCGCTACGAGCAGAGCGGTTTGAAGCTTGTCGGTTTAAAAATGGTTGTGCCGACCAAGGATTTCATTGAAAAGCATTACTTAATCAATCCCGAATGGCGCCGGATAACCGGCGAGAAAACAATTGAATCCTATCGCAAGAATGGAAAGAAACCGCCTTCGGACGACCCGATTAAAGTGACCGAGGTTATCCTCAATAATCTGAAAAAATACCTGTCCTCGGGCCCCGTCGTCGCAATGGTCTGGCAGGGGATGCACGCCGTGGGCATTGTCCGGAAAATCACGGGCGGCACTGAGCCCCTAACCTCCGATGTCGGCACCATCCGGGGCGATTTGACGATTGATTCCTACGAGGTATCCGACGTTGACGGCCGGGCAGTGCGGAATCTTATCCACGCCTCCGGCACCCCGGAGGAAGCGGAGGCGGAAATCCCCCTCTGGTTTTCGGAAAAAGAGCTTTTGAATTACCGCCTCATTTCCGAGGCGATATTATACGACGTGAATCTCGACGGGATTTTGGAATAATCTTTTGAATTATCCCCAAACCCTTGTTGACAGGGGTAGGCTTCATCTATAATGAAATTGAATCCCGTTCTTTAGATTCCGGGTCAAGTGAACTTCAAAAGGGATTCCGACTTCGTTCCGAGTCGCCGGTCCGTCCGGGGTCTCGGAAGAGGGGAAACCCACCTATTTTACAGCCGGAATAATCTTAGAGCGGGGTTTTTGTTTCTCCACAATTTTCCCTCAGTTATTCGCAACTTATAGACACTTTCCGCACAGAATTCCATTGACTTTTAACATTAAGGAGCGACAATAAACTTGATCCCGCTTATTAGTTCCGGATCAAGTAATATCAAAAAATAAAGATTCCCAAGTTTTCCCAGTTCGCTGGTTCGTCCGGGAGCCGAGAAACGCGGAATCAATTGTATACAGGAGCCGGGAACAACTAGAAGCGGGATTTGAATTATAAATTTAAGCCGCAAAGAGCGGTTTTTTGTTTTTATGAAAACAAAGGATTATGATTATTCAATGAATTCCAACAAGAAAAAAATATTCATCGGCGTTGCCTGGCCGTACGTAAACGGCGACATTCACATCGGCCATTTAGCCGGCTATCTATTGCCGGCCGACATCTTCGCCCGTTTTCACCGCTTCCGGGGGAACGACGTGCTGATGGTTTCCGGTTCTGATTGCTTCGGCACGCCGATTACGCTTGAAGCCGACAAGCGCGGTGTTTTGCCGCAGGAAATAGTTGAAGAATACCACGAGAAAAACGCGGCGCTTTTCCGCGACCTGAATTTAAGTTTTGATTTGTACACCAAAACCGACACCAAGAATCACCGGAAGATAACGCAGGATTTCTTTCTGCGGCTCCTCAAAGGTGGGTTTATTTTTAAGGACAAAACAAAGCAATACTATTCGCCGGTTAATGAACATTTCCTGCCCGACCGTTACGTGGAAGGGAAGTGCCCCAATTGCGGCTATGAGGCGGCAAGAAGCGACCAGTGCGACAACTGCGGCACGCTCATTCACGAAGGCACGCTTCTTAATCCCCGCGATAAAATCACGGGCGGACCCGTTGAGCTGAAACCCAGCGAGCATTATTTTCTTGATTGGCGGAAACTGCAGCCATTTTTGGAGAAATATATCACTGCCCGCGGCAAGAATTGGCGGAGTTGGGTTTTGAAGGAAACCAAGGGGTGGCTGAAAAGTGGATTAAAGCCGCGGCCGATAACGCGGGACATTGACTGGGGGGTAGAAATTCCGATTGAGCAAATTCCCGAGGAATTGAAAATCAAAGATGCGGATAAAAAGAGAATCTACGTTTGGTTTGATGCCGTGATTGGTTATCTTTCAGCTTCTATTGAGTGGTCAAAGAAAACCGACCGGGATTGGAAAGAATTTTGGTATGACGAAGAAGTGGAACACGCCTACTTTATGGGGAAAGATAATTTGGTTTTTCACACTCTTTTCTGGCCGGGGCAACTGCACGGTTACGACGAAAAAATTCATCTGCCGGATTTTCCGGCCGTAAACCAATTTCTTAATTTAGAGGGTCAGAAATTCTCCAAAGGCAGAGGAGTAACCATCGATTCCCGCTATATTGCCGAAAAGTACGGCTTGGACGCCGCGCGGTTTTACCTTACGACTATTCTGCCGGAGGACTCCGACGCCAATTTCGGCTGGCAGAATTTCGTAAACGCCGTAAACAGTGTTCTCGTCGCGAACTTGGGTAATTTTCTGAACCGAACGCTCACCCTGGCCAAAGGTTTAAATTTTAAGGAAGTTGAGGTTGATAGAAGCGTTAAAGAAAAAACACTAGGTTTTATTGAGGAGGCGAAAAAGGCGGCCGAAAAATATAAGTTTAAAAGATACGCTGAAACTGTTCTCGCGCTTTCCGATTTCGGGAATAAATATTTGAGCAAAGAAGAGCCCTGGTTTTTGAAGGAGAAAGACGAATCTAAATTCAAAAACGTTCTTGGGAATGCCCTTTACATCATTTTGGGCCTTTTTCTTCTCCTTAAACCCCTACTTCCCGGAACTTACGAAAAACTGGAGAAATCTTTAGGCGTGGGCATTGACGAGTGGAGCGGTGACGAGGATAAATTGCTTGCCGAACTTTTGAAAAGAGTAAAAATTCAGGAGGTTCAGCCGCTTTTCAAGAAAATCGATGAGAGTGTGATAGAAATTGAGAGGAAAAAAATCGCCCCCGCTCAAGGCGAGCAAGGGCGAAGTTAGGCGGCTTCTTTTTCCTCTTTTTTTGTACGGAGAAGGAACTCTATGTTTTCCGGCGATAAATTGGCGCGAGATTCCTCACTTGGCACTATTTCTTCCAAAAGTTCACGTTCTTCGTCGGAGAGCTCGTCCAATGTCCTACCAACGGCTGACTCTTCTTTTGCTTCATGCGCCTCTTCCCGTTGCAGCGACTGTCGTGCCTCCAATTTCTTATGAGCTTCGTCTTCGGCGGGGCTCACGGAAATTTCTCCGCCGCCTTCAATCCGGATTTTTCTCTTTTTCGGTTCTTTAGCGGGCTCGCCCGTCGGTATTCTTTCAGCAAAATTCATGGCTTAAATATACCAGAGAGTTTTAGGAAAATAAACCCCTTGCCACCAAGCCGATAATCAAGATGCCGACCGCATTGGAAATAAAAGAAATGGGAATGAGGAATCTTGCTTTAAATCTTACAATGCCCATCATGGCGAGACCCGCTTCATCGGGCAAGGGCGAGGCGATGATAAGGGCGCCCAGGAAAGGCAAAAGAAAGCGAAAAAACCGGAGATGGAGAATTGCCCGCCACCTTCGGGAATGCGCCATAAGCGCATTTGTGTCTTCAGCTACGCCTTCTTTTATGAATTTAAAGATTAAAAAATCGCCGATTGCGGCTCCCAAGGCGCCGATAATGGCGACAAGCCAAACGTTGTTTGCTACGGCAATGGAGCCCAAAGTGACGGTGGCAAGTGCCGTTGTAAAAACCGAAGTGAAAAATAGGCCGGCAACGAAACTCCCCAAAATATTCATACTCTCGGAAAGGTTGAGAAATGTCTGAATGGCGCCGGTCTGAACCAGAAGAATAGCAACCACTATGCTTGTTATAACGGCGCCGATATCCCTGACTAACTTTGATGGGGAGTGTCTCATGTCGGGCTGCCGGAGTATTCATTCAAAAACCTCTCTACAATCTTATTAACTTCATCTATCGCCTGACTGTTATAGCGGTAATCGTGATCGGAGTCGAGTTCATGGATTTGCTTTGGTCCAGGAATCGTCTCAAAAACTTCCTTAACTTTCTCCGGCTTTGTAAACTCATCTCGTGTGCCATATATCAATAAAGTTGGTCTCTGGCAATCTTTCAACACGGCGCTTGTGCTGTACCTTGCCCCGTCCTCAAAATAGTTAAGCGGTAGCTTGAAACTTTTTTGTTCTTTGGATTCGCGATCTCCCGGTGGTGGATCTCTATGATTGAGTAGAAAACCGACCTGAATCGCCTCCGGTTTGGGTGCACTTGGGGGGCCATATGTCGCCATTACCGCAATGATTGCTTTCACGGTTGGGTTGGAGGCGCCAGCAAGAATTGCTACGCTTCCACCTCTACTGTGCCCGAGTAGAACAGTTGGTTTATTTCCGAAGTATTCTATCAGTTCATTGACAGCCTTGATGTAATTCGTGGTAGTGAAGAGATCAATGTTCCCGGGACTCTCCCAAGTTCCAGGTGGATCAAAAGATACGGCTAAATAGCCCTTCTCTGCAAAAAAATCAACATGGCTTCGCATGTGCACGTAATCCTTGGTATCAAGTCGGCCGGGTAAAACAAGCGCAAGTTTTGGCGCGTCGATATTGCCTTTCTGATATGTCGCGAGCGTAAAACTAGGTGTAGTTATCATTTGTCGCAATTACTGAACGCCGCTCGAACCTTTTTTGAACAAAATCCCGACTGATTGCCGCGCTTCGCGCGGCAGGAACGAAACCTGACGCCGCCGCCGAAATTTAGCAAATTTTACTCCTGCAAACAAATTTCTAGTGCTCAACAATTCTTATTGAAGAATTGTTTGCAGAAACCTCTATTTCGGCAACGCCACCAATCGGAAAAGTGATAATCGGTGTTGTATGACCAAAATCAACATTGGCTATAACTGGTATATTTTTTAACTCAACTTTTGATTTAATGATTTTGGTCAATAATTCTTTCGTCATTCCAGTCTTTGGCTGAAATCTGCCAATGACAATTCCTTTCACTCCTTCAAATCCGGACTGGTGGATTATTGATTGCAAATCTCTGTCAATGGTTGCAACGTGTGCCTCATCATCGTCTTCTAAGAAAAGAATGTTGTCATCAATTTTGGGCATAAACTCGGTTCCGTGAAGCAAATTGAAAGTACATTGATTGCCTCCGATGATTGTACCTTTTGCCTTACCCTCGTTTATGACCCAATAACCCTCATTATTTACAAAGTTTCTTTTTTCTTGGTCATTTGCCCACCTATCATCACTCCAAGCCTCGGCAGGCTTAAGCTCAAAAGGTTCTACAGAAAAAAGACATTTGTTGAAAAAATCTAGGCTATAATCAAAACCTTTTTTGTCGCCGAAGGAAAAATAATGAGGGCCAGAATAAGTAACTAATCCTGTTTTTGCATATATTGCGTTTGCTAGCGCGGTGATATCAGAATAACCACAAACAATTTTCGGATTAGATTTTATCAAGTCATAGTCCAAATATCTAAGTAGTTGATTTGAGTTAAACCCACCAATCACAGTTATGACGAGTTTTACTGATTTATCACGAAACGCCTCGTGCAAGTCAGCAATTCTAGATTCAATGGAAGATGAATTAAATTCATCTATTTCATTTACATATTCGGCAAAAGTAAGTCGAAGTCCTAATTCTTCAAACTTTTTCTTGGCTTCCTGTTTTAGTTCGTCGTTTATCCAGGGCATAGCTAAACTTCGAGCGGGGGTTATTACCCGTACAGTATCACCACTTTTTAATTTTTCTGGAAAAATCTTTTTCATAAAGTTAATTTATTCTAATATCTCATTTCCGATTTTACCAATCGCATATTGAACTGTCGCTTCTGCAAGTATTTCCACCGTATCAAAAACCGGAATATCTACATCATCTTGCTTTAGTAAAATCGGTAAATCGGTACAGGCAAGCACAACGGCCTCTGCGCCGTTCTGTTTCAGCTTATTGATTATTTGCTTCATTTGTTCCTTATCTTCTTCAAGCTTTTTACCAGCTAAAATGTTTAGAATAATCTGCGTTAGCTTATTTTGATCGGCAGGTTCTGGGAAAATAAGCTCGATTCCATTTTTCTCGAAATCTTTATGGAAGCTTTTGTGTTTAATCGTTGTTTCCGTGGCCAAGAATCCAACTTTTTTGAATCCCGAAATTTTTATCTTCTTTGACGTGGCATGGAAAATACAGATAAATGGAACTGAAATAGCTTTCGCCATGTCGGGATAAAAATAATGTGCGGTATTGCATGGCATTACTATAAAATCCACGCCCATGGAATCAATTTTCTTTGCTCCCCCAATAAGCATGTCTAGGGTTTTCTCTGGCTTGTTTAATCCCTCGACAATATTAGGAATGGGTAGATTGTAGATAAAAATTTCGGGATAATCCTCATCATATTGCGCACCATATTGTTTCTGGCATTGTTTTATGACTGCATGGTAAAAAATTGCGGTTGATTCTGGTCCCATTCCTCCTAAAACTCCAATAATTTTCTTTTTTGTATTTTCCATATTCATAATAATTCTTTTGGAGAAACGCCTAATGCTTTGGCAACTTTTTGAACAGTTAAAAGAGAGGGATTTCTAGCGCCACGCTCTAAGCCACTAATGTAGCTTCTATGCACGCCCAAAACTTTAGCTACATCACCCTGCGATTTGCCCTTTTTTAGGCGTATCTCTCGCAATTTTTTACCAAATTGTATAACTCCATTTGTCATAAAAGGATTAATCCACTTGCATTGATTTTATCAAATGTTATATGATTGGTCTATGGAGAGCAATTATATAACAAGCAAAGGGAGTAAATCTGTTGTGTGCGCACGGGCGGGAGGGGCAAACACAACTCCATATATTCTTGCGGCGCATTTCGCAAAGCAAAATACGAAATTCGGCGGCGGCGTCAGGTTTCGTTCCTGCCGCGCGAAGCGCGGCAATCAGTCGGGATTTTGTTCAAAAAAGGTTCGAGCGGCGTTCAGTAAT
>LCQK01000002.1 GCA_001004105.1 Candidatus Jorgensenbacteria bacterium GW2011_GWB1_50_10
ATCCCGAAACAACGGGCTTTTTGCGAAGCGAGACCCGCTGAAGGCGGGGCGAGCGAGCAATCCTCTCGTTCCGAAAAATCGCTAAGTTTTGATTGGTCGGGCTGCCGGGAATTGAACCCGGTCTACATGCACCCCATGCATGCGTACTACCGGTATACTACAGCCCGTTTATTTGCCTCTTTTGGTGAGTGTTTTCAAACAGCGGGTGCAGACGAGCGAACGCTTGCCCGGACGCAAAATCCTTGTCCACTGCAAGTTGGCCTTCTTTTTCCCGCGTTTGGTCGGGTTATAGTGGCCGCGGAGAAGTTTCCGGGTGCCGCCCATCAAATATGATTTTTCGCAAATTACGCAAGCGCGCATAGTATAGTAATTAGTAATTGGTAATCAGTAATTAGTCAAGTATAATTATGATTTATGGAGTTTAAATTATTTCTCTATGTCATCATCGTTCTTTCGGCGGTTTTCCATGAATACGCCCACGCCCTCACGGCTTATAAATTGGGAGATACGACGGCTAAAGACGCCGGTCGGCTTACCCTGAACCCCCTGGTGCATTTGGATTTAGTGGGAACGGTGGTTGTGCCGCTCCTTCTGCTTTTTGCCTCCGGTATTTTTATCGGTTGGGCCAAGCCCGTCCCTTACAATCCCGCAAATCTTCGCGACAAGCGCTACGGGTCTTTGAAGGTCGGAGCAGCGGGCCCGGGCGCGAACTTACTTATCGCCCTGATTTTGGGTCTTGTTTTGCGTTTCTTGCCCCAAATTTTTCCCGGCGCCGAAGTTCTTTTTACGGCGACTTTGGGCGTTATTGTTTACATCAATATTTTTTTGGCGCTTTTTAATCTTTTGCCTTTTCCGCCGCTTGACGGGAGTAAGATTTTCGCCGACGCATTTCCTAACGTCTTCCAAAAACTAGTTAACCTCGGATTTTGGGGATTCTTTTTGGCACTCCTTGCGGCTTTTTGGATACTGCCCGCCATCGCCAATATTATTTTTTCCCTTATCACTGGCAGGGGTTTTGCCTTTTAAAAAGCTTGACACTCGCAAAGCAAAGGCCTTAACCTGAAAGCTGCCATGCCAACGATTCAGCAACTGATTAAGAAAGGCAGGAAAAGGACGGTTCAAAAAACCAAGTCGCCGGCTTTTAGTTTTTATTTCAATTACCAGAAAAACCGCCCGGTTGGTTCGCCTTCGCCCTTCAAGCGCGGCGTTTGTCTCAAGGTGTTTACCACCACCCCCAAAAAACCGAACTCGGCCCTGCGGAAAGTGGCGCGCGTCCGGCTCACCAACGGCATGGAAGTGACCGCATATATTCCCGGCGAAGGCCACAATCTTCAGGAACACTCGGTGGTTTTGCTCCGCGGCGGGAGAGTGAAGGATTTGCCGGGCGTCCGCTATCACATCGTCCGGGGCATTCTTGACGCCTCCGGCGTGGAAGCGAGAAAACAGCAGCGCTCCAAATACGGCGCGAAGCGCCCGAAAGCTAAGTGATGTCTAAATAGAAATGAGAAAGAGAGGATATTATAAAAAAAGAGAGCGTCCGGTGGACGCCGAATACAACCGCGTTGATGTTGGCCGTTTCATTAATTATTTGATGACGGGCGGCAGAAAACCCGCGGCCGAGAAAGCTTTCTACGGTGCGCTTAAGGCCATCGGAAAAACTTCAAAAGAAGAGCCGATTAAGGTTTTTGAAAAAGCGATGGAGAATGCCTCGCCGCTTGTTGAAGTGCGGTCGCGGCGGGTGGGCGGCGCGAACTACCAGATCCCGCAGGAAATCGCGCCGGACCGGCAATTCTTTTTGGCCACTCACTGGATAATTAATGCTGCCCGCAGCCGCAAGGGTAAGCCCATTGCCGAGAAATTGGCCGAGGAATTTTTGGCCGCCGCCAAAAACGAAGGCGCTGCCATCAAGAAAAAACAGGACACGCACCGCATGGCCGAGGCGAACCGCGCCTTCGCGAGTTTCTTGAGGAAGAAAAGATAAAAAATCTTATATGCCAAGACAGTATCCCATTGAAAAAGTCCGTGATATCGGAATAATCGCCCACATTGATGCCGGGAAGACCACCGTTTCGGAACGGGTACTTTTCTACACCGGCGTCTCCCACAAAATCGGCGAGGTGCACGAGGGTGACACGGTGATGGACTGGATGGAACAGGAGCGGGAGCGCGGCATCACTATCACTTCGGCCGCGACCACCTGTTTTTGGACGCCGACTTACCGGGAGGGTGACAAGAATTTCGAGCACCGCATCAACTTGATTGACACGCCCGGCCACATCGATTTCACCGTTGAAGTGAAGCGCAGTTTGCGCGTTTTGGACGGCGCGGTCGTGGTTTTTGATGGAGTCGCGGGCGTTGAGCCGCAATCGGAAACGAACTGGCACTACGCCGACGAATACAAGGTGCCGCGCTTATGTTTCATCAATAAACTTGACCGGACGGGCGCGAGTTTTGACAATAGTTACAGATCAATTTTGGAGCGGCTCACTCCCAACGCCGTTCTTCTTCAGATTCCCATCGGTCTGGAAAACCATTTTGAAGGCGTGATTGATCTTTTGACGCGCCACGCCTTCCGCTTTGAAGGCGATAAAGGTGAGAAGACGGTTGGCGGCGAGGTTCCCGACAATCTTAAGGATGAAGTTGAAAAACAAAGGCATCATCTCATTGAAAAAATCGTCGAGCACGATGACGGAGCGATGCATGAATATCTGGGAGGCGGGGAGCCGGCTTTGGATAAATTAAAAGCGGTTTTACGCAAGGCGACGATCGGAAACGCTCTGGTGCCGGTGCTCTGCGGTTCGGCCCTGAAAAACAAGGGCGTCCAACTTGTGCTCGATGCGGTGGTGGACTATCTGCCCTCGCCCGCCGATCTGCCGCCGGTCAAAGGCATTAATCCCGAAACTCACGGTGAGGAGGAAAGGAAACCGAGTGACAATGAACCGCTCTCCGCACTCGCTTTTAAAATCGCCTCCGACCCTTTTGTGGGAACGCTCACTTTTTTCCGCGTTTACTCCGGTATCATGAAGCGCGGTAGCTATATTTTGAATTCAACCAAAGGGGGACAGGAGCGAATCGGGAGAATTCTCCGGATGCACGCCAATCACCGGGAAGAAGCGGAGGAAATTTACGCGGGCGATTTGGGAGCGCTCGTGGGCCTCAAGGATACGACAACGGGCGATACATTAACTGACCCGGAGCATCCGGTTGTTTTGGAGCAAATCACTTTCCCCGAACCGGTTATCTCCGTTAGGATTGAGCCCAAGACCAAAGTTGACCAGGAAAGAATGGGCATCGCTCTCCGCCGTTTGGCGGAAGAAGACCCAACTTTCCGGCTTCGCGGAGACATCGAAACGGGCGAGACTATCATCTCCGGTATGGGCGAACTGCATTTGGAAATTATCGTTGACCGGATGAAGCGGGAATTCAAAGTGGAAGCGAACGTCGGCCGGCCCCAGGTTGCTTACAAGGAAACCGTGAAGGGCACGGCGGAGGCCGAGGGCAAATATATTCGGCAGTCGGGCGGCCGGGGCCAGTACGGTCACGTCTGGCTTCGCTTAGAACCGATGGAACGAGGGCAGGGCTTTGAGTTCGTCGATGCCATCAAAGGCGGCATCATTCCCCAGGAATTCATCCCGGCCGCCGAAAAAGGCGTTCACGAAGCGGTGGATAAAGGCGTGCTCGCCGGTTACCCGGTCGTGGACGTGAAGGTCACCCTCTACGACGGTTCTTATCACGAAGTGGACTCCTCGGAAATCGCTTTCAAAATCGCCTCCGCCATGGCTTTTCAAGAGGCGGCCAGGCGCGCCAAAACAGTTCTTCTTGAACCGATAATGAAAGTGCAGGTCATCGTCCCGCCAGATTTTTTGGGCGACGTGACCGGGGATTTGAGTTCCAAGCGAGGTAAGATAAAAGCCATGGGCGAGCGGGGAACGGTCCGCACCATCGACGCGCTTGTCCCGCTCTCGGAAATGTTCGGCTATTCGACGACCTTGCGGAGTATGACCGAAGGCCGCGGCTCTTTCACGATGGAGTTTTCTCATTACGAAGAAGTGCCGGCCTCCGTCGCAACGGCAATAATTGAAGGGAAAAAGAAATAAGGTGTGCCCAGTACAATTACGCCGCCACTTCATGTCTTTTGCGCTCAAAGAGCGCCAGCGGTGTAGTTGTACTGGGTGTGGAAAAAGGCGGCTATTGACAAGCGATACTCACTAGTTAATAATTGCCTTTGCTCGCCTAAAAAGGCAGGTCGAATAAACATTTTTCATAGATATGGCAGAAAAAGAAAAATTTCAGCGAACTAAGCCCCACGTTAACGTGGGCACCATCGGTCACGTGGACCACGGCAAGACCACTCTTACCGCGGCAATTACCCACGTGCTCTTCATGAAAGGTCTTACCAAGAAAGAGGAAGGCGTTGACCAGATCGACAACGCGCCCGAGGAAAAGGCGCGGGGCATCACCATCGCCTTACACCACTCCGAGTACGAGTCAGAGAAGCGCCACTATGCGCACATTGATGCGCCGGGCCACGCCGATTACATCAAGAACATGATTACCGGCGCCGCTCAAATGGATGGCGCGGTTCTCGTCGTTTCCGCGGCTGACGGTCCGATGCCGCAGACCCGGGAGCACATTTTGCTTGCCCGCCAGGTCGGCGTGCCGGCGATCGTCGTTTTCTTGAACAAAGTGGACATGGTTGACGACAAGGAACTCGTTGACTTAGTGGAATCGGAGGTCCGCGAGCTTTTGAAGAAGTACGAATTTCCCGGCGATGAAATCCCGGTCATCCGCGGCTCGGCCTTGAAGGCCTTGGAAGCGAAATCGGCCGATGACGAAGCGGCCAAACCAATCTTGGATTTGGTGAAAGCTTTGGACGATCACATTCCGGAGCCGGTTCGGGAAACCGATAAACCGTTCCTTATGCCCGTTGAAGATATTTTCTCCATTGAGGGCCGCGGCACGGTGGTTACCGGCCGGGCCGAGCGGGGTATTCTTAAAGTGAACGAAGAAGTGGAAATCGTTGGCTTAAAGCCGACGCAGAAGACCGTCGTGACCGGCGTTGAAATGTTCCAGAAGATTTTGGACGAAGCGCGGGCCGGCGACAACGTCGGTATCCTCCTTCGCGGCCTTAAAAAAGAAGACGTGGAGCGCGGCCAGGTGATTGCAAAGCCCGGCAGCGTCACGCCACACACTGAATTCGATTGCGAGGTCTACGTCCTCTCTAAAGAGGAAGGCGGCCGGCACACGCCGTTCTTTAAGGGTTACAAGCCACAGTTCTATATAAGGACCACGGACGTGACGGGAGAAGTCATTTTGCCCGAAGGAATTGAAATGGTGATGCCGGGCGACACGATTAAAATTTCCGTTAAGCTCATCTCGCCGGTCGCGCTTGAAGAGAAACAGCGGTTCGCCATCCGCGAGGGCGGCAAGACAGTTGGCGCCGGCGTCGTCACGAAAATTAATAAATAAGTCCTATCAGTCCCACCGGACCTATCAGAGAATGTATGCCGAAAGCATCTGAGCAAGTTCAAAAAGAGAAATTAAGATTGCGCATCAGAGCGTACGACGCCAAACTCATTGATTCGTCCTCAAGGCAAATCATTGAGGCTATCCGGCGTCAGGGCGGGGAAGTTGTTGGTCCCATTCCCTTACCGACCGAGATTCGGCGCTACACCGTGAACCGCTCCACTTTCGTGCACAAGAAATCCCGGGAGCAGTTCGAAATGAGGGTGCACAAGCGCCTGATAGATATATTGAATCCCGGTCAAAAAATCATCGAATCTTTGACGGACCTGAACCTCCCCGGCGGAGTTGACGTGGAAATCAAAACTGGTTAGGATATTAGGGCTTTAGGCGATATTACAAACATATCAAAACAATCCGCCTCGGGCGGGTTGTTTTGTTAAGGCGCTTATGGAAAAAATCAAAGCCCAGAAAATCAACATGACCCAGATTTGGAGAGGCGACCGGGCGGAGGCCGTCACGGTTCTTAAAGTTGTGGGCGGCGGTGATTCTTTTTTTTCCGAGATGAAACCGGGTGATAAGATCATTGTAAGCGGCAAGAGCAAGGGTCGGGGATTCCAAGGCGTCGTGAAGCGCCACGGTTTCCACGGCGGTCCCAAAAGCCACGGCCAGAAAGACCGGCTCCGGGCGCCGGGTTCGATCGGCGCGACCGCGCCGCAGCGGGTCATTAAAGGCAAAAAAATGGCCGGTCACATGGGGCTCACGAAAGTGACCCTGAAAAACATGGAGGTGGCGGAAATTCGACCGGAGGAAAAAGTCCTAATGGTGAAAGGCGCGGTACCGGGTATGAAAGGCGCTTTCGTCGTAATTCAAGAAAATTTTAAAAATGATGATTGAAATTTACAACATTGAAAACAAAAAGACAGGCAAGATGGATTTACCCGAGGAAATTTTTCAGGCGCCTTGGCGGCCGGCTTTGGTTCATCAAGTGATAACGGCGATTCTCTCAAACCGCCGCCGTCCGTTTGCACACGTGAAAGGCAGAGGCGAAGTGAGAGGCGGCGGCAAAAAACCGTGGCCGCAGAAGGGCACCGGCCAGGCCCGCCACGGTTCCATTCGTTCGCCTATCTGGAGAGGCGGCGGCGTCACTCACGGACCCTTGAAAGAGCGGACTTACGAAAAAAAGATAAACAAGGAAATGAAAAAGCAGGCGCTTTTTTCCGTTCTTTCCAAGAAGCTTTCCGACCAGGAACTGAAAATCGTGGACGAAATCAATTTGAAGGAAGCAAAGACGAAAATCTTAAACGGAATCCTCGGCAAATTTTTCGGCCAGAAGCGGAGCGTTCTCATCGTGCCCAAAACCGGCAACCGCGCTGTCCATCTTGCCGGCCGGAACATTCCGAAAACCACCGTCGGCAATCCGAACGCCTTGAACGTCTATGACTGCCTGGTCCACAAATACGTCGTTTTTGAGAAAGATGCGGTCGCCGATTTCGCCGGAACGTTTAAAAAAACAAAATGAGCATTCTTAATTTCAAAAAATCCCCGCCGAAGGCGGATCCGTCTCAGGCGGAGAAAAAGAAAGTTGAAGCGCCGGTTGGCGCCCACGGGCCGGCTAATTTCGGTTTGATAAGAAAGGCGTGGCTTAGCGAAAAGGCGGGCGACCTGGGTAAGTTCAACCAATACGTCTTCCTGGTTCAAAATTCAGCCAACAAAAAGGAAGTGGAACGCGAAGTGGGCCGCCGTTACGGCGTGAAGGTCAAGGGCGTAAACATAATCCGTGAGCCGGGCAAAACCAAAAGAGTTGGTAACGTCGCCGGCCGCACTTCGGGCTTTAAAAAAGCAATAGTAACCCTGAAGGATGGAGAAAAACTGGAAATAAGCTAAATACATGAAATCCTATAAACCGACAACCCCATCAAGGAGATTCATTACCGTGCCCGATTACCGGAGCTTGGCGAAGACCGGTCCTTTAAAATCCCTGACGCGCGCGGTTTTGAAAAAGGCGGGCCGGAATTCCAGTGGCCGCATCACCATGCGCCACCAGGGCGGCGGCGTTAAATCCATCTACCGCTTGGTGGATTTCAAGGAAAATAAGGTGAACGTTCCGGGCCGGGTGGAAGCGATTGAATATGACCCGTACCGCACCGCTTTCATCGCCCGCGTCATCTACAAAGACGGCGAGCGGCGTTATATTCTTGCCTCGGACGGTCTCAAGGTGGGCACCACCATCGTCAATTCCGAAGACGCTCCTTTTGAAGTCGGCAACCGGACGAGCTTGAAGCGGATTCCGGTCGGCACTTTTGTCCATAACGTGGAAATCCTGCCAGGCAAAGGCGGCCAGCTGGGACGGGCCGCTGGTTCTTCCATTCAGATTCTCGCGAATGAAGAGGGCTACACCCACTTGAAGATGTCTTCCGGAGAGGTGAGGAAAGTGCCGTGGGGCGCTTTGGCCTCCATCGGTCAGGTTTCCAATCCGGAGCACAATTTAATAGTTGTGGGCAACGCTGGCCGTTCCCGAAAAATGGGAATCAGGCCGACCGTTCGGGCCTCGGTCATGAACCCCCGCGACCACAAGTACGGCGGCGGCGAAGGCCGGACCCAGCGCGGCACGCGGCGACCCAAGGATAAATGGGGCAATATCACCGGCGGTCGCAAGACCCGCAAGAAAAAGAAGTGGTCTAACAAAATGATTTTGAAGCGGAGAAAATAAATCTATGTCGCGAAGCACTAAAAAAGGACCGTACGTCGACCCGAAACTCTTGAAAAAAATCGGGAAACTGGGGCCCGGCGCCAAGGAGGTTATTAAAACCTGGTCGCGCGATTCGGAAATTTCCCCCGAGATGGTCGGCTTCACTTTCGGCGTCCATAACGGCAAGAATTTCATTGAAGTAAAGGTGAGTGAGGACATGGTCGGCCACCGCCTCGGCGAATTTTCGCCGACCCGGCGTTTCACCAGGCACGGCGGCAAGATTCAGAAAGAGCTGGAGCTCCAGGCCAAGACGGCGACGCCGCCGCCTGCCCCCGCACCCGGCGCCAAATAATTTTAAACCATGAAAGAAACCGTGACGGCAAAACTTAAATACTTGAAAATCGCACCCCGCAAAACGAGATTTGTGGCGGATTTGGTGCGTGGTCTTCCGGTCGGGGCGGCGGAGGCCGAACTTCTCGGCAATCCCCGCCGGCCGGCCGTTGCGATTTTGAAACTTATCCGCTCGGCGGTTTCGAACGCCAAAAAGGCGACGCTCGCACCCGAGAAGCTCTACGTCAAGGAAATCAAAGTTGACCAGGGGCCGCGCCTCAAGCGTTTCATGCCGCGGGCTTTCGGCCGCTCCAATTTAATTGAGAAGAAAATGAGCCACGTCACCTTGGTTCTGGGCGTTGCCGAGAAACCTTTTGCCGAAAGATTTGTCATAGCTCCGAAACCCAAAAAAGAAAAGAAGGAGAAGAAAACAAAGGAACCGAAAGCAATAAAAGGCAAGGAAGAATTCGAAGAGAAAAAGGCCGCCGCTCCGAAGCCGAAAGCTCAACCGGGATTCTTCCGGAGAATTTTCCGCCGCAAGGCAGTATGAGATTTAAATATTTAAACATTTAAGTATTCCTATGGCCCAAAAGACAAAACCAGATTCGTTAAGATTAGGAATCAATAAACCGTGGTCCAGCCAGTGGTTTTTCAGGCGTAGCCGACGGTTTTTCCTGGAAGAAGACGAAATCATCCGGAAGCTGACGAGGGGAAAAATCCTCGCCTCCGGAGTGGCCGGCATTGACATAGAACGGGTGGGGGATGCCGTTCGAATCTCCATCCGGGCGGCGAGACCGGGGCTCATTATCGGCCGCGGCGGCAAGGGCATCGAGGAGCTGAAGAATCTGCTTCTCAAAGAAATGAAAAATCTCCGTCGCAAGAACAAAATCGGTGGAAGTTTCTCCCTGAATTTGAACGTGGAGGAACTGAAGCGGATGGAAATCTCCGCCCCGGTCACGGCTCAGCAAATCGCTTTTGACATCGAAAGACGGCTCCCTTACCGCACTGCCATGAGACAGCAGATGGAAGGCCTGAAGCAGAATAAAGGTATTAAAGGCGGAAAAATAAAGATTGCCGGCCGGTTGAACGGCGCCGAAATCTCAAGGAGCGATTGGCTCGCTTTCGGCCGGATGCCTCTCCAGACGCTCCGGGCAAACATTGACTACGGCGAAGCGACGGCTTACACCACCTACGGTACGGTGGGCATCAAGGTCTGGCTTTACAAAGGCGATATATTCGACAGCAAAGAGCAAAGCGCAAATAGCAAATTGTAACGATTTGCGCTAAGCTATTAGCCATTTGCTAAAAATATGCTTCAACCCAAGAAACAAAAACACCGCAAAGTGCAAAAAGGACGCTCTCGCGGGCGCTTGAAGGAGACGCGCGGGGTTAATCTGGCTTTCGGCCAATTCGGGCTTCAGGCCCGTTCGGCCGCCTGGGTGACTTCCGCCCAAATTGAGGCCGCCCGCAAGGCCATCACTCACTCCTTAAAAAGGGAGGGCAAGCTCTGGATTCGGATTTTTCCCGATAAGCCGGTGACCAGTTTGCCGCCGGAGGTGACTTTGGGCGGCGGCAAGGGCGACGTGAGCCATTATGTCGTGCCGGTTCGGCCCGGCCGGATGCTTTTTGAAGTTGACGGCGTGCCCAAGAAAGCCGCGACTGAAGCTCTGAGAATCGCCGGTCACAAACTGCCGGTTTTGACGAAAATCGTCGTCAAACGTTAAAACCATGAAAAGAAAAGAACTGGAAAATTTCAAAACCAAGCCCCTACCCGAAGTCGACAAGGAAGTGAGACTTCACGAAGAGCGCTTGATGAATCTCAAAAAAGACTTGGTTTTGGGTAAGGTGAAAAACATCAGGGAAATCAGGCAAATTAAGAAAAGTCTGGCCCAGCTTTTAACCATCAAACGGTCAAGGGCGAATACCGACAAATAACATGAGGAAACTTCAAGGGACGGTTGTCTCCGACAAAATGAATAAGACAAGAGTGGTGGCGGTGGAGCGCCTTAAAAAGCACCCCCGCTACGGCAAGTATTTCAAGGTGACTCGGCGGTTTAAAGCTCACGACGAAAAAAACGAATATAAAACCGGGGACAAGGTTGTCATCCAAGAAACAAGGCCGATTAGTCGCGAGAAGCGCTGGGTTATCGTCGAAAAAATATGACCCGGTACAATTACACCGCTTGCGCTAAAGGCGCACGTCATCAAAAATTAAAAATCAAAACTATGCTGCATACTCACCAAAGGTCAATGCGTATCAAACCTACTCTGTCATTCAAGAGAATGGCGGTGTAATTGTACCGGGATGATACAAGAGCGAAGCATATTAAAAGTGGCCGACAACAGCGGAGCAAAACTCGTCCGCTGCTTCCGGATTTTGGGCGGTTCCAAGCGCCGTTACGCACAGATTGGCGATGTCATCGTGGTTTCCGTCCAGACGGCCGAGCCGCGGAAAGCGGTGAAGAAAAAGGATGTGGTGCGCGCGCTCGTTGTAAGGCAGAGGGCACCCATCCGCCGTTCGGACGGCACCCGTCTCCGCTTTGACGACAACGCCGTGGTCCTCGTTGATAAAAAGGAACCGAAAGCGACCCGAATTTTCGGGCCTATTCCCAGAGAAATCAAGGAAAAGGGCTACGACACCATTGCTTCCCTTGCGGAAGAACTCGTCTAAAAATCCATGAAAATCAAGAAAGGCGACAACGTAAAAATCATGAAAGGCAAGGACCGGGGGAAAACCGGCAAGGTTATTAAAGTTGACGAGGAAAAAGGCCGCCTCACGGTGGAAGGCGTAAATCTTTTCAAAAAGCACGTCCGGCCGAAGCGCCAGGGTGAAAAAGGCGAAGTCGTCTCCGTCGCGAGGCCGCTTGCCGTCTCGAATGTGATGCTCGTTTGTTCTTCCTGCGGCAAGGCCTCCCGGGTTGGATTTAGGATTGATAAGGAAATAAAAGAGCGATACTGCAAAAAGTGCAAAAGCGCAATTTAAACCATGAAAAGCATAAGAGAACATATCAAAAAAATGGTGGTGAACGTCGGCTTGGGCAAGTTTCGGAACCTTTCCAGTTTCGAGGATAAGGTTTTGCCCGAGGTTGTAAAAGAAATCGCCCTCATTACCGGCCAGAAGCCTTCTTATCGGCCGGCTAAAAAATCCATCGCCGGTTTCAAGACGAGGCAAGGCGACACCATTGGTTTGCAGGTGACACTCCGGGGTAAGCGGATGGAGGATTTCTTTGCGCGGCTTATTAATTTCGTTCTGCCCCGCGTAAAAGACTTCCGGGGATTGGATGTGAGGAATGTCGACCACGACGGCAACTTGAACATTGGTTTTAAGGACCAATTCGTTTTTCCGGAGATAGTTCCCGAAAAGGCATCGGTCAATTTCGGCCTGCAGGTGACGTTTGTTACGGATTTGAAGAACCGCGAAAAAGCGATTGATTTCTACCGGAGGGTTTTGGTACCCTTAAAAAACAAATAAATCAAAATTCATGGCTAAAACTTCCGTAAGGGCCAGAGCCCGCAAAAAACCCAAATTCTCAAGCCGCACCGTGCGGCGCTGTTTCCGCTGCGGCCGGAGGCGGAGCTACATGCGCGATTTCAACATGTGCCGAATCTGTTTTCGGGAAATGGCCGGCCGCGGAGAAATTCCCGGCGTGAAAAAAGCTAGCTGGTAATAGAACTTATATGTACATAAATTTACTGATTAGAATCAAAAACGCGAAGATGGCTGGTTTGGAAACGGTCAAGGCTCCTTACACCAAAAACGACGAAGCGGTTGCCCTGCTTCTCAAGCGTTTCGGATTTATCAAAGACATCGAGATTAAGGGGCGGTCTTTCAAAAAAGTAATGGAAATCGATTTGGAGGAAGCAAGACCGCTTGAAGGTCTGAAATTCTTGAGCCGGCCCTCGCTCCGGCGTTACGGCAAATGCCGCGATTTCCGGAGGGTTAAAAGCGGCCGTGGACTCCTTATCGTTTCCACGCCCAAAGGAATTTTGACCGGCGAGGACGCCAA
This sequence comes from Candidatus Jorgensenbacteria bacterium GW2011_GWB1_50_10, assembly GCA_001004105.1. Lineage (GTDB taxonomy): Bacteria > Patescibacteriota > Minisyncoccia > UBA6257 > GWB1-50-10 > GWB1-50-10. Next base: position 12,493 of record LCQK01000002.1, read on the forward strand.
AAAAGCCAAAGTCGGCGGCGAACTGCTTTTTGAAATCTGGTAAAAATCATGTCTAAAATCGGCAAGCAAAAAATTGTCATTCCGGAGGGCGTTGAAGTCGCGGTAGGCGACGATTTCGTCATTTTAAAGAAAGACAAGAACGAATTGAAAGTAATCCGGCTTCCGGGAGTGGTGATTTCCTACGATGCCGCGAAAAAGGAACTCGTTTTTTCGCTCGTGAACGTCACCAAGCAGACTAAGAGTAATTGGGGCACGGAGCGGTCGCTCGTTTGGAACGCCGTCCAGGGTCTCACGAAAGGATTCGAAAAAACTTTGGTTTTGGAAGGGGTGGGCTACCGCATCACTAAAACCGGCGAAGATCTGGAGATGAACCTTGGTTTTTCGCATCCCGTCCGCTACAAGGCGTGCCCTGGCATCCAGTTTGAGGTCATCAAGAACACGACCTTGAAAATCCGGGGCGTGAATAAGGAAGTAGTGGGGCAGGTTGCCGCCGAAATCCGGGCTCTCAAAAAACCCGAGCCCTACAAGGGCAAGGGTTTCCACTATGAGGGCGAGGTCATCCGCCGCAAGGCCGGCAAGAAAGCGGTTGCTACAAGCGGCGCCTAACAAAAATTAATATGACGGGAAATAAATCTTTAAACAAATTAAGAACAAGGCGGGGGAGAAGAGTACGGTTCAAGGTAAGAGGCGTTTCTCTGCGGCCCCGGCTTTCGGTTTTCCGGGCGAACCGCCACATTTACGCCCAAATCATAGATGACTTAAAACAAAAGACGCTCGTTTCCGCCTCCTCCCTGGAACTTATGAAAAAATCCAAGACAAAAATCCCGAAAACCAAAATCGCCGGGGTAGTGGGCGAACTTCTTGCGGAGAAAGCCAAGGTCATGAAAATCAAAGCGGTTGTTTTCGACCGCGGCGCTTACCGCTATCACGGTCGGGTAAAGGCGCTCGCCGAGGCGGCGCGGCAGAAAGGTCTGGAGTTTTAAATTTATGAACCAGAATTTCAACAGATTCGGCCGGGGACCGCGGCGGCCGCGGGAAGTCAGCGAATTCAAGGAAAAAACGCTGGAAATCCGGCGGGTGACGCGGGTCATGGCCGGCGGCAAGCGTTTCAGCTTCCGGGCTTCCGTAGTTTTGGGCGACCTGAAAGGCCGGGTCGGTTTCGGCGTGGCCAAGGGCTTGGACGTCGCCTCCGCCATTTCGAAGGCCAAGCTCAAGGCGAAGAAAAATATGATTAGAATCCCCTTGAAGGACAACCGGACTCTCTACTACGACGTGGAAGCCAAATACGGCGCGGCGGTGGTGCGCCTGAAGCCCGCGAGGTTGAACCACGGCCTTATCGCCGGAGGCGCCGCGAGGCCGGTCTTGGAACTGGCGGGCGTGAAAGACGTCTCCGCCAAAATCATGGGCCGGACGACCAATAAAATCTCGAACGCAAGGGCGACGCTCGAAGCCCTGAAGAAAATCAAGGTCCCAGAAAAAAAGCAAGAAAATGCAACTCCACAATCTTAGAAATCCCTTAAAAAGGAAAATCAAAAGAGTTGGGCGGGGCGGCAAGCGCGGCACTACTTCCGGCCGCGGCCAGAAGGGCCAGAAGGCGCGAGCCGGCCACCGCATTCGGCCGGCCGAACGCGACCTCTTATTGCGGTTGCCGAAATTAAGAGGTGTGAAGAACAAGCCCAGAACTGCGCCTTCCCGCGTGATTAACGTGGGCGTTCTGGCGCGCCATGCCGAGGGCGGTGCTGTGAATCCCGACGTTCTTTTGAAAAAGAATTTCATCAAGGATAAAAGAGAAAGGGTCAAAATCTTAGGCGGCGGCGAATTGAAAAGCGCCTTGAGCGTTTCCGGAATCAGGGTTTCTGCTTCCGCCAGGGCCAAGATCGAAAAAGCCGGCGGCAGTGTAAAATAGGGTTATGGATAAAATCCTTCAGATTTGGCGGATTCCGGATTTGCGGAAAAAAATCCTGATGGTTTTGCTCTGGCTTTTGGTTTTCCGGGTTTTGGCGGCCATTCCCATTCCGGGAATTGACGCCTTTCGTCTCAACGAATTTTTCTCCTCCAACCAGCTCTTCGGCTTTTTGAACATTTTCTCCGGCGGCGGCCTTTCCAATTTGTCGGTCGTGATGCTGGGCGTCGGTCCCTACATTACGGCGGTCATCATCATGCAACTCCTCACTATTGTTTTTCCCCAGCTCAAAAAGGCCTACTACGAAGAGGGGGCCGAGGGCCGGGCCAAATTCAACCGCTACTCGCGGTGGCTCACTCTGCCGCTTGCCGCCTTGCAGTCCTACGGATTTTTGAATCTTCTGGCTTCCCGAGAGGTCCTGCCGGCGCTCACCACCACCGGACTTTTAACCAACGTCGCCATGATTACGGCCGGGAGCATATTCCTCATGTGGATCGGCGAAATCATTTCGGAATATAAAATCGGCAACGGCGTCTCGCTCCTCATCTTTGCCGGCATTGTAAGCAGCCTGCCGCAATTCATCGTTTCGAGCGTCCTTACGTATACGCCCTCCGTGTTGCCGACCTACATTGCTTTTTTGATTTTGAGCGTGGTCGTGATTGCCGCCGTCGTCTTCGTAAACGAAGGCGAGCGGAAAATTCCCGTCTCTTACGCCAAACAAGTCCGCGGCAACCGCCTTTACGGGGGCGTGGCGACTTATCTGCCGCTCAAGGTGAACCAGGCGGGCGTGATTCCCATCATTTTTGCGATTTCCATCCTGCTTTTCCCGCAGTTCATCGCCCAGGCCGCTTCCATTTTCTCGCCGGAATTGTCGCTCAAATTGAACGAAATCGTGGTTAATATTTTCAACAATCTGGTGATTTACAGCGTGATTTACTTCCTCTTGGTCGTGGTTTTCACTTATTTTTATACCGCCATCACCTTTGACCCGAAGGAGATTTCCAAAAACTTGCAGCGTTCCGGCGGCTTCATTCCGGGCATCCGGCCGGGGGAAGCGACGGCGGAAGCCATCAGCCAAGTGGTGAGAAAGACCACGATTTTCGGAGCTTTTTTCCTCGGGTTTATCGCTATTCTGCCGAACCTCACCCAGCTTGTGACGGGAATCCAGACCTTGACCATCGGGGGCACGGCGCTCCTCATTGTCGTTGCCGTTGCGCTTGAAGTGATGAAGCAGATTGAATCGCAACTGACGGTGCGCGAATACGAGGGGATTTTGTAAACCTTTTCTTCCCCACGCCAGACGGCTTCGGCTCGGGCGATTTCGTCCCGCTTCGGCGGGACTCAACCCTTCGCTCGCTTTAGATTCGGTGATATGATGCGTCATATCACCGAATAGCTCGCTCATCCACGACTGCGGTCGGGACTCCGCCGAAGAGTTGAGGGGTAAGTCTGGCTTTGGGGAAGAAAAGGTTTTTAGCTTGTGTAATTTGGATAAAAAACGCCCCGCGACGAACTGTGTCGCGGGGGTGTTGCTTGTTCGGTGCGTCAGAGAGCTACCGCTAAGCCGCCCTCCACTCGGATGGGGCCGAAGCCGTTGATCGCCCGTAGCCAGGTCTTGTCATCATTGACTCGGACCCACAACCACGGAAGCACCGTTGGGGTGTAGCGCCACCAGCGTTGGCCGCAAGGGCACGTGAAGAAATTCATTTCGTCGTGTGCGAATGGGTCTTGGTCTTCGTCCGGGTGTACGAAAGGCCAACGGGAGCTGCTTGCTTCAACTTCTTGGCACCGGCAGTTAGTATTGGGCATCAGTGCTCCTTTTGGTGTGTGGTCAAAATCTATTGGTCAACTTGAAACACAATATTATAATTCAGTTTTTTAGTCAATTTGAAGCATTCTAAGTTAATAATTGCTACAATAAACTTAATGTCTAAACAAGCAGTTGTAATTTATGGCCCTCCGGGTTCTGGCAAGGGGACGCAGGCGGAACTCCTGGAGAGCAAATACAGTTTCATTCATTTTGACACCGGCAAGTATATTGAGTCGCTGGTTCATGACCCGGAACTCCGGAAAAATTCGCTTATTAAGCGAGAGAAAAAATTGTTTGATAGTGGAACACTTAACACGCCGGCTTGGGTGCTTAGCATCGTAAAAGATGCGACGATTAAAATCGCCCGCGCGGGCTACAGCATAATTTTCAGCGGTTCGCCGAGAACGCTTTTTGAAGCGTTGGGCGACAGGAGCCACGGCGGGCTTTTGGCGGCGCTCATTAATCTTTTTGGTCGTAGAAACATCACTATTCTCAAGCTCTCTGTCCGGCCGCAAACTTCCATCAAAAGGAATTCCAGCCGGCTTGTTTGCTCCGTTTGCGGCTTGCCGATTCTTGCGGCCTCCAAGATTAAAAATTGCGCTTTGTGCGGCGCACCCGCCCGGAAAAGGATTTTTGACAATCCGAAGCTCATTAAAGTGCGGTTGAAGCAATACGAAGACCGCACCTTGCCGATTATTCAGAAAGCGAAAAAATTGGGTTTGAAAGTCGTGCAGATAAACGGCGAGCCCGCACCTTACAAAGTCCACGCGAGTGTTATCAGAGCTTTGAAATTAAAGTGAAGATCAGATTAAAGAACGAAAAAGACCTGCAAGCTTTGAGGCAGTCGGGGCTCATTCTCGCCTCTGTTTTGGAACTTTTGAAAGACACGGCCAGAGTCGGCGTGAAGTTGTCGCATTTGGATGAGCTCGCGCGCCGTCTTATTGAAGAGGCGGGCGGCAAGCCCGCGTTTCTTGGTTACCGGCCGGAGGGGGCTCTAAAGCCCTACCCTGCCTCTATTTGCACATCCGTAAACGAAACACTGGTGCATGGTTTGCCTACGAACTATATTTTGAAATCTGGCGATGTTTTGAAGCTTGATGCGGGCGTAAATTACAAGGGATATTTCACCGATGCGGCGATTACCGTCCCGATGGGCGAGGTTTCCAGTGAGGCGAAAAAGCTCATTCAGACGACTAAAGAAGCCCTGGAAAAAGGTATTGAGGCCTGTGTGCCTGGTAACCGCTCTGGCGATATCGGCCACGCTATAGAGAGTGTTGTTAAGAAACATGGGTTCGCGGTCATTCAAAATCTCACCGGTCACGGCGTGGGTTTTGCGCTCCACGAGGAGCCGGACATTTACAACTTCGGCGAGAAGGGGAAGGGAATAGTTTTGGAGCCGGGGATGGTGCTCGCAATTGAGCCGATGGTGGCCGTGAAATCTTCGCGGGTGTTGCAAAAAGAAGACGACAGTTTTGTGACCGAAAAAGGCGACTTATCCGCCCACTTTGAGCATACGGTGGCGATAACCGAGAAAGGACCGGAAATCCTTACTCGGTTGGTTTAATTTCCGGTTTTTTATCAGGAAGCAAGTAGGAAGCAAAGCGATAAATTATGTCAGTATGACATGTCATACTGACTATCACAACGAAGGGTGCAGGTAGACTTTCCCGTACTTGGTGCGTCGGTATCTTCGATAGGGTTTCTTTTTGGAAGGGTGGCGGCTCCATACTTTCTTTTTCCGCTCTGTTTTACCTCGTTCCCGGTAGCTCTTGTAATTCCTTTCTTTGATAGCTTTTCTTATGCTATTTATGGTTTGCCGGGAAATTAGGAGTCCTCTTGAGATTTGCTGCGGCCTCTTCCCTGAATTTACAAATTCTGCCACCGCGGCGCGCATGACTATATTGCGGCGCTCATTGGCGGTGACGAGTGTTTCCAAAAATTTTCCGGATTTGGTTATTCTGTCCCAGCAAGCTTTCTCCCAATCTTTACGTGAAGAATATTCACTTCTCGGCGGCAATAAGAACGAACCCGCGCCCATATTGTTGATTTTAGCCATAAACAAGTTAAGTTTAACATATTTAATGTATGACATGTCATACTACCACTCTGTCTACTGTGAGGGGTTATTGATTTTTGGTCGGGGATAAACTATAACGATTTTAGTCCATTCCACCGTCGCTGATACGGGATTCGTCCTGTGGCGACACTACCAAGAGAGGAGCCTGACAATGGATTCGTCCAACAGGGTTCAGCTTTTAACCGAGGGTTTGCAAGTCAACCCCGGCGACCTATCGCCCGAAGAGCGGGTTAGAGTCATGAGGTACTGGATTAACGGGGGACGCACCTATTTCCAGTATCTTCCCACATTTCGTCCTCTCCGCGATAGGATAGGTTCTTCACAGGAGTCTGACCGGACAAGAAGGCCGGTCGGTGACAACGTCGTCAATCTTGAGTTTAAAGAAAATGCTTGGGGTGGCGGCGTTGATAGTCGTCTCAGAGTTGCCGACATCAAGCGTCTTCAGTACTCACTAGACGGTAACATCGAACTCAGGACGACTATCCTTCTCAGTGAGCGGGGTCTTTTCTTACTCGAGCAGATGAGGTTGGAACTCACACGAGTAGATGGCTTTATACATGAAACCCTTCGTGGCTACACAGGGCGCTTGCTCTGTGACGCCGACGTTGTCCAGCACGAGAGCACGAGCTCGTTCTTCGAGGAGACTCTCCGCATCATCGTGGAGAGCATGCGGCGTGCGGGTCAGGATAAAGTCGACTGGGGTAAGGTGTTGCTGTACAGAGCGGACCAGATGCAAGAGCGACTCGGCACAGCAGTGAGGTGGTAAGCGTAGGTAGCGACGGGGCTCGGGAGAGCAAAACTCCCGGGCCCTGTTTGTTTTTATAATTCCTCGGGCCGGCGTTTTGGGTTTTGTTTTCTCCATTCGCCAATTCGCGCGAATTGGCGAATAGTCGCTTTTACCGTTCCGGGAACTTTCCGGGATGGGGTTGGTGGGGGGTTATTAAGCAGTTGGATTTTTGGTTTTATTTCTAATATAAATAGATTGACGGTCGTCGGTTAAGTCCGACCTCTGGGTTATGGGTAGCTTGGAATCTGCCCGTTATCAACGAGACCGCCTTCTGCCCCCATTACCCCGGTTGCGGGGTTATAATCCGAGGAAATCTCCGTCCAAAGGAAAACAAAGGGGAATCGGAGCTCTCAATCGGCCAAGCGATAGAGGGGTAGCCTAACGCCTTGGTCCAGAAAATCGGACCAAGGCGTTGCTCATTTTCATTTCATCGGGCCGGCGTTTTGGGTTTTTAAAATGCGAACAGCCCCGAAAATTTCTCGGGGCCGTTTGGCGCAGTAACTGCTCCGTCGCGGGGTTCAAAAGAGCAGTTCTTTTACTAGTTGGTCGTTCTGGGCGACCATGATTTTGTTACCTTGGGCGCGCTCGTCGAGCAGGTGCTCGTAGATGCGAAGGGCGTTGCGTACTAATTCGGCGAAAGTGATGGCATCAGATTTTGCCTTGACGTCTTTCAAGCGCTTGTAGGTTTCATTTGAAAACTGGAACTGCAACCGATGCCCCGCCGACCGTCCTTTTCGAGCCCTTTTCATTATTAGCTCCCGTGATTTGTGTGCCAAATCCAGCGTGCCACAGGTTCTTTTAAGAGTCAAATAAATGAACCTTCAACACTAGAAATTTTATAAATTTCCATACTAACTAAGAAGTGGTCTCAATTTTAATAAAATCTATTTTATATTGACGTTCTTTAGATGGGTCAAGATGAATTCCTGAATAAGTCCATCCTGGAATATCAGCAACAAAGCTAGTAACTTCTTTACAATCAAATGTCGCGACAATAAAATCATCCTTTGGGTTAGGAAAAATAATATTAGTACAACCCATTTTCTCTAAAGCCTCTTTAATTTTCATTAAGATATCGTTTTTATCCATATTTTTTAGTTAATAATTACTATATCTTCTCTTAATACTCCTTTCGGTGGTATTTCTAGATGATTGATGGCTTGCACAATCCCACATTGAAGTGCTTGTTGTGCAGTAATACTTGTTCCGGTTTTCATCATGTTTTGAACTTTTTGAAGATCTAAACTGCAATTCTCGGAAATAAAATAAGCTATACGAGTACTCTCTGTTTTTACTGCTAAAAGTTGTTCATTAAGTCCCTTCTCGTCAAATATACCTTGTGTTGTCGCTCCATGCATATAGAATTTTGCATAAGATTCTGCCGTTCTCTCTTTTGCGGAAAGATATATCACATTCGCAATAGAATCAATATTATTAGTAGCATGGATAGAAATGGGAATTTTGCAATTTTGAATAACAGAAGCTAACGTGAATCCTTCCTGCGTACTCCCTCCTAATGAAGAAAACAATAAAATAATTTTTTTAGCACCTTGTTGAGTAGCGTTATTAACTGCGTTTAGCAATCTATTACCAAAACCCTGTTCAATTATCCCAGCGAAAACGATATAATAATCCATCACGGTTAAATTATATGTATAAATTTATTTTAAAGATACCCAACCTTCTTCAACTCTTAACAGCAATCATACTTATCTCAACCCGGGCGCCGAGGGGGAGTTCCTTGACGCAAACCGTTTCGCGGGCGGGGAATGGCTCCGACATATAGCTTCCGTACACTTCATTCACCTCGCCGTAAAGAGATATATCGGTTACGTAAATCGTAGTTTTGACCACATCCTTAAATGACACCCTAGCCGCCTCAAGAATCGCTTGCAAATTTTTCATTGCTTGGTGAGTTTGTTCTTCAATGCTCCCCTCAAGTGGTTTCCCCTCCGGCGTTAAGTGTACCTGTCCTGAAGTAAAAACCATATTGCCGTCTACAACCGCCTGCGAGAAAGGACCAGTTGCTTTTGGGGCTTTTGGAGTTTCAATTTTTTTCTTCATTGAGAAATTTTTTAAAAGACTTTGCTGCTGATTTCAATTTTCACTCCCTTGATATAATTTTCTATTGATTTATGAACCCCTAATTTCATAGCTTCCTCCGGTGATTTCCAAAAGAATTCCTTAAGTTCTCTATCATCCAGTTTTACATCATCCGTCAGCGCTTCGCAGAGAACATGGAAATATACGAGGTGGGCTTTTCTATGAAAAGCGGGGTCATTAATCAGTTCTCCAATATTCACGCAATAGAGGGGCTTAAGTTTCAGTCCTGTTTCTTCTTCACCCTCTCTTTTTGCGGCCTCTAAAATTGTTTCGCCGAGCTCCACATGTCCTCCGGGGAGAAGATATTTCTCACCCCATTTGTGTGATTTTATGAGTAGAACTTTTTTCTCTCTATTCACAATAAGTGCAGAAGCAACCACCTCAGCATAATTGTAATTTTTAGGTGTCATGTTTAGAGATATTAGATTGATTATATAAACCTTTTCTTTTCTAAGCCAGATTTTGAAATAGTGGGGGATTATCTTCTGATAATAAAATAAAACCCCGGGTATACCATTCCATGGAGACCCTTCTGCGGCTCTTTGCTCTCCAATTGGTTGTTGATTTCCCAATCATGAGTCATCGCGTAATGCAAACCGACAAGACCATCCTCGGCCGGAGGATTTTCGCAATAATAACCGTCAACTTGGTCGGAAAGAAGCGTAACCTTGGCTCCAAAACCGAGTGATAGTTCCTTACCGTTTATAAATTTGTAGCCGCGCTTTTCAATTTCTTGCCACATAGCTTCGGGTATCTTTTTGATTGGGTCGCCGTACGGGTAAGTAATGATCTTATTTCCGTTTGCTGAAAGATTCAGCGTTGGCCGTTTTCCGGATTCTTGGTGCTCCTTGCCGATAAATTTGTGAGTCCAGTCCATTGCCGGGTAGTGGTCAAAGGTGTATAGAGGCAGGCCGTCTTTCTGAATGCTAATAATTAGGCTGTAAATCGGCTCACGGGCGGCATAGCGATACGTCCCGTCAATTGGGTCTACTGTCAGTAAAAATTCCCCTTCCGGGTCAAATTTGTCCACCAAATCTGTTTTTTCTTCGGCAATCAGACGGCATTGAATAAGCTCCGTTTTGCTGATGGCGGACAATACCGCTTCTTGAACTGCAAAGTCCGCTTCGGTAACCACGTCAACCTCATCGATTCCCGTACTCTTCTTTTTCTTAGGAGATATTTCCCGCTGCATCTTCACGGCAATTTTACCCGCCTCAATAAAGGCGGGTTCTAATTTCTTAATCGTTTCTAGATAACTCTCAATCATTTTTCAATTATAAACTTTTTCTTTCCTAAGCCAGACACAATTTAAAACTATTGACAAATAACGTAATTTTTGATTCTATTTAAGACAGTTATTTCTGCAGCCGTGCAAGGCGGCCCCGGCCTCGGGCAGAGGCGAATTTTTTGGCAACCAGCCGAGAAAGGCAGGTTCGTATGAAGTACGGGGAACTTACGCTGGGCCAGGTGGAGGCGATGGTGAATAAGGTCGGCGGCATGGATGGCGTGAAGCGTCTCCTTGCGGGTGAACTTGCGGTCGGCCCGAAGTGGGAAGTTGAGAGCGTCTTCCGCATCGACTGCTGGGGTGATCAAACAGCGAGCGAACTCGTCCGGCTCGGCCAATACGACCGGGTAAATGATTTCGTGACGGACGAGCGATTTCCGCTCGTAAGGCACGACCCCGAGGAGCGCGTGGTTGAGCTCATTAAACTCGCCAACAAATCGACCTCAGAAGAAGTGCTCCGTGAGTTGGAGGTACGCGGTCTTGCCCGGCCCACAGCCGAAGACGCTCTCTACTTCGGGAGGAAGTATCTTAGAGAGCAACAGAAGCGCCCAATCGTCTTCCTACATGAGCCGGTGCTTGTCCCGGGTGGTGACCGCGTCGTTCTCGTCCTGGGCGGGTACGCTTCGAGGCGGAATTTGGACCTGCTCTGGTTTGGATATCGGTGGGATCGGTTCTACGCCTTCGCTGGTGTCCACAAGAAGTAGAAGATCATCTAGTTCTTGGCAGTCAACGGCTGCGTGAGCAATCACGCAGCCGTTTCTCATTTTTCTACTATCTGGGTTTTTGCCAGCTTGCGTAGTCGCAGTCGGGGTAGCGGGTGCAGCCGTAGAAAAAGCGGCCCTTGCGGGTGCGGCGGCGGATGACCTCGCCCTCGCCGCATTTCGGGCATTTCATTCTTATGCCGTTCTCGTCTTTTAGCCCCACATTTTTCACGAGCGACTTCGCGTTTTTGCATTCAGGGAAACCGGAGCAGGCGAGGAAGCGGCCAAAACGTCCCGTTTTAATCACCATCGGTTTGCCGCATTTCTCGCAAACTTCCTCGGTTTTCTCTTCCTTCACTAAATCGCTTTTGGAAACTTCCTCATATTTTTCGCCCAAGTGTTTGGCGAACGGTTCGTAAAAATTCCTGATTACCTTTTGCCACTTTTCTTTGCCTTCGGCGATTTTGTCCAAATCCTCCTCCATTTTGGCGGTAAAGCCGATATCCACGACAACCGGAAAATGCTCGCGGAGGACTTTGTTCACGAGTTCGCCGAGTTCGGTCGGCTGGAGCCGCCGCCCTTCGTTCTTTTCCACGTAGTTGCGCGTCTGAATCACGGAGATGGTCGGCGCGTAGGTGGACGGCCGGCCGATGCCCTCGGCCTCCAGCCGCTTGATCAAGCTCGCTTCGTTGAAGCGGGCCGGCGGTTCGGTGAAGTGCTGAGCGGGATTAACTTTTTCCACCTCTAAATTCTCACCCTCGGAAACTTCCGGCAGTTCTTTTTCTTCAAATTTCTGCGGCCAAACCTTGAGGAAGCCGTCAAAGCGGAGAACGTTACCATTAGCTGATAGCTGATAGCTGATAGGTGATAGAGAACTCTTGGCGGCAATTTCAATGTGGGTGGAATCAAAGCTTGCTTCGGGCATCTGGGAGGCGATGAAACGGCGCCAGATAAGTTCGTAAAGTTTCTTTTCCCCTGCTTCTTCTAATTCTATTTTCTCCGGCGTAATTAGTGGATTTGTCGGCCGAACCGCTTCGTGGGCTTCCTGGGCGAGCCGGGATTTGCCTTTGAAGATACGCGGCGAGGAGAGGAGATATTTTTCGCCGAATTCGTTTCCGATTGTTTTTGCGGCGGCTTCAAGCGACTCGCGGGAGAGATTCACCGAATCCGTCCTCATATAGGTAATGTGGCCGTTTTCGTAGAGCCGCTGGGCGAACATCATCGTCTGCCTCACGCTCATCCGTAGGCGTTGGGATGCCGCCTGCTGGAGAGTGCTCGTGGTGAAGGGCGGGAGGGGGTATTTGTGCGTTTCCTTGCTCTCCACGCTCGTCACGCGGCAATCGGACGATTCCAAGTCCTTGGCAATTCTCTTCGCGTCCTTTTCGTTTTTTAGCCCTAGCTTATCCAGAACCTCGCCGTCAACTTTCGCGAGCGACACTTCAAATTCTTTTTTACCAGATTTTAAAAGAACATCAATTGACCAGTATTCCTCGGGCTTGAAAGCGCGGATTTCCTCTTCGCGTTCGGCGATGAGGCGCAAAGCGACGGATTGCACCCGGCCGGCGGAGAGCCCGCGGGCGATTTTTTTCCACAAAAAAGGCGAGAGCTGGTAGCCGACCAGGCGGTCCAAAATCCTTCTCGCCTGCTGGGCATCCACCATGTGCATGTCTATGCCGCGCGGGTTTTTGAGGGCATCTTCAATGGCCCGCTCGGTGATTTCGTGAAAAACAATCCGCTCCACCTGCGGTAATTTTGAATTTTGAATTTTGAATTTTGAATTTTCCAAGCCCAGGGCCTCTGCCAGGTGCCAGGCAATTGCTTCGCCCTCGCGGTCTTCATCGGTCGCGAGAATGATTTTGTCGGATTTGGCCGCCAGTTTTTTCAGGGCCGTGATGGTCTTCCGAGATTTCACGGGAACTATGTAGTGCGGCTCGAAATCTTTATCCACGTCGACACCGAGCTTGGATTTCGGCAAGTCGCGGACGTGGCCGTAAGAGGACTCTATTTTATATTTGTCGCCAAGAAATTTGCCGATTGTTTTGGCTTTGGTCGGTGATTCAACGATTACGAGGTTCATTGGTGTATTCTGAATTTTCCGTTGCTTTCCTCAATAAATCCATCGAGGGTCAGGAACGTTAATTTTTGTGTCACAACGTTTGGGTCAAGTTTAGTGATTTCGACGAGCTTGTCAACGTGAAGCGGTTCGGCGGAGTTTTTAATCGTTTCCAAAATCAAAAGCGATGCTTCGTCCTGCGCCGCTTTTTTTGTTTCGTTTTTGGCGGCTAAGTTGTAGGGCGCGAGCGTTTCGGCTAAATCTTCCAAGACATCTTTAGCGGAAGTGACGATTCTTGCGCCGTTCCGCAAGAGCATATGCGAACCCTCGTAGTTTTGGTGGCCAGCCCGACCGGGCACGACGAATACTTCGCGGCCCTGGTCCAAAGCGTGTTTGGCCGTGACGAGTGCGCCAGAGTCAATCGGCGCTTCAAGGACGATAACCGCAAGCGATAGGCCGCTTACGATTCTGTTTCTTTCCAAAAATTGATGGGGCATTGGCGGCGTGCCGGGGAGATACTCGGATAAAATGCCGCCGTTTTGATTCAGGATTTTCTGAGCCAGATTGTAGTGGGAATGGGGATAAACTATATCCACGCCGTTGCCGAGCACGGCGAAAGTCCGTCCGCCCGCGGCGAGCGCCCCTTCGTGGGCGGCCGCATCAATCCCGAGCGCCAGACCGCTTACAATCGTAATGCCCGCCTGGGCGAGGTCGTAGCTAATGGTTTTGGCAACAGCGAGGCCGTCGTTCGTGGCTTTGCGGGTGCCGACAATAGCGATGAGCGGTTCGTTCTGCGGTAAATGCCCTAAATAGTAAAGTTCCTGCGGCGCACCCTTAACTTCTTTCAAAAGGGTCGGATAAATTTTATCGGCGAGGGATATTTTCTTAATTGGTAAGGGCATTAAAATTATGATAAAGTTTTAATGTTTATAAGCAAACGATGCTGGGGATTATTGGTAAAATTTATTCAGAAAGAAAAGTGATGTTCGTTTTGCTCGCCGCCGCCATGGCACTTATGGCTTTTTCCCTGGTTTTGGTCCTTTTGAACGTCAATGAACTAAGCGCGCCGCTCATTCTTCACTTTGACAAACTGAAAGGCATTGATTTTTTGGGCGAGAAAAGCGACGTCTGGGGAATTTGGGCTGGCGGGTTTGCGCTTCTGGTTTTGAATTCGCTCCTCGCTAGCGTCTTTTTCCACCGGGAGCGGGTGCTCGCTTACGTTTTTGCCGGCGTAAATCTCTTGTTTGCGGTTCTGGTGCTAGTCGCCTTGGGCGTTATTTTTTCCGTCAACTGACATGGATAATCTGCTTATCATAGCCGTATTTGTCCTTGCTGCCGCCGTAGCAGCGCTCTTATGGTTTATTTTCAAGCGTGGTGGCGCCGGCGGCGACAATCAGTCGATGCTAATGCTTCAGCAGCAATTAAATAACCTCAACCGCACTATTGATTCCAAAATCGGCGAATCAACGAAAGCGATGCAGCGGCAGTTCGGCGAGAGCGCGAAAATCATCCGCGACGTGACGGAGCGCCTGACGCGGCTCGATGAAACGAACAAACAGGTGGTGAATTTCGCCGACCAGCTGAAATCCCTGCAGGATATCCTGAAAAATCCGAAACAGCGCGGGGTTTTGGGAGAGTATTATCTGGAGACGGTTTTGAAAAACGTGATGCCGCCGGGCACTTACCAGATGCAGTACGAGTTCAAGGACGGCACAATCGTGGATGCGGTGGTTTTCGTCAAAGAAAAAATCATTCCAATTGATTCCAAGTTCAGCTTGGAAAATTACAATCGTCTCATTGCTACTCGCGATGACGCCGAGAAAAAGCGGTTGGAAGAGGCGTTTCGGAGCGATTTGAAAACCAGGATTGACGAGACTTCAAAATACATCAAGCCGGGGGAGAACACGATGGATTTCGCTTTCATGTTCATTCCGGCCGAGGCCGTTTATTACGATTTACTCATCAACAAAGTCGGTTCGGTTGAGGCGCGGGATTTGATTGAATACGCCATAGTGGATAAAAAAGTGATTGTGGTCTCGCCGACCTCGTTTCTCGCGTATCTTCAAACCGTGCTTCAGGGTTTGAAAGCGCTCCAGATTGAAGAGTCGGCTAAGGAAATCAGAAAAAGAGTGGAAGAGTTGGGCCGGCACTTGGGCAGTTACGAAACCTACATGAAGAAATTGGGGACGCACTTGGGCACCACGGTTAATATGTATAACAGCGCTTCCAAAGAACTCGGCAAAATTGACAAGGACGTTTTGCGCATCAGCGGTCGGGCCGCCGGTATTGAACCAATAAGCATTGATGGACCGAGAAGCGCAGACGAAACGGAATAAGTTGCTGGAAAAGAAATGGCGGAAGTTTTTGCGCCTCCGGCCGGTTTTTTCGTTCATTCCTTTTCTGGATTTCGTGATTGTTTCGGGTTCTTTAGCCACCGGTAACGTTCACGAGAATTCGGATTTTGACGTAATTGTGGGCGCGCGAAAAGGTAAGATTTTCACGGTGCGGGCTTTCTGCGTTTTCGTTTTCGGGATTTTAGGCCTGCGGCGGCGGGGGATAGACCACAAAGCAGCGTCCAGCGATAAAGTTTGTTTCAATCACTTCGTGACACCGAAGGCCTATCGGCTTTCGCCGCCCTACAACGATTACTGGGTGAAGCTTTACCAGAATCTCGTGCCGGTTTATGGCAGAGAAAAGGCGGTAAGGGATTTTTTCCGGGCTAACGATTGGGCACTGCCTGCCGGCAGGCAGGGGCCACGCGAGACAATTTTCAGCGAAAAGTACTGGCAGAGCACAAACCCCAATCCTGCAGGTGGTATACATATGTATACCACCTGGATTTTAAAGACTTTCTTTGAGTTTGTTTTGCAGGGCTGGATCTTGGGCCGGGTTTTTGAAAAGTTCGTGAAAATCATAGAGCTCCATTACATCAAAAAGGGAATCAAGAACGGCGCTTTGGGTTTCAAGCCGCGCGTCCGCTACGGCGACGACGAATTGGAATTTCACCCCGACACCGCCCGGATTGAGGAGATGCTCAAAGAGGACTTGCGTTTTTAGGAATGCCGTGATACAATGCTATTGGTGATGTGTTAATTCCCTTGGCGATCACATCGACAAAGGAATTACCCCAATTCCACAAGCCGCCGCAAGGCGGCTTGTGGTTTTTGCTTTTAAAAAGCCCTTATTTTATGCTTATTTTGAGGTGATTGGACTGCTTGAGCGGCCGCGGATTCGAGCACTCACCAAGTAATAAAAAAATTGGAGGTCACCGCCGCGGTCGCTCATGCGGTCTAATTTTTTGGGATTTTTATTCAAGGACCCGACAAGCCGGCTGAAGGATGCCGTCCGGCTTATTAACGCCGAAGAGCCGAAAGTGGAAAAATTGAGCGACGAGGAACTGAAATCGGCTTCTTTGGATTTGAGGAAAAAAATATCTACTGGAGATTCAATAGAGAATAGCGGAGATACAATGGATAATCTTCTGCCGCAGGCATTTGCCTTGGTGCGGGAGGCGAGCCGCCGGACGCTTCGCCAGCGCCACTTTGACGTCCAGCTTATGGGAGGCATCGTGCTCCACGAAGGGAAAATCGCCGAGATGATGACCGGCGAGGGTAAGACGCTTGTGGCAACATTGCCGGTGTATCTGAACGCCATATCCGGCAAGGGCGTGCACGTTGTGACGGTGAATGACTATCTGGCCAAGCGCGACACCGTTTGGATGGGGCAGATTTACCACGCCTTGGGACTCAAGATTTCCTGCATCGTTCACGACACCGCTTACCAGTACGACCCGGAATTTGAGGGCACCGAATTGGACAAGGAGCGCGATGCGGTCGCGAGCTTCAAAGTTTTGGAAAAATTCCTGCGGCCGATAAGCCGGCGGGAAGCCTACCAAGCGGACATCACTTACGGCACGAACCACGAGTTCGGTTTTGACTATCTGCGGGACAATCTAGTTTTGCGCCTCGCCGACAAAGTTCAAAAGGAACACAACTACGCGATTATCGACGAGGTGGACAGCATTTTGATAGACGAGGCGCGGACGCCGCTTATAATTTCGGCGCCCGACGTTGAGTCAAGCGGCTATTACCGGACGTTCGCGAAACTCGTTGAACGTTTGAATCAGGAAGACGACTATGTCGTTGACGAAAAATTGAGAGTCGTAAACATCACCGATGCGGGTCTCGATAAGGTTGAAAAAATTCTCTCCATTCAAAACATCTTCGGGCCGGAGAATGTGCGGCTGGTCCATTTTTTGCAGGAGAGCTTGCGGGCCAAGGCGCTTTTCAAGCGCGACAAGGATTATGTCGTCAAAAACGGCGAGGTGATAATTGTTGACGAGTTCACCGGCCGGATGCTTTTGGGAAGGCGCTATTCGGGCGGTTTGCATCAGGCGATTGAAGCGAAGGAGGGCGTCTCCGTGCAGGAAGAGAACCGCACTTACGCCCAGATTACGATTCAAAATTATTTCCGGCTCTACAAGAAAATCGCCGGCATGACCGGTACCGCTTCCACGAGTGCCGAAGAATTCCACAAGGTTTACAATCTGGATGCGGTGACGGTTCCGACGAATAAACCGCTCGTTCGGCAGGATTTGTCGGATGCCGTTTATAAGGATAAAGACGGGAAATTCAAAGCGGTCGCGGAAGAAGTGAAGCGCCGGCACCTGCGTGGCCAGCCCGTGCTTTTGGGCACCGCTTCCATTAGCCACAACGAGTTGCTCTCGGAGTATTTGAAGCGCGTGGGCGTTCCGCACGAGGTTTTGAACGCCAAGAACAACGAGCGGGAAGGCGAGATTATCGCCCAGGGCGGCCGGGCCGGAGCGGTCACGGTCGCGACCAACATCGCCGGCCGGGGCGTGGACATTGTTTTAGGCGGTAATCCGCCCAATCCCGAAGAAGCGCAAAAAGTTAAGGAACTTGGCGGTTTGCACGTCGTCGGTACCGAACGGCATGAAGCGAGGAGAATTGACAACCAGCTTCGTGGCCGGAGCGGCCGGCAAGGCGACCCCGGCTCCACGCAATTCTTTTTGTCGCTGGAGGACGACCTGCTCCGCATTTTCGGCGGCGACAGAATCAAAAGTTTGATGGAAACTTTGAATTTCCCGGAAGACATGCCCATTGAGTCAAAAATGGTTTCCCGGTCGGTGAACCAAGCCCAGGCCCGCGTTGAGGGCGCGAACTTGGACATCCGGCGGCATCTTTTGGATTTTGATGACGTATTGAACAAACAGCGAATCGCCGTTTACGGGAAACGGGCGAAAATTCTGGAGGCGGGGGAGAAAGGCGAAATCCGGCCGTTCCTCATTGAAACGCTCGCGCACTTCGTGGATATCGCTGAGGAAGGGTTTAAAAAAGGAATAGAAGCGGGCGCGTTAAAGCGGGAAGACGAAGGGAAAATTGCCGAGTTGAGGCAAAAACTCAACACGATCCCTGAAAAAATTGAACCGGAGCGGGCGCAGGCGGTTGGTCAGCACATGACGCGGATTTTGGACAGTTTGTGGATTGGGCATTTGGAAAACCTGGAGGCGTTGCGGGACTCCGTTAATATCCGCGCTTACGGCCAGCACGAGCCATTGGTGGAATACCGGCGCGAGGCGCACAAGCTCTACACCGAGCTTAATCTCAATTTTGAGTCGCTTACGTTCAACACAATCTTTCAGTTTTTTGAAGGGGCCGCGAATAGATTTAAAATGGAAGCTAGACCGCAAGTGGCCAAGCCAGCCGACGTCAAAAAAATCGGCCGCAACGATCCCTGCTGGTGCGGTTCAGGCAAAAAGTTCAAAAAGTGCCATGGGGTGTGAGGATAGGAAAAATGTGAATATGGCTATAAAATTGGATTTCAAAATAGAAGACGATTACTTGATAGTTCACACGCTATCAAATATGGGAAAGGGTAAATTTTCTTCAACGAAGTGTCAGAAAGATATTGTGGCATTTCAGAATTACGCGTGGGGAAAATGCAAACCATGCTATAACTTACTTATTGGAAGGTTTCAAACAACAAAGATAGTGAAGGGGGGATTACAAAAAACAGCAGAACAATTGCCGAAATTCTTAAATGAATTAAAGAGGAGTGAGCAGTACAAAAAAATTCGTCAGCAGACAGAGGAATATTTTAGATTCTGTAAAAATCAATGGAATGGTAACTATCTTGTTGCAAGTAAAATAATAGAGGAATTGATGGGATTGAAATTGAATAAAAAAATTGCGGTATACATTACTCATCCCGGTTTGAAAAATGGAAGGTATGTAGGAAATAACACAATCGAGTGGGGGCACAATGAAGATTGGCCGAATTATGCAACTATATACTTATGGCACGAAATTCTTCATTCATATATCGGATATTCAGAAAAAGGGCATGCGGTAATTGAATTGATAACGGATGAAGAATTGCGGACTCAATTAAACAGTGGTAAATACCCGCCATTTGTGGGACACAAGTATCTAAAATCGATTAAAAATAGATTATTGCCTCAATGGAGAAAATATCTTAATTCCGAAGAAAGAAACATTAGGAAATTTATAAAAGAAATTCCGCATGGGATAGTGAATAAAGCGTAAAAGCGTCATAGGAAATAAGATATCCACAGCGCTATTGACAACAAGTTTATCTAAAGATAAACTTTAAAATATGAAAAATAATATTGTCGGTCTGAAAGAGCTCCGAGAAAATATAGAGAACTACATCGCCCAGGTTAAAAAGGGCAAATCCTTTATTGTAGTGCGCCGCTCAAAACCGGTGCTTAAAGTTTCTTCCCCTGACGACGAGGGGCTTTGGGAAACCGTTGCTGATTTCACTAAGATAAACAAAAACGGAGTCGCCGCCAGAGATGTCTTAAAAGAACTCCGCAAACTGAATGCCCGCTCTTAGAAAACTTCTTTCTAAATTTGACAAGGCGGAAAGAAAAATAATAGAAGCTTTGATTGAGAAAGTTATTTCTTTGAACTGGCGCGGTTTAGACGTTAAAAAGCTTAAGGGGTATCAAAACATTTTTCGCGTTCGCAAAGGCAAAATCAGGATTATTTTTTCCAGAAACGGCAAAAATATTTCTATCCTGTCCGTTGAACGTCGGCGAGAAGATACTTATAGGTTGTAAAAGCGCCATGGGACTAGCTGAGCTGGTTGGGTCTCGTGAGGATAAGAATATGGAAAAGAAAAGTATAAAACAAATATACGATGAATATGATATATCCCCGGCCCTACAGACGCATATGTATCGAGTCGCGGCGGTAGGTTCCATAATTTGCCGAAATTTTCAGGAGACAATGGAAACCGCCGAAATTATATCGGCTTGCCTGCTGCATGATATGGGCAACATAATAAAATTTAATTTTGATGTTTTGCCGGAGCTAGTTGAGCCGCAAGGCAAAGATTACTGGTTGGGCATTCAGAAAAACTTTAAAGATCGGTATGGAGAAGATGAACATGAGGCCACATACGCGATTGCGAAAGAAATAGGTGTCACGGATAGAGTGTGTGATATAGTTCGGTCAATAGGATTTAGAAAGGCATGCGAGAGATATAAGAACGACGATCTTGCCGAGAAAATTTGTACATACGCGGATGAAAGAACAGGGCCATTTGGCGTTTTATCTTTAAAAGGTAGAATCAGGGAGGGTCATAAGCGTTTCTTGGCATCCGGACGAAAACCAACCGGTGACGAAAGAACGTTTCAGACGCTTGTATCCTGTCTTGAGGGCATCGAAAAACAAATATTCAGCCATTTAGCTATCAAACCGGCGGATATCAACGACGGTTCGGTAAATTTAGAAATCGAAAATCTCAAAGAATTTGGCATCATTATAAAGTCCGCATGATATTAAGAAATGCGGGAGTGGGTATGAAATGCCATAGAAAATGCAATGATTAAAAAGTGGCAAAATATTACCAGCAAGATTGAGCCGTGGTGGACGCTGGTTGGGGCGCCTGTTATACAAGAATTCATTTTCCGGTTTGTTCCGTATCAGATTTATGTTGCCTACGGCGGATTCTATACAGTTGGTATAGTAAGCTCTATCTTATTTGCCGCAATTCATTGGTATTTTGGGAGATGGTTTGTGTTGTACGCGTTAGTGGGGGGATTTATTGCCTGGTTTGTAATGGTAAGCTACGGGCTTTTATGGGCAGTGATTCTTCACGTCGTTGCGAATGTCGTACTTTTGAGATTAGGGGTGTTACAGAAAGTTAAAGAAAAATCTCCGCAGAAAGGGAAGTAATTAAGCAAAAACGCCATGGAAAATAATTTAGAGCAACGAATTCAAAAAATTGAGGAGAGGAATAGAGCAGTGGAAGCCGATAAGGGTTGGGAGACGAGCTGGACAAGGCGGGTTTTACTGACAATATTTACTTATTTAGCTATTGCTGTTTATCTCTGGGCGATAAGAATATCGTAGCCATGGCTGAATGCCATCGTGCCGGCGGTGGCTTTTATGATTTCAACCTTAACAATGCCGTGGTTTAAGAAGGTTTGGCTGAAGTATGTTCGGCGGCAGAAGGAGATATAAAATACAAACTTAGCTTGAATTGCCGGGCTCCATATTTTAGACTTGGGATGTCGGCTTTATTGATATGATTTCCAAAGAGGACAAGGCCAGTTCGGCGCATTCCAAGGGTTTTATCCGCCCCTTAGCTCTCGCTTGGGAGCTTGGTTACACCATCGCTATTCCGATTGTTGTTATGGCTTTGGGCGGGAGATTTCTGGATAGGTATTTCGGCACGGGTCCGATTTTACTGCTCGTCGGCATCTTCGTTTCCGTTCTGCTTACGAGTTTCCTGGTTTACCGGAAAACGAAGAAAGTTTTGTCTCAATTTTAGTATGCGAATAGCCTTAACGAATAGACACATGCGAATAAATTATGAATAAAATATGATTGAAGGTGTTCACATATCCCTGTCGGCCGAGAAAATACTGGATGTTTTCGGGTTTCCGCTCACCAACACCCTTTTAACGTCCTTTCTGGTCGTCATCTCATTAATGGTCGGTGCATACGTCTTGGGCAGAAAGATAAAGGCCATACCGGCCGGGATTCAAAATGCCGCGGAGTTCGTAATCGACGGCCTGCTTGGCTTTATGACGACCATCGCCGGCGACCGGAAAACGGCCGAAAAGTTTTTTCCGATCGTCGCCACGATTTTTATTTTCGTCTTGTTCGCCAATTGGGCCGGCATTATCCCCGGCGTGGGGAGCATCGGTTTTTATGAAGATGGGAAAACTTTTGTGCCGTTTTTCCGGTCGGTCAATTCCGACCTGAACATGACGCTCGCCCTTGCCTTGATTGCCGTCACTTTAAGTCATTTTTTCGGCGTGGCCGGCCTCGGCGCCTTCAAGCACGCCGGCAAGTTTTTCAACTTCAAAAACCCCATCGGCTTTTTCGTCGGCATCCTTGAATTTGTGAGCGAATTTGCTAAGATTATCTCGTTCTCTTTCCGGTTGTTCGGGAACGTTTTTGCCGGCGAGGTGCTGCTCGTAATCATCACGTTTCTCGTGCCAGTCATCGCCCCGGTGCCGTTCTACGGATTGGAGATTTTCGTGGGTTTCATTCAAGCGTTGATTTTTGCGGTGTTAACCATGATGTTTCTGGTGGTCGCAACGAAGCATCACTAAACAAATAAAAATAATTTGAACAAATTATGGAAAGTTTAGACATGAAATCATTGGCGGCGGCTATCGCAATCGCGGTGGGCGCCTTGGGCCCGGGTTTGGGAATCGGCCTGCTTGCGGCAAAAGCCATGGAGGCGATTGGCCGTAACCCGGAGGCGGCGCCGAAAATCCAGACCGCGATGATTTTGGCAATTGCTTTCGCGGAAGCCATCGCCATTTACGCTCTGGTCGTAGCTCTGATCATTAAATTCGTCTAAAAGACGGAATGTCTAATGTCGGAGCTATTCCACAATCTCGGCATAGATTGGAAGGTTCTCCTCGCACAGATTGTTAATTTTGCGATTCTTCTTTTCGTCCTCAAGAAATTCGCCTACAAGCCCATTTTGAAGGTTTTAAACGATAGGCGGAAAAAGATAGAGGAAGCCATCGAGCGTTCGAAGGGCGTGGATGAAAAGATGGCTGAAATTGAGGCATTGAAAGAAAAGATTTTAGTTGAGGCAAGGCGGGAGTCGAGCGAGATTATAAAAAAAGCGGAGGAAGCCGCCGATAAGATTCAAGAGGACGCTTTAAAAGAGGCCTACGGCAAATCCGAAAAATTCATGGCCGAGTCCCTCAAAAAAGTCCAGGCCGAGCGCGAGAAAATATTCCAAGAGGTGAAAAACGAAACCGCGGGCCTTGTCTATGCGGCGGTTGAAAGAACAATCGGCGACTTGGCCGACGAGAAACTTAAGGCGAAAATGGTTGAGGATGCATTAAAATTTGTTATTTCAAAAAGATGACAAGGTATTCTTCAAAACAATACGCCCGCGCTTTATACGAGTTGGCCGCGGAATCTCCCAAAAAGATGCCCCTCATTCTCAAGGGTTTTGCGAACACGCTTCTTAAAAACAACGATTTGTCCAAAAGCGAGGAAATCATGAAGGAGTTTGAAAAAATTTACTACGAAGAGAGCGGAATACGGCGGGTTGAAGTGAGCGCCGCCGATGAAGGGGTTGGGAAATCTTTAAACCAAAAAATCAAGGGGGATAGCGTTTTCAAAAAAGACCTGGGGCTGATCGGCGGCGTCAAAATCAAAATCGGCGATGAAATGGTTGATAACACTCTTCACGGCAGACTTCGCCGTCTAAAAGAATCATTAATGCCCAATGGATAAAGACAAGATTTTACAGGATTTAAAAAAGGATATTCTGGGAGTGAAGCGGGAACTTCGGGTGGAAAACGTCGGAGAGGTTTTTAAAGTTGGCGATGGCGTTGCGGAAATCAGGGGTTTATCGAACGTGATGTACTCGGAAATACTGGAGTTTGAAGCCGGCGACAAGAAAGTCCGGGGTTTGGCCTTGAATCTCCTTGAGGATTCCGTGAGCGCGATCGTGCTGGGTGATGCAACACTCATTAAAGAAGGTCAGGTTGTGAAATCAACCAACAAGCTGCTTTCCATTCCGGTCTCCGAGGGCCTTTTGGGGCGCGTGATAAATCCTTTGGGTGAACCCTTGGACGGCGGGCCGGCGATTAATTTTGAAAAAGCAAAGAACTATCCCATTGAGAAAATCGCCCCCGGCGTGATTACCAGGGAATCAGTGAACACGCCGATTCATACCGGCGTCAAAGCCATTGACGCCCTGATTCCCATCGGCCGGGGCCAGCGGGAGCTCATTATCGGCGACCGGCAAATCGGGAAGACGGCACTTGTCGTTGACACCATCATCAATCAGGGAAAAGACGTTCGCCACAAAACTCCCGTCTGCATTTATGTGGCGGTCGGCCAGAAGGAGTCAAAAGTTGCGAAACTCGTCCAGGATTTGAAAAAAGCGGGCGCCATGGATTACTCCATTGTGGTTTTGACCGGCGCTTCCTCGGGCGTGGCTTTGCAGTTTTTGGCCCCCTACGCCGGGTGCGCCATCGGCGAGTATTTCATGGACCAGGGAAAAGACGCGCTGGTAATCTACGATGATTTGACAAAGCACGCTTGGGCCTACCGGGAAATTTCCCTGCTTCTCAAACGTCCGCCGGGAAGAGAAGCTTACCCGGGCGATATTTTTTATCTTCATTCAAGACTTTTGGAGCGGGCGGCGAAAATGAGCAAAGCGCACGGCGGCGGCTCGCTTACGGCCCTACCCATAATAGAAACCCAGCTCGCCGATATTTCGGCCTATATTCCCACCAACGTCATTTCGATCACCGACGGCCAGATTTATCTTGAGCCGGAACTTTTTTATCAGGGAGTGCGGCCGGCCTTGAACGTCGGCCTCTCGGTTTCCCGCGTTGGTTCGGCGGCGCAGACCAAGGCGATGAAGAAAGTCGCCGGCCGGTTAAGACTGGAACTGGCCCAGTATCGCGAACTGGCCGCTTTCGTTCAATTCGGCCAGGATTTGGACGAGGCCACCAAGCGTCAGATAGAACGGGGACGGCGGCTTACCGAGCTCTTGAAACAGCCGCAATATCAGCCGATGCCTTTCGAGAACCAGGTCGCTTCGCTATATGCTGCCGTGAACGGTTTCTTGGACGGCGTAGCGGTGGAGGAAATTCGGGATTTTGAAAAGGGGTTCCTGAAATTCCTGCATGAGCGGCACAGCGGCATTTTGGACAAAATCCGGGAGACGGCCGACCTTGCGGACGGTCTTGAAGAAAAATTGAAATCCGCGGCGGAAGATTTCAGCCGGAATTATTTCGGAAAAATCTAAACTATATACATAAAAATATGTCCTCATCCCGAGTCATCAAAAAAAGAATCCGTTCGACCAAAAACATCTCCCAAATTACGAAGGCGATGGAGGCGGTTTCGGCTGTGAAGATGCGGAAGAGTCAGGAAGTGGCTCTGCGTTCAAGGCCTTATGCCCTCGCCGCCTTGGAGATTCTCTCGAATTTAAGCGGCAAAGTAACGCAGGCCGATTTTTTCTCCCCGCTCCTGGAAAAAAGGGAAGTGAGGAAAATCTGTTTGCTCACCGTCACCTCCGATAAAGGCCTGTGCGGCGCTTTCAACGGCAACGTTCTGCGCAAGGCCGTGGATTTGGTGGGCAATTTCAAAGTTCCGGTGGAATTCATCGCCGTTGGCAAGAAAGGCGCCGATTTCCTAAAGAAAAGAAATTTCAAGCTTTACAAGGAAATCACGGGTGCCGGTGATTTCGGCGCGACAGAAGAAACGAAGTTCTTGGCCGACCTTCTTGGAGAGGTTTATGAAAGCGGGAGATACGACGAAATCTACGCGGTTTATACGAATTTTTTGTCGGTCATGAAACAAGAGGTTGTGGTGGATAAAATCTTGCCCTTTTCGGCTGAGAGCATCAAAAAAAGGATTGACGAAATCATTCCGAGACGGGGGAAATACGCGGGAGCGCCGAAAGTTTTAGGCGGGAGCGGAACGGGTTTTGGCGAATATCTTTTCGAGCCGTCGCCGGAGGCTGTTTTAAACAGGCTCCTGCCGATGTTTCTTGAGATTCAGGTGTACCACGTCATCCTGGAAGCGAACGCTTCGGAGCATTCGGCACGGATGGTGGCGATGAAGAACGCCGGAGATAACGCAGAAGACCTGATAAGTGCGCTTACGCTCTCCTACAACAAGGCCCGACAAGCGCAAATAACCAAGGAGCTTACGGAAATAACGGCGGGCGTCTCCGCGCTCCAATAATGCAAACATGAACACGGGAAAAATCTTACAAATTATCGGACCGGTGGTGGATATTGAATTCGAAAGGGAATTGCCGGAAATCCATAACGCCTTGGAAATCAAGGGGGGCGGGAAGAGAAGCGTTTTTGAGGTTGCCTATCATCTTGGCGGCGGCAAAGTGAGAGCCGTCGCGGTTACGCCCACCGAGGGCTTGCGCCGCGGCATGGAAGTGACTGATATGGGAGGGCCGATTTCCGTACCGGTAGGCGAGAAGACGCTGGGAAGGCTTTTCAATCTGCTGGGCGAAGTGGTTGATGAAGGAGCGCCGCTTGAGGGTATAAAGGAATATTGGCCGATTCACCGAAAAGCTCCCGAATTCGTGGAACAATCCACGGAAAAACAAGTTTTTGAAACCGGCATTAAAGTCATTGACCTCGTTGCGCCTTTCGTTAAAGGCGGCAAGGTCGGCTTGTTCGGAGGTGCCGGCGTCGGCAAAACCGTTTTGCTTCAGGAACTCATCAGAAACGTCGCCGCCGTCCATAAGGGCTACTCGGTTTTTGCGGGAGTGGGCGAGCGGACCCGCGAAGGCAACGATTTGTACAACGAGATGAAACACTCCGGCGTTTTGCCGCAAACGGCTCTCGTTTTCGGCCAGATGAACGAAGTGCCGGGAGCGCGCCTGCGCGTCGCGCTCGCGGGGCTCACGATGGCTGAATATTTCCGGGATAAGAAGGGTAAGGACATTCTGCTTTTTATTGATAATATTTTCCGTTTCACCCAGGCCGGGAGCGAGGTTTCGGCCACCTTAGGTCGGATGCCCTCCGCCGTCGGTTACCAGCCGACCCTTGCGACCGAAATGGGCGAACTTCAGGAACGCATCACTTCCACTAAAAAAGGGTCCGTTACATCGGTTCAGGCGATTTATGTGCCGGCCGACGACATCACCGATCCGGCTCCCGCGACGACTTTTTCCCATCTTGATTCGACAATCGTTTTGGCGAGGAACCTAACTGAACTGGGTATTTATCCGGCCGTTGACCCACTCGACTCAACCTCAACGGCGCTTGAACCGTCGATTGTCGGAGAAGAACATTATGAAGTCGCGCGCGAGGTTCAGAGAATTTTGCAGCGCTATAAGGACCTTCAGGACATAATCGCTATTTTGGGTGTTGAGGAACTTTCCGACGATGATAAGCTCTTGGTTGGGCGTGCCCGCAAAATCCAAAAATTTCTGTCGCAGCCCTTCCAAGTGGCCGAAGTTTTCACCGGCCGCAAAGGCGTTTATGTGCCGATTAAGGAGACCGTCCGGTGTTTCAGAGAAATAATCGAAGGCAAACATGACGGAAAGCCGGAACAGGCGTTTTATATGGTCGGGAGCATTGACGACGTGAAATAAAGGCATGAAAGTTTTCATCTACTCTTTGAAGAAGACAATTTATGAAGGCGAGGCCGACGTACTGTCCTTGCCCACCGCGGACGGGGAAATCAGCGTTCTAGAGAACCATGTCCCGCTCATCACCTCAATAGCCAATGGAAAGATAAGAATAAGAAAGGGCAGCGGTTTTGACGAGACAAGCAGCGTTTATGAGGTCGGCGGCGGGTTTGCCGAGGTTAATCCCAAAGAAACAATCCTGCTTATTGAT
The DNA here is from genome assembly GCA_001004105.1 of Candidatus Jorgensenbacteria bacterium GW2011_GWB1_50_10. GTDB lineage: Bacteria > Patescibacteriota > Minisyncoccia > UBA6257 > GWB1-50-10 > GWB1-50-10. The sequence continues at coordinate 40,066 of LCQK01000002.1, forward strand.
TGATTTTGAAGGGAGTATGGAAAATCAGAAGCTCCACGAAGTAGTGATCACCGCCATTATCGTGAAAGACGGTAAATATTTGATTACCCAGCGCTCCATGCAGGAGAAACGTTTCCCCGGCATGTGGACGGTGCCGGGCGGGAAGCTGGAAACGGACGACTACGTCCATCTGCCTAAAGAAACCGAACATTATTGGTATAACGTGCTTGAGAAAGTATTGAGAAAAGAGGTTCGCGACGAAGTCGGATTGGAAATCAAGAACATTGAATACGTGACGAGTCTGGCGAGAGTTCACGAAGACAAAAATCCTTCGCTCGTAATCTCATGTATGGCCGATTACGAGTCAAGGGAAGTTGTTTTACAAGAAGGAGAAACGGATAGTTTCGCCTGGGTGAGCTTGGACGAAGCTAAAAATTATAAACTCATTGACGGAATTTATGATGAATTGGTGATGGTGGAAAATAAAAGAAAAGGCGTAAAATCGGAGTGGCAGAGGTTTAAATAATCATGGAACAGATCAAATTAGGCAAATACGAGCATTTCAAAGGAGATATAGTTGAGGTTTTTGGCAATGCGTTTCACAGTGAAACTCTGGAGGGGTTTGTCATATACAAACACACCACCGGCAAGTGCGCCGGAGAACCTTATTATTGGGTCCGGCCGCTCAAAATGTTCACGGAAGAAGTGGAAGTAAACGGCCAAAAATTACCGCGGTTCCGTTACATCGGTTAATAACTAAAAATTCAGCAACTAAGAATTTAGTGACTAAAACCAAGGTGGTATACATATGTATACCACCTTGGTTTTTTGATTTTTACTGAAGTTTTTTAGGTTTTTAACCCAGCTTATTGTTACTGCTTTTCGTTTCCAGAGCCTTATTAGCTAGGAGTGCAGGGAACTCCAGCGGCCTCGGCCGTAGGAAGCGGGGTATTTTTGAAATTTATTCCTTTTAGGAAATTTTGAGTAAATTTTCTTTTTATAATTGAGTTTTTTCAGGCCGCGCTTGATGAAAATCACGGTTTTTCTCGCGACGTCAGCTTTCTTGCTAGTTTCTCTCAAGCTTTCACCCTGCTTCAGGAAATAAAGAGCAGCCAATCTTTTTTCCAAAATGACTTTTTCTTCTTCGGTTAGGAATTTTGAAAGAAAATCCGCCGGGCCGGATTTCTTGGATTTTTCAACCTCGGCCCAGAAAATTTTCCAAATCTCCTTTCTCAATCCCTCGCTAAAATTTTTCCTATTAGTTCTCGGCATGGGTGGTATACTTAAGTATACCACCGGGGATTGAAATAGGAAGTGGCTGGGCATAAAATTGACAAAGGTATTAATATTTGACTGGGGGCAGACGCTTTACGGCGGTTTTCCCCAAGTATTCGGAGAAAATTAAAAAAATACGGCCTCATTGTGATAGAGTTGTGATAAAATTAATACAATGACTCCTGCGCAAAAGCGGATAACGGTGCAAGTTTCCATTGCTTTGGGGATTGTGGGCGTTTTGGTTGCAGGTCTCATTTTTTTCGGTTTTAACATCAAAAACCTCACCCAAAAAATCGTGGCGGCAAGGGAAGAGCTTGCGTTGAGAACGGTGGCTCTCCAATCGCTTGCAACGTTGCGGGCCGATTACACGAGCAAGGCCGAGGCCTATTTGAACGTTTTGCACAACATCATTCCCCAGAAAGACGAGCTTATAGACCTTTCCAAAGATTTCCAGACGATTGCTTCGGCATCGGGATTGGAATACGGCTTCACATTTTTGGGGGAGAATCCGCCAGCTGCCGGCGCCCTGGGTTCGGTGAAGTTCGGCTTGAAACTGGGCGGCACTCTAAATAAGCTTCTGGAGTTCCTGAAAAATATCCAAAATTTCCGTTATCTTGTCCAAGTGGAGAGCGTTTCTATTTTCCGGGAAGAATCAATGATGAGAATGAACTTGAGCGGCAGTGTTTATTTTAGACAATAAAATGAAAATCAATTTAGGATTTCTTTCAAAATTAAAGAATAAAAAACCATCCCGCGGCGGCAGTAAGCAATTCACCTTCATCGCCCTCGCTTTCGTGATGCTCGTTGTGGTCGCGCTTTTCGTTATTTACAGTTTCACCTTTCTTATTTCGGAGTTTAATGACGTTTCCGGACAACAGATTTCGCCGCCGCCGGTGCCACGATTTGACATTCAGGGTTTCGAAAAGCTAGATTTGACTAAGTAATCACCGGGTGACTAGTTCAGTGGTAGAACGCTGTCCTGATAAGACAGAGGTCGCAGGTTCGATTCCTGCGTCACCCACTATTTTATGGTTTCCGTTATTTACGAGGATGAGAATTTTATTGGTCTTTCAAAACCGGCCGGCGTTTTGGTTCACAAAACCGCAAAAAACGAGCAGGAAGAAACGGTAGCGGATTGGCTGGTTAACCGTTACCCGGAAGTGAAAAGCGTCGGGGATGCGCCGGGGGTCCGGCCAGGGCTGGTTCACCGATTAGACAAAGAAACTTCCGGAGTTCTCGTCGTTGCCCGAAACCAAAATAGCTTCAAGTATCTGAAAGGCCTTTTTCAAGAGCACAAAATTATCAAAAAATATGTTGCCCTTGTGCACGGCAAACTTGAAGGAAACGGCGTGATTAACGTGCCGATAGGACTGAAACCCGGGACGGTAAAAAGAAGTGTGCGGGCCAAGAACATGAAGATGGTTAAGGAAGCGGTAACGGAATACAGAGTCCTGAAAAACTTTGAAAAAAGCGGCGAATTTTTCACTTTGGTCGAACTTATTCCTAAAACCGGTCGGACTCACCAATTGCGGGTTCATTTGGCGAGCATTTATCATCCGGTTGTGGGGGATATACTTTATGGTCCGAAGAATAATTCCTTGGGCATGAAACGGCAATTTTTACACGCCAACTCATTAGAATTCGTGAACCAGGAAGGTGCCCGTCTCAGGTTAGAAGCGGGGTTACCCCGGGAACTTGAAGAAACTCTTTCAGCTCTTTAATAACTATTTTCTTATTCGCGCGAATAAGAAAATAGTTAGAATTTGACTTTTTTATCCAAGAAATTATCATTACTCCATAATGATTCCAACTGAAGTTTTAGAAAAAATTAGGCCCGGCGCGCGGGTGAGAGTTTGGGAACGTATTAAAGAAGGGGATAAGGAGCGGCAAAGCGCTTTTGAAGGCATCGTTTTGGCGCGCAAGCATGGGGATGAGGCGGGCGCGACTTTCACCGTCCGGGCCATTTTGCAGGAAGTGGGCGTTGAGAAAGTTTATCCCGTTCATTCGCCGGTTATCGCGAAAGTGGAGGTTATTTCCAGCCCGAAAAAAGTAAGCCGCGCCAAGCTTTATTTTTTGAGGAAGCTTTCGCCTAAGAGAGTGGCGGAGAAACTAAAGATTTAGATTTCATTAGATTCCGATCCCCACAGTCTTTTTTATTTCATTATATTTGGTATACGCTATAAACTTGAGGTATGATATAATAAGAAAAATGGGGAAAAGGGGACCGAAGCCGAAAAGAAAGGTGGAAATCAGATGGTCGCCGGAATTTGCTTATGCCCTCGGGCTTTTGGCTACCGATGGGAATCTTTCTTCGGATGGCCGGCACCTTGATCTCACTTCTCAAGATAAAGAACAGCTTTTGAATTTTATGAAATGTCTTAGGATCAAGGTGGAAATTGGTTATAAAACTTCCGGGTTGAGCGGAGAAAGAACAGCCCGGGTTCAGTTCGGAGATGTCAATTTTTATAAATTTTTATTAAACATCGGTTTTTCACCCAACAAGTCGAAAACCATAGGGAGATTGGATATTCCGGATAAGTATTTCTTTGATTTTCTCCGAGGTCATTTTGACGGCGACGGTACTTTTTATTCTTATTGGGATCCGCGCTGGAGGTCGAGTTTTATGTTTTACACGGTTTTCATTTCGGCCAGCAAAGGTCATATTCAGTGGTTGAGAAAAAAAATTAATGAAACGTTGCCTATAAAGGGGCACATAACCAAGAGTAAAACCCAATCCACTTATAATCTTAAATACGCTAAAAGAGAATCATTAAAATTACTGAAAAAAGTTTATTATTCTCATAAAGTAATTTGCCTTTCTCGCAAACGTTTGAAGATTGAAAAAGCTTTGGCTATAATGGGAGCGAAGCTATAATGCCCAGGTGGCGGAACTGGAATACGCGTGCGTTCGAGGGGCGCATGCCGCAAGGCTTGCGGGTTCAAATCCCGCCCTGGGCACCAGTAAGGAATTTGCAAGCAAGAAACGAATTGGCGGTTTCGTTTGGGGGAAAGAAAAATTTTTAATCATATGGAAACAGAAAATACAACTTTCAGTTATGCTGGCTTTTGGAAAAGATTTGCCGCTTTTATCATAGATATGTTTATCGTGTCTATCGGTGGCTTTATTATTGGTTTTATATTCGGAGTTCCCTACGATGTTCTCACTGGTAAAGCCGAGTTCGCTGGATTTGCCGAAGATTATATTCTTAGTTTCATTTTGAGTTTTTTGCTTGTTTGGATTTACCAAGCAGTTATGGAAAGTTCTTCTAAACAAGCGACTCTTGGCAAAATGGCTCTTGGAATAATAGTTACTGATTTGTCTGGCAAGCGTGTATCTTTCGGAAAGGCATCGGGTCGCTACTTTGGGCAGATACTTTCCGGGTTTATCCTCGGCATAGGATTTCTCATGATTGCTTTTACTGCAAGAAAACAGGGGCTTCACGATAAAATGGCTGGTTGTCTTGTTGTGAATAAATAATGTTTCCATATCGCCGATTTTTATTTCCCCGAGAAGACTATCCGGAAAATTGGGACGAATTGAGAAAAGCGGTTTATCGCAGAGACGGATGGCAATGTCAGCAGTGCGGTGCTAGAAATATCCAACTCCACGCCCACCACCAAACTCCGTTGTCTGCGGGTGGCTCTAACGACATGAGCAACCTGATTACTCTTTGTAAAAATTGTCATATTGATGACCATCCGCACATGTGGTGGGGTAGGTGGAAAGAAAACAATCCCCAAACCGTTCTCGCACTTCGTATTATTGTTCTCGCCATAGCAATCTCGTTACTTATAATATCTGGCTTTAGTTGGTGGAAAGTTATAATTTTAATAATTGTACTTCGACCTTTATTCTGATTTAATATGAATTGCCGCCAAAGAAAAACTTGAAATTGTCAGCGGTGCGGCTCTGCCGCCAAAGAAAAACTTGAAATTGTCAGCGGTGCGGCTCCGCCGCCTTTCCGAATTTTCACGGGGGGATTTCCTCGCCGCCGCAGGCGGCGAAATGCGTTCGGACTAATTCAAGAATACTGCACAAATAGAAAGGCCTCTGGGCCGTTTTTGCTCAGATTTTACGCTTGTTTTTGGCCCTAAATATGGTAAAATTAAAGAGCCCGTAAGAGGGGCTTTTTATGTCCGAAACCCCTAAAAATAACTCCTATACCGCTGAGGATATTTACGTTTTGGAAGGCCTGGAACCGGTCCGGAAGCGGCCGGGAATGTACGTCGGCTCAACCGGCACCGACGGTCTCCATCACTTGGTTTGGGAGGTGGTTGATAACTCCATCGATGAGGTGATGGCCGGTTTTGCCAAAAACATCAAGGTGGAAATCCTGAAGGACAACCGCATTGCCGTAACCGACGACGGCCGCGGCATTCCGGTTGATGTTCACAAGCAGACCAAAAAATCGGCGCTTGAAACGGTTATGACCACGCTTCATGCCGGCGCGAAATTCGGCGGTGAGTCCTACAAAGTGGCCGGCGGCTTGCACGGCGTCGGTGTCTCGGTCGTGAACGCTTTATCAAAATGGCTGCGGGTTGAGGTCTGCCGCGAAGGCGGCCTTTACAGCCAGGAGTACGAATACGGCAAGCCGAAGACCAAAGTCAAAAAAGAGGGAAGTTGCAAGAAGAACGGCACGAAAGTCATTTATGACGCCGACCCGGAAATTTTCCAAAAGATAGATTTTGATTTCAAAAGAATTGTCGACCACCTGCGCCAGCAGGCCTATCTCACTAAGGGCGTAAGAATTGAGATTATTGATGAGCGGGGCGAAAAACCGGTCTATTACGGTTTTTGTTTCCAGGGAGGTTTGAATTCCTACGTGAAATACCTGGCCGGCGAATCAAATCTGATCCAGGACAATTTTTTCTACACCCATAAGAATCAGGAGAACGTCGACGTCGAGGTTTCCTTCGTTTATTCGGACGATACGGAGAGCAAGGAGATGAGTTTTGCGAACAATATTTTTACCGCCGACGGCGGCATGCATTTGACCGGTTTCCGGTCGGCGCTCACGCGTTCTTTGAACGACTACGCCCGGAGTGAGGGGTATTTGAAGGAAGCGGAGGAAAATTTGACCGGCGACGATGTCCGGGAAGGCCTTATTGCCGCGATATCGGTGAAAATTATAAACAGCAAGCTCCAGTTTGAGGGACAGACCAAGGCCCGGCTCGGCAACCCCGAGGCGCGGACGGCGGTTGAGGCGGTCGTTTCGGAAACGCTGAAGGATTATTTGGAAAGAAGCGGGACGGATTCCCGGCGCATCATTGAGAAGAATCTTCTCGCAGCCAAAGCCCGGATCGCCGCTAAAGCCGCCAAAGACACCGTTTTGCGCAAGGGCGCTTTTGAGGGGCTCACGCTTCCCGGCAAGCTTGCCGATTGCTCTTCAAAACATCCGGAGGAATCGGAAATTTTCATCGTCGAGGGCGATTCGGCGGGCGGGTCGGCCAAGTCCGGGCGCGACCGGCGGATTCAGGCGATCTTACCGCTCCGCGGCAAAATCCTGAACGTGGAGAAATCGCGGATTGATAAGATGCTCTTAAACAAGGAAATCAGATCGCTTGTGATTGCCTTGGGCACCGCCATTTCCGATAACTTTGACATTGCCAAATTGCGCTACCACAAAATAATCCTGATGACCGATGCGGACGTCGACGGCGCCCACATCCGAACCCTTCTTCTCACGCTTTTCTACCGCTATTTCCCGCAGCTTATTGAGAGCGGCCATCTCTACATTGCCCAGCCGCCGCTCTACCGTCTCCAGAAGGGGAAAGAGTTCCATTACGCTTACAGCGACAAGGAACGCGATGCCATCCTGAAAACCATGGGCGGTGAGTCGGTCGGCGTCCAGCGCTACAAGGGTTTGGGCGAGATGAATCCGTCCCAGCTTTGGGAAACGACGATGGATCCCGCGACGCGCCTCTTGAAAAAAGTGGGGGTGGAGGACGCCGTCGCGGCCGACAAGCTTTTTGACATTCTGATGGGCGAAGAGGTCGGGCCGCGGAAGAACTTCATTCAGGCCCACGCCACTTCTGTCAGGAACCTTGACGTATAGCAGCATAATTTTGCAGAATAAGACGACCATGATAGGCAGGATTAAAAACTTTTTTGAGGAGTCCCGGCGCGAGTTCAAGCGCGTCAATTGGCCGAGCCGCGCTGAAACGACCCGCTACACGATTTTCGTGGTCGTTTTCTCCATTATTTTGGCTGCTTTTCTCGGGTTTTTGGATTTCGCCTTCTTGAAGGGACTGGAAAATTTGATTTTATAACATGACCGACAAGAACAGACATTGGTACGCGATTCACACTTACGCCGGCTACGAGGACGCCGTCTCCCGCTACTTGAAGCAGCGCATAGAGTCGCTCGCCATGACCGACAAGATTTTCAGCGTCATCGTTCCGAAAGAGGTGAAAATCAAAGTGAAAAGCGGCAAGCGGCATAAGGTGGAGGAAAAAATCTACCCCGGCTACGTGCTTGTGGATATGATTCTGGACAATGATTCTTGGTACGTGGTGCGCAACACCCCGCGCGTCACGGGATTTGTGGGGGCGAGCGCCGCCAAACCCACGCCGCTTTCCAAGGAAGAGGTGGACGAACTGATGACACGGATGGGGGAGGCCGAACCGCGCTTCAAGCTTGACTTGAAGGTGAACGAAACGGTAAAAATCATTGACGGGCCTTTTAAGGAGCATGACGCCAAGATCGCCGAGATCGACGAGGAACGAGGAAAGGTGAAAGTGCTTGTGCCGATATTCGGCCGCGACACCGTGGTGGAATTAGACACATTACAGGTTCAGAAGATATAATAAAGGCTGAAAAGAAATAATTTTATGGGAAAAGAAAGATACGAACCAATACCAGAAGAAATGCAAAAAGCTGAAAGCTCAATGGAGAGAGTGCAACAAGAACTTTCGAAAATTAGAGAGAGATATTATGCAGAAAGATTGGAGATAGCTCAGAGAGAGGGTATTCCTCCTGAAGTCTTAGAAGAAACATTTTTGACACTTGATAAGACTCACGATGGAGGGGAAGACAAAGAATGGCAGTTTATACGCGGAAAAATAAAAAATCTGAGAGTTTCCGGAAGTAGACCAGAAAAAGGATTTACTGTGTATGTTGATATTGATGGCAAACAAATGCCGATGAGCGACGCTGGACTTTTTTGGGGAAAATTTGGGGATTTAGCTAAATCTTTTTCTGAAGAACAAGAGCAGGTAGAGGAGGCATTGCAAAAAGATTGGGAGACGATAGAAAAAGGGGAGGCGTCACAAGCGGAAGCCGAACAAGCAAAAGAACTTTTGAGAGACATTCTAGACTAGTTACGGGTTTAGCGAAGTCGTAAAAATTTGTATATTAGTGAAGCTTATGAAACCAATCAAAACAACAATTAAATTGCAACTGCCAGCCGGAGCGGCCAATCCCGCCCCGCCCGTGGGCACCGCCCTGGGGCCGCATGGCGTAAACATCGGGCTTTTCTGTCAGCAGTTTAATGAGGCGACCAAAGCAATGGCTGGTGACATCATTCCGGCGGAGATCACGATTTACGAAGACCGGAGTTTTGACTTCAAACTGAAAACCCCGCCCGCTTCGGCGCTTTTAGAGAAAGCCGCCGGCATCGAAAAGGGTTCAGCCGAGCCCCACAAGACCAAGGTGGGTAAGGTGACCAGGGCGCAAATCCGCGAAATCGCTGAGAAGAAGATGGTGGATTTGAACGCCAATTCCTTGGAAGCCGCCGAGAAGATAATTGAAGGAACAGCAAGGCAGATGGGGATTGTGGTAGAGTAAAGAGTAATATGGTTCTTTCCGACAAGGACATAAAAAAATACATTCAGGAAGGGAAAATAAACATCTCTCCCGCACCCGATTTTGAAAAACAGCTGGGTTCTTGTTCGCTCGACCTCCATCTCGGGGAAATTTTCAAAATTTTCAAATCCTCCCAGTACCCCTATTTGGATTTGAAGCAGAACGTCAACTTTGAAGGGCTAATGGAAGAAGTTCGGGTGGATAAGGAAGGCGGCGCTTTCGTTCTCCAGCCCAAAGGTTTCGTGCTCGCCGTCACCAAGGAATCCTTTGAGCTTCCGGACGACATTATGGGCCGACTTGACGGAAGGAGTTCTTTGGGGAGATTGGGAGTAGTGGTTCATTCAACAGCCGCGCGTTTTGACCCCGGCTGGAAGGGGAAAGCGGTAATGGAATTGGGCAATCTCGGCATCATGCCGGTGGTTCTTTATTCCGGTATGAGAATTTGCGCCCTTACTTTTGAGATGCTTTCTTCGCCTTCGGAAGTTCCTTACGGTAAAGGAAAAGACAGCAAGTACCTTTCCCAAGAAGGACCGCAGGCAACCAAAGTTGACGAGGAATTACGGGGCTAAAGGCTCGCGTGGAGTTTTTTGTTGTAACCGCCGGCCACCGTCAGTTCGCCTTTGATGGGCGGATGGGGATCATACCTTTCGAGGGTTACGTGCTCGGGGCGGAAGTCGTCAAGGTTTTTGACGGCGTCCGCAATCTTAATCGTAGGGAAGGTTTTTGGTTCCCGCGTGAGTTGCTCGCGTGCTTGTTCCAGGTGGTTTTCGTAGATGTGAACGTCGCCGAAGGTATGGGTGAATTCGCCGGGTTCAAGATTTGTCACTTTCGCGAGGACGTGGAGGAGAAGGGCGTAGCTTGCAATATTAAAAGGAACTCCGAGGAAGATATCGGCGGTTCGCTGATAGAGTTGGAGGCAAAGCCGGCCGTCTTTGACGTTTAGCTGGTACATGTTGTGGCAGATGGGGAATCGGGACGCCTCTTCCGGACGAGCCATCGCGTAGAGATATTCCGGATTCCACGAGTTTACTATCGCGTTGTGACAATCGGGATCTTTTTTGATTTCGCTCACCACCCAGGCGAGCTGGTCAATTTCGCGACCGTCTTTGGCGGGCCAGCGCCGCCACATTTCGCCGTAGATGCGCGGGAGCTCGCCGTGCACTTTAGCGAAGTCGGCGTCTTTCCCGATGCGGTCAATGAAATCTTCTTTTGTCATATCCTCCGCTTCCCTTCGTTCAACGAGCTCCCGATAAATTTTATAGGGGTAGTCGTCCCAGATGTGGACACCATTATCAACGAGATATTTAATGTTGGTTCCTCCGGAATAGAACCAGTAAAGTTCGTGGAGCACGCCTTTCCAATACACTTTTTTCGTCGTAAGGAGCGGGAAACCGTCTTTCATGTCAAAACGGATTTGCCGACCGAAGACGCTGTAAGTGGAGACGCCCGTGCCCTTATCAACCTGCTTTATGCCTTTGTCCAGGATTTCTTGGAGAAGGTTCAAATATTGATATTCAGGGTGTTGGGAATTATTCATGTTCCGGATTCTGTGATAGTATATCACACATTGAAAGCGTTCATTATTGCGGCTTTGACCGCCGACGGATTTATCGCCAAGGATGCCCGCCATCCGGCTTTTTGGACGAGCAAAGAGGACAAGAAATTTTTTGCGGAAATGACGAAGAAGGCGGGGGTGGTTATTATGGGTCGGACGACCTACGAAACCATCGGGAGGCCGCTCAAGGACAGGTTAAATATTGTTTATTCTCGGCAAGGAGGAAATTATCCCGGCGTTGAAGTGACAGCTGAAGGGCCGGCCGAACTCTTTAAAAACTTAGAAGCACGAGGTTACAGCGAAGCTGCAATTATGGGGGGCTCCTCCATTTATACGATGTTTATGGCCTCCGGTATGGTTCAAAAACTCTATTTGACGGTGTCCCCGCTCGTCTTCGGACAGGGAGTAAATCTCTTCAGTAAGGCGTTTGAGAAAAAACTTAAGTTGGAATCGGTGGAAAAACTTGGCGAGGAAACCGTTTTAATGGAGTACAGTATAATAAATTAGCCATGGTATTGGGAATTGAAGAACTTCATAGACTGGTTAAGGAAAATAATCTAGTGGAGGGACTTTCCAAGCGCGAGCTGGAGAATCCCGAGGGGGCGGGTTTTGACTTGCGGATAGGCGGGCTCTATGAGATGTCCGGGGGCGGCTTTTTGGGCGTGGAGAAGCGCGAGACGCCGGAGGTGAAGCTAATCGCCGAGTATAAAGAGGGGGAAACAAAAACAGTGGCGCTTCAGCCACACACCTATTACCTTATGAGAACCGTGGAGAAAGTGAATCTGCCGGAGAGTCTCTTGGCCATCATGACGCCCCGTTCCACCTTGTTCCGTTCGGGAATCTACATTTTTGGAGGCCAGGTCGCTCCTGGTTACAGCGGCGAGCTCTATTTGGGAATTTACAATTTTAGAGACGCCAAATTTGAAATGGAGATGGGTTCTCGCGTTTTGCACATCATGTTTTTTGAAGTGAAAGGCAAGGGAAACATGTACAGAGGGCAGTGGCAGGGAGGAAGAGTCGCTACAAACGAAAGAGAAACTCAAGTTTAGATTTTTGAAATGAAAACAGGACAGCAACTAATGCTGTCCTGGCCGACTTTCTGGTCGGCTATGCTCGTTGCAACGCCCGTTGCAACGCCCCTTTCTTTTTCAGAGTGAAGAGGCAGCGGGCCCGGTCCTTGTTTTTCGGCTCCCGCCTTACCCAAACCCAAGCGTCATTCGGGAAAACGAAGGGGCGAGCGTTGCTCCTCTGTAGGAACGCTCCGATGACGGCAAGGTGAATCTGGGTTGCCCGCCCTACAGTTTGGTGAATGACTTCGGTGCCGCCGATGACAAACACATCGGTTTTTCCCCTTGCTTCGGCGAGCGTGATTGCCTCGTCAATGCTCCCAGCAGTGAGGCGGTCGGGAGCTTCGTAATGAGGGTTCCGGGAGAGCACCACCACGGTGCGATTGTTGAACACGCGGCCGCGGCCATTCCGCAGAGTGGCTTCGTAGGTATTGCGACCCACGATAACGACTTTGTGCCGGGTGAGATTGTAGAGGGGATGCAGGCCAATTGCCATCTCAGAAGTGCTTTCGCCGTTCCGCCCTCCGATGAAACTGTCCATGGAGGCCGTCACCATCAGGGAAACGTTGACCATATCGCAATCTCCTTAAGGAGATAATCGGTTGTTGTTCTAGTAGAGTGCCGTCCGTATTATCGTTCTCTCAAAGGTCATAGTCAAGGTTTAATTCTCAAAAATAGGCCTTTATTGTAGTATTAAAACTAATGTATATCCCGACCATTGGCTTGGAAATTCACGTTGAATTGAAGACAAAAACCAAAATGTTCTGTTCCTGCCCGAATGAGCCGGATGAAAAACACCCGAACAAAAACGTCTGTCCGATTTGTTTGGGCCATCCTGGCACTTTACCCGTCGCCAACAAGGAAGCGATTCTTTCGGTTATCAAACTGGGTTTGGCTTTGGGCGGGAAAATTGCCGAGCATTCCCACTTTGACCGGAAAAGCTATTTTTATCCGGATTTGCCCAAAGGCTACCAAATCTCGCAGTATGAGCATCCGCTCGTGGAAGGCGGCACGTTAAATGATGTCCGTCTCCGACGGATTCACTTGGAAGAAGATACCGGCCGATTGCTTCATGAGGACGACTTATCCCTCGTCGATTTCAATCGAGCGGGCGTGCCTTTGATGGAGCTTGTGACCGAACCCGACATCAAAAACGCGGAGGAAGCGGTTGCTTTCGCCCGCGAACTGCGTTTGATTCTCCGTTATCTCGGGATCTCCGACGCCGACATGGAAAAAGGGCATATGCGGATTGAAGCAAACGTAAGCGTGGGCAAAGCCGGCGAGCTAGGAACGAAAGTGGAGCTCAAAAACATCAATTCCTTCAAGGTGGTTCATGACGCCATTGCTTGTGAGCTTAAAAGGCAGGAGAAACTACTTGAGAGCGGCAAAAAAGTGAGTCAGGAAACGCGGGGATGGAACAGTGATAAAGGCACAACCGAGAGCCAGCGGAGCAAGGAAGAAGCCCACGACTACCGCTATTTTCCCGAACCGGATTTGCCGCCCCTGGATTTGCGGGAATTTGACATCAAAACCTTGAAAACGGAGATTCTGGAGCTGCCGGAAGCAAAGCGGCAGAGATTTATCGGGGAGTACGGACTTAATAAGGAACAAGTAGAAATACTTATTGAGGACCAAAAAATGTCCGAGATTTTTGAGGAGGCAGTTAGTGAATTAAAATCTAAAGTTTCAAATCCAGATAATAATCTTTTATACAATTACATAGTTACCGACCTTCGCGGGACTATAAGCGCTAGAAAAGCGACGTTTGAAGATTTAGTGATAAAACCCGAGCATCTCGCACATCTTATTGCAATGATTCAAGAGGGTAAGTTATCCAGCCGTTTGGCCAAAGACATACTCCTCAAAATGTTTGAAACAGGCGAGGACCCGGAGAATTTGATGGAGTCAGAAAAAGTTACGCTCATCTCCGCCGAGGCGGAACTGCGAGAAATCGCCAAAGCAATTATAGAAGAAAATCCGAAACCGGCCGAAGATTACAAGAAAGGAAAAATTCCAGCACTCCAAGCACTGGTTGGGAGAGCGATGGTCAAAACAAGAGGCCAAGCCGACCCCAAAGTTACCGAAAAAATTCTAAAAGAGCTCTTAAAGTGAGCAACTCCATTTATGGACGACCGTCCATAAATGGAGTATTTGGAAGAATCAATTCTTTAAGTTCAAAAACTTGTTTACTAATTTTTCAGCTTTTTCTTTTGAATCCACCCAATGGATATCCGGTTGCATTTTGAACCACGTTATTTGTCTCCGGGCATAGCGGCGGCTGTTTCTTTTTATATCTTCAATTGATTTTTCCAGCGTGGTTTCACCGCGGAGATAGGGGAGCAGTTCTTTGTAAGCAATGGAGTTTTGGAGGGCGTAGGCATTTTCGCCGTATTTTTTCACCAATTTTTTAACTTCCTGCACCAGTCCTCTTTTGATTTGTTCGTTTACTCTTTTATTTATTCTTTCGTACAATTCTTCACGCGGAACTTTAATGCCGATTACAAGCGCGTTAAAAAGCGGTTTGCCTTTTTGCCTTTGCGAAGAGAAGTAATTGCCGGTTTTTAAGATCACCTCCAGGGCTCGGATAATGCGGCGCTTGTTTTTACTCGCGGTTTTAGCGGCTTCGGGGTCAAGCCGACTCAGTTTTTCTTCCAGTTCTTCGGTCGTCATTTCTTCCAGTTCTTCGCGGAGTTTCTTGTCGGGTTTCACGGCCGGTATTTTCAGATTTTCTAAAATGGCTTTGATGTAAAGGCCCGTGCCGCCGACCAAAATCGGGAGCTTGCCTCTTTTCAAAATCTCCCGGATTTTCTTCACGGTTGCCCGCTTGTATTTCACGGCATTCCAAACTTGTTTTGGGGCAGTCGTGTCAATGAGGAATTGTGGATAAGTTTTATCTTTGCCGGTGCCGATATCCATTCCTCTGTAGATTTGACGGGAATCAGCCGAAATAACCTCCCCCCGGAGTCGTTTGGCGAGGGCAATGGCGAGTGCTGTTTTGCCTGAGGCGGTCGGGCCCGCGATGGCGATGATTTTAGGTCTTTTGTTTGACACGGATTTCGCTACACCATATCATTTTAGCGTAGTTCTTTTTAAGAGGAGGTGGGTTATGACGACCCGCCGGATATACAAGAAGGACTGGCTTCGCTCTTTTGACCGGGGAATTGAGGTCGTTGAGCGCGTCTCGGGCAGAAAAGTGCTCAACAAGAAGCTAGCCAGAGAGGTTGCTGACGATTTTCTCCGTGGTAAGGTCGTGGAGGTACCGGAGGCACAAGTCTTCGCAGACTTCACCATGATGCCCCTCACGATGCAAGGTGTACCAGATAGCTCTCTTCAAATTGCCTTCGGGCGTTGGCCGCTTGAGCTGACAATTCGGAGCAACACAGGAGCTCTGGACATCCGGGCGTTGGAGAGGGAGTATGAAAGTCGTCGCAGCTCCCATTCCCACATTCGGGTCCGCTTTCGGGAGATAGGCTATGCAGAACTGAAACGTGAGTTCGTAAGCAGGCTGAAAAAGGAACCTCCCATCGTTGGACTTGACGACAGCTAGTAGACCGAGTATCGGAGGGTACTCGGTCTTCGCATTCTTACATTCGCCGTTCCTTTATTTCCTCGGTTATCTTTTTCAAAAAATCCTCAATCGTCATTTTGACGTTTTCTTTTTTGTGCCGCAGGCGAACGCTCAAGTTTTTGTCCTGCATTTCTTTCTCGCCGACGACGACAACGTAGGGAATTTTTTCCATCTCGGCTTGTCTGATGTTTTTGCCGAGCGTTTCGCTCTCGGAGGCCAAATCCGCCCTCAAACCCTTTTCTTTGAAAAGCTCCAGAAGTTTTCTGGCGTAGGCCGCGGATTTGACGCTCACCGGCGCGATTCGGACTTGGACGGGGGAGAGCCACGTCGGGAAATCGCCGGCGAAATGTTCCAATAAGAAGCCGACCATTCGTTCATGACTGCCGAGCGGGGCTCTATGTATAATAACCGGTCTTTCTTTTTCACCTCTTTCATTGATAAAAGAGAGATTGAACCGGGTCGGCATAAAGAGGTCGATTTGGATTGTACCGATGGCATATTCTTTGCCGATGACGGACTCAATAATGACATCTCCTTTTGGTCCGTAGTGCGCCGCGCCGCCCACGTCTTCGCTGTATTTGACGCGGGCTTTTTTTAGACCTGCTCTGGTTAATTTTTCTGCTTTGGCCCACATTTTATCGTCACCGTGATATTTCTTGCGGAGATTTTTAGGGTCTCTTATTCCTAACTTAACTTTGAAATTTTTGATGCCCAATTTTTTGTAGTAGTACCGGTGCATATCCATAACTCGCGCAAATTCATCAACAACGTCTTTCTCCGCCACGTAAATGTGGGCGTCGTTTTGGCAGAATCCTCGCACCCTAAAAAGACCGTGGAGAGTGCCTGATCTCTCGTAGCGGTAAAGCTGGCCGTACTCGGTGAGCCGAAGCGGAAGTTCTCTGTAGCTCCGGGTGCGGGATTTATAAATCATGTGGTGGTGGGGACAGTTCATTGGTTTTAGATAGTATTTTTCATTCTCAATGTTCATTGGTGAATACATATCATCCGTGTAGTAAGGGATGTGGCCGGAGATTTTATAAAGATCTTCTTTTGTAATGTGAGGAGTGACGACGCGCTGGTAGCCGGCCGCCGTTTCAACCTCTTTTGCCCAAGCTTCAAGTTCATCGCGAACGATAGTGCCCTTGGGCAGCCAAAGAGGAAGACCGGGGCCGACTTCCTCGGCAAAAGTGAAAAGTTCCAGGTCCTGGCCTAATTTGCGGTGGTCGCGTTTTTTCGCTTCCTCTTCCATTTCGAGATACGCTTCAAGTTCTTTTTTGTTTTTGAAAGCGACGCCATAAATCCGCTGGAGCTGGGGCTTGTTTTCGTCACCGTGCCAGTAAGCGGCGGCGATTTCGGTAAGTTTGAAAGCGTCCGAATTGATTTCACCGGTATTTTTCACGTGGCCGCCGCGGCAGAGGTCAATAAAACAGGTTATAGGTTTTAGGTTATAGGTTTTAGGAGGGCAGGTGGAATATACGGTAAGTTGTTTTTTTTCTTCAATAAATTCTTTTATTAAATCAAGTTTAAAAGGTTGATTTTGGAATAAATTTTTAGCTTCGTCGGCGGTCACCTTTTTGCCGGAGAATACCCACCTTTCTTTAATCGTTTGCCGCATTGTTTTTTCAAATTCCTTCAAATCCTCGGGCGAGAGAGAGCGGGGGAGGAGAAAATCGTAATAGAAGCCGTTCTCAATGGTCGGGCCGATGCCGAGCTTGGCGTCCGGAAACTTCTTCAAAACCGCCGCCGCCAAGAGATGCGCAAGCGAGTGTCTAATATTTTCCAAATTGCTTTTAGGCACGATGCTAATAATTATAGAAAAATTGGACTTTTTTGGTAGGGTATTGACAGATTTTCGTTCATATGTTAGCATTCTCGCCAGCAGTATTTCAGCAGTGTAATCGTTGGTTAATTCTTGGTAGTGCCTCCAGTGGGGGCGAAGTTCCGCTATACTCTTTCTCTTTTTTCTTGTTTCAGTTCGTTCGGAAAGCAGTGTAGTGGCGTTCGGCACAAGGCCGCACGTCGCCCACCACCAGTTCGTGTGAGTATGGCGCTCGCACGGACTCAACACCCCTTAGGGGAGGAGGCACGCCATGGAGATAGGAACAACTAGAGAGACCAAGGATCAGTTGGTTTCTCGAGTCAAGCAGGTGCTCGAAAGGTATCTGCTTGGGGATCCGGGACCCACTAGGATCGAGAAAGATCCGATCTGGGGGAGAATCGCCGCCGAGTACATCATCAGCAGATCGCTGGTGATTGCTGCGGTCGATCCTCTCGAGCTCGCTCAGCGAGTCGATCCCAAACTCTTCCGGCTCGTCACTGTTCCGGAAGGTTGGGCGAATCGCGCCGACTGGGCACTCGGGGTATACCTGACATTCGGGAATGGTTCTATGCCCGAAAAGGTCAGTCGTATACTCGAGACGGCGAGTTCGATGATTCCCGAATAGGGAACCGGCCGGGGTTCACCACCACCCCCGGAAAGAGGTGGGAGCGAGCCGAAGCTCGCGCGCAAGGCGTCGTGGAAGTTCACGGCGCTTTTTGTTTTAGTAAGAAGACCCGTTCCATAGGTTTTTCGAGTTGGGATTTGTAGAGTTTATATTAATGCTGTAAAATGCAAATATGTTGAAAGCAATATTGAGTGCCTAGGCCGGAGTCGGGGATCCTCATATGGGCACAAAAGTTAGATCAGAGTTTTTCAGCCGGAGTCGGAACCCCTCATTGCTTCTCACATGAAAAATTGAGAAGGATTCAGTGAATAGAAACCGCTTTAACGGCGGTTTCTGTCACTACAGAACATCTAAATATAGGAGATAATCATTGAGAAATCAGAAGATTGACGGTACTAGACCGTTTACATTATGCTGATAGCCCTACCGTCAACGGCTAGCCGTTAAGGTATAATAAAAATGTGAGAATAGATAACAATATCATCCCGGTAATATTAGTGGTTTATAAGTCAAAGAATGGTTATTGGCATGGTTTTTGCCACCCATACGATGTGTCTTGTAATGCAGAAATTAAAGAAGAGGTTATAAACAACCTAGAAGAATTGGTGGAAACCTACGAAAAATCGTTAGAGCGCTATGGGAACCCAATACATCTAATAGAGAAGAAACTTTCTGATAAAGAAGATCAAGAGAAGTTCAAGAAAATATGGCCGTATGTTTCTAAAAAGATTGCGGAGCATATTAAAACCGCACATAGTCCTATTCGATACTCTCAATATTTATCACGAGCCAAGAAATTCAGTATTAAATCTGGAGCAGATATAACTTATTCTCACAGAAGTTTATCGTTAACACCCTCACCTCGCTGATATTGTGGCGGCGCCGACAGATATTAATTTTGATGATTTCTATGAAGCAGTTAAATCATTAGCTGCACAAAAAGGATTTATTTGTAAACCCTATAAGGGTAAGAAAGCTTCTGCTATATGTTTTGAATTTTTCCGAGATGGAGAAAATAAACCGTTTGAGATATTTTGCGTTCATGAAGATAAGAAAAATAGAGTTATATGGTCAGATGATCTCAAAAAGGCATGTAAAGCGTTAGGAGTAACTAAAAAAGAATTTATTGATTTTACAAAAAATAAAGTTTAACTAATATAAACCTTTTCTTTTCTAAGCCAGAATTATTCTTCCCAACTAAAAAATCTGCCCCGCGTGTGTCTCTGACGGCAACTCTCGGAGGCAAAAAAGCTCGGTGTCGCCTGAGGCGACTTTTTCGCCGAGAGCGTAGCGGTGCGCCTTGCTGCTGGAGCGGGGCGACACCCGGTGGCGGAGGAGATATACGCGGGGCAGATTTACAGCTCCTTTACTGCGTTCACGATGACTTTCGGTTCGTTCCCTTTGAAGGAGAGACGGCCGTCTATCATCACCGCCTTGTTTTCCTGCCAGACATTCGGATTTTTGTTAAGAACATCGGAGAAGACAAGCACTTCCGTGGAACCCGTCGCGTCTTCCAAGCTCACGAAAAGCATCGGGTCGCCCCTTTTGGTCAAAATCTTTTGGACGGCGGTAATGACACCGGCCAAAAGCAGCTGTCCGGAACCGGCGTTATTGGGAGTCGCGCCGGCTATTTTTTTAATCGGCACCGTCTGCTTTTTGATTTTTGAGGCATAGGCGTTGAAAGGGTGGTCGGTGATATAGAGACCCAGCAGTTCTTTTTCCCAGATAAGCATCATTTTTTTGTCGGTCGGCTCGCCGCCATTTACGAATTTCATGGCGGCGAGTTCCAGACCGGCGCCGCCGAATAAGGAATTCTGATTGGCGCTTTTCATTTTTTTGGCGGCCTGGTTAAATCTGATAATTTCATCAATATTAGCGAGAGCTCTTGCTCTGTCCACGCCCAAAGAATCAAAAGCGCCGCATTTTATGAGGGATTCCAGGGATTTTTTGTTCAAATCGCGGTGCTGGATGCGGTTTAAGAATTCGCTGAAATTTTGGAAGGGGCCGCCGCGGCTCCGTTCGTCGATCACAACCTCAACGATGTTCACGCCCAAATTCTTGATGGCGAGAAGTCCGAAGCGGATATTGCCTTGGTCCACGGTGAAGTCCTGCAAGCTTAAATTGACGTCCGGCGGCAGAACTTTGATTTTCAGGCGCTTGGCCTCGTTGATGAGGAAATTAACTCTCTCCACGTCGCTCCCGGAGATATTCAGCAAACTCGTCATGAATTCAACTGGGAAGTTGGCCTTGAGGTAGGCGGTGCGGTAGCTAATTAGTGCGTAGGCGGCGCCGTGGCTTTTGTTGAAGCCGTATCTCGCGAAAGGCGGGAAGAGTTCCCAGATTTGGTTCGCCGTTTTTTTATCAATGCCGTTTGCGACGAGACCGTTCAAGAGTTTTTCCTTTTGCTCGTCGAGAAGTTTTTTTATTTTTTTGCCGATTGCTTTACGTAGCGTGTCGGCCTCGGCGAGCGTAAAGCCGGCCAAGTCCCTTGCAATGCGCATCATCTGTTCCTGATAGATGCCCACGCCGTAGGTTTTTTCCAAAATCGGTTCGAGTCGCGGGTGGATGTAGGTCACTTTTTCCCGGCCGAATTTTCTTTTGATGTAGAGCGGGATAAGTTCCATCGGTCCCGGCCGGTAGAGGGAAATCATGACGATGATGTCTTCCAACTCCGTCGGTTTCAATTCTTTTAAGTAGCGGCGCATGCCGGAGGATTCAAGCTGAAAAACGCCGGTCATCTCCGCGCTCTGAAAAAGCTCAAAAGTTTTTTTGTCGTCCAAAAGCAAGTTGTTGATGTCAATATCAATGCCGTGGAGGTCTTTCACGAGCCGCAAAGTTTTTTCGATGATGGTGAGATTTTTCAAACCCAAGAGGTCAATTTTAAGGAGCCCCAAGTCCTCAATGCTGTGCATTTCGAACTGGGTGATAATCGCGTCGTCGCCCTGCGGCGCGCGCTGGAGCGGCACGAAATTTACGAGCGGGTAACTGGAAATCACAATGCCGCAGGCATGGACGGAGGCATGTCTCGCCGTTCCTTCCAGTTTGATAGCCGCCTCCAAAATCTTTTTGGCGTCTTCGTTTTCGTCCATCATTTTTTTCAACTCCGGCACGGCCGCAATGGATTGTTTCAAGGGGACATTGAAGGGGATTAGTTTGGCGATTTGGTCGCAGAAGCCGTAGGGAAGCCCTAGAGCCCGGCCGGCGTCGCGCACCGCGGCTCTTGCCATCATTGTGCCGAAAGTGATGATTTGAGCCACTTTATCGGCGCCGTATTTGTCCTTGATGTAGGCCAAAACCTCGTCGCGACGGGTGTCGGTGAAGTCAATATCAATATCCGGCACCTGGATGCGGTCGGGGTTCAAAAACCGCTCAAAAAGCAAGTCGTATTTCAAAGGGTCAACGTCGGTGATGCCTAAAATATAGGAGACGATGCTCCCGGCGGCCGAGCCTCTTCCCGGGCCGACCACGATGCCGTGATTCTTCGCCCAGTTCACGAAATCCTGGACAATGAGGAAGTAATCGACGAAACCCGTTTTTTCAATGACGTCTATTTCATGAGAGAGCCGTTCCTCGACTTCTTTGGTGGTGCGTGGGAAGCGGAGAGGCAAACGCTCGGCAATCAGTTTTTTCAAGTAATTCATTGCCGTTTCGCCTTCGGGGAGGGGAAAACTTGGAAGATACGTTTGGTTCAAGTCAATTTCCAGATTACATTTCTCCGCAATGCGGGCCGTGTTCTCAATCGCTTGAGGCACATGGCGGAAAAGTTCAATCATTTCTTCGGGCGAGCGGAGAGAGACGTTGTAGTTTTTTAAAGAGAGCCGGTCCTGGTCGTCCAGTTTGGTGTTGGTCTGTACGGCGAGAAGTATCTCGTGGGCGGTTCGGTCATCGAGCGACACGTAATGAACGTCCTGGGTGGCGACCACGGGAATTTTAAGTTTCTCCGCCATATCGAGAATCAGTTTGTGGATTTCCGGCGCGTGTGGCTGGATTTCCAGATAAAAATCTCCTCCGAAGACGGATTGATACCACTTGGCCGCTTCTTCGGCCTCGCTCATTTTGCCCTGGGAGAGAAGGCGGGAAATTTCGCCGGAGAAGCAGCCCGAAAGGCAGACGAGACCCTCGGCGTGCTTCAAAAGAATTTCCTTATCAATGCGGGGCTTGTAATAAAAACCTTCGAGGTGGGCGGCGGTCACGAGGCGAACCAAATTTTTCCAACCGGTTTTGTTTTTGGCGAGTAAGATAAGGTGATAGCGTGCCTCGTCTATCTTCGGGCGTTTGTTCAGGCGGCCGTTAGGCGCCAAATATGCTTCCACGCCGACGATTGGCTTAATTCCTTCTTTCCTCGCTTTTTTGTAGAACTCAATCGCGCCGTAGAGGTTGCCGTGGTCGGTTAAGGCAAGCGAATCCATCCCGAGTTCCTTGGTTTTTTTGATGAGGTCGTCGATTTTCGCGAGGCCGTCGAGCAACGAGTAATGGCTGTGGACGTGCAGATGGACAAATTTCATGTCTTGGTATCAGACTAATTATACTAATAGCAGGTGGCAAGAAAAAGATACATCGTAGGCATTGATGAAGTCGGGCGCGGCTCTCTGGCTGGCTACTTGCTCGTGGCTGCGGTCATAGTTCCTTCAGGAATAAACCTGCGCCGCCGGCATCTTCCGAAAATCAAGGACTCCAAGCGTCTCACGGCGCTTGCAAGGGGGAAATGGCTTTCTTTCGTAGAAAGGCATCCGGGAATAAAATACACCCTTTTTAAGGCGAGTCCGGGGACCATAGATGGGATTAACGTAACCCGCGCCGCTAATATAGCCGCAACCGGAGCGGTAAGGAATTTGATGACTAAGAACCCCGCCACTTTTGCCCGCGCCAACGTCTATTTGGATGGCGGCCTTTATTTGAACCTTAAGAACGTAAAGTTCAGGACCTTGACGAGAGGCGACGAAAAAATCAACGCTATCAAGCTTGCTTCAATCATCGCCAAGGTGAAAAGGGACAAATATATGACTGAACTCCATAAAAAATATCCCAAATATGCCTTTGACAAACACAAGGGCTATGGAACGAAGAAGCATAAAAGAGCCATTAAAAAATACGGTCCGACCAAGATACACAGATTGACGTTCATTTAAACTTTCATTATTCTTAATTCATAATTCTAGGAATATGGGAGGCGTACCAGTAAAACATCATTCCAAGTCCAAAGTCGGCCGGCGGCGGTCGCAACTCGCCTTGAAGAGGCGGTTTCTTGCGGTTTGTCCCGACTGCAAGGGGCCAACCATGCCGCACCGTAGCTGTCCCCAATGCGGAAAATACGCAAAATCGAAATCTGGAAAAAGCTAAACTCACTCGCTCTTTAAAAATCCATGGCCACAAGACACTTAGCGAGAACGATTGTTGTCCAATCGCTTTACGAATGGGATTTTTACAATCGGGAAGCCGACCTCATTAAAATCGTGGAGAGGAACATGGCAAGTTTCGGTGCGGGCATTGACGAGCCGGATTTTGTCTGGCGGATGGTGAAAGGCGTAATAGAGCATTTGAAAGATATTGATGCGGTCATTGAAAAGGCGGCGCCGGAGTGGCCGCTTGCGAAAATCGCGATCGTGGACCGGAACGTCCTGCGTCTCGGCCTCTACGAGCTTCTTTACGCCGACCGAAACGAAGTGCCGCCTAAGGTAGCCATCAACGAAGCGATTGAAATCGCCAAAAATTACAGCGGCCCCAATTCGCCGAAGTTCGTAAACGGCGTCTTGGGCACGGTTTATCGGCAAATGGAAGGCGGGACGGCGGAAGAGAAAAAATAAAATGTTTTCGGAACTGAAAAAACTGGAAGAGAAAATTGGCGTTGATTTCAAAAACAAAGCGCTTCTTCTTGAAGCTCTCACTCACCGTTCCTATTTAAATGAGAATCCCGGAGTAAAAACCGGGAATAACGAGCGTTTGGAATATTTGGGCGACGCAGTTTTGGAACTTGTCGTGACGGAGGAGCTTTTTCACAAGTTTCCCGAGCGTCAGGAAGGGGAACTCACGCTTCTCCGGGCCGCGCTCGTAAATTACGTGATGTTGGGGCGAATCGCCCGTGAAATCGGTTTGGAAAAATACGTGCTTTTGTCCCGGGGTGAAGCCAAGGATTTCGGCAAGGCGCGGGAAGTGATTTTGGCAAACGCCATTGAAGCTTTGATTGGCGCGCTGTATCTCGACAAGGGCTACGATATTGCCGGTAAATTCATTAAGGATAACGTTTTGAATCATTTGGAAGAAGTGATCGCCAACGGCTCTTACCGCGACTCCAAAAGCAGCTTGCAGGAAATCATTCAGGAGAAAACGAAGGTTACGCCGACCTACAAAGTTTTGGAAGAACGGGGGCCGGACCACGCCCGAGAGTTCGTGGTCGGGGTTTTCTTTGGCGGCGAGCTTCAGGCGACCGGCACCGGGAGTTCCAAACAGGAGGCCGAAAATGACGCGGCGGGGGAGGCGCTAAGGGATTTAAGGCATAAGAAATGAATTTTTTGAAACGTTTGGAGTTGCAGGGATTCAAATCTTTTGCCGGGAAGATGATTTTGGATTTTCCGGCCAAAATCGTGGGCGTGGTGGGGCCGAACGGTTCGGGTAAGTCCAACATCATTGATGCTCTGCGGTGGGCTTTGGGTGAACGAGAAGCGAAGCACTTGCGAGGTGAGACGTTGGATAACCTCATTTTCGCCGGGAGTGAGAAGAAAGCGGCTACCGGCCTCGCCCGCGTTTCTCTTTACTTTGACAACAGCGAGCGCAAATTTCCTATTGACGCCGAGGAAATCGTCGTTTCCCGGAAAATCGACCGGTCGGGAGTGAGCGAATTTTTGATAAATGACGCGGAAATAAAACTCAAGGATTTGGTTCCGATGCTTGCCCGCGTGAAGCTCGGCAGTCGGGGGATGACCATTGTCGGCCAGGGGCAGAGCGATATTTTTGTGCGTTCCACGCCCGAGGAGCGTCGGGAGATGATTGAGGAAATTTTGGGCCTCCGGGAATTTCGTCTTAAGAAGCACCAAGCCGAACGCCGGCTTGAGACAAGCGGGATAAATTTGGAAAAAGTGAAAGCAATGGTTGAAGAACTCGCTCCGCATTTGCGTCTGCTCCGGCGGCAAAAGAGCAGATTTGAGAAAAGGAGCGAAATTGCCGGGAGCTTGAAACAGACCGAGGACGAATATTTCGGTTTTCACTATGGAAACGTTTCGGCGGCCCTAGAGAGTTCGGATATTCCCGTAAAAGAAATCATTGCCGCCCAAAAGAAGAAAGAAGCGGAAATAAAAGATTTAGAGGCGAAAATCAAGGAAATCGACCGGCAAAGCTCCAGTTCGGCGAAAATCAAGGAATTGCGGAACAATCTTCTCAAATTCGTTGACCGGAAATTCGAACTCGAAAAGGAGCTCGGCCGGATTGAGGCGAAAATGGAATTCCAGAGGGCGGCGCCCGCAACCGGCGTTTCTTTCGAAGAATTGGAGCGAAACGTTAAGGATTTTACGTTAAACCTTGAGGAAATGCTCGGTTGGGACAGTTTGGAGCGTCTTAAAAAGGAATTACAAAACTGGCTGGAGCGCCTTAAGAGGATTTTCAACAAAAAGGCGGGTGAGCCGGACGCCGAACTTCAGAACCGGCAGACTGTCTTAAAAAAAGAACTTTCTGAAATCGACGATGGCATCAAGGAACTTCGGGCCGAGGAGGAAAAATTCGCCGAAGAGCAGGATATTTTCAACAAGGAATTCCGCACTAGAGTGGAAGAACTGGAAGCGGGGAAAAACGAGCTTAGGGATTTGGAGCACAAACTCCAGAACCATTTTTTGGAGCGCCAGCGGCTGGAACTTAAACTTGGGGAACTCACGCGTGAGTGGCGCTCTTACGGCCGCGAAGCGGCGGAGCTGAAAAATTTGCCGAGAACCGAGAGCGAAATCGATTCGGCCGCCCTGGATAAAAAAATGGTGCGTCTGAGGGGGGAACTCGCGGCAATCGGCGAAATTGACGAAGGTTTGATGAAGGAAGCTACGGAAGCGCAGGAGCGTTACGAATTCTTGACGAGAGAGTCGGGAGATTTGGAGAAAGCGATTCACGATTTGAAAAATCTCATCAAGGATTTAGACGGGAAAATCCACACGAGCTTCAAAAGTTCTTTTAAACAAATCAACGAAGAGTTCAATAATTACTTTCGGCTCATGTTCGGCGGCGGCAAGGCAAAACTTAAATTAGAAGTTTATAAACCGAAAGCGGAGGAAAACAACGCGGAGGAAGCTGTCCTCGAAGAAGGCGAGTTAAAACCCGAAAAAATTGCGGAGCCGGAAGAAAACCAAGAATTAAGGGCCGGCATTGAGATAGATTTGAGCGTCCCGCGGAAAGGCATTAAAGGTATTGATATGCTCTCCGGCGGCGAACGGAGTCTTGTATCGCTAGCCGCGCTCTTCGCTTTGATTGCTGTTTCGTCGCCGCCGTTTCTCGTTTTGGACGAAATCGACGCGGCGCTTGATGAGGAGAACGCCCGGCGCTTTGCCGAGCTTATCAAGGAATTTTCCAAGAAGACCCAGTTCGTACTGGTGACCCACAATCGCGCCACGATGGAAGCGGCCGACATCCTCTACGGTGTTACGATGGGCGAGGACGGCGTTTCTAAAGTATTGTCGTTGAAGCTGGAAGGTTAGCTTGACTCCCAAAAGATAAAAGCTATAAGCTGAAAGCTAATTCTATGTTAGCCATAAAATTCCGCCGGCAAGGCAAGAAGCATCAGGCCTCTTTCCGTCTCATCGTGACCGAGAAGCGTTCCAAACTCGGCGGCCGTTTTATTGACGATTTGGGCTGGCTTGACCCAAAGTCCAAAAAGTTCGAGGTGAAAAAAGAAAAAGCGGAGAGATGGCTTAAAGTCGGCGCCAGGCCGACGCCTAGCGTCCACAATTTTTTGGTGAGGGCGGGGATTTCCCGCGCGGCAAAAATCCCGGTGCACAAGAGGCCAAAAAAGACCGAAGAAGTGGCGGTGCCAGCCGAAACCGTGAAGCAAGAAACAGCTCCGGTGGCGGAAGCAGCCGCAGCCGCGCCTACGGAGGCCATGCCTACCGGCAGGCAGGCGCCCGCCGAAAATTCCGGTGAAGCAAGCAAATAAGAGGTTCTAGGAAAGGTCGGATGAAAGTCAAAGAATGATTTTGAAAAGCAGATTTCATGGCAGAAATGAGTGACCAGAATTTTCTTGAGTATCTTGTAAAGTCCATCGTTGACCACCCCGACGATGTGAAAGTTGAAAGGAAAGTTGACGAGCGGGGAGTGCTTCTTTCTCTCAGGGTTCATTCCCAGGACATGGGGCAGGTGGTCGGCCGGCAGGGTACGACGGCGAAAGCGATTCGCATTCTTTTGCGGATTGTCGGGATGAAGAATAACGCCCGGGTGAACTTGAAGATTGAGGAACCAGAGGGCGGTTTGAGAGCGCCTCGCGGCCCAGAAGTTTAACGCAAGGATAATTACGAAAAACCGCCCCCAGTTTTTCGGGCGGTTTTTCTATAATGAAAACGTGCTGACTTTCGATGTAATAACAATTTTCCCGGAGGCGTTTGATTCCTACATTAAAGCGTCTATCTTGGGGCGGGCGGTGAAAAAGAGATTGGTGAAAATAAACCTGGTGGATTTGCGGCGCTTCACCAAAGACCGGCACAAAACTGTGGATGACCGGCCCTATGGCGGGGGAGCGGGTATGGTGATGAAGGCAGAGCCGATTTTGAAGGCAGTTGAAGAAATAAAGAAGAAGGCAAAGAACGAAAAGCAAAAAATAATTCTGCTCTCCGCCAAAGGCAAGCAATTCAGCCAGAAAATGGCCTACGCTTTGGCGAAAAAATATAATAATATCATTTTTATTTCCGGCCGCTATGAAGGAATTGATGAACGCGTGAAGCTCATACTTAAGGCCGACGAGGTTTCCGTTGGCCCTTATGTTTTGACCGACGGTGATGTTGCGACGATGGCAATGATTTCAGCGGTGGCGCGGCTCATTCCCGGTGTCATAAAACTGGAGTCGCTCAGAGAAGAGTCGCACTGGAATTTGAGAGTCAAGGAAGAAGAGAGGGGCAAACTAGAGTATCCCCACTATACCCGGCCGGAAGTACTGGAATATAAAAAAAAGAAGTACCGGGTGCCGCCCGTCTTGCTCTCCGGCGACCACAAAAAAATCGCGGAATGGCGGAAAGAACGGCAGTAAAAAATATAATTGACAACTGATTTATTTTTCAATAACATAAAGTCCTATGTCACTTACGGTTTTAGACGAATCGAAGATCGCCGAGATGGCCGAGAAGGGCGTGATTTTGGGCCACAAAAAATCCAAAACCCACCCCTCAATGAAGCCGATTATCATCGACACCAAAAACGACGTTGAGCTCTTGGACCCGCAGGCAGTCGTTGAAAGTGTGGAGAGTGCCGTCGCGTTCCTCAAGGAAAAATCCAAGCCGGGTTTTTTGGCTTTGTTTGTCGGCGCAATTCCCGGCATCAAGGAGGAAATTAAAAGTTTCGCTGAAGAGTTCGCCATGCCTTACGTCACAAACCGCTGGCTCGGCGGTACGCTCACCAATTTCTCCGTCATTTCGAAGCAAACCCGCTACTACGAGGACTTGATTGCGAAACAGGAGCGGGGGGAGCTTGCGAAATACACCAAGAAAGAACAATTGGGATTCACCAAGGAGATTGAAAAAATGCGAGAGAATTTTCAGGGGCTCACGCGCCTTACCCGCCTGCCCGATTGGATGCTAGTGGTGGATATCAGAGAGCACGATACGGCAGTCCGGGAAGCCCGCAAGATGAAAATACCGGTTGTGGCGATAGTGGATAGCGACGACAATCCGGAACTTGTGCCGCATCCCATATACGCTTCCGATCACAGCAAAGAGAGTGTGAGGTGGGTGATAGAGCACCTTAGAAAAGGTTTGCAGGAAGCGGCGCAAGTTCAGGTGCAAGACACGCAGGTGAAATGACCGACGACGTCAAAAAATTAAGGGACATGACCGGGGCGGGGGTAATGGATTGCAAACAAGCCCTCGCCGATGCGAAAGGCGATTTCGACAGAGCGCTCCAGATAGTAAGAGAGCGTGGTGTCTTGATTGCCGAGAAGAAAAGTGAGCGGAAAACCGGCGCCGGCATTCTTGAATCCTACATCCACAACAATCGCGTGGGCGTCTTACTGGAGTTGCGAACCGAGACCGATTTTGTCGCCCGTTCCGAACCATTTAAGACACTTGCTCACGAAATTGTCATGCAGATTTCGGCAATGGCTCCGGAGGACGTGGATGCACTCATGAAACAACCCTACATTAAAGATGAAACAATGACAGTGAGTGATTTAGTGAAACAAACCGTCGCTAAAGTCGGCGAGAATATAAAAGTAGAAAGATTTACCCGGTATGAGATTTAGAATTTCCATAAATGACGCAGAGTTTTCACTGGCAATTTCAGGTGGTATACTTAAGTATACCACCCACCGATAGCGCAAATATGTTCAGATTTATTTTGGAGATCTTGATAATGCTTTCTTTGGGGTTTATCCTGTATTTGGCGGCGAAAACCCTGCCGCGGATTGATGACCGGGAAGAGGGTGTCTCCGGTTTCAAGACCCATTGGTTCGTGGTATATCTCGAGAAAGCCGATGAGCGATTGAAGGCGGTTTGGGAGAAAATGCTCCGCCGGGCGGGCGTCACGGTTATGAAGCTCGGCAACAGCATCAACGTACGGCTCACGAAACTTAAAAAAGAAAGCGAAAAAGAAACGGCTTTAACGGATTTGAGCGGGGAAAAGAAAGAGAACGGCAAGGAAAATTAATGCGTCGGTGGCAGAGTGGTCAATTGCACTTGACTGTAAATCAAGCGCCCATCGGGCTACGTAGGTTCGAATCCTACCCGACGCACAAATGGAATCCATGATACCCTTGCGGTATCATTGATTCCATCGGCGGTAGGATTCGAACGGGAAGGGGGTCGGGGAAACGGGAGTTTCCCCGTGGTGGAAGTACTGAAACCGCAAGGTGTCAGAAAATTTTGTGAATACAAAATTTTGTTCGATTCCTCCCGACGCACCAGGGCCACCTTAGCTCAGCGGCAGAGCAACTCTTTTGTAAAGAGAAGGTCCTCGGTTCAAATCCGAGAGGTGGCTCCGAATGAACGCCAGCGTAGCTCAGTTGGCAGAGCGCATCCATGGTAAGGATGAGGTCGCCGGTTCAATCCCGGCCGCTGGCTCCATAATAGTTGATTCGTGATTTTTAATCCGTTATTCTAATTTCATGGCACAGAGTAAATTGAAGGAAAATTTAATAGGCCTGAAATGTTCTGTCTGTGGACGCAGGAATTATTATACGCGCAAGAACAAGAAGCTGGTGGAGCGGAAGCTGGAATATAAGAAATTCTGCAACTGGTGCCGGAAGCATACTATTCATAAGGAGACGAAAACCACCGGCAAATGATGGCCAGCGACCCTGAGCGAAGTCGAAGGGCAACTGGTGCCGGAAGCACGCACTGCACAAAGAAGCTAAAAAATAGGGGGCATCGTTCAATGGCAGGATTACGGTCTCCAAAACCGTTGATCTAGGTTCGAATCCTAGTGCCCCCGCCAATGCAGTTTAGTACGGCGATTTTGTTGGCTAATTCGCACGAATTAGCCGATATTGACACTTTATAGTTAATCTGCTATAATTTGGCTAGTACAATAAAGCTTCCTTACGGGACAACAGTTCGGAAAATTTAATCGTTTCTTGATTGTTGTCTCGTGAGGAACTCACAACTCTACAAGGAGGAACCATGCTGGATTTTTCAGAGCAGACAGGGCGGAGGTTGATGGTGATAGCTCTCGTTGTCTTGGGAGCAGGATTCGGTTTCATCGGAAACCTGATGACCATGGATTTGCCGTGGGCGAGGAGTGAGGTCGACGGTGTGCGGCACTACAGTTCTACCGAGACCTACAGGGTTGCCTCGAGCGAGGAAGCGCGCGATCTTCTGCCGTGGACGGTGCGCACCAGAGGAACAATGGCGTTCGTCCAACTCGTGCCTGATGACTCCGGCTACGTCAAGGTGATGTTCACGAGGGACAAGCGCCTTATGGAGGCGATCAGTGCTCACGCTGTCGAGAACGGCGAGTGGCCCGAGGTCTATATCGTTGCCATGGTCACGGAGACGCGCCACGCCCTGCTTCTCGGGGACATCTTCCGCAGTTCTAGCGTCATCCGGAATCACGTGGTGCGCGTTGACGGGAACGCCGGAACGGTGAACACCATCATGCAGTGGTACAATTCAAGGCCGGCTTCCGCCATCCGAACCTGACGGGCGGTGGGCCGGCTGCATAAGCGAACAAGGGGCTATCCGAAGCATCGGACGGCCCCTTTCGTTTTTGTTTTCTTGGTTGCTCTTTCGTGAAAACCAGCTTACTTGGAGCGCAGCATTGGGCGGTCTAATTATATTTGCTGGCGTTTTCGTTATCTATCATTTCAACCGTTGAACCAAGTATCAATTTGTGGTAATAAGGTTATCAGAACCCCAAAGGAGGAGTAGTGGATACAAATAGCGGCGGCAACATACCCAGTTTTTCAGATGAAAGCGCGGCGATTGCGGAGTGCTTCCAAGCAAACCCGAATGCGACCGACGGAGAACGCATCATAGTGATTCTTCTGGAAGACAAGAAGCATCACTCAGGTGGCGGGTCAGGTTACTGCGGCTGGCTGAAGGGAGAGTTGGAGAAACTTCTAGCTCTTACTCGCGCCCAGGAACGTGAGAGAATCGCCAGTCTCATAAGTGGAATGACGCTATTTCCTATCGACCCCGGTACATTGGCCAACTTAATCAGGGAGAACAAGCGGGTTCCTTCTCGCGGTTCTATAGAGGGTCTATAGGCCGGTCACTAGAAATGCCCCCAGCACTACGGTGTATGGGGGCGTTCTAATTGTAATAAACATCCTAGTTTAGATAGAATTAAGATATACTAATTTTAAACCCATGGCGGAAGAATTTCCTAAGGAACCGAGTCCGGAAGATATTGAACGAGGTATAGAAGAACTTATTGAGGTCATTTATAGCGATGAGTATTCTGATCTTTATTATGAGTTTCCGGAATTACAAGATGCCGAGTACGACGTTATAATGGAAGCAAAGAACGGGAAGGATAGGGTAGCGGCTAAGAAGCACTTGGAAGATTACGTTGAATTATTAAAATCTAAGAAAGAGCAAAAAGACAAAGATGTTTCCTAATGATAAAAAACTTCGAGTGGCGGTCCTAATGGGCGGGCCTTCGGCCGAGCACGAAGTATCTTTAAAAAGCGGGGAAGAAGTGCTGAAGCACTTGAACCCTGAACATTACAATATAAAGAGAGTTTTAATCTCTAAAACCGGCGACTGGGAAATTCCGCCGAAAGAGCTAAAACATTACGCTGACGTTGTTTTTATCGCTCTCCACGGGCCCTATGGTGAGGACGGGACTGTTCAGAATATTCTTGAGGAAGAAGGTATACCGTACACCGGTTCTGGCTCTCTCTCAAGCGCTCTCGCAATGAACAAGTTCCTTTCCTATCGCCTTTTCAAAGAAACGGGTTTCAATACACCCCTTACTTTTTTAGTTACTGAGAAGGATTGGAAAGATAAACCTTTAAGTGTCTTACATCAAATTCACCGCTATCTCGGCTATCCTTTCGTTGTTAAACCAAATAACCAAGGTTCGAGTGTTGGAGTAACCATTGTCAAAGATGAGCAGGGAATTACTGGTGCTTTCAACGAGGCGTTTAATTTATCGAAGGAAGCATTAATCCAAGAATACATTAGCGGGAAAGAAATCACCTGCGGCGTTCTTGATAACGGCTTGCCAGGCAGTGAGTTTGCTCTTCTTCCGACGGAGATTGTTCCTCAAGCAAGTCACTTTTACGATTACAAATCAAAATACGACGAAGGCGGTTCGAAGCATATCATACCCCCCAGAGTACCAGAACACTTAATCCGAAAAATTCAGACAATAGCTAAGACAGTTCACAAACTTATGGGCTGTCGGGGGTTTTCACGAGCTGATTTTATTTTAGATAAAAGAGACGACCTTTACATTCTGGAGGTAAACACCATTCCTGGTCTTACCCCACAAAGTTTATTACCCGAGGCAGCCTTCGCGAGTGGCATTTCCTTTCCCGCTCTTCTTAGTAAAGTAACGAATTCTGCTTTTTTGCTAACTACTTCTCAAACAAATAAGTTTTTAAGAGAAATTTGACTCAAGATAAACTCATTAAAGAACTCGTGCGCGACGGCTATTTGAAGTCGCCGTCAATTATTGAAGCTTTCAAAAAAATAAATCGCGCCGATTTCGTGCCCGAAAGCGAGGGAGAAATGGCTTATTACAATATTCCGCTTCCCATCGGTTACAATCAAACGATTTCCCAGCCCCTGACCGTCGCTTTCACGCTGGAACTCCTGGAGCCGAAGAAGGGCGAAAAGATTTTGGACATAGGGGCGGGCAGCGGCTGGCAGACTGCGCTTCTCTCCGAACTCGTGGGCGAGGAAGGGAAAGTTATTGCCATCGAGCGCATTCCCGAACTGAAGAATATGGCGGAGAAGAATGTCGGTAAGTACGGTTTTGCGAAAAAAGGGATTGCGGAGATTATTTTAGGCGACGGTTCAAAAGGATATCCGGAAGAGGCGCCTTACGACAAAATTGTCGCCGCCGCTTACGTCAAAAAAATTCCTGCCTGCTGGAAAGAACAGCTTAAAATCGGCGGCCGGATTGTGGCGCCGGTGGGGGAACAAATGACGGTTCTTGATAAAACCGGGCCTGATAAATTCGAACAAAAGCAGTATTTTGCCTTTCTTTTCGTGCCTTTAATCGAGGGGGAGGTTGGGGATAAAAGCTCTTGACACCCGCGGGTTCTCCGGCTTATAGTTAGTTCACTCAGGATGAATATTGTATTTACATACCACGGCGGAACGCCATTGAATTGAGGCCGATTTTTGGCCTGTGGTAGTCCGCCCTGGAACGGCGGATTTTTAATTTAAGTCCGACCGGGATTCGTCCCCGAGCGTTACTTGATTTTTGAATATTGGGCAAGAAGATGAACTTTTCAACAAGTTCAGGGTCTTCTAGATAAAGTTTATCGAGCATAAGTGTAATCACTTAAATAAGGGTAGATGGCGGATGCCTTGACACTAAACGGCGAAGAAGGACGTGGCGTAGCTGCGATAAGTCTCGGGGAGGTGCGTAGCAACCTTTGATCCGGGAATGTCCGAATGGGGAAACCTGGTAGAGCAAACCTCTATCGCTTCAACACGCTAGTTGAAGAGCGCACCCAGGGAACTGAAACATCTAAGTACCTGGAGGAGTAGAGAATAATAATTTATTCCCTAAGTAGCGGCGAGCGAAAAGGGAAGAGCCTAAACCTGTTTTTTCTTCCGCAAGGAAGAAGGGGCGGGGGTTGAAAGATGAGATATGTCTTCGAACTTGAAAAGCTTTGAGTTCGAGGGGAAAGTTACAAAATGATTTGCTAGCCGAATCTCCTGGAAAGGAGAACCACAGCGGGTGATAGTCCCGTAAGCGAAAGTGAATCATCTTTCTAATATTTTATTCTTAAGTACCGCGAGGCCAATAAACCTCGTGGGAATCCGGGAGTACTGTCTCCTAAGGCTAAATACGTTTGGTGATCGATAGTGAACTAGTACCGTGAGGGAAAGGTGAAAAGCAGCCCGGTTAGGGCGGTGAAATAGTACCTGAAACCATCTACTTACAAGGAAGCGGAGCTTGTGCGTAGCACAAGATCACGAATGTGCACGAATGACCTTCGGTCTCACGAATAAACACGAATTTAATTCGTGAAATTAGTGAGCGAACGAAGAGAGCCATTCGTGATATTGGTGGTCTCGCGCTGCGCGCGAGTGACGCTGTGCCTATTGAAGAATGAGCCAACGAGTTTACGTATGTTGCAAAGTCTAATCCGCGTTCGCGGAGGAGGCGTAGCGAAAGCGAGTCTTAATAGGGCGAACTTAATCAGTAACATAGCCCCTCTTTCTTAGGGGTTGTGTTACCGGTTAATAAGCATCATGCGTAAGACCCGAAACCAGACGAGCTTGCCCTGGCCAGGATGAACTCCCGCGAAAGCGGGAGGGAGGTCCGTACCGGTGAGTCGTGCAACGCTCTCGGATGAGCTGGGGTAAGGAGTGAAAAGCTAATCGAGTTTGGTAATTGCTGGTTCTCTCCGAAATAGTTTTCGGACTAGCCTTATATGTTTCCTTTTGGAGGTAGAGCACTGGAAGATGCGAACAGGGCGCAAGCTCGTCGCATCTATCAAACTCCGAATGCCAGAAGGTAAAAATATGGGAGTCAGACTGTGGGGGCTAAGCTCCATGGTCGCGAGGGGAAGAGCCCAGATCGCCGTCTAAGGTCCCAAAGTTCGTACTAAGTGTCAAAGGTAGTTTGTGTCCACAAACAGATAGGAGGTTGGCTTAGAGGTAGCCATCCTTTAAAGAGTGTGTAACAACTCACTATTCGAGGGCGCGGGCGCCAAAAATTTATCGGGGCTAAAGTACGACACCGAAGACGCGAATTCTTGTGCGTAGCACAAGACTACGAATGTGCACGAATGACCTTCGGTCTCACGAATAAACACGAATTTAATTCGTGAAATTGGTGAGCGAACGAAGAGAGCTATTCGTGATATTGGTGGTCTCGCGCTGCGCGCGAGAGTGGTAGGAGAGCATTCTTTGCGCGGCGAAGGCGAGCTCGTGAGGGCCGCTGGAGTGCAAAGAAGAGAGAATGTTGGCATGAGTAATCAACAAAGCGCGTGAAAAACGCGCTCCCCGCAAATCCAAGGTTTCCTCCGCAACGCAAATCGACGGAGGGTTAGGCGGCCCTAAGGCGATGGCGAAAGCCGCAGCCGAAGGAGTGCTGGTTAATATTCCAGCCCACCGCTTGGGGGATACAGATGAGGTGACGAAGAAAATAAACTTGAGTGCCTTAATGGTTTGGCATTCTTGCGTTAAGAAACGGCATGCAGGAAAATCCGCGTGTCTGCCTTCAATGGCGATTTTCAGACGAGAGAAGAGGTTTGGTTTTACCGAATCAATTCAAGCGAATAGTCTTCCAAGAAAACCCTCTAATGTGCACCCAAATGGTTCCGTACCGTAAACCGCCACAGGTGGATGAGGCGAGTAGCCTAAGGGGAACGAGTGATTTCTCGCTAAGGAACTCGGCAAAAAAGCGGCCGTAACTTCGGGATAAGGCCTGCTCCGCGCAAGCGGAGCCGCAGCTAAAGTTTCTCTGGCGACTGTTTACCAAAAACACAGCTCCCTGCGAACTCGCAAGAGGATGTATAGGGGGTGACACCTGACCGATGCGAGAAGGTTAACGGCGGGGACGTTATGCAGCAATGCGTAAGGTTCACTGCCCGAAGCCCTCGTCAATGTCAGCGGTAACTATAACCGTTCTAAGGTAGCGCAATTCCTTTCCGGGTAAGTTCCGGAGCGCACGAAAGGTGTAACGACTGGAGAACTGTCTCAGCGAGAAGCTCGATGAAAATGCGATACCCGTGAAGACGCGGGTTACCGGCAGCAAGACGAAAAGACCCCGGAAGCTTTACTGTAGTTTGGTATTGTTATTAACGTTTGGATGCGTAGCGTAGTGGCGAGCCTTCGAAGCGTGGATTTCGGTTCACGTGGAGGCGACAATGAAACAGCCATCTTTCAAATGTTAGTATCTAACCCGCGCGGCAAAAACGCGCAGGGACAGTGCCTGACGGGCAGTTTAAATGGGGCATTTTCCTCCTAAAGAGTAACGGAGGAGTCTATTAAGGTCAGCTTGGCGCGGATGGAAATCGCGCCTGACGTGCAAAGGCATAAGCTGGCTTGACTGCAAGGCTGACAGGCCGCGCAGGTGCGAAAGCAGAGCTTAGCGACCCGACCGTTCATCATAGAATGGCGGGAGACATCGGATAAAAGTTACTCCGGGGATAACAGGCTAGTCTGGTCCGAGAGTCCCTATCGACGACCAGGTTCGGCACCTCGATGTCGGCTCACCACATCCCGGGGCTGGAGAAGGTCCCAAGGGTTTGGCTGTTCGCCAATTAAAGTGGTACGTGAGCTGGGTTCAGACATAACGGTGAAGTCTTAATATTTGATTATTACCGTCGGTCCGGTAATAATTTACTTGAGGACCAAGAGACGTTAAGATAATACCGTGGGAAGTCGATCTAAAACTAATTTGGCTTATATTGCTGGATTTCTTGACGGCGATGGGAGTTTGATGCTCCAAATCAAGAAACGTAAGAATGGTAATAAATCGAGGAATCGGTTTATGGCGACTATTTGTTTTTACCAGGATTCTCGGCACGAAAAACCGTTGTATTGGATTCGTGACGTTCTTGGTATCGGTTATATTTCGCGAAGAAGCGATAATATAACGGAACTGCGAATTAACGGCTATAAACAAGTAGAGAGAATACTTAAAGATTTATTGCCTTACGTTAAGTTCAGGAAAATCCAGACAAAGATTCTCCTTAATTCTGCTAAATTGCTTCAAAAAGGCAAATTAAGCAGAAATGATTTGCTGAAGTTGGTTAATGGTATTCTGAAAATTCAAGCTGAAAACTATGTAACCAAAAGAAAGAAATCTAAAGAAGAACTGCTAAAAATTTTAGGTTTGACCCCGTAACGACTTGTTCCGCTTTTAGCGGACGGAGTTGGGAAACGCGAAGTTATTGTTTCCCGGCTAATACGCCGAGACCCCACTCTAAAATTTTAGAAGGGTTAAGATATAGTCTGCGCACATGGTGACATGTGATTACGTGACGAGAGGACCGGGATGAACGAACCTCTGGTCTACGAGCTGTCCTACCAAGGGCAATGCTCGGTAGCTATGTTCGGACGGGATAAGCGCTGAAAGCATCTAAGCGCGAAGCCTCTCCCAAGATTAGGCGTAGAATTCCTGGAAGACTACCAGGTTGATAGGCCATAGGTGTAAGTGCGGCAACGCATTTAGCCGAGTGGTACTAATAAATTCGATTTTCGATAAACTTTATTTAAGCGGATCCTGAATTTGTTCAAGAGTTCATCTTCTACTGGGTTGTTCATAGCGGTTTCCCGGTGATTCAGTTTCGCGTGCACCACCTCTTCCCATTCCGAACAGAGAAGTGAAAGCGCGATATGCTGATGATACTTGGTTTCGGCCTGGGACAGTAGGCTTTGCCGGGATACCGGTGTGAATAACTAAAAACGGCGGCACCTTTTTACGGGTTGCCGCCGTCTCTGTTTTGCGCTTACTGCGTTTCAGGCCGAAACCAACTGAATCGGCCGAGTGTTTTCAACTGGAACGAACTCGTACTTGAACCGGAGCTCCCAACCGCCGAAGAGAGTCTCGTTCCCGAACTCTATCGGTTTCGGTTCGAACTCTTTCCATAGGTGGCCATAGTGGTCGTTTGGCCAGAATTGGAGCCGAACTGCTCTCCACCACCGGCGGCCAAGTTGTTGCTTCGGGTCCCACTCCTTCTTATGGAGTAAAACCCTAGTGCTTGGGCCGTCACGGCTCATGAAGATAGCGGTTCGTAGAAGTCCGCCTTGACCATCCGACGTTCCTTCGCCGGTCGGCAAGTAATCTTCTCTGTCGTACACGACGCCAGGATTGCCGATGTGAGCTAGGAAGCATTGGATGGCCCGTTGAGCTTCGATCTGCGAGTCAGTACGGTAAATCATCTTTCCCCCTTGCGAGCTAAACTCGCGTTGGACCACGATGCCGGAGGCGGCTCGCGGTACGATGAAATTGTACTTCAGAACTATCTATAATTATACCACATCTTTACTAAAAAAGTCAAGTTAACCCAGCCGGTCGTTTTGGATGAAAACCCGGAGGCCGTGGAGCCAGATTTTGAGCGCTTTAAACGGGTTCATGATTGATAGAAAATAATTGAGCTCCACAACACCTTTGAAAATCCAGGCGAGCAGTCCCGAAATCACAATCAGGCCGATTTTCGCAACCGCATATTTGCCGCCAACCGGAACGATGTAGGGATAATTCATCGGTTTGTAGACATACTGCTTTATTTTTTTGGAAAGGAAATTCTGTTTTTTAATGTCTTCAATGATGTTTTTGGCGGCGATTTTCCCCTGAGTGATGGCGGCGCGGGCGACCTGCGGCACGGGGAGATTCGTTTTCGGATTTATAATGCAGGCAGCGTCACCCACGGCGTAAATTTTCCCGTAAATCTTTAAATCCGGACTCTCCGGGATGCACTCCAGTCCACCCATTATTTCTATCCTGCCTCTTTTTTCTTTTTTGAGGGGCATTTTTTCCGTAAGCGGCACCGCTTTCACGCCGCCCGCCCAGACCAGAATGTCGTAGGCAATTTTTTCGGCGCTCTCCAAAATGATGTCTTTCTGGGTTACTTTATCCACCTTCTCGTCCCGGACAATGGCGACACCGATTTTTTTGAGGCGCTTTTCTACTTTTCGGACTACTCGTCCGTCAAAGCCGGGGAGAATATTTTTGGACCCCTCAATAATCATCACATCAATATTGCAGGATTTGTTCACTTCTTCTTGCAGTTCGCGGGTCCATTCCTTAATTTCGCTCGCGAGTTCCACACCGGTTGAGCCGCCCCCGCCGATTACAACCCGAAGCCGCTCCGCGCCTTCTTCCGCTCTCCGCCAGATTGCATCCCGCAGCCGAATGGCGTCCATGAAGGTTTTGAGTGGGAGGGCGTTCTCTTCCAAGCCAAACATGTTGAAATAGTTCGTTTCCGCGCCGAGAGCTACAACCAAGTATTCAAATCTTATTTTTGACTGCTTCAAATGAACGAGCCCCTCCGCCGTATCGATATGAAGAATGACGTCGTTCACAACCCTTATGTTTTTATCCTTGAAGAGTTCGGCGAAAGGGAAACTGACGAGCGATTTAAGTTCAACGTAATCGGCTAGGTTTTTGGAAGTAGTCGCGGCCTCGTAGAGGAGGGGAGTAAAGGTATGATGCGGTTCCTTATCCACCAGAATTATTTCGTAATCGTTTTTGACCCGCAGTTTCTTTAATTTTTTCTCCAAAGTGAGAGCAGCTTGCACGCCGCCGAATCCTCCGCCCAAAATGACAATGTTTTTCATATATAATTAACCTATGTCCGTATTTTATCTTAGCAAAACGGATTTGAAAAAAATGCGCGGCAAAACCGCTCTTGTTCGGGTTGACTTGAATATTGAGCCGGGTGCTGAAAAAAATTCTTTTCGTCTGGAGGCAATTTTGCCGACAATCCGCTTTCTCCTCGCGCGAGGCGCAAAAGTTGTAATCTTAAGTCACCGCGGCAGGCCCCGCGGCCGCGATAAAAACCTTTCTTTGCGTCCATTTGCCCCGATTCTCCAAAAAGAGTTAAAACAGCGAGTTGAGTTCATGACGGTGCTACCCCGCATGATAGCACCGCAGAGGGGCAAGGTATTTCTGCTGGGAAATTTGCGTTTTTGGAAAGGTGAGGAGAAAAACGACGTCGGTTTCGCCCGCCGGCTCGCCGCACTCGGCGATTTTTATGTGAACGACGCCTTTGCCGTCTCGCACCGCAAGAACGCATCGGTCGTCGCCATCACAAGATTTTTGCCTTCCTATGCCGGCTTGCTTTTGGAAAAGGAGATTAAAAACCTGGGTGGTATACTTAAGTATACCACCCACCCGTTTACGATAATCTTGGGCGGCGGCAAGACCTCGGATAAGCTCGGGGTGATGAATTATTTCTGGAACAAAGCCGATAACCTTCTCTTGGGCGGTGCGCCGGCAAACACGGTGTTCGTCGCTCAAAAGTTGCCGGTAGGAAATTCGTTGATTGACAGAGGTTCAACCTCCCAAATATTGAAGTTAATTCGTAAGGAGGTTGAACCTCGTAAAATTGTGTTGCCGCTTGATGTCAAAATTGCCGACAAAAAGATTCTGGATATCGGCCCGCAGACGGTTGAGAAGTACAGCAAGATAATTTCTAAATCCAGAACAGTTATCTGGAACGGCCCGCCCGGGCTTTTTGAAAAGAAGGGATTTGAAAAAGGAACAATCGGCATCTGGCGTGCCATCTTACGAAATAGGAAAGCGAAAATCATTGTCGGCGGCGGCGAAACAACCGCGTCTTTTTCCCTAATTCATAATTCAAAATTCATGATTCCGAAGAATATATTTCTTTCCACCGGCGGCGGCGCCATGCTGAAATTCTTATCCGGCAGAAAACTGCCCGGGATTGAGGCGTTAAAATAAAGAGTAAATATAAATTACATCAAAAATGTCATTTGAAACTTTAGAAAAAGAAGTAAAAGAATTGCCGAGAGAGTTTGAGGAAACTGGAGATACGTGTTACCTCTTAAAGGATCCAGAGAATGCAGATCGAGAATCAGCGGATGTTCTAGCAGATGTCATTGAACGCATTGATTTCAAAGCGTTGCAGAATATTTTTGAGAGCATTGCAGCTAAATCAGGCATCGACCCTTCTAAAATGAATTTCGTTGGTCCCGAAAGGTTTTATGATATGACAAGCATGTGGGATACTTTGGGGCGCTGGAATTCGGAACATAACGTGATAGCATTGAACGGATCGGCATTAAAGAGAAGTGCCGAACGTGCTGGTGTAGATACAGAACTTAGAGTTTTATCAACCCTTGTCCATGAAGAAGTGCATGCAACCTCGAGGTATAAAAGCGAAATAGTAAAGACCCAGGCAGGAGATAGAGAGAAAATTACCACTGGTTACGGTAAATATAGAAGAGGTAATCGGAGTAAGGGGTTAAAAGGCGAAGTATTCTTTGATTTGCTTAATGAAGGCGTGGTAGAACTACTGGCTAGGGAGGTTCTGTTGGAATATATCAGGACAACTGATTTTACGGATAGCCGGAAAGTGAAAGAGTTTATGGAAGCCCATGAGCAAAAACCTGAAGAAATGTCTGGGTATTGGTTGGCTATTAAATTTGTCGATGTTTTGGTCGATAAAGTAAGTGTCAAAACAGGAACAGACAGAAACTCGGTGTGGCGATCATTTGTTAGAGGATTGTATGAAGGTGTTGATTTCGAGACAAAAGAATTTAGTCAGCCGTTTCAAGAATTATTTGGTGAAAACTTTCTGCAAAAATTATCAAAAGCCAATTTTAGTAAAGATATTGAAGCTCTCATGAAAGAACTTGAAACTCAGTAAGGATATGAAATCAATCGTTGTTTTATATCACGCAAATTGTCCCGACGGTTTCGGCGCGGCTTACGCCGCCTGGAAAAAATTCGGCAACAGAGCCGATTATATTGCCGTAAAGCCAGTCAAACTTCCGCCGAAACATCTTAGAAACAAAGAGATTTACGTTCTGGACAGCAGTTTAAGTGCAGACGACCTGAAGCGTCTTTTGCAATTAAAGAATAAGGTGACTATTATTGACCACCATATAAGCTCTAAGAAAGATGTAGAAAAAGCTCCTAATTACGTCTTTGACATAGAGCATTCCGGAGCGGTTCTCACTTGGAAATATTTCCATCATAAGAAAAGAACGCCTAAATTGCTTCAGTATGTTGAAAACGGCGATTTATGGAAATTCCATCTGCCCAACAGCCAACTTTTATTAGCTTATGTATATTCTCTGCCATATGACTTTAAGATTTGGGAAAATTTGTGCCGCGGCATGGAGAAAGCGGCCGGCCGGAAGAAATATTTAACCCTTGGTAAAATAATTTCTGATTACAACGCCATCATTATAAAAGAAGTTGTTGATAAAGCCGAGCTTGTAAAGTTAGGCAAATATAAGGTTTTGGCAGTGAACCACTCTCTTAGAAAATTTACCGACAAAGTTGGCCATGAACTTTATCGGCGAAAACCGCCGTTTAGTATTATCTGGCACGTAGGAAAAGAAGGCATTAAAGTTTCTCTGCGTTCCAATGGTTCAGTTGATGTTTCAAAAATTGCCGCAAGATACGTTGGCGGCGGCGGACACAGGGCAGCTGCGAGCTTTACTTTGCCGAGAAATGCAAAATTACCATGGAAAGTTCTAAAAAATTAATTATCTACACCGACGGCGGTGCAAGAGGTAATCCCGGGCCGGCGGCAATTGGCGTTATCGTAGGAAATAAGAATTACGGCGAGGCGATAGGAAACACAACGAATAACGTCGCCGAATACAAGGCCGTGATTTTTGCGTTGAAAAAAGCCAAAGCCCTTTTGGGCGGCGACAAGGCCAAAGAAACGGAACTGGAAATCCGCTCCGACAGCGAACTATTGGTGAGCCAGGTAAAAGGGGAATATAAAATCAAGGACGAAGAACTTCAGCCGCTCTTCGTGGATGTCTGGAACAAAATGCAGAATTTCAAGAAAGTGAATTTTGTCCTGATTCCGCGCGAGAAAAACAGGGAAGCCGATACTCTTGTAAACCGCGCCTTGGACATACTTTTTTAACCAGCTTCAATTTACGTCCATATGGACATAAATTGAGGCAGTGTTTTGTTTGACAAAATAATATTTTTGTTTTAGATTTTAAGCTTAACATTGCACCTAAACAACTAAATAGCGGGAAACCGTAAGAGAGGATAAGATGCCGAAGCGGAAAGAGAATTACCTCCAGACTATCTGGAAGCTCAGAGCCGAGGTTAGGCGGCTAAAAGAGCTTGCTGTCCGCGATGAACTCACCGGACTCTTGAACCGTCGCGGATTCAATGAGTTCGCAGCGCCGTTCCTCAAAGCGGCAAGAGTGTCGAGAAGCGGCGTAGAACGCAGAAAAAAGCGCGTCGTAAGCGGCTACGCAGTTGTCATATTCGACCTTGACCGCTTCAAGCGCCTGAACACTACGCATGGCCATCGCGGTGGTGATGCAGTGCTTCAGGCGTTCGCTCACCTTCTCCTTGAGCGGGTAAGTGGAATGGATCTTGTTGCTCGCTGGGGAGGAGAAGAGTTCGTACTTCTTTTTCCTGGTGCAAGCGCTGAAGATGCTTACCGCATTGCCGAGGAAATAAGGAAGAAGGTGGAGAGAATGTTCGTCGTTTGGCACGCGAGAAAGAGTAGGGGACGGGGCACGAATTTTACCGTCTCAGCCGGTGTCGCGGACTTCTCAATCGCTTTTGACTTTGATGACGTTCTGGGGCATGCGGACGGGGCACTCTTCCGAGCGAAAAAGGAAGGCAGAAACTGCGTCGTGGTCTATGGCCG
Source organism: Candidatus Jorgensenbacteria bacterium GW2011_GWB1_50_10 (assembly GCA_001004105.1). Taxonomy (GTDB): domain Bacteria; phylum Patescibacteriota; class Minisyncoccia; order UBA6257; family GWB1-50-10; genus GWB1-50-10. The sequence goes on from LCQK01000002.1 coordinate 83,884, forward strand.
CGACAAGCAATCCTCGCTCCAGCTCGCCTGACGGGGTGTGGCGGAGATGTAGTAGAACCGAGCCCGGGATCACCGCGATCCCGGGCTGGCTTTTTTAAATTTTAAACAAAAAAACATCTTCAATTTCTCCCATATGGGAGAAATTGAAGGTTTGATTTTTCTTATAGAAGGTGGTAATATTGCTCTTGGTAAGTTAAGCGATAGCGCTCCGCGCAAGCGGAGTGAGGAAAGTCCGGACACTCTCTGTCGCAAGACAGATAAACAAGTAGCGGTTAACGACCGTCGTCCGCAAGGATAGAGGTGCGAGCAGTGACGCCTGATTCCGAAAGGAATTGGGGGACCCCATCCTAAGCTAGTCAGGTCCAACTCTGCGATAAGGATAAAAAAGCAGAGGTGAAACGGCTAAATCCTTACAGGGTGCAAGGCTGTGCTCCGAGTAATCGGAGAATGCCGCTTGACCCCGAGGGTAACCGAGGGGCTAGAGGAATTATCGCTAGGGTGCGCAAGCGCCCGATACAGAATCCGGCTTATGACTTACCCTATCCCGCCCGTCCAATGGACAGGCGGGATTAGTTTTTATCAACAGCCACTCTTTCAAAAATCCGGTAATTGTTTTAGATTTCAATCAGTCCTTAGTGACCTATGACCATTTCGCGGGGAGGGGACGATGAAAGTTTCCAAAGGGAAGGTAGCGGCAACGGCGGGTCTCCTGGCTTTTCTCGCGCTCGCCGCATTCTGGCTCGCGAGCCAGCCGGAAACCGAGGAGCCGGAGCACGACAGTCAGTCGCTTGCAGAGCGGACAGCGCACACCTGAAGGAGCGGAACCTCAACATATTTGTTTGAAGCAAGGCCAGCGGGCACCACCGTTGGCCTTTGTATTTGTTATAATAAAAGCAATAAAGGCCGCAAATAAAAATCAATCAAAATGGCTAAGTGGGTTATTAAAAAGGGAGATAAAAAGGAACCATTCCGGGCGGCAAAAATTACGAGTGCCATCCGGGGTGCCTGCAAGGACGCACACCTGCCGGCGAAGCGGACAAAGACCGTTGTGAATAAGGTCTCCCGCGCGGTTTTGAAATTCGCCGCGAAGCGCAAGGTAGTGGTGAGAACTTCTGATTTGCAGAAAGTTGCGTTAAGGCACTTAGGTGGGATGGAACCGAAAGCGGCGAGAGCTTGGCGGAAGTATGATGCCGCGAGGCGTGCCCGTCGCGCAAGAGCCCGAAGAAGGAGATAAGTTTTGATGAGATTCACTATCACGCCTGTCCATTAGACAGGCGTGATTAGTTTTTGACTATTTTCTTGTTCGCGCGAATGAGAAAACAGTCCTGTTTAAGTTATAATTTCTTTATGTTGAAACGCCCGGAAGTTTTTAATCAACCGGAGTTTAGAGTTTTTAAAAAATTAAACACGCCAGCCAAGGTTCAGAATTTCATAGATCGGATGCCGATGAATTTTTATACGACCTGTCGGTCGCCGCTTACAGTGTTGCGGAAGAACCGTGCTTATTGTATCGAGGCGGCGTTTTTGGCGGCGGCAATTTTCTGGTATCACGGCAAGCCGCCGCTTGTTTTTTGCCTGCAGACGGTTAAACACGACTTTGACCACGTCCTTGCGCTTTTCAAAGAAGGGAATTACTGGGGCGCGATTTCCAAAACCAATCATCCTGTTTTGCGCTATCGCGAACCAGTTTATAAAAACGTCCGCGAACTCGCGATGTCTTATTTCCACGAATATTTCATGAACAACGGTAAAAAGACAATGCGTGGCTATTCCGAACCGCTGGACTTGCGCAAGTTCGGCACCGACTGGCTAGTTTCCGATAAAAATATCTGGCATATAGACGATGCTCTCGCCAAAACCAAATATCACAAGATTTTAGACAGGGGAATGATTCGCAGTTTGCGGCGGGCGGATAAAATCGAAATCAAAGCGACCAAAACGACGCAGTGGAAAAGAAGTTGACTTTTTATATTAAAATGTTAGAATGAAGTCCTGGGTTGCAGTTTCGCCTAATGCACTTTCATAAATGAGTGGGGAGCCACACGGTAGGCCGGATTAGATACCCGGCGGAGTAAGTAGAAGTTGTGGATCTGTAAGCTCATTGCGATCTGAAAAAGAGGCGGTTTCATTCCCGTGGCCGCCGAACCCCACTCAGGTATAGCGCTCGGCCGTCCAAATCAACAGGACGGCCTTGCTATTTTTGAACCAGATGGTAGTTTAGTTTTAGTCCCGTATTCATGGCTCCCTCCAGCGAGGTGCCCAATGCCGCCATTCACCTTAGTTGACCATTCGCGAGAACTCTGCGGGAAGCCGGACATTCCCGAGGAGACCCCGCGCGAAGTGGTCGAGAGGAAACCCGCCCACTGTCTCTGCTGCGGCTCTGAGATGTCTCTAGAGGACCCCCCAACCGAAGGGCAGATCATTCGTGGCGAGTACCGGTTTGTCTGTCCCGTCTGTCCGAGACCAGCCAACCTCGCCGATTTTTGAAAACCCCCGAGCCCCGCCGCCAAAGAAAGCCGCGCTTTCTCCGGCGGCTTTCTTTTCTCTGGGGGCTTTTTGTGATGGGGTTGGTGGAGTTTTTAATATAAACTGCTTGTATTTTGGTTTAAAGACGGCGCAGTGATAAGATGATTTTATGCTGAACAATGAAAGAAGTTTTTATGGATTGGGAATCGCGCCGGGGATACTCGAGGTTCTCAAAAAACTTGGTTTTAAAGTTCCAACCCCCATCCAGGAGCAGTCAATTCCCATTGCGATTGAAGGGAAAGATTTGATGGGTATTGCCCAGACCGGCACGGGGAAAACCCTCGCTTTCGGCATCCCTCTCATCCAGAATCTGCTCCAGAGGAATGGTTTGGGGCTCGTGGTCGCGCCAACGCGCGAGCTTGCAATGCAGATAGACGAAACGCTCCGCAAGGTGGGCACCTCGCTCAATCTCCGAACCGCAGTCATAATCGGCGGAGAATCTATCGGTCGGCAGATCCGCGACTTGCACCGCAACCCGCAGTTAATCATCGGCACACCGGGCAGGATTCTTGACCATATGGCGCAGAGAACGATTTCTTTGAGTAAGACAACCGTGCTTGTTTTGGATGAAGCTGACCGGATGCTTGATATGGGGTTTGCCCCGCAACTGAAGCGGATTATTTCCGCCCTGCCGCAGGGGAGACAAACGATGCTTTTTTCGGCGACGATGCCGGAAGAAATTGTAAGAATCGCCAAGGCCTACCTGAAACTTCCGATAAGAGTAGAAATCGCCCGGTCGGGCACAACCGTTAAAGAAGTAACCCAGGAATTATTTTTTGTGCCGCAACACGACAAACCCCGCCTCATTGAAAAAATACTGCAGGAATACAAGGGTTCGGTTTTGGTTTTCGCTCGTACGAAATTCAGCGCGAGAAGGATTGCCGCTCATCTGCGGGCGCTTGGGCACGCGGCTTCCGAAATTCACGGAAATCGCTCCCTTAGCCAAAGAAAGGAAGCGCTCCAAGGATTTAAAACCGGAAGATTCAGAGTGCTTGTGGCAACCGACATCGCCGCCCGGGGCATAGACGTTACCAATATTGAACTTGTTTTGAATTACGACCTGCCGCAGAGCGCCGAGGATTACGTGCACCGCATCGGCCGCACGGCCCGCGCGGGCGCCGGGGGACACGCGATTTCCTTTGCCCGGCCGGACCAGAGGAGAGACGTGATTCAAATCGAGCGGCTTATCCAAAAAGCTCTGCCGGTTTCAAGAACCCCGGGATTGCCTCTACCTCCGCCGCCGCAAAGAGAGCGTTCTTTCGGAAGGAATAAGTGGAGAGGTCGTCATTAATCCGGTTTTGATGGGACGCCTGGCTATTTAACCGTAATCGTGGTAGAATGTGATTTCTATGGGTTTACTGACTAAAAATAGATTCGACTTGGACAAAAAGTTTAAAAAGGTTTTAAAAACACCGGCAAGCTACGCTTTTTTTATCGCTATCCATGATTTTGTCAAATACATAGAGTTGAATCCGGTTCTCTCCGATGGTCTCTCGCAATGCATTAAAACGAATCAGGAATCAAATATTGCGACCAAATACGCCAATTTAAAGCAGGTTTATCAGGGAATGGAAGATGTTGCCTCCAGCAGCCGGCCAGGCGGCGACTTGGGTCATCAAAGATATATGGCTATTCTCGATTTAAACCGGATTCAGAACAAGGAAGTTTCCGAGAATAATTCGTTTTGGAAAAAAAGAGAATTATTCAGAAAATCAATAGTGGAAATTCAAGAAAGATTGAATCTGCATTTTTCCCGGTCTAAAAGCTAAGGCCGGTATCCGATTTCAAACTCAACGCCGTTCCATTTCATCGGGACGGCGTTTTGGGTTTGTAAATAACTATTGGCTAATTCGCACGAATTAGCCGATGGACTCTTTCACCGTTCCGGGGGCTTTTCGGGATGGGGTTGTGTTTGGGTGGTTCGGTTTAAGATATGATAAAATGAACTTATGAATCCGAGAATAACCGCGAAAGATTTCTTTTTACATATAGGGACTATTACTCTTCTCTATGTCGGTACGGTGGCGCTTCTGAACCTCTTATTCAGAGTGATTAACGTAGCCTTCCCTCAGGTTAATCAATACGGGTACTATTCCGGGCCGATAAGTCTGCCCGTCGCCACGCTCATCGTGGTTTTCCCGCTCTTTCTTTTTTTGGCCAGCATTCTTCGCCGGAGCTACAAAGAGGATCCCAGCCGAAAAGAATATCCCGTGCGCAAATGGCTTATATATATCAGCCTTTTCGCGGCCGGAGCGGTGCTTGCCGGCGACCTCGTTACCGTCATTTACTACTTCCTGGACGGTCGGGAACTCACCACTGGTTTCGTTTTGAAGATTCTGGCCGTGTTCGTGGTGATAGGGGGCATTTTCGGCTACTTCACGGATGACCTTAAAGACCGCCTTACCGGTGGTCGCCGGAATTTTTGGAGAATAGCGGCTGCCGTTCTTGTTCTAGGTTCCATTGTGGCGGGGTTTACGGTAATCGGGTCCCCTCGCACTCAGCGTTTGCTCCGCTACGATTCCCAGAAAATTTCTGATCTTCAGGCCATCCAGTGGCAGGTCGTTAACTATTGGCAGCAAAAAGAAACTCTGCCGCCCTCGCTTGCCGCGCTTGAGAATCCGCTACAAGGGAGCGTAGTCCCCACTGATCCCGAAACCAAAGAGCCGTACGAGTATCGCATCAAAGACATTAGCAATCGTGTTTTCGAACTCTGCGCCACTTTTGCCCTGTCTTCGCGCGAGCTTGTGGAGCGCGGCTTGTCAGGGATGGACGGGGAAGTGAGTAAACCCTATCCTGCGTATCCTGCGGGCAACGGATTCGATGATTCTCCATATTTCAAGCATGAAGCCGGCAGGCAATGCTTCGAACGGACGATTGATCCGGATCTTTTTCCGCCCTTCGAAAAGCGCCTCTAACCTTATAGTAGCGGTTCGTATTCAAATCGGTCCTGTTTGGTCATTCCTTGGTTGTAGTAGTACCGGCCGCGAATCTTCTGTCCTGAAAAGACAAGCGGCAGCCAATCCCTGTCCGCGGCCCACATGCGGTCATATGGCGGATTGCCGATATCGTAAGGTTCGGGAGCGGCCATTTCCTCCGTCTCGCGAAATTCGCCCCGCCAATTACGGCAGAAAAAAATGTAGCACTCGAAGAGGTGAGTATCTCCCTCGAAGAAGTCAATAACCGCAACTTTTTCCAGGCCTTCTGGGGAAGTCGTAACGCCGCCTTCTTCGTTCATTTCCCGAACGGCCGTATTTTCAACCGTCGTGTCTCCGGGTTTCTTTTTTCCGCCGTAGCCGTTCAGATACCCTTTTCCGAAGCCCCGCTTCTTATTGGAAAGAAAAACGCGGCTATCCCGCACGGGAAAACAAATAGTGCTTATTTCCATACCTTTTGGTTATAAATACCCGACTTTTTTGAGCCAATCCACGTTCTCCCATTCCCAAAGCTTCTTCGCGCCCAAAAACGCCTCAAAGTCCTCCTGCCAGTAGGGGAATTCCTGCAGTTCTATCCGGCCTTCCACCGGCCCCCATTCGTGAGTGCACGCCTGCATGAAGGCGTTACCCCATTGGGTTTTGATTTTGTCCCGGCCGCCCTTGCTCCGCAATATCGCCCCGCAGTGGACGCAGGAACGGCTCTGGTCAATCCGCAAAATCCACCGGGTTTCCAGATTTTTCACCGCCTCTTTCATCGCCGCCATGTAAGCCGAGGTCTGGAGATTGTAGTCGCGGTAGATTTCCTGCGAGGTCTTAATGTCCAAAATGCCGAGCTTGCCGTCAATCAAGGCGATGGCGTCGAGCGTCCCGGCGTAACGGTGTTCGTAATTTACCAGCCGTTTTTCAACGAACTGCGGGTCAACTTGAATGTGTTTGGAGAGCATGAATTCCAGGAAGGCCTTTATGGATGGCTGGATTTGGGCGGGGATAGCCGGCTTTTCGCCGACCAGAATCTTTTCCACCGCCTCGTGGATCATCGTGCCCTCGGTTGCGGACTTTTGCTTGATTTTTTCGCCTTCGGCGAAATTATTCATCCCGGCGTAGAAGCGGTAAAGGGCCGGTTTGGACTTGATTTCCACTATTTTTGTGACGCGGGGATACCAGAATCCGTCAATTTCATAGCCGCAGAGAGATTTAAAATGCTTTTCGTCCTGGTAATACATTCCGATGACTAATCATAGCAACGGTTTGCCCCCATAACAAGCAGATTTTTCAAATGATGTTGACATGGAAATTAAAAAATTGTAATTTATACTCAAGCTTAAGCTGGGGTCGGACGACCTTTAACAGCTTGAAGCGGCAGCACCTTTCCATATCGTGTGCCCGAAACCTAGGAGGGTAAAATGGCACGAAGACTGGAAGGCCGGACATTCTGCGAGTGTCACAACAACGGCGTGACGGCTCTCGCGATGGAAGAGGCCGTTGCTGAACTCGACCGACTCTTTGAGATCGGGGCAGCAATTTCGACTCTCGGCCAAATTGGTCATGACGAGAGAACCGCAGTCAATCGCGCTCTCGACCGTCTCCGTCTGCCCATCTTTACTTTCGCCAGAGAAGAACGGGTGAGGGACGAACCGTGGTTCACCGGTGATTTCCGGCTATATCAGGTTCTCTGTGATTACGTCAGAGATGCGGGCGGTTCCCAGTGGCCGGGGCATTTCTACGTGCCGTTCTCGAACGGCATTGAGATGGGTCACCGTGGTCTTCAGGCGATGTGCGACGAACTTCAGTTCGTCACGACACGTCAGCAGTTCCGCGACGTTTTCGGAATTTCCTACGACGAGCTCGTGGAGCGCGTTCTGGAGGCCGAGCAAGGCAGGGGAGCTCCGTAATACGACGCAAGAAGTAGCGCAACAGCCCTGTTCGGTCACCGACCGGCGGGGCTTTTGCTTTTTAGATTTTATAAAATATGTCGTTTTACCTGCTATCGCTGTTAAAACTGCACATTTTTTTTCGCACGGCAAGCGCTATGACATGTCATAGTATTTATTAATCGCCATAAAGTTATTTTTTGAGCAATGAATCGGTGTAGTTCACAATATCGCCGGCGCCCATCATTACCACAATAGGGGATAGGTTATAGGTGATAGGTTTTAGGAGTTCTTTAATTTTGGTTCTGATTATTTTTGGGTTATTCAAGTAAAAAACTTTCAGCGTTTTTGCTCTTTGCGATATGCGCTTTGCGAGGTCAGCCGACGTGTAGCCCCTGTGGGGTTTGTCGCGGCCAGCGACTTGATAAATCGGCAGCAAGAACAAATAATCGGCCGAATCAAAGGCGGAAATGAAATCTTTGAACAAGTTTTGGGTGCGGTGGGCCTGGTGTGGCTGGAAGACGCAGATTATTTTCTTTTTGGGGAATTTCTCGCGGAAGGCCTGGAGAGTAGCTTTGATTTCGGTGGGGTGGTGGGCGTAGTCGTCGTAGACGGGAATTTTAGGTTGTAGGTGATAGGTTGTAGGTGATAGATAACCCCTAAATTCCATTCGGCGCCAGGCGCCGCGGTACGAGCCCAGAGCTTTCAATATTATCTGCTCTTTAATGCCGAGCGCGCGGGCGAGCGTGAAAACAGCGAGAGCATTGGAAACATTATGTTGCCCTGGGATTTTTAAAACCCTTTTTATTTTATGGTAGGCGCTATAATTAATTATAGCGCCGTACCAGATTACTTTGAAGTTTTTACGTTTTGCGATTTTTTGGATTTTGGATTTTAAACTGTGGAGGTTTTTATCATCCCGGTTCGCGATTAAAATGCCGCCGGATTTTATATTCCCGATGAATTTGAGAAATGACTTTTTGACGTTTGCTAAATTTTTGTAAACGTCCAAATGCTCCCTATCAATGTTCGTGATGACAGCGTAAGTGGGGGAGTAGTTATGAAAAGAGGCCTTCCATTCGTCCGCTTCAAGGGTGAGGTAGTCGCTCTTGCCGTTCCGGAAATTGGAATTGCCGAACTCTTTAAGCCGGGTGCCGACGATAACCGTCGGGTCCAGACCGGTTTTCATAAGAACGAGCGAGGTTAAAGCCGTCGTCGTGCTCTTGCCGTGGGCGCCGGCAACGGCAATGGTTTTATATGCCTTAGTCAAGGCCCCAAGCATTTGGGGATAAGTGAAAGCAGGGATGTCCCGGCGCCTCGCTCCCCTTAATTCGGGGTTTTCCGGGGTAATAGCTTGGTTATAGACGACCAAAGCGGTTTTGGGGCTGATATTGGCTTTTTTATGCCCAATTTTGAGTTTTAAGCCCTTCTTTTGGAGCTTTCGGAGTAAATCACTCGGGGCGATATCAGACCCGGAAATAGCCCAATTTTGGGCTAAAAACCACTGCGCCAAAGCGCTAATGCCGATTCCACCCACGCCGATAAAGTGGGCCAAGGGTTTATTTAAAGGGGAGAGGTTTTTCATGGTATTTTCAGAAACTTGTCCTGACGCATAATAGTTCTTTTACGACGTATATGTTCCTTTAGGAACTATGCGTCGTAAAAGATGGCGTTCGTTTTACAACGGTTTTATCAGCCATCGTAAAACGAACTTGCCTACTACTTCTTCACTAACTCAATAATCCATTTAATTATCCCGATGAAAAATTCGAATAATGCAACGAGCAAACCGCCGAGCCAGGAGACGATCCTCCTTAAATCCAGTCCGAAGCGGTCTTGGAGCCAGTTATTAGCCGTGTTCCAGGCCTCGGTGAGGCCGGTTAAGACGTTCGATGGGAAGAGAAAATTCAAAATCGTACTAACGTCAATCCCCTGCCCGTAAGCCAAAATCGGCAGAGAAAATATTATTAAAGTTATTGTGATAATTTTTATCATTGGACAGTTCGGCTTACGGCGCCGGCTGGAATATTCGGCAAATAATCCCGCGGATTAATTGTAACACCAACCGGCACCAAACCGGCTGCCGGCGCGATGGATTTCAAACTCACGCTCGGCGTCCAGTAAAGCGTAAGGTGCAGGTGAGCGCCGTAGGAGTAGCCAGTGTCGCCGGAGTAGCCGATTGTGTCGCCTTTCATAATCCGCTCGCCTTTCTGGACGATTTGACGCGAGAGATGGGCGTAGATGCTCGTTAAACCGTTGTCGTGTTGAATCAAAACGTATTTGCCGTATTGGTATTTCAACCAACGCGAGGTGCCACGGTCGTTGTTATCCACGGCGATGACTGTGCCGGTTTCAACCGCCATAATTGGTGTGCCGATCGGCGCCCGGAAATCAACGCCGTTGTGTGTCTTACTCCGGTATGCGCGCTGAGCGAAGGCCGTAGGGCCGAAGTCCTGCGTAAGATAGGGATTCTCCACCGGAAAACCGATAACGCCGGGACGTTTTATCGGCAGCAAACTCGGGTCGAAAGATTTGCGGAGTTGGTCTTCATATTCGTCCATAATCTTGCTGATTTTCTCCTGCTGTTTGTCCAGTTCCGCGATTTGGGCTTGGTAGATTTTTTCCTGGTTTTTGGTTTGAGTGAGAACCGTGTTTTTGACGGTTTTCTGGGCCTGGACTATCTGCTGGCGATTCGTTAGATTGACTCGTTCTCTTTCTTTCTGCGCCTGTTTTATCTGTTCCTCGCTTAATTTTTCCACCAAGTCCCCCTGATATTTACGGAGTTCTTCAGCGCTCGCGTTTAAATCACTATTCAAGGTGGCGATAGATTGGGCTTCCGAGACGCTCTCGGCCAAACTCTGGTTTCGCAGGAAGATTATCAGGAAATTTTCCCGATCTTTTTGCTGGAGTTCCACCATAAGCCGCCCGATAGTCGCTTTTTTGTTGTCTATACTTTCCTCAATGCCTTTGATGTCGCCGCTTAGCGATTCTATTTCCAGCGCGAGTTTATCGAGCGTCACCTGATTCGCTTTGATGGAGAGATTAAGTTGACTGATGTTGTAGTCAATGGTTTTTAATTCCTTTTGGAGGGAACTTTTAAGAGAGCCGGTTTGTTCCAATTGTTCTTCAATCTTGGCGCGTTCCTCCATTAATTGCTGAAGCTCGGCGTTTTTGGCGTCAATCTGCGACCGTAAACTATCAGCCGTGGCGGCATTGCCGTTCCCACTCCCCTCCTCCGCGGTTTGCGAGAAGATCGGCGACGTTGAAATTAACCCGATTAATAGAATTATGAATAATGAATAACGAATTAATTTCATACCATCTCTTGAAGATAACATTTTTCACAGTAAACCGTTGGGAATTCCGATTCGGTATGGACGCTGTCAATTTCGGCGCCGCATTTGCCGCAGGTCCTCTTATGTAAAACGAGATGGTTGGCGATAAATTTCAGGCGTAAATGGTGCCTTTCAAATGGTGCCTCGCGCGGTATAGGCAGGTCAAACCTTCTGTAGAAAGCGAGTTCCATTGGTATAATCCGGTACGCCTTATCCGACGTTTCGCCCTTCAGCACCTTTTCAAAAATATCGTTTTTCACGTCGCGGATGTCATCTGGAATAACGTAATCCGAAAAATCGTATTTTTTGTCCGCTTCATAATCGTTCCAGTTAAATCCCCTCTTTATCGCTTCTTCTTTTGTGAGCGGAAAGTATTCGCAAGCCACCGTTTCGTTGTAGCCGTAAGGGGAAAGCTCATAAGGGAAAAACTCGCCATATTTGTAAATCCTCTCTCTTCTATCCGTATACGGTTTTTCGTTCATGTGCGCTATTATTTTCTCCCTTAATTTTTCATATTCTTCTTTGGGATATTGCTTGTTTAGGATGCAGAAGTTTTTGTTTCTCGCATTGATGCAGCCAAAACAATCGTTGCAGTTGATGAGTAAGTGGGAATATTCAACGTTCGTTGATTCGCGGATAATGCTCGTTGAAAACTTCATATTGAAGAGTTTTTCCGAACCGGCCAAGAATTCATAGGCGAGTTCGCACCACCAAACCGAGGTGACGTCCATTGAATCTTTCACTTCCAGAGTAAAGAACATGTATTTTGAGTCCTCAGTTTTTTCCACGTTCCAGCACTCCTTGCAGTTTTTCGATTCTTTGATTTGGGTGCCGGTTACGTTTACCGATTTTTCGATGAAAGTCGCACGCTGGGGCTGGGTTTTCCAGAAAGACTCCGTCTGATCTTTGAGTTTTTTGAAATTTTTGTAGGAGCCCAGGCGATTTTCGCTCATGAATTTTTCAAATTCCTCTTTTGGAACCGGTTTGTTGAATACGTGATATTGTTTGTGCCGCAAGCCGGAGCAGCCGAAAATATTGCTGCAATTTCGGCAGTCAAAGGAAAAATAAGCGTCGCGGCAGTCGTAACAGAAAATGGAGTTAAAAACCTTGTATCCCCTCTCACTTAGAATTGTTCCGTAAGCGAACTGGCCGTTCATGTGCCAGAAATTGTCAAAGCAGTCCTTGCATTTCAGGACGTACTGATTGTAAGCGCAATCTTCGTTCAAGTGACCGCCGAAGTTAAGGTAGCAATTTTTATCGTCAAGTTCGTAATTAATCCAGGGGCTGTTGATTGAATTTTGCTGGAGGAGCGACAAGTGCGGGACGTCTTTTTGAAGTTCTTTCCATTGTTCAAAAAAAGTTTTTGAAAAATTATATTCACGTCCATATTTCAAAGGATCCCACCCGTCCGAATAGAAGCAATCCGGGCAGTAGGTTTTGAAAGGCTTATCGGGCGAATACATGGCGATGATTTCTTTTTTGCAAAGGTCGCAGGGGCGTTTGTAAAGACTGCGCTCGTTTCTTTGAGTAAATCTTCTCTGAAGCCGGCACTTTGGGCACCAAGTGGGTGCTGGAACATTGATTTTTTTGTAAAAATCAAAATCTTCCGCTTCTATCGTGAATTGTTGTTTGCAATTCTGACAGGTTTTGGTTTCGGCGTTCATATTTTGTCAATTCTTTCGCCGCGGCCGAGGAGAAGCGCCGGATAGCCGGCATGATTTACCTCCAATGTTCCGCAGCCCAGATTTTTGAGAAAAGCTATCATCTCGTTCATTATTTCTTTATGGTCGGCGTGGTGCCTATCGCCGTAATATTCAATTTCAACGAAATCACCGAGATTTTTCACCGAATCCATTGCTATCTCGTAGTCCCTGTATCTCCAAATTTTCCGTTTTTTATCAACAACCGTCACCGGTTTGAAATTGAGATTTTCCAAAATCTTTCGCATTGTATCGATGCTCTCAATTTTCGTTTCAAATTCATCGGCGTAGAGCCCTCTCCCCTCTTTATCAAAATGCCACCGCTTGTAATTGACCGAATATTTGCCGTTGGAATCGCGGAGACGGAACCATTCTTCAATTGGGCGCGGCGAAAGAAAATTGCGGTGAGCGGGCGTGAAATACTCGTCTACTTGATGGTTTTCCGACTCAAATTGCGCCTCTCTTTCCAAAAAATCCAAAAGCGGCTTGCTGTGCTTAAGTTTCGCCTGCAATTCAATTTCGGTTTCTTTATTCATATCTCTACCACTGAACAATTCGCGCGAATTGTTCAGTCATATTAACCCAACTTTTTAATTGCCTTACCTATCCTCTTTAACGATTCTGTCTTGCCGAGGACTTTTAGGATTTCAATCGGTCCTGGTGAGGCGTCTTGGCCGGAGAGAGCCGCGCGAAGGGGCCATAAAACCTCGCCTCTCCCCTCTTTTTCGGCCAAGGCCAGAATTTCCGGCTCTGGCGAGGCGGAATTTTTGGTGATGTCGTGGACGGATTTTAAATTAGCCAAAATTCTTTCTTTAGGGGTCTCTTTCCAGATTAAAAGTTTGGCGTCATAGTCGGGCAAGCCAAAAAAGAAAGCCGCCATATCCTTGAAGCCTTTCAGATTTTTAATCCTTTCTTTTTCGGTTTCTATGATGTTTTGGAGCACTTTCTTTTTTGCGAGCCACGTCTTCGGCACGAAAGGTTTCAACTTTTCCATAAGTTCTTCAGTTTTCGCGGTTTTGATGTAGTGGGCATTCAGCCAGTTGAGTTTTTCTTCGTTGAAAACCGCGCCGCCTTTTTGGACGCGTTCCAGCGTAAATTCTTTTACCAAATCTTGCCGATTTATCACTTCCCTGTCCTCTCTGGGGTGCCAGCCGAGGAGGGCCAGGAAATTGAGCATCGCCTCCGCCAAGTACCCTTCTTTTTTATAATCGTTCAGGGACGTTTCCAGGCGCCGCTTGGAAAGTTTCTGACGGCCGGTGCCCAAAATTAGCGGCAGATGGGCGAATTGCGGTCCCTCAAGTCCAAGCGCTTCCTGAATCACAATCTGTTTCGGCGTGTTGGAGATGTGGTCCTCGCCCCTTATTACGTGGCTAATGTTGGTCAAGACGTCGTCCACCGAGGCGGCGAAATTATAGAGCGGCTCGCGGAGACTCTTGGCGATAATCACGTCGCCCACGAGCGCCATATCAAACTCAATTTTGCCTTTCACAAGGTCGTTGAACGACACTTTTTTCTCGGGCATCCGGATGCGAATCACGGCTTTCCCGCTTTTTTTGATTCTCGCATCCGCCTCGTCCGGCGGAAGATGGCGGCAGCGGCCGCCGTATTTGGGCGCAAATCCTTGGGAGAGCTGGTTTTGTCTTTCTGCTTCCAACTCTTCCGGCGTGCAGAAACACCAGTAGGCCTTTTTTTCGTTAAGAAGTTTCTGTAAGCTCTCGGCGTAAATTTCCAGGCGTTCGCTCTGCCTTATCGGTTCTTCGTCGGGTTCAAGCCCGAGCCAAACAAGGCCTTCCAAAATGTCTTTTTCAAATTCTTTTTTGGAGCGTTCTTTGTCGGTATCCTCGATTCTCACGAGGAATTTCCCGCCCTCGTGTCTGGCGAAAAGCCAGTTGAAAAGCGCCGCCCGGGCGTTCCCCAAGTGGAGCGGGCCGGTCGGTGACGGCGCAAAACGCACCCTAATCTCTCTTTTTGGACCGGGGTTCATCACCCCTAATTATGCAATAAATTCTACTCTTTTTGAAGTATTTGGAGCAGTTTTTCGGCGATTGTGGAGGCGGCATCGGGCTTGGCGAAATTTTTAGCAGCCACACACATTGTTCTGGCGCGTTTTTTGTCCTTCATAATTTTTTCAATTTCGGTTTTCATGGTCGGCCAGTTTAAATTGTTTTCTTCCACAACGATTGCCGCGCCGGTTGCGGCATATTCGTAGGCATTCGCTTTTTGATGATTACTTGCCGATTCTTCTATCGGAATGAGGATAGAGGGTTTGCCGAAGGCGGCGATTTCAAAAATAGCGGCGGCCCCAGAGCGAGAAATTACCAAAGCGGTTTCCGAAAGTGCCTGCCCCAATTCCGCCGCGTTCAAAAAAGCCACCGGCCGGTAGTTTTTGGTGGCGCTATAATTAATTATAGCGCCTGAATTATTCTCTCCGGTTTGATGGATGACTTTACCGAATTTCAACAACTCTTTGAGGTTCGTGGAAATAAATGAATTGATGCGGGTTGCGCCCTGTGAACCGCCAAGGATAAGAATAGACATTCCAACATTCTTAAGAATGTTGGAATGTTGTGGGTTTGTTGCTTTCTCTACGAGTTCGGAACGGATGGGGTTGCCGACCACCTCGGTTTTGTTTTTCGGGAAATATTTAGCGGCAGCCGCAAAGGCGAGAAATATTTTTTCGGCAAAGACGGCGGAGATGCGGTTGGTAAACCCCGGCACGGCGTCGGAGTCGTGAATCACGACCGGTATGAAAAAGCATTTGGCAGCAAGAACGACCGGCAAGGCGCCGGGACCGCCCTTGGAAAAAACCAAACTAGGCTGCAAATAGAAAATATGGGCGATGGACTGCAAAATACTCCAGAAAAATTTGAAAATATCCGTGAAATTCTCCCAATCAAAATAGCGCCGAAACTTGCTTGAAGCAATCGGGAGAATTTTAATGCCTCTTTTTGCAAATTCGGCGTTCAAAGGGTGATTCGGACCGATGTAGAATAATTCCACCCCCCCGTTCTTTTGCAGTTCCTCCGCGACCGCAAGGAGCGGAAAAATGTGCCCTCCCGTCCCGCCCCCTGTTAATACGATTTTTTTCATACTACTTCTGCGTTATAACACTGCTCGCAGTAAATGATATCCGGCCGCTCTGGAGCATAGGAGGTTTCAAATTTATTGGGACAATAACCCTCTTCATGAGAGTGTTTTACGGTGTTCTTGTATATGCCGTTTTCCGAGGTATCTCCTGCACATTGGCACACTCGTGCATACAACTTCGCCCGGTTTCTTTGACTGATGCGGCTCCAGTGGCGACAGTCAACGCACGTTCGAGGCGCAGGAACGCTATTTTGTTTTAAGAATTGGATCTCCTGAGGAATGATTCGGTATGCACGGCCGCACTCCGCGCATTTTATGACTTCCTTGCTGATTTCATCAGAGATATCGGCTATGGCATCAGGTAGATCAGTTGCATTCATCGTGGTTTGGTACTCGGTGGGGCTGGGATTACTCCATCTGAAACCTTGGGCCGCCGCTTCTTCTTTTGTAAGTGGGAAATGTTCCGGCGTAATTGTTTGATCGTAGGCAAATGGAGAGAATTCCGGCGGGAAGAATTCTCCGTAGCGATATTCCCTGCCCATAGCATCTTTGTATGGCATCACATTCATATGGGCGATAATTTTTTCCCGTAAGACGAAATAATCTTCTCTCGAATATTGTTTGTTTAAAATGCAATATTTTTTATTTCGCATACCGGCGCAGCCGAAAAGATTTGAGGACGACTTGCAAAACATGCAATATTCAAGATCGTAAGCGTTTGACCAGCATTCGAAACAAAACTTTAAACGACCTCCCTGCCAGCCGCACACAGAGCCTTCGTAAATAAGGTCCATGCCCCAGCCAGCGATGCTTGCATCGTACGAATCTTTTCCCGGAGGCACCTGAATATATTGGCAATATTTCAAATCTTCGCCCTCGCGCACAAGATAGCTGTTCTTCGTATTTTTTGAGTGGGTGATAAATTCACCGCTCACATTCGTGTTTTGAATGCCTTGCAAGAATTTATTCGGAAATTGAATCCAAAAACTCCGCGCTTCAAGAGAGACCCTTGAGAAACCGCTCCACGTACTAAGATTCATCGCTTTGAGTTTCGTTTCGTACTCTTCCTTCGAATACTGCACATTGAAGATGCGGTATTTTTGCATTCTAAGATTCACGCACCCGAAGCAATCACTGCATCCCCGGCAATCTCTGGAGAACCAGACATCATTACAATCCTCGCAGCGAGACGAGAAATGGGTTTCGTAGCACTTCGTAAGCCAAAACGAACCATAACACCGTTCGCATTTCTGGAGGTGCGAGTTGTCCACGCAACTTTTACAGCTGTCTATTGCGTTCCCATAGGCGCTGTCTTCGGTGTGATTGGAATTAAACAGAAGATAACAATTTTTGAGTTCAGCCGCATTCGCTGAATATTCGCTGTTCACCATATTCAGCACGCTTGCATGTGCCTTCGGAACTTTCTTATTTAGTTCATGGAGCTGGGCCAAGAACGGACGCGAGAAATCGACTTCCTGACCGTATTTCGCCGGATCCCAAACGTCAGTATTCCATTCCTCGTCTTTATACAGAGTATAGCCGGCTTCAGGAGGATACAAGGTCAGGATATTTTCCTGAGATAACGCGCTTTTTCCCCGAAAGAGCTTTCTTTCGTTTCTAAATATCGCGCGCCGTTGGAACCTGCACTCCGGGCACCATGTCGGTGGAGGGACATTGATTTTTTTATAAAAATTAAAATCCTCCGGCTCTATTATGAATTGATTCTTGCAGTTCTGACAGGTTTTAGTCTCGGTATTCATCGTCTCAATTTTGGGTGGTATGACATGTCATACCACCTCGGCATTGTAACATTGTTCACAGTACACAATTTCCGGCCTTTCGGGAGAGTAGCTTGTTTCGAATTCGTTAGGACACGCCTCCGTTCCGTGAAAATGAAAAGCGGTGTTTTGGTAAACTCCTTTTCCCGATTTTTCTCCGGCACAGGTGCATTTGCGGTGCCAGAGTTTTCTGGGATTGCGCATTGAAAAACGGTCGGTCCGACGGCACGGAAAACACTTTGCCGGTACCGGGACGCGGAGCTTTCGATATAGATCGAGTTCCAGAGGAATAAGCTTAAAAGCCGTCGCACACAACGGGTGGGTCTTCTTTTCTCCTTCGGAGTCCTGCGTTGCGCATTTGATGACTTGATTCAATATAGAGTCATCGGTTTCAGAAATTTTTTGCGGCACTTCAGAGGCACGCATTGTGGATTGGTATTCTCTCTCAGTGCGGTCATGCCAGGGTAATCCTTGTTTTTTAGCTTCGTCACGCATCAATGGGAAAAAATCTTGGGTTACCGATTCATTGTAGGCAAACGGAGATGTATTGGCTGGAAAATATTCACCCCATTCCCCCGTTTTCTTCATATGCTCAATGATTTTATCTTTGAGTTTGAAATACTCATCTTTTGTATATTGTTTATTCAAAATACAAAATCCTTTTTGCCTTACGCCAAAACAACCGAAACAATCACTGCTTGAAAAGCACATATCGCAATAATAGCTGTCGGTCATTGTCCAGGAGCTGCGAATTGCCATGCAATTTCGCAAATAGGCGCACCCTTGAAGCTCATGGCAACGCTCAGCTTCCAATATTTCAGTTGAATCAAAACAATCCGTCATTTTCCAGGCGTCTTGGAGATAAGCGGTTTCTTTATTCTCGCGACAGTTGAAATCAAAACGGGCGCGCTCAGTGTTTTCCAGATAATCGCCAGTGGAATTATAAGATTTTGCGCCGTGATAGAATTTGCGCGGCATTGTAAGAGCAAATTTAGCCGTCTCCTGACGAGCAGTGATTATAGCGTTACGGCTCCAATCGAATTCCCTCAAACGTTTTTCGTACTCTTCTTTTGAGAGCTGCTTGTTCAGCCAAAAATATTGTTTGTTGCGAAGACCAACGCAACCGAAACAATTGTTGCAACCGCGAAGGTCGATGCAGAACGACAATTCCACTGAATCAAAACAGTCCTGACACCACACGCATCGGGAGCAACGGCCGCAGTTAATGCACTCGTAGCATAATTCGCTTTTTTCGATCATGTAGCAATCAGCCGAGAAGTAGCTGCCCGGCTGAAACCAATTGCCGTACATGCATTTCTCGCTGCCGCCCGTAGCCGAGCACATATAACAATCCTTGTTGTCCTGCGATTGATTTGTGTACTCGCTATTGACGCTGTTGGAATTCACTAAAGCAAGGTGAGGCACTACGCGGCGGAGATTCTCGTATTGTTCAAAAAATGGCCGGTTGAAATCAAAATCCCGGCTGTAAGACAAGGGATCCCACGCGTCCGATTTCCATACCTCCTGTTTATATACCGGGAATGGCGCGTCCGGACGATAAATAGAGACAATGGTTTCACCGGTAAAATTACATTTCCTCTGGTATAAACTCCACTCATTCCTATCTAATAATCTCCTTCGATAGCGGCAATCCGGACAGAATGTCGGCGGCGGGACGTTGATTTTCTTGTAAAAATCGAAATCTTCCGGTTCGATTACAAAGTTTTGTTTGCAGTTTTGGCAGGTTTTGGTTTCTGAACTCATTTTATTTATTGAAATTATACCACCCAATGTTAATAACCGATGGTGATATGACGCGTCATATCACCTAATAATGATGCATGTAGACTTTTCCGTATTTAGTGCGGCGGTAGTATCTGTAAGGTTTCTTTTTTGAGGGATGACTGCCGTATATTTTCTTTTTCCGCTCTGTCTTGCTCCTCTCCCGGTAACTTCTGTAATCGCCCTCTCTCAAAGCTTTTTTGATGCTGCTTACAGTTTGAAGCGAGAGTCCCATTTCCCTGGCAATTTGTCTGAATCTTTTCCCTGAGTTAATTCCCTCTCTTACCGCGGCTCGCATCACTAAGTTATGGCGTTCATAAGAGGTGACTAAGGACTTTAATAGAGTTTTTGATTTTAGCATTTCCTGCCAGCAAGCGGTTTCCCATTCTTTACGGGAAGAAAAACGGTTAAGAGACGGTAATTTAAACATTTATTAAGTTTAACATATCTGCTGATATGACGCGTCATATCAGCAGATGGAGAGTGTAAATATTTAAGTTAATTGGAGTTATGTAAATCTGAAAAGATGTCTCGGAGGGATACTAAAAACCAGATGCCGTTTAATACAGTAAAAGGAATACTGGAGAGCAATATTGCATAAGCTATAAGTAGCCCGGAGCCAATGAGGTTTAGTATGTCGAATTTTATACTGTCTCGATCTAATTTATGCGATTGGTTAAGAAAGAAAGCAATTAGTATTATTGCCGCGCCAGCCGAGCCGATTAAAGTAGTTACCTCCATTTTTATCTCCTATATCTCGACACATTCACTATAATCCCGCTCATGGTGAGAAATACAGCAAGCGCGGTGCCGCCGAAGCTGATGAGGGGCAAGGGCACGCCGGTGAAAGGAATAAGACCGGAAACGGAGGCGACGTTGATGAATGCTTGGATGCCGATTAGCGATACGAAGCCGGTGACCAGGAGCCGGCCGAAAGAATCCGGCGCGTGTCTCGCAAGCGCAAGTCCTCTTAATATCAGAACGCCGAAAGCCGCGATAAGCAGGCCGCCGCCAACGAATCCCAGCTCTTCGGCGATAACCGCGAAGATGGAATCCCCTATTGGTTCCGGCAGATATCGGAGTTTCGTGGTGGAGTTGCCGTAGCCCACGCCGAACAAGCCACCGGAACCGATGGCCATTTGCGACTGGTTCACGTGGTAGCCGGAAGAGAGTTCGTTCGCTTCAGGGTTTATGAAAGTAAGGATTCTCTCCAGTCGGTAAGGCGTGAAATAGACGACAACCGAAAGACCGAGTGCCGCCAAAAGAACAGCGCCCACGAGAAATCGAAGCCTTGCGCCGGCCGCAAAATAAGTGACGAGCGATGAGGCAAAAATAATGAGGGCGGTGGTTGTTGAGGGTTGAATGATGATTAAAGCCATTACGATGCCGACGAGAATTAAAAAAGGCAGAAATCCTTCACCGACGCTTCTGCTTCTTTTTTCGTTCTTGGAAAGCCAGGCGGCAAGATAAAGGAGGAAAGTGAGTTTCAAAATTTCTGCCGGCTGGACGGTGAAAACGCCGAAATCAATCCAGCGGGAAGCACCCTTAGCGGCAAATTTCAGGGGTGAAAAGATGAGAAGCATAAGAATGATGGTGATAATAAGAAGGGGCAGAGCCATTTTTTCCCACCGGCGGTAGTAAGTAAAAAACCCGAAAAGAAACCCGACTGCGCCCAAAACAAGCCCGTGGAGCAGTTGATTGTTCAGGTAATGAAAACTGTTGCTGAATCTGTCCCTCGCGAGGTCGGAGGAGGCGCTTGCGAGCATCACCAAGCCGAATATCGTGAGGATGACGACGAGGCCCACAATGACGTAATCCGGCGAGGAAGTGCTTTTAGGGGCTCGCATTGCTTTAATCCGAGCGGAGGACGCTGCCGCTCAAGCTTTTCGTCGCGACGCCGTCGGCTAAGGCGATTTTGCCGTTTACAACCACGTCTTTAACTTTTAAGTCGCGCAGAACAACGATATCGGCAAAGTAATCTTCCTTGATAAGCCCCCGCTTTTTGATTTTAAATTTGGCCGCCGGACCGGAAGTCATTTTGGCGATGGCTTGCTCCAGAGGCATTTTGTTTTTATTCGCCCAACCGAGAAAGTTCGCGAAAATGCCGTTTTGCCCCGTATCGCCCGAGGAAATGAAGGAAGCGGGAGAGGCCAGGAACTCGGCCATGATTTTTTCATCAACCGTTTTTAAAAGAACCGTCGCTCGGAGGCGGGAGAGGTGCATTAGGCGAAAAAGCGCTTCTTCTTTTTTAAGTTCGTGGCTTGCGGCAAATTCAACGAGTGTCCGGCCGTTCAGGAATTGAAGCGGCGGCGGGGCATAGGAAATGGTAATTTCATCGGAAACAACTTTTTTCAAGTGCTCCAGAATTTCTTTTTCAAGGTGCGCTTCTTTGATTGATTCATTCATGGTTTCCAAATTTCCTCTCTTCAGGTTTGGCGGCAGAAGCTGATAAATCGGTGCGCCGAGAATTCCGTCGGAGTTGCAGTCGAAATTAATGTGCGTGACGGCGGTTTCAGCCTCAATTGCACCTCTCGCTTTGATATATTTTTCCCGGAAACCCAGAACGGGCTCAAAATGGTTTATCTCCAAACTCGCGGCCGAATCCCTGGCGAGTTTTATGATTTCCCCGACCGCCACATCCAAACCATCAGTGGAATCGCGGAGGTGAACGGCGACCGGTTTTTGGAACTGCGCCGCAATCTTTGCGACCTCTATTAGTTCGCGGTAAGGCGTCATTTTGGCGTGAACGTATTCCAAGCCGAAAGAGAGGCCGAAGGCGCCGTCTTTCAAGGCCTCCCCAATAATTTCTTTCATCGCCGCCATTTCGCGGTCGGTTAGGTCGCGAAAATCTTCGCCCAAAAGCCCGCGTCTAACCGTGCCGTGGCCGACAAGCGTTCCAAAGTTAACTCCCAGGCCGCGCCGCTCCAGGATTTTGAGCAGTTCCGGGAGCTTGTGCCAGCCGACGTTGATTTTGGAGAAATCAGTCCATTTGCGGAGCGAGAGGAGAGAGTTGCCAAAAACCGGCGCGAGCGACGAGCCGCAATTGCCGCCCAAAATCGTGGTGATGCCGGCCCGAATGAGCGACTCGCCGCTCGGCTCGTTGAAAACACCGAGATAGTGGTCAAAAGACGAATTTATGTCAATAAAACCGGGAGTGACGGTCGCGCCTGCGGCGTCAATCACGACATCGGCGTGTTTTTTCGGGAAAGAGCCGAGGCGGGCAACATGGCCGCGCCTTATGAGAATGTCTTTTTTGAGAGCCGGCTCACCCGAGCCGTCATAAGTCAACCCGTTTTTAATTAAGATAATCGGCACATCTTAATTATAGCAAGGAATTTTAAGCGAAACGGGCGAGGAAAAACAAAACTAAGCCGAGGGTAGTGGCTACCGCCGAGATTATCCAGAAACGCATGGTGATTTGGCTCTCGGGCCAGCCCAAGCCCTGGAAGTGATGGTGAATGGGAGCGGAGAGAAAAACTTTTTTCCCGCGGAATTTTTTGCTCAAGACCTGGATGATGACCGAGAGTGATTCGCCGACTAAAATAAGGCCGAAAAACGGAAGAAAAAGAGCGGTATTGGTGAGCATTGCCATCACGCCCAAGGTGATGCCGAGCGACATGGAGCCGGTGTCGCCCATGAAAAATCGCGCCGGGTGGATGTTAAACCAAAGAAACGCCAAGAGCGCTCCCAAAATTGCCGCATTCATCGCCGCCAAATCAAACCGGCCGAGCACGAAAGCGACGACCGCCATCGCTCCAAAAGCGAAAAAAAGCGTCCCGGCGGCGAGACCGTCCAAGCCATCGGTTTCGTTGGCGGAAAAAGCCGTCGCCACGATTATAAAAATAAAAAATGGAATGTACCAGGCGCCGATTACGATATTGCCCAGGAAAGGAACGTAGAGCACATCCCAGCCGAGTTTAAAGAAGAACCACCAGGCGCCAACGGCCGCGACTGCGGTGTAGAGGAGAAGTTTCCGTTTTACCGTTAGTCCCCCGCCATGCGGACCCTTTCCTAAAATACCGAACATATCGTCAATCAAGCCGACTATCGCCGTAAAAAGAAGCGTTGCGAGCGGCAGATAGGTTTCGGGGCGAGAGACGAAATCAAAATAATTCGCGAATCCGTCGAAAATCAATCGCAAAACAAAAAAGCAAAAAGCGAGGCCTAAAACCGTCGCCCAAATAATGATGCCGCCCATAGTCGGCGTCCCCGACTTGTCCTTGTGGAACTGGTAAAAAACCGGCGCGGTTTCGGCACTGCGGATATTTACTTTGTGGAGATTAAATTTTTGGAGAAAGCGAAAAACAAAAGGCGTGATTATTAGCGCGACGACGAAAGCGAGCGCAAAAATTATCAAAACCCGGACTGCTTCAAAAATCATCATGACGGGAACGTATAGGCGCGACCGATCCAATCCAAAAGATTTTTTATTTCTTTGTCGCGGTCAGAGCTTCCTAAAATTATAAGGATTAATCTTTCTCCGCCCGAAGAAAAAATTGCAACCTCGTTTTGTCTGGCTTTGTCCGAGGTGCCGGTTTTGCCGCCCAAGAACCCGGTCTCGTCCACCATGCCGTTGATGTTCAAGATCGTCCGGCTCGTGGCGTCATTTAACGGCTGGATGAGCTGGCTTTTCTGGCGCGTCCAATTAAAAATCTGCGGTTCGTTCTCCAGAATATATTTTACAAGACGGAGGATGTCGCTTGCTGTTCCTACGTTTTCGTCCTCTAAACCGGAGGCGCCGTAAACTTTGGTCTGCGTAAGCCCTAGCTCGCGCAACTTTTCGTTCATTAATTTTACAAATTCGTCGCGCCCCAGATAATTTTCAAACGCAGCGGCAGCGTCGTTGGAAGAAGTAAGAAGCATGACTTTCAAAAGGTCGCGGGCGGTGTAAACCTCACCGCTTTTCAAGTTCCCCGCCTCGCCCTCGGTCGCGACCGCCGTTTCGTCCACGACCACTTTTTTGTTTTCGCCGATATTTTCTATGACCACGACGGCGGCCAAGAGCTTGGTTAGTGATGCCAGTGGCCAGGATTTATAGGTGTTAAGGTGGAAAAAAGGAAAATCGCCGTCTAGGGACTGGATTAAAACCGCCGCCGCGCCGAGAGTTGGGTCCAAAACCTCCCAGTTGCGTTCCGGCGCTTTTTTGACCTCGTATTGGCTCAAATTCGGGGCGCTTGCCGCAAAAAGCGAAGCCCGTTCAAAAGAAAGGCCTTCCGAAACTTTCGGCGGCGCCGATTTTTCCTCTGAAGGAGAGGTATTTTTTGATTCACTGCCGCCGATGTTCGCCGCGGCAACGGAGATGACGATAAGAACGGCTAAAATCAGAGCTTGGAATTTCGTGGTCATGGGTTTTCTTGAGGCGTTTCAAAGCTTGTTAGAATATTGCGGTATTTTTCGAACTCCGGCAACTCTTCTTTGGCGTTTAACCCGAGGTGCTTCAAAAATTCCAAGCTCACGCGGTATTCGTAGACGTTTTTCCGTTTCTCGCTTGTTTCCCTTTCAACCAATCCCCGCACGAGCAAACTCCGCAAAATAAAGCTGGAGTTTACGCCTCTCACATAATCAATGGTGGAACGCGGCGCGGGCCCCAAATAAGCCACGACGGAGAGTGTTTCCTGCGCCGCCGGCGAGAGTTCTTCGCGGAACTCCTCCCTAATCAAGGTTTCGTTTATTTTTTGGAGCTCCGGCTTGGTGGCGAGCTGGATTGTTTCACCGTCTTTCAAAAGCGTGAGACCGCGAGCATCACCTGCCAAGCTTGCCGTGAGCTCATTTACCAGATCGGAGGCGGCGTTTTCTTTCAATTTCATGATTTTGGCGATTTTTTTGATTTCAATAGGTTCGCCGTAAGTGAAAAGCAACGCCTCCAGCTCGGCCAAATTTTTGGAATTTTCTTCGCTCATAATCTATTTTCTTGCAATTTGAATTTCGGCAAAGTGGGTTTCCTGCTCAACATAAATCAATTCTTCTTTAATCAAATGGAGAATAGCAAGGAAAATCACCACTAGTTCGTCCCGCGAGCCCTTCTGCCGGAGGTCGCGCATTTTTTTTGGCGTTTCCGAGATTTTTTTCAGGATTTCCTCAATTTTGGCCTTAAGATTGATGATTTCTATTTTGATGGTTTGGACCGGTTTCATGAATCGCTCCAGTTCCGCGAGAATCCGCTCCAAGGAACGAGCCATATCTCCTCTTTTGACCTTTTGGGGCGGGTAAAAAGCCGAAGCCACTCCGCTCAAGAATTCTTTGGTTGCCATTTTCGGATAATCGCTCCAGAGATTTTTGATGTGTTTTTGGGCATTTTTGAGCTCGGCGTAGATTTTGAGCCGCGCTTCAAGATTTCTAATGTCCGTTTCTTCCTCGGTCGTGAGGAGAAGGGACGGCAAGAGGACTTTTGATTTGATGAGAATGAGGCGCGAAGCGACGGAGAGAAAATCGGCAATGAGTCCGTGGTTCATTTTTTCGGCCTCCAGTTTTTTCAAATATTTCAGAAAATCGGCCGTCACTTCCGCCAAACTGATTTGAGTGATTTCCAGTTTTTTCTCTTCCACAAGCTCAAGAAGCTTGTCCAGGGGACCCTTATACCCGTTCAAAGCCAATTCATAAGTCATTGTTGTTATATAATGATTTTAACATGTTTCGAATAAGAAATCTGAACTTCAAACCTATTCTCGCCCTGCGTTTGGGGCTGGGGTTGGTGCTCGTCTACGCCGGCATCGGAATGTTCGCTAATCCCGAAAGTTGGGTCGGCTACGTGCCGGCGTGGCTCGGGGAAATTATCGCGCCGGAAACTTTTCTCGCCGTTCACGGCGTATTTGAACTGATATTGGGCGTTTTAATCATCACCGGATTTTTCCTGCCACTTGCTTCACTTCTTTTGTTTTTGGATATGGGCTCGATTCTTTTGTTCTACGGCGTGGACGACGTCACTTTCCGCGACTTCGGGCTTATGATGAGCGCCCTTGCGCTTTTTCTCATGACGGCTAAAAAGGACTGAAAATCTTATTGCTTCAATTTATCCCATATGGGACAAATTGAAGATATTTGAATTTACCTTATCCGTGGCGAACAACAATAACGTCACCGTCCTGAACTTCATAATCCTTACCCTCTAAGCGGAGCCATCCCTTTTGCTTCGCTTCGTTCCAGCCGCCGGCTTCCACTAATTTTTCGTATTTCACCACTTCGGCGCGGATGAATTTTTCCTGAAAATCGCTGTGAATGACGCCGGCGGCCTGCGGCGCTTTAGTTCCCGCTAAGCAGGTCCAGGCCCGGCTTTCGTCCTCGCCAGTCGTGAAAAAACTGATTAAATTCAAAACCTCATAGGCCTTTCTTATCAGTTCCGGAATCGTTTCGGCAGATGACAGGTCTGCCACGACGTAGCCCGCACCAGTTTCTTTTATTTCCGTAATAAGTTCCGACGGCACGTCTTCTTCGCGGCCATTTAAGAGATACAGCTGCGGTTTGGCGGTTAAAAGATTCAGTTCTTTTAGAATTTTCCAATGCAAGCTGTCTTCTTTTGGTATAGTCGTGAGCATTTTTCCTTCTTCGAGCCACGCTTTTATTTCTTCCAGAGCGTCTTTTAAGTCCACGAATTCTTTATTGCCGCTCCGGGCATCCGCTTCGGCTTTTTCTAATCTTTTTTGGACCGTCTCCAAATCTTTCAGTGCAAGCTCGGTTTTTATCGTTTCCACGTCGCGGAGCGGATTTACACCGCCTTCCACGTGGATTATTTCGCTTTCTTTAAAACAGCGAACAACTTGGAGAACGGCGTTCACTTCCCGAATGTGAGTGAGAAATTGGTTGCCCAAGCCCTCGCCTTTGTGAGCGCCTTTCACGAGACCGGCGATATCATAGAATTCCACGACAGCCGGCACGGTTTTCTTGGAACGGCTAAGTTCCGTAAGCTTTTGGAGGCGTTCATCGGGAACTGGAACTACGCCGATGTTCGGATCAATAGTGGCGAATGGATAATTCGCAATATTTACTTCTTGTTTAGTGATAATTTTGAATAGCGTGGACTTGCCCACATTAGGCAAACCGACAATGCCGATAGATAATTTCATACGCTTATTACAATAATAGATTCTGAAAACAAAAGGAAACCGCGTTGGCGGTTTCCCGTTGCTTTTGCTGATTCACTCCCTGTTACCCGTCTGTGAGAGGATGGATATAACGTTGGTGCCTAGGATTCCGTCTCTTCCGCTCTCGGTGCTTGTGGCCGTTATTCCGGGGTTCTGCGCCATAGGGTTCGAAATACTCTCTTCCTTCCCTGTCTTGCCAACCATGGCCGTGAACGATGAATACACAGACCAACTGGTTCACAAAACTCTGGAGCCGCCGCAGGCAGTGCGCGCCGTCCACTTGGAGGGTGAGTATGCCGTTCCCGTTGCTTACGGGTTTGAGTGACAGTCCGCTCCCCGGCTTGTCTTCAATGATGAGTACCCGCAACTTCCCCTGAGGTTCTTGAGGTTTTCTTGTAGTGAGCGTAACCTGAGCCCATCTTTTTCCGTGGAGCAAGACCTCTCCTGTGCGGAACTCGTTGTCCGACTTGCTGAATATCCTTGGGTGGCGGGTCAGTCGCTGCGCTGCCGGATTAGCAATCTCCCCAAGGAGCCGCCGGCCGAATTTACCGCTTGCGCAGATCAGGTCCACTGCCTGATTCCCCGGCACTACCAGCTTGTCTTCTGACACGGTTCTCTCCTCTTCGCTAAAGGTGAGAATGGATTGATTTATGTCAATGAGCTGAAAATTAGTTATCTCCTTTTGAGCTCGCCAATTTTCAGACCACCGGCATCAAAAAACCTCCCTTGCGGGGAGGTTTTTGTCATTATTTTGATTAGTTATTCTCTCTACTTATAAACCGAACCTCCCCGCCTTTGAGCAGTAATAAAGAGATTAATAAAGAGGTAGCTGTGGTTTGTATTCATTGTGTAAATGTGAGTATAAGGTCTCGCTTATTTTTCGTCAAGCGGGCTGTGGATAAAGAAACGGTAGTGTTTTTTGGACCAAATCGGTCCAGCGTAATCAACGCCTATTCTTTTGCTCTTTTTGATTTTGAATCCTCCCGCTCCGAATTTCTTTCGGAGCGAGGCTCGCCCCTCCGGGGCGGCAATCCACAGTCCGGTCTTGCGGCTCGCAGGCTTCCCGTTAAAATTCCTGTCTATTTTGAAAAATTTCGTAACCCTCGCTGGGCCGTTTACACCTTCCACGCCGCGGATTAAAATCGCGGCTGGGTATCCCCTTCTGCCCGTCACGATGTTCAGCATCCAGTGCATGCCGTAGGTGAAATAAACGTACCAATACCCGGCTGGGCCGAACATTACTTTCGTGCGGGGTGTAAGTCCCCGCGAGGCGTGCGAGGCCTTGTCCCTGAAACCGTCGTAGGCCTCAACTTCGGTGATCATCGCTCGGATGATTTTGCCGCGATAGCGGCGGCACAAATATTTGCCCAAAAGCGATTTCGCGACCAAAACCGTTGGTCGCGCAAAAAATCTGTCAGATAAAATTCTGCTCATTATTTTTTAAAAACGTTGCCAAAACTTCAGGTGGTATACTTAAGTATACCACCCCTGATTTATAATAATCTTCTTACTTCTTCTATAATTTCCGCCGGAATCGGGTCGCGTTCGGGAGATTTTCCCGGGTAGCGCCAAGCGGTGATTATGCGGAGTTTTGGTTTCCGAACGGCGTACATCACCCAAATTTCTTGATAGCGCTTGGTGCCGGCTGGCTGCATCACCGCCACTGTATCCGGCACTATCCCCTCCTCTGTTCTTTTTGGAAATCTGATTATGCGCTTAATGCGGCTCTCGGAGATGCCGTACTCGCGCATTTTTCCGAACGAATGCGTTGTCCAGGAATAACGGGTATCTTCCTTCGGCGTTTTCCACATTATTTCCGCTGATACAAACCGATAAGAGTCCCCTCTGCAAGCACGTGGCCTTCCATTGCTTTCGTAAGTTCCGTTTTGCCTTCGCCCTCCATGAGGCCGAGCATGATGTTCAGAGCATAAACCTTGAACATATAGCGATGCTGTTTGCTGCCTCTCGGCGGACAGGGACCGCCGTAGCTCGATTTGCCGAAACTGGTTTTGCCTTCAATCGCGCCTTGCGGCAAATTGTCCTCCTCGATGTAATTTGTCTGCGGGTTGATGTTCCAGACAAGCCAGTGGTCCCAAGTGACGCCGCCTGTCGCGTCCGGGTCGTCCATCACGAGTGCCAAGCTTTTCGCTTCCTTGGGGACGTTTAAAATCTCAATCAGAGGATTGACGTTATCGCCGTCGCAGGTATATTTGGCCGGAATTGGGTCGTTATTCTTGAAAGCGGAACTTTTGATAGTGAGTGTGCCCATGGTTTTAGTTGAAACTGCTTGCGGTTGCTCTGATGGCGCTTTCATGAAGAGCGGACCGGCGTTCTGGAAAATCAGGTAGAAAACGCCGATTACCACGAAAAGCACTACAAACGTTATCAAAAATGGTTTAAGTTCTTCCATTTTACTTCAAAAATCGCTATTCGGGAAGCAGGGCTCGGCGGTCGTAGACGTTTGAAGCGTTCCAAAGCATAAAGCCGTTTAAGAGACCCGGCGTGGAACTCGCTGCATCGTAGACGGCTCGGATTTCTTTTTGCACCATCTCCGGCGTATAGACCGCGCCTAAATCAAAGGCCTGAAGCCAGGGACGGAGCTTTGCCGTTGAAGTGGAATTCCGTAATCGCTGGAATGCCTCATCTATAGAATATTTTATCACTTCGTAAGGATAAGCGGCGGGATTGCCGAGATTCAGAAAACTCGCCACATAATGCGAGGGGTAGACCATCGGCGAGACGTAGTCAAAACTTTCGTAGGCGTCTTCAATTAACTGGCCGATGCCCAAATCGTCGTAACTCACCGTTGACTGGCCGAACAAATCCGCCGATAATTTCGCCTCCGGCAATTCTTTGCGCAGATACCGGTAAAAAGCGGCGACGACTTCGTGTTTCTTGGTGATGCCGTCCCAGAAAGGATATTGAAGCACGTCCAGATTGCCGTCCGAAGGGAAGCGGATGTAATCAAAATTAATTTCGTCAAAGCCGTGGGATAAAATATCGCGGACAATGGCGATGTTGTAGTCCCAGACGATTTTACTGCCTGGGTCCATCCAGCTCAAACCCTTGTTGTCCCGCCAAACCTCGCCCGTGCGGGAATCTTTAACCGCCAAATCGGGACGGGCAAGGGCCAGGCGCGGGTCCTGGAAAATCGTCACCCGGGCGATCACGTAAATCCCCTTCTCGTGAAGTTTGCGGACCAGTGAATCAACGTTTCCAATCCTAATTTCTTCGGCTTCGTAATCTTTCACTTCGGCGAGGCCCGTATCGTAGCCGACAAACCCCGAATAATCCTTGATATCAATCACAATGGCGTTTAGTTCCGTGCCGGCAATCAAGCTCATAAGGTAATTCAGTTTTGAGGGGGTGCCGGCCGACCAGTTGGTGGCATAAATCGCTTTAATCACGCTCGGCGGATTTTCGAGCGGTTCGGGCGGCGGGAGCGGTTCCGGTTCTTTTACCTCTTCCTTTACGGCGAGGTCGCCGTCCACCGCATTTACCGCCTGCGGATTCACCTCAAATCTGCGCTGGTAGGTGAAAAACGCGAAACCGGCCGCTGTCAAAGAGGCGATAAAAAGTCCGGCAATCAATATCCTCATCATGCTTTTGTTTTTCATTAACAATAATATATTATTGAGGTAATGTTAGCTATTTATAGAAAATATCGGCCGACCACCTTTGACGATGTTCTGGGACAGGATTTGGTGGTAAAGACCTTGAAAGAAGCGGCGCGGCGCGACCGGCTGGCTCACGCTTATCTCCTCTCCGGTCCGCGCGGCACGGGGAAGACCACGACCGCCCGGCTCATCGCCAAAATCGCCAACTGCGAGACGCGGGAGAAAGACGCGGCCTTCCGGGCCAAAGGCGAACCCTGCAATGTCTGCAACGCCTGCAAGGACATCAATTCCGGCCGGGCAATTGACGTCGTGGAGATCGACGCCGCTTCAAATCGCGGCATAGACGACATCCGAAATTTGAAAGAAATCGTCGCGACCGCGCCCGGGTTTTTTAAGCAGAAAATTTTCATAATCGACGAAGCGCACATGCTGACCAAAGAGGCCTTCAACGCCCTTTTAAAGACCCTGGAGGAACCGCCGCCTTACGTCATTCTCATTTTGGCCACCACCGAGGCGGAGAAGATTCCGGCAACCATTTCTTCCCGCACCCAGCAATTTTATTTTAAACGCGTTTCGGTGGATAAAATCATCGGCAAACTGAAAGACATCGCCGGAACGGAAAAAATAAGAATTTCGGCCGAAGCTCTGGAGCTTATCGCCGCTTCCGCCGAGGGCAGTTTTCGGGACGCCGAATCCCTTCTCGACCAGCTTCATTCTTTCGGCAGCGAGGAAATAAAATTGGAAGACGTGGAGATAACGCTCGGCAAAGTCGGTTTTGATAAGCTCTCCCAAATCGCCGGCTTTTTGCTGGAAAATAACCTGGATAGGTCTTTAGAAACACTCTCGGACATTGAAGACCACGGCTTTAATCTTGCTCAGTTTACCAAGGATTTAATCCAGTATCTCCGCCGGACAGCGGTCCTGAAATATAATCCGGAAATGAACGAAGCATTTAAAGGCGAGTTGATGAACGAGCATTTGGAAAAACTCGTCGCCCATGCCCGAATTTTTAAAGATGGACACGTTAATCTGATTAAAACCCTGATTAACGCTTACAGCCAAATGCGCTACAGCGAGTTCCCGATTATTCCCCTGGAAGTGGCTTTAGTTGAATCTTTGAAAAACACTAATAAGCACTAATAAAAACACAAATGACACGAATTAATATTCTTGGATTCGTGTCATTCGTGATAAATCCGTGGAATTCGTGTTATCTCGAAACCGAAATTATGTCGCCGAGTTCGGCCGAAGGAGCGTTTACCGTTACCCTCCCCGTCGTCTCGTCGCGGGATACGAAGTAACCCGTGTCGTAATCCGAGGTAGAGTTGAAAACCGCTGCGACGTCGCTTGGGTCAAACGGCATTGCTTCGATGTAAGTCGGTACCAGGCACGGCCCGATGTCATAGGTGCTTGTCGCCATCCGCGTCGTTGACGTCGGAATCGCGCCAGCCGCGCAACCCGTCTGAAATATACCTCTATTATCAGTCATGCGCTGACCGATGACGTTTATAATCTTGTTCACGTTACTCCAACGCTGAGTGTTCCGCGCCTGCGCGAATAGCCGAGGCGGGTTCAAGGTGACGATGACAACTGTCGCTAAAATTGCGATGACACCGATGACAACTAGAAGTTCAACAAGTGTAAAGCCAGCTCTGTTGCCTGAAAAAATTTTTTCTTTCATTAATTACTTTGTTTTTAACTTTAGCATATCCCCTATTCTCTAGATCCACAGGATTAAAAATCGGCGACCTCTTCCAAAGAAACGGTGTTAAGTGATGAGTCAATAGTGAGGCGCAAATTGGTTGTTTTATTATCAACCGTCGCTTTAGATTTGATGATTTTATTGCTGCCGCTTGTTTCAATAGGCAGAACGGTGCAAGTATAGGTTCCAATACTTACGTCTTCATTGCCGCTGTAGGAACCGAGTTTCATTTTCAATTTGGCGTGTTCTAAGCAACCTTGAGCAACCTTTTTTGAGACAACCTTCATTTCCAGGGCGCTTGTATCAAACCGCCCCAAATAATTGCTGCTCGAGAAGACCAAAGCGATTACAATGACGATAGCGGTCGTAATTACCGCCGAGATGATGGCGATGTAACCCTGCCTGCCGCCTGCTTGCCCGTGCCTACCGGCAGGCAGGCCTCTTTCTTTTTTAACGGGGTAAGACATAAAACAAGGTAGTAGTTGCGACGATGTTCGGGTAGATATTGCTCTCTAACGAAAGATAAATCCTCAATTGGGGCGGCGAGCTGGAAGCGGAGATGTGTTGAACATTGAAGCCCGTGACTTTTATCCTCTCGCTTGTAATGGGAACGGAGGATGCGTTCGCGAGCGATAAATTTACCGCGGGGCCGTTTAGAAAAAAAACGGCTGGGCTTGAGCTCGCATCACTCAAGTTCATTTTGAGCTCCGTGGAAGTGGCGTCGGCGGCGGGGATGACGACGTCGGTGGCGATACCGGTTAGCCAGTTGAGTTTGCCTCCCACGAATTCTGCATTAGCCAGAAGTTCGTTTCTTTCCAGAAGATTGTCGGTGGTGCCCAAAATGCTTGCAATGAAAGCGAAGGCCGCGCCTAAAAAAATGGCCAGTATCACTGAATAAATTAAAACCTCAAGCAGAGTAAAACCAGCCCGAGCTTTTAGTTTGCTTGTTAAACGCATTAAGGCGGCGAAGTGATGATTCTTAAAGCGTCGTTCGACCGGACGGCCACGTAGACCAGGTTGTTCTCGTAATCAATGCCGGTTGCGACCTGCGGGAAGTTGAAAGAACTCCAAAGAGTCGGGTTGGTGCTCGAAGCGATACTTACAACCTGAAATTCTCGGTTGCTGTTTGAGGAAGCGATAAAAGCCAAATTGCCGCGCGAGGCAATATCATTTACAACATCGCCGATGCTTAAAGTGCCGAGCGTGATTATATCGGAAGGGTTGCTTGCTTCAACGATATAAATATCTTGAGCTGGTCCCAGTAGAAGCACGGCTGGATTCTCAACATAAACGGCATTGGTATCAACCGAATATTTCTGACCCAGAAGGGTAATTTCCGCCGGATTTGAGACATTAAGAACCATCAAACCGGCATTGCCCAAATCAGTGGCTAAATAGGCCTTGTTGTCTCTCACGTAGATGTCGTTGATATTGTCGTTCACTTCATAAGAACCTAAATTAGTTGGGCTCGCAGGATTAGAGACATCGATAATGTGGAATTCTGGACCAATCACTTTATTCAGACCAAGATATACTTTATCGCCGGAATAAAAAATTGTTTCACCGCGCGAGGAGCCGGAGACGCCGGGCGCAGCGTAAGAAGCGATAAGGGTGGGATTTAGAAGATTGCTGATGTCGATAATTTGAAGCTCGGCGTCGGCTTGCCGGTTTGCAACATAAGCGTAATTTACTGTTGCATCAATAGCGTTAAGAGAAGGGCCGGTGTTCAGACTTGAAACAATGAAGGGATTTTGACCGTTAGTCGCATCAATTATAAAGAAATCAGGTTTTGCCGTTGCTGCAGCTTCGGCTGACATGTAAATAATACTGCTGATGACATCCAGGTCGGTCGCTGAATTGCCCGGTCCCAAATCCACCGAACCAAGCGTCTGCGGATTCTGCCAGTCGCCCGAAGTGCCGCCGCTACCCGTATCGCCCGGGTCGGGCGGCGGCGTCGCGTTTTCCCAATTAGTAAGGAATGTTACTAACTCCACGTTTAAGGTCCGCAAAGGGTCCGGGATCCAGGTTGTTTTACTTTCAACTTTTTTGGTGTTTTCGTCCTGGGTGGTAATGACGATTTTTCGCGTGAAAAAGCCGTCGGTATCTGATGAACTGCTGAAGGCCCAGGAGCTTGTTCCGAAAACAAGACCGTGTTCGCCATCCGTAAGTTCGCTCCAGTCGCGTTCGCGGATAGACCGCGCAGCATCCAATCCTTCTTCGGCCAGATTTCTCGCTTGAATGGCGTTGCCGCGGTCAATCAAAATTTTTTGGCCGCCGAAAACAAGAATAGTCGCAGAACCAATGCCCAAAACAATGAGCGCGAGGCCTATCATTATTTCCACAAGCGACTGGCCGCTTCTACCAGTTAATCGTTCCTTCATTATTCACAGAGATTGTTTGCGACCTCAATTCATTGCTCAAAACTATCGTCGCGCTTGCGTTCGGTTTCCCGGATATTTGCGCGAAGACAATTTCCACTACGCCGCTTACCGTGACCGTTCCCGACTTCAGATACTCTTCGTCGTAAGCCGCGGTGCGGCCCGCGTAAGACGGTCCTTGAAAAAGAACAAACTGGTCGGATTGAATGGCAACGCCATGGGCGCTCTTGTTTTTGTTTGCAAAGGCATTGGTTTCCGCCCGCCGGATAATACTTAGGAGATTTCTTGTTTCGGCAGTAAGGAGATAGTTGCGGTAAGCGTCCAATCCTATCGGCCAACCGAGAATGAGAAACAAACTGAATAAGGCAGTCACTATTATCACCTCTATGATAGTAAAACCGCTTTGCATATTATCTGGTTTAATATCCTTGGGTGATTTTGTAAATCGGCGTGATAATGGAAAGCGCGATGAAGCCGACAACGAGTCCCATGAAAAGAAGAAGCACAGGTTCCAAAATGGAAGTCAGGTTTTTTACGATTTCGTCCACCTCCGATTCGTAGTATTCGGAGAGGTAAAGAAGATTCTGCTCTAAATTGCCGGTTGATTCCCCCACCTGAATCATACCGGTTAGCATCGGCGGGAAAAGACGAGGTCGGGTTGCCAGATACCTTGCAATTGATTCGCCTTTTTTCACGGAATTCACTATTTTCTCTACTTCGCCGCGATAATACTTGTTATGAAATGTCCCCTTGGCAACTTTTAAGGCCTCTACGATGTCCATGCCGCTTTTCAAGAGTACGCTCAAAGAACGCGTGAAGCTGGTCATAGTTAGATTCGTGAGAATTTTGGAAATAAAAGGCACGCTCAAAAGCGCCCGGTCGAAAACAAAGTGGATTTTCTCCACCGAAAGAACAAGGCGAACAGCAACGACAAAAACAATAACGCCGCCAAAACCAACGAGTCCGTAGCGGCTAAGAAAAGTTAGGAACTGAATGACGAGACGAGTGGTGAAAGGCAGCTGGATGCCTAAACCCAAAAAAATTGGAAGAATCTTCGGGAAGATGAAAAGGGTGAGAAAAAGAGTGATGGCGACCGTGACGACAAGAATCACCGCCGGATAAATCAGGGCGCCGTGAATGCGCTGATTCACTGCTCTCTGTTTTTTGAGTTCGGCGGAAAGGTGAAGAAGAGTTTCCGACAGATTGCCGCTCGTCTCCCCTACTTTCACCAAATTGATGAAAAGATCGCCGAAAATATGATTATATTTTTGGAGTGCTTGAGCCAGAAATTGGCCGTTTTCAATGTCTTTAATAATACTCTCTATTATTTTCCCAAGCATTTTTGAAGAGGCCTGGGTTTTGATGAGTCTTAGGGCTTCCAAAATCGGCAGACCGCTTTTTATCGTAATGGAGAGGTGCCGGGCAAAGTTAATCCGCTCCTGCAAGGGAACGGATTGAAAAATTCTTAAGAAAAATAGAGGTTTTTTGCTATTCATAAATAATGCGGAGCACCTCTTCAATGGTCGTGACGCCCGCTCGCGCTTTCTCCAGTCCATCTTCAATCATCGGCGCCATGCCGCGCTTCACGGCGAGCTGTTTAATCTGGGTAGCGTCCGCCCGACCGACAATAAGAGAGCGGATTTCGTCGTCAACTTCCAAAACCTCGTGGATGCCGATGCGGCTCTTGTAGCCTGTGCCGCCGCACTCGGCGCATCCCGGACCCACGGTGTAAACTTTATCGGAAGTCATTTTCTCGGCGATGCCGCCAAAACTTTTGATTTCGGCGATGGACAGAATTCTTTGTTTCCGGCAATTCGGACAGGCAATACGAACTAATCTTTGGGCAAGGGCGACGTTTAAAGTAGAGGCAACCAGAAACGGCGGCACGCCCATATCAATCAAGCGCGGAAAAGTGGTGGCGGCGTCATTGGTGTGGAGCGTGGAGAGCATCAAGTGGCCGGTTAGGGCGGCGTTCACCGCAATGTTTGCCGTTTCCGAATCGCGGATTTCGCCGACCATGATGACGTTCGGGTCTTGCCGGAGAATAGAACGCAAGCCGTTCGCGAAAGTTAATCCGGCGCCGACCGCAACCGGCATCTGGGTAATGCCTTCAATGGAATATTCAATCGGGTCTTCAATGGTGATGATGGAAATTTCGCGGGTGTTCAGTTTTTTAATGAAGGCGTAGAGGGTGGTAGTTTTGCCGGAACCGGTCGGACCATTGCAGAGAATCATGCCATAAGGCTTTCTGATGGCTTTCTCCAGAATTACCAGCTGTTCTTTGTTGAAGCCCAATTGTTCCAAAGCGAAGCTCTGGGCCGCCTCGGCCAAAATCCGGAGCACGGAATTTTCGCCGTAGTAAGTCGGGGCAACGGAAACGCGGATATCTACTTCGCCCATTTCTTTTTCTCCCGCTCCCTCAATCTTGGCCTTAAAACGGCCGTCCTGGGGGATGTGGTGAATATCGGTTTTGAGACCCGAGAGAACCTTGATGCGGCTTATCACCTCGTCTTGGAATTCTTTGGAAAAATTCAGCGTATCGTGAAGAATGCCGTCAATCCGCAGGCGCACCGCCACCTTTTCATCAGCCGGTTCAATGTGAATGTCGGAAGCTCGGGAGCTGTAAGCGTACTCAACAAACAAATCAACGAGTTCGATAATGGAAACATCGGTCGGCGGGGCGGCAAGTTGCTTTTCAATCGCGGATTTGAGGATTTTTATCGTTCGCATTGATTAAATTATATCATTTTTATAAGATTGGATTTGTTGGGGGGTCGTCTAACGGTAGGACATCGCCCTTTGGAGGCGAGTATCGGGGTTCGAATCCCTGCCCCCCAGCCAACTAGTGCGCGGTATCGTGAGACCGGGAGATGTAGATTTTACCGGAATTTTTTCGGAGTCAGTTCTAAGACCGAGACCCGTACCCTTCCCGGAATTAGAACTAGGGTTTCTTGAATACGGTTCTGGCCAAAAGTTTTCTTGCCTCTTCAAGCAAAAGGATTGAGGCTGCTATCGACACCGCGTAGACCCACTCCCAGGCGGTAAGCGGTACCGTATGCAGAAATCGCTGCATAAAAGGATGGTACACGGCCAACAACTGGAGTCCGATAACTATAATTGTCGCACCGACCAAAAACACGTTCCTGAAAGGATTGATGGAGAAAACGGATTTGTTTTCACTCTTGCAGTTCCACGCGTTGAACCACTGGAAAACAGCAAGTGTGGTCAGAGTCATGGTAAGCGCCTTTTCCAGATTGCCGTCGAGGTACTGCATGAACATAAACAGAGCTCCGAGAGCGATGATAATTCCCATAAATATCATTCTCTTCATTGCAAACGAATCAAGAATATATCTAGCGGGCTTTGCATAGCGGCTGCCGAGCAAACCATCCTCCCGCGGCTCCATCGCAAGCGAGACGTCGAGGAAACCGTCGGTGACAAAGTTCAGCCAGATAATCTGAGCCGGCAAGAGGGGCAAGGGAAATCCAAGGAACATCGCGCCGGAAATGGTAAGCACCTCCCCGATACTGGTCGAGAAGAGATAGAGAACAACCTTCTTAATGGTCTTGTAGATGCTCCGGCCCTCTTCGACTGCTGAAATGATGCTTCCGAAATTGTCGTCTAAGAGCACAAGGTCGGCCGCTTCCTTGGCTACCTCGGTGCCGATTTTTCCCATCGCCACGCCGAGATCTGCAGCCGCGAGGGATGGTGCATCGTTTACGCCGTCGCCGGTCATGGCAACCACCTCGCCTCGTTTTCTGAAGAGCTCGATAATCCGCAGTTTATGTTCGGGGGTCACGCGCGCAAACACGTTGCAGGTTCCAAATTTTTCCGACAATTCTTCGTCCGACAATTTTTCCAGCTCTTCCCCGGTGATAACGCCGTCTTTCCCGTCCGCAAGCCCCGCTTCTTCCGCAATCGCACGAGCGGTGATCTTATGGTCTCCGGTGATCATCACAACCCGGATACCTGCTTGTTTGGCTTTCTCGATGGCGGCTTTCACTTCCTCGCGCAACGGATCTTTCATGCCGAAAAAGCCGCCGAAAATAAGCGGTGGCAAATTTCCGTTTATCACGGTATTTTCCGCATCCGGATTGACCGCGAACCCAAGCACCCGGAAACCGCGCCGGGACATATTGAAAAATACCAATTCAAGTTCGTCTTTTTCGGCTTTGGAGAGTTTTTCCGATTTTTTCGCCCGCCAGACACGATCGCAAAGTTCAAGAATTTTTTCCGGAGCACCGATAGCAGTCAGAAAGTTCTTATTTTCAAATTTGTGAATCGTAAGGTGATACTTCGTAAGGTAATCAAACGGCAGTTCGAATATCTTGGGCGATTCCCACTCGCCATCCCTGAAACCGATCTTGTGGCCGAACACTCCGAGAGCCGCCTCGGTCGGATCTCCAGATACCTTCCAGATGTTTTTTTCTTCTACATACATCGCTTGGGCATTGGAGCAGAACGAAGCGACTCTCCCCGCAAGAACGAGTTCCGGATGATCCAGCGGCTCCACGGACACTCCCTCAAGGAGCGTTCTTCCCTTTGGTTCATAGCCTTGTCCTTCGATATCGAAAGTTTTTCCATCAATATATACTTTCTCAAGCGCCATTTCGTTTTTTGTGAGTGTCCCGGTCTTATCGACCGCGATGATCTTTGCCTGCCCGAGTGCCTCGACTGCCTGCAGCTTTTTGACCAGCACATTGCGTTTAGTCATGCGCCACACCCCCGAAGCCAAAACCAGGGTCATAACGATTGGCAGGCCTTCCGGAATAATTGAAACCGCGAGAGACACTACCGTTGCGAACATTTGCCTCAACGATTCTCCTGTGGCAAGCCCGAAGATCATAATAACGGTCCCTATTGAAAATACGGTAATAATGATGAGGCGGGAAAGGAAACGAATATTCTTCTTGAGAGGAATTTCCGTGTCAATTGCGGCTATCGCTTTGGAGATTTTTCCGATTTCCGTCGCGAGACCAGTTGCAATAACAACCGCCTTGCCGTTGCCGCTTACGATATTGGTCCCCTTGAAAACCATGTTTTTTTGGTCGGCCGCAGGGATCTGGATATGACCCAACGTATCGATGGTTTTTACAGCCGGAACGGATTCTCCGGTAAGACTTGCCTCGTTGGCTCTGAGAGAGTTTACGGAGATAAGTCGTGCATCGGCAGGAATTTTATCGCCCTCCTGGAGAATAATGACATCGCCGGGAACGATCTCCTTATCGGGCACAATCATAATTTTGCCATCCCGCAGCACCGAAGCGGGGGTCTCCACGAATTTCCTGAGCGCAAGAAGCGTATGTTGGGCTTTTCCTTCCTGGATTGTTCCCACGATCGCGTTGAATACGAGAATGAGGAAAATAATGACTGCATCGGCGGTCTCCCCCATAAAGAGCACGACTGCCGTGGCAGCTATTAGGATATAGATGAGTGGGCTTAAAAACTGCGAAAAGAATATGGAAAACGTACCGGCTACTTTTAGTTCCGGGAGAGAGTTGAGGCCGTGCTCGATAAGACGCTTGTGGGCTTCTTCCGAACTTAACCCAGATTCGTCAGAACTGAACTCTTCAAATATCTCGGAGGGTTGTTTTGCGTACCATCGAATATTCACTCTTCAATTTTATCAGAAAATCTAATAAATTATGCGTCTGCGGGTATTTTCTACAGACCCGTCCGGGATTCGAACCGAGGTGGTAAAATAAAAAGCGAGGATTTATCGATTCTAATCCGGGACGGTTCGAATCGCGTCTCGGCAGTAAGTATATGCGTGAAATCGAAGTGAAAATAAGGGCGGAGAACTTGAAAGAAGTTGAAAAAAAACTGCTGGATTTGGGTTGTAAGCTTTCTGAGCCTATCCGTCAGGAAGATGTCATTTATTCCTACGGCAATAGCACCTCCGAGTGGGAAGAATCAAAGGAGGGCCACATTGTTTTGCGACTGCGCCGCGAGAAAGGAAAAGCAATGTTCAACATGAAACAGCAGCGCTCGAACGAACTGGATAACATTGAGTATGAAACAGAAGTGAAAGACCCCGAAGCAATTCATCAGATACTTTTAATCCTGGGCTATACGCCCAAAGTGGAAGTGAAGAAAAACCGCCGGAAAGGGAAATTCCATGGGTACGAAATTTGCCTGGATGAAGTTGAAAAACTAGGTTCATTCGTGGAGTTGGAAAAACTCACGGAAGACAGCGCTGACCCGGCCGAGGTACAGGAAGAACTTTTCCAAACGCTTGAATCACTTGGTCTTTCACGAAAAAACCAGGAAACGAGAGGATATGATACGCAGATGTATCAGCTCGAGCATAAGAAATAGAACCGAATTGAAAGTAGTAGAATGTAGATAAGGAAGATCGGAAAATAACTAACAATATGTTTAACTTAAAAAATAAAGTGGCACTGGTCACGGGTGCGCGGCGCGGTATGGGCCGGGCGCACGCACTAGCACTGGCCAAACAAGGTGCGAAAGTAGCGGTGACGGACGTTGATTTAAACGAATGTGCGGCCGCGGCGGAAGAAATCAAAAAAGCCGGCGGTGAAGCGCTGTGCTTCAAAATGGACGTGACAAATGCGGCGGAAGTGGACCAGGTTTTCAGCGAAGTTGTGAAGCAATTCGGCCGACTGGACATCTTAGTGAATAACGCCGGCATCTTCATTCCAAAACCAGCGCTGGAAATGACGGAAACTGAATGGGACAAGATGATTGATATCAACCTGAAAGGAGAGTTTTTGTGCGCCGTGAGGGCGGCCAAGGAAATGATGAAAAATAAATGGGGGCGGATTATTAATATCGCTTCCATTGCTTCGGGCGGGGTGGGTATCGGTTTTGCGGGAGCGGCTCATTACGCCGCTTCCAAAGGCGGGATAATCGGGATGTCGGAGACACTCGCGGCCGAGTGGGCGCCGCACGGCATCACCGTAAACGTCATCGGGCCGGGGGCGATAGACACGCCAATGGTCCGCGAACCGGGAAAAGAAATCTCCAAGGAGTTAATGGAAGAAATAATGGCGCGAGTGCCCTTGAAGAGAGTAGGCCGGCCGGAAGAGATTTCGGCGATGGTCGTATTCCTCGCCTCCGAAGAATCCAGTTACGTGACCGGCGCCACTTTCTACGTGGACGGCGGGTGGCTCGCGGCGTGAAATTACGATTTCGCTTGATGAATGACCCGCTGAGGGAAGGGAATCTCAATACCTTCCTTGTCAAAGGCGGTTTTTATCCTCTTGCGCAGTTCTCCGGTTACATCCCATTGCTTGAGCGGCTTGGTTTCGCC
Organism: Candidatus Jorgensenbacteria bacterium GW2011_GWB1_50_10; assembly: GCA_001004105.1. Taxonomy (GTDB): domain Bacteria; phylum Patescibacteriota; class Minisyncoccia; order UBA6257; family GWB1-50-10; genus GWB1-50-10. The sequence continues at coordinate 125,944 of LCQK01000002.1, forward strand.
GTGCGGAACGTGGTGCACGACCCCGTCCAAATCCCTCAATGTGGTCATGCGCAAGCTGATGTCTTCAATCAGGCCGCAAGTGCCGTCAAAACAGACGACATCGCCGACTCGATATTGATTTTCCATTACGATGAAAAGTCCGCTGATGATGTCGCGGATAAGGTATTGTCCGCCAAAACCAAATGCCAGCCCCGCGATGCCGGCCGCGGCAAGGAGAATAACAAGAATTTTTATGCCGTGGCTCGCAAGCCAAGGAACGGTGTTTTGAGAAATTTTTTCTATAAAGGCGACCATAATGGTATTTTAATCTTAAACCAGTTCTTTGAAAAGCCGAAGATAATCCCGCAGCAATCTCGGTATGAGGAATTTTTCCCGGACGGTGGTTTTCGCCGCCTCGCCGATTTTTTTGGCGAGGTCGGGATTTTCAATCAATTCCACGATACGCGAGGCCGCTTCTTTGGAATTGGAGGCGAAGAAACCGTTTTTTCCGTCCTCAATTTGAAGTTTGATGCCGCCGACCTCCCCGGCCACGACCGGTTTTTCTTTCCACATTGCTTCGGCCACCGTCATTCCGAACCCCTCCCGGACCGATTTCTGCAGAATCACGTCGGCGGCGGTCTGGACGGTGCCGACGAAAACGTCTATCGCCAAACTGCCGAGTTTGGTGATGTCGGCAAAAAGAAAAATATCAGGGTCTTTTTCCGCTTTTTTTCTGACTCGCCGGTAAATTCTCTCGGCTTCAGGGTCGTCCTGGGCCACGATGAACCCGACGAGCGCCAATTGCAGGTCGGGAATTTTCTTCTTTGCCAATTGGTAGGCCTCTATCACTCCCAGCGGGTTTTTCCAGGGGTCAAACCTCGAAATCTGGGCGATGAGAGGTTTGTCGGGGTTGATGCCGAAACTCCGGAGCGTTTCATTGGCGCTCTCCAGAGGCAATAGCTGATTTTTGGCGCTCAAGGGGTCGATTGCCGGCTGGAAAACGACCGCGCTGTCTTTTATCTCCTTTTTGACGAATTCGGGGGAACTTACGATGACTTTGTCGTAACTTGCAAGGAATGAGGACACGAATTCCCAAACCTCGTGGTTCGGTGAAGTGAGATCGATGTGGATGCGGGAAATCGACGGATAAAACTGGGGGAGGAACATGGCGACGCCAGCCGGCTGGGGGTCGTGAATCACCCAAACGTCCGGTTTCATCTCCCTCATCAACTCGGCGGTACGGGCCACGTGGAGCATATATTTCTTTCTGGCCGCAAAGGGAAATTCGTATTCCTTTCCCTGCAGGGCGTTGTGCATTTTCTTGGTGATTTCGAAAAAACCGTTGTGAGGCGGGATGGTGTACCATTCGGCTTCCAATCCCAGTCCTTTCATGAGCGGCACCAGACTTTTCAATATTTCGGCCACTCCTCCTCCCCGGGGCGCGGAATTGACGTGAAAAACCCGTCTGCCGCGGCACCCCTCCGCCAGATTTTTAATTTCTTCAAAAAGTTCGCCGGAGATGAAACTTCTGTATTGTTCCAGTTCTTGGGGGCGAGTTTCAACGATGGGGAGCATATTTGTATTTTAACATCTGTAAAAATCAAAAACCCGGCTGTTAGGCCGGGTTTTTGACATAAATTTATTACTGCGACGATTGAGGCGCCTGGGGCTCCGTTGGCTGCTGGGGCTCCGAAGGCTGTTCTGGCTGCGGTTGCTGAGGTTCAGCAGTACCACCATCCGTCATCTCTACCATCGGGACTTTGGATTCCATCATAATAGTATGGGTGTTGGTTTTTCGAACGGCTTGCGACTATTACCGCATTTTTAACGTCCCTGAAGTCAATAAAGACCAGGGTTTTTTAATTTATCACATTACTGATATAATGTCCATAATTCATGCGTTTCCTTTTAATCTCCCTGGTATTTGCTATCGGCGCTCTTTTTATTTTCTTTGCGTTTTCAACGGAAACCGAATCGCCGGCGGTTTCTCCCTCGGAGACGGCTTCGCTCTCGATGCCCGCGCCGGGCGCGCCGCCGGAACCCGAAATGGAAAAACCGGAAACGCCGGCGGCCGAAATGAACGTTATAAATCCGGCGGTCCAGACCGGCGAAACCTTGATAGTCCAGTTCAACAAAGAACCGAGAAGCGCAATTCTTAACGGCAAAACAATCGCCGTCTTTCCTTATCAGAATGATTTCCGCGCGATTGTTCCGATACCGCTCGGCACGAAAACCGGCACATCGAGTATAGCGGCTGAGTTCGCAAATGGCGGTCATTTTGAAAAAACAATTGCCGTGAAAAGCGGCAAAGCAAAAACAATCGTTCTGCCCCCGCCGCCGAAACTGGGCATGACCGACAAGCAAATCGTCCAGAATCTCGCCACCGTGAACCAAGTGGTGCGAAAAACGGTTGAGGAAGCGGCGGACATCACCCGTTTCAACGAGCCGTTCGGCCTGCCTCTCTACGACAACCGGAAGATTTCCTCCGCCTTCGGCGAAGTGCGGCAAACCGGCAGCGAACGGATCACCCATCTGGGCGTGGATTTCGACAATCCCAAAGGGAGGATGGTCGCGGCCATCAACGCCGGCCTGGTGAAAAGCGCTTACCTGGATCCGATTTACGGCAACACCGTCATTGTTGACCACGGTCGCGGCGTTTATTCACTCTACATGCATATGAACACAATGAAAGTGAAGGACGGCGATATCGTGAAAAAAGGAACGATTTTGGGCACCGTGGGCGACACCGGCCTCGCGAGCGCCCCGCATCTCCACTTATCAATCAAAATAAACGGCGTTTCGGTGGACCCGATTCAGTTCGTCTCGGCGTTTAGATAGGAGCGCCATATCAAACAAACAAAACTTCAATATATTTCAGGTGGTATACATATGTATACCACCAGGGATAAAATAACTTCCTTATGCTGCGGTAAAGAATTTCTTATTTACACTTGTTTATACTTGCGGGTTCGTTTCGCTGCTTCTCCGCCATTTTTCGTCCAGGGACCAAGGACCGGGGCCGGCGGCCGAAAGATAAAGCCATACAAAAGCGAAAAATACCGCAGGCATTCCGCCGTTCAAGACCGTCCAGAAACCCTGCGGATAGTGGCCGATAAAGTAGGCAACCGCCATCTCGCCCGCGAGGATGAAAGCCACCGGTCTCGTGAAAAGCCCGAGGAGCATTAAGGCGCCGCCCACGACTTCTAAAAATCCGGCGAGGCCAAACAGCGAAAAGAGTTCCACCGTGCCGCCTGATGGGGGTAAGCCGGCCGGGAAAGCGAAGAGCTTCATTGCGCCCGGCTGGATGAACATGAATGCGGCGACGATGCGGAGTATACTCCGCAGATAAGGCGACCAAGATTTCCACCGAAAGATTAAATTTTTCATAAGGGTTATTATAACAAATTTATCTTTACACTCCCCCAAGCGGGTGGTAGTGTGAGAGGTATAAAAATATGCTCAAAGGAGTCAATTCTGTTCTCTACTACGCAAGTGATTTAGGAAAAACCGCTCAATTCTACGAAGAACTCGGCTTTGAGGTGGAAAAATCCGGCGATACGGTGAAGGCGAGGTTGGGCGACTTTGCTCTCGCGTTTGTAGACAAAAACAAATCGGTAATTCAAAAAGAAGCTCAATTTGAACCCAAAGGAATGGGCGTCTTTGTTTACGTTGAGGTAGATGATGTAGACGATTATTTCAAATCACTAAAAGAAAATGGTATCAAAACCTCCAGCGAGCCGCGCGACTGGCCGTGGGGCAAAAGAGAATTTGCAGTGAAGGACCCGGACGGTTATAAGCTGATATTTTATCAACCGATAAAATAATCCCATGCCCCGCGTAATCATAGTTCACGGTTGGGATGGGTATCCGGAAGAAGGGTGGTTTCCGTGGCTCAAGCGAGAACTAGAGAAAAAAGGATTTGAGGTGCAGGTGCCGGCGATGCCGAATCCGGCCGAGCCAAAAATTGAGACGTGGGTCCCTCACCTCGCTAAAATCGTCGGCGAACCGGACGAAGACCTATTTCTAGTCGGCCACAGTATCGGTTGCCAAACAATTTTGAGGTATTTGGAGAGTTTGCACGCTGATAAGAAAATCGGCGGAGCAGTTCTTGTGGCGGGTTTTTTCAAACTCATCTTAGGTACCAATGAAGAGGAAGAAACCGCAAAACCTTGGCTTGAAACTCCGATAGATTTCGGAAAAGTAAAAAGCCATTCAAATAATTTTACGGCCGTGTTCTCCGACAACGACCCGTTCGTATCATTGGAAAACAAGAAATTATTTGAGGAGAATCTCGGCGCTAAAACAATCGTTCTGAGCAACAAGGGCCATTTCAGTGGCGGAATGGATAAGTGTTTTGAACTGCCGATAGCGCTGGAAAGTGTCTTGGAACTGACTCAATATGGAAAACAATGAGATAAAACTTCAGGTGGGAGTAAAAATACTGCTCAAAAATAAGGACGGCAGATATTTGCTATTGCGCCGTTCGCTCACAAAATATCCCGAAATTGTTGGAAGATGGGACATTGTCGGCGGAAGAATTGAGCCCGGTAAGAATCTTATTGAAAATTTGAAGCGCGAGATGAAAGAAGAAACCGGCCTTGAACTTACAGGTGAACCGAAGCTTATTGCGGCGCAGGACATTATGCGGGATAACAATCATCACGTTGTCCGTTTGACCTACCTCGGCGAAACGGATGGCGAAGTGGTTTTGGATACAAGCGAAAATGATGCCTATAAGTGGTATAGCTGGGAAGAACTAGTGAGATTGGAAAATGTAGATATGTATTTTAGAGAGGTGTTAGAAGACAAAAATCAATTTCTATCTTATAATTGATTTATGAAAATCATCAGATTTTTCGACAAACTGGAGGACAAAATCCGGCAGGCATTAAGCAAGCACCCGCTGGTTTATGCGCTTATTGGTGGAACGGCGATTGTGCTTTTTTGGCGCGGCGTCTGGCACTTGGCCGACGACATGGGTCTTTCAACCGAGGCGTCGCTCATAATCAGTATTCTCATAATGCTTTTGACGGGTACTTTTGTTTCCTTCTTCATCGGTGAACGCTTGCTCCTCTCCGGCCTCAAAAAAGAGAAACGGCTTGATGAGCAAACCTTGGAGGAAGTGGAAAAAGAGGAAAGCCAAGTTAAAGAAATGCATCGGCACCTCATCGAAATCAGGAAGGAACTGGCCGAGATAAAGAAAAAACTAGGGCATTAAAATGTTCTTAATCCCCCACTCCAAGAAATTCTTTGAAATTCTTGTAAGAAACCTGATTTTCGGCGCCGAGGATAGTTTGGTTTCCACGGTCGGGATGCTCTCCGGCATCGCTTTGGCCGGCGTCGGGCGCGCCGACCTAATTCTTGCCGGCGTCGTTCTTATCTTCGTTGAGGCCTTCTCCATGGCCGCCGGAAGTTTCCTTTCCGAACGCTCCACTGAAGAATACGTGGACGGCCGGGACCTGCCTCTGCGTTATCCCCTTTTAGGAGGACTCATTATGTTCGTTTCTTACTTTATTTCCGGTTTTATACCGCTTTTCCCTTATTTTATCGTTGAAATCTCTTCCGCTTTCCAGACCTCCGTCGTTTTGTCCTTGATTGCTCTTTTCCTCCTTGGTGCCATAAGCGCCAAGCGCTTCAACGCCAAACCCGTCCGGAGTGGGATGCGGATGCTCATTATCGGCGGTCTGGCCGTCGCTTTGGGAATTTTAGTCGGCAATATCTTTTAAAAACAAAAAGAAGAAGCCCCGCGGTGTTAGCCGCAGGGCTTGTTTGGTACGTTTGGGTGTTGACTTCATCGGATGACGAAGTCCGCGGCCCGGAATTCAAACTCGGCGACCCGATCGGTGGTGATCCATCGCGATTTGACTCGCGACATCAGCTCGAGCTTCGCACTCCAGACGCTCACGAACACTTCTCCCTGCTCCGTGTAATATGGGCTGGAGTAGTACTGGTTTCGCGTCTGAATACGAACCCGATACTGCCGGGTTGGCACTTCATCGGAGAGTTTCACTTCCTGGGCCTCACCGTTTACGTAGACCGTGAGCTCGTCGTCCTGGATGATCTTCGTTACGAGCACGGTCACTTCACCACAGTTCGGTCCGAAGACCTCGCAGGGGTCGTTCCAGCACCCCGTTGCTCCGCCCGCAAGCGCGAGCAGAACGAAGAGTTTCAGCGTTTTCATGCATCCTCCAAGTTGTCAAAAGGTCAGTATTCGCAGTTTCGCTATCTTTAATGTTAGCATATTTTTATCAAAATGTCAAGCAAAAGAAAAGACCGTAAGCTTGGTTGCCTGCGGTCTTCTTTCGCTCCCGCGGATGCGGGCTTCAGCTGAGTTTCATGGCTGTACGGTCGTCTAAGTCGATCTCGTAGACGTCGCCGTCCTCAACGGAGATTTCGTCACTGAAGTAAGCCTGCAGCAACGCTTCGAAGTGAGGGCTGTGTCCGACGAAAATAGCAGCAGGCGATTCCATGCCCTTGAGCAATGGGAACATTTCCTTCAGAAAATCGCCGAGGTAAACGGCGTCCAGCCAGCCGACGATTGCGATGCCCTGAAAACCGCAGACTTCTTTCACGACCTCCGCGGTCTGGAGCGCCCCCTGCTTAGGCGAGGAAAAGAGCGGCGTTTCCTCACCGAGACCCAATTTCTGGAGAATAGCGCCAGCTTTGTAGGCCCGCTCCCTGCCGACCCGTATGAGGTCAGCGTTAACATTATCTCTCGCTCCGGGGCGAATCGTATAAATCTTCACTGGTAGCTCCGTAGTTAAAGGTCCGGAGAAAAAGATATAATAAAATAACTAAATTGTCAAGATATTGTGCGGGATACGGGAATTGAACTCGTGCCTCAACCTTGGGAAGGTCGCGTTCTGCCACTAAACTAATCCCGCCTATTGCCCTGTGCTTGTTGCGCCCCTGTCTGCCGGTGAGGCAGAGGGGACGATGATAATGAGCTTCTCCCCCTCTTCGCGGTAATTGAACTGGGACTTAATCTCTTTTACCAAATTGGCCGGATTCTTAAAATATTCGATTTTGGCCGCCAAATCCTTATTTTCCTCGGCGAGGGATTCAAATTCGGCCCGCACTTCTTTCACTTCATTCCCTAACTGGCTTTTTTCCTGAAGAAGTTTAAAAAGACCGAATCCGAGAACGACGAGAAGCACCAAAACAACCAATTTTCTCCCCCAGTTCATAATAGAAATGATACTACTTTTTCAAGAGCTCGCGGAAGACCTCGGGCGAAACCCGTACTTCGGCTCTCTGCTTCAGGAGTTTTTTGCCCCGCTTCTGCTTCTGCCAAAGTTTCATTTTTCTCGTCCGGTCGCCGCCATATAAATAGCCCGTCACGTCTTTTTTCAAGGCCGGGATGTCCTCGCGGGCAATGATTCTTCCCAGGGCGCTCGCCTGGATGCTTTGGGCGAATTGTTTCCGCGGCAGGAGTTTTTTCAGCCGCTCGGTCATAAGCCGTGCCTCCCTTTCGTAAGTGCCCCTCGGGTAAAAGCGAGAGAGGCCCGGCACCGGCTCGCCCGCAAGGAGAATTTCAACCCGTACTATATCGGCCCTGACGTATTCGGCCGGTTCGTAGCTGAAAGAAGCGTAGCCCTCGGTGAGTGATTTCAATTTGTCGTCAAAATCGCTTACCAAGTCAAAAAGCGGCATTTTGGCGGTAATTTCCATTTTGTCCTGAATTAATTCAGTTTTCACGCCGCTCATCCGAAAAATCTGCTGCAGCGGGTAAAAATCTTTTAGGAACCGCGGCGGCATTATTATTTCAACACTCACCGTCGGCTCCCAAATCTCCTCAAACTCGGCGGGTAAATCTTCCGGCTTTATTATTTCTTCAAAACCTTTCTTGGTCTTGACCCGGTACAAAACCGAAGGGAAAGTGTTCGTCGTTAAAACATTGAATTCCCGCTTTAATCTTTCAGCTGTAATCTCGAAATGAAGCCGACCGAGAAATCCGACTTTGAAGCCACGGCCCAAGACCGCGTTTTGGTCCGGCCCGATGGCGAGCGCCGAATCGTTGAGCTTCAGTTTTTCCAAGCTTTTGCCCAGGAGTTCGTGATCGTCGGCGTCTTCCGGGTAAAACGAAACGAAAACCACCGGCTTCGGCTCTTTATAGCCCACAAGGGCTAAATCACTAATGCTCACTAATTTCCCACTAATCTCACTAATGCTTCCATTTGTAATATTCGTGTTCAAAAATTTGTGCTTATTAGTGATTAAGGTGTCGCCGATTTTGATTTTGTTCGGGTCCTTGATGCCAGTCGCAATGTAACCGATTTCCCCGGCGCGCAAAACTCCGCTTGGCTTGAATTGAGGCATAAAAAATCCCAGTTCTTTCATTTTCGATTCAGTCTCGGTCGCGATAAGGTGAATGGTGTCTTCTCTTTTGATTTCACCATCAAAAACCCGAAGAGACGCCACTACGCCCTTGTGGTCGTCGTAAAAAGAATCAAAGATGAGGGCCCGGCTGACTTCGGCTGTCGGGTCGCCCAAGGGTCGCGGCACTCTTTCTATCACGGCCGCCAAAAGCTCCTCCGCGCCTTGCCCTGTTTTCCCGGAAACATAATAAATCTCTTCAAGCGGCGCCCCAACGAGCGCTGCCACGTTCTTCCTCAAATTTTCCAGTTCGCCCATCCGATTTTGAAAAATATCGATTTTGTTCACGGCACCGATGATTTTAAGGCCCGCGTTTTTCGCCGCCCGTAAATTCGCGAGTGTCTGGGCTTGTATCCCTTGGGTTGCGTCAACGAGAAGTATCGCCCCCTCCACTGCCGCGAGTGCCCGCGAAACTTCGTAGGAAAAATCGCTGTGGCCGGGAGTGTCAATCAGATTTAGGGTATAGGTTTTAGGTGATAGGTTATAGGACATGCGGACGGGGGCCATTTTAATGGTGATTCCCCGCTCCCGTTCCAGTTCCAATTGGTCCAGATACTGGGCTTTCATTTGGCGCTTCGGCACCGTCCCGGTAATTTCAAGAAACCGGTCGGCAAGCGTTGACTTGCCGTGGTCAATGTGGGCAATAATGCAAAAATTCCGGATATCCTGCATGTTAATCGTTCTTTGCGAGCGTCAAATCAACGATTGTTCTTGCGTCAGGATCATTATCCTCGTAAACGAAGGCCGGTGAACCCGACTCAACCCAGTGGTAACCGATAGGCGCGCTGACCGTCACACGCAAATCATTTTGGACTCCGGATTGGCGCTCGAATATGAACCGGAATTGACTCCCTTCGCCAAGAACGAAATTCCCCGGGCGAGGCGTCTGATAGCTCAAAGACAGAGTGCGGCTCTTGCCGGAGGGCACGTTAAACCAGGTCGCAAAAACGTTCTTGCCGAACGCTTCCATGCTCCAGGCATCATAGCCCGAGAGCGTTACCTTGGTGCTTTCAATTTTCTCCAAATCAGCATTCGTTTCGTAAGTTTTGTCATAAACCGGCTTTCCAAATTTCTTTACGTCATTGCCCTTCAATGAAACGAGCGTGGAGCCGGGATTGGCGAAAACCTGCAGATAATTCTGATTGGTCGCTCTCCACCAAGGGTCCTTTTGGGTATTGCCTTCGTGCTTCCTGGTCAATTCTAAATCGGTAAAAACGCCGCCGTCAATATCAATGTCAATTCTCACTTCAGCCGTTTCTTTAATGAAGGCGTCGCTCTTGCCGCCGGCAATGTTCGAGTTTACAACCGCGAGATAAGTTCCCCAGAAATTATTGGGCAATTCGAAAACGGAGCCGTCCAAACCGATGGATTTGAAAAACGAGGCAAGATTCGCCTCTTTCGCGTAAATCATGATGTCTTTCTTCTCAAAATGGGCTTTAACGGCATCGGCGAGCGCCACCCTTTCCGTCTCGCTGATACTTCCCAATTTTTCCAAAATAATCGGCGTAATAACGCTCAAAATTTTCTTGGGATTCTCACCCGGCTTTTTGTCCCGGCCGATCTCCACTTCTCGCTGGATTTCCATAAGGAAATTATCGGCGCTGATTTTCAAATTATAATCGGGAATGTCAATCGGTCCGAGAACCCGGAGGAGCGTTTCCATGACCCGAATATTCAAGGCAAAGACGGCGTCAAAAATCACGTTTTGGTCCTTATATATTTTGGAGCTCTCAAGTATCGAAGCGACGGTGCGGGCCGAAGTTGGAAAATCGAAAAACCAATTTCCGTCCCGCGCTCCCCAATCCTTGGTCACGGCCTGGAGCGGCTCCGGCGGAATGAGTTTCAAATTAAAATTCATCGGGTGGTCAGGCCAGTAAATGTCCTGCACCTGTAAATTAACCATCTGTCCTTCTTTCACGGTTAAATCGCCGTAGCTGCCCAAGAAACCGCCGGCCGGCCGGATTTCGGCCGGGTTCTGGAAAAGCAGGAGGATGTGCTTTTCTTCCGGCGCACCGAAAAGGACGGTGAGTCCCTCCATGAATCGCTCCAAATTTCGGAGGTCAGCGCTGTATTTCAAGTATTCGCCGCCAATCATTGCTTCGGCATCAGCAAAGAAAGGCGAAACCGATTTAAGTGAGGAAGCGGAATTGCGGGCCGATTCAATCTCATGGGAGGTGTTACTCACGATGTTTTTCACTTCCACGAATTTTTGAAGGAGTTTCCTGCCGTCATTTTGGAAATAATGGAAACCGTAGAGTTCCAAATCGTAAAGTGCCTCGGAAAGCTCCAAGAAATTCAAATTCAAGGCGGTGACGTTGTTCAGGAAACCGCCGGCGTTCTTTAACGCCGGCACCACGCCGCCCAAAACGGCGAGAACCGTCTTCGTGCCCGGTTTTCCAATCAAAGCGTTCAAACCGGAAAGCTCTCTGGAGTTTTCCGCAAGCGCCGAACTCGCTTCCCCTGGCTTCAGGTCCTTCAAAAAATTCAAAGACGATACGAAATTGCTTATCACCAAACCGCTTTTTTGGAGCACCACCGTTTTAACTTCCTTTAAATTAAAGAGCGCAAGGACGGAGATGACGCCGAAAACCAAAACCAAAGAAATCAAAGACCAGCCGATGAGTTTAATGTAAACCGGCTTTTTCAAAGGAATCCGGCGGGGCACGCGCCCTGCCTGCCCGTGCCTATTGGCAGGCAGGCGATAGGCATGGCTCAAATTCAGCTTAGGTTGTTTAACAAGAATCGCTTTGTAGTTAAAACCCGGTTTCCGGACGTCCACCAAGACCGGGTCTATATTCTTGATTGGTACTTTTTTCCTCATATTTCGTAGCCGGCGTTTCTTACGATTTCCCTAATTTCCTTCTTAAAAACTTCTTTTGAAAAACGCTTGGCGCGGCGGGCGATGAACTTCCGATCGAAATGATTGGCTTCAAATTCACGGACGGCGGCGACAATCGCCGGCACCGACTGATGTTCGTTGAAAAGAATGCCCGTCGTCTTATGCTCCACGATTTCCCGACTGCCGCCCTGATTATAGGCAATAACGGGCAAGCCGCAAGCCTGGGCCTCGGCCGCAACGAGGCCGAAGTCTTCAATCTGCGGAAAAATCAGCGCCTTGGCACTATTGTATACTTCACGAAGTTCCTCGTCGCTCAAAAACGGAGCGAACTCTATATATTTCTGATCGGCGATTAACTTTAGTTTTCTGGCCTCGGGACCCACGCCCACAACTTTGAGCGGTTTTTTCAAAAAATTAAAGGCCTTAATGCCTAAATCAAACCCCTTGTAATAAAGCAGGCGGCCGGCCATGAGGTAATATTCCTTTTTGCCGCTTGTTTTTGTCGGGTAGAAAACTGCCGTATCCACCGGCGGATAAACCACCTGGGAATCGCGGCCGTAATAGGAACGGATTTTATCGGCGATGTATTTGGAATTAGCGATAAAAAGATTGACGCCTTTGGCGGCTTCTTTATCCCAATTGCGCAGCCATTTGGCGACCGGATGGAGAACGTCTTTGTGAAGCGGCCAGGGCGAGAACCGGAGGTTCTTCAGATAATCGATTTCCCAGGCGTAACGGAGCGGGCTGTGGCAGTAGGAAATGTGGCAAGCGCTGCCCGTCGGTATCCCTTTCGCGTAGCCGGCCGTTGAAGAAATCACCAAATCGTAATTGTTCTTTAGCCGCAGGGCTTTGGCGGCAAACGGCATCAAAGGAATGAATGCCCGGTGCTTTTTGCGGACAAGCGGAATGTCCAAAAAGCTCGTTTTTTTGAGGTTTTCCCGGAAAAATCCGAAGGTTTTATTGTCGTCGTAGAGAAGCGTATAGAGATCGGCTTTCGGGAAGATTTCTAAGAGCGCCATAAGTACTCTTTCGGCACCGCCAAACTGGTTCAGATAATCGTGCAAAATCGCAACTTTCACAAGTTTAATTTTAAGGCTTTTTAAGAGATAAATAAACTAAACTCCGGTGGGGTCGGAGAAAAAAATCCAGACAGTCTTCGCCAAAATTTTCAAATCAAACCAAAAAGATTGGTGCTCCACGTAGTAAATGTCTAACTCCAGTTCTTTCCGAAAAGGTAAGCCGGAGGCGCCGGAAACTTGGGATAAGCCAGTGAGACCGGCTTTTACAAAATACAATCCCTTGAATTCCGTGGGGTATTTTTCCATTTCCGCCGGCTCATGCGGACGGGGCCCCACGAGTGTCAAATCGCCCCTCAAAACATTCAGAAACTGTGGGAATTCATCTAGCCGCAGTTTCCTAAGCCATTTCCCCACTCTCGTGAGCCGCGGGTCGTTTTTAATCTTAAAAAAGGGGCCATCCTTGCGTTCATTCAATCCGGCCAAGTCGCTTTTCTTGCTGTGTGCATCCTGCACCATTGTCCGAAACTTATAAACTTTGATTATTTTTCCGTTTGAAACCCTGTCCAATCTTACGAAGACCGGCAAACCCGACTCCAAAACAATCGCCAAAGCAATAAAGGGTGTGAAAGGCAGAATAAACAAAAGACCAAAAACTGACCCTATAATATCCGAGGTGCGTTTCATGCTATCTCAAAATCCTTGTAAAACTTAAGCTCATCGGAATATTCCACTTCAATCTTTGTAACCTTAGCCATTTCCGGTCCGCGGCGGCACCAGTCAATGAGTTTTTTAAGATTTTCTTCGTTACCTTCGGCTTCAATACAGACCGCGCCGTCCGGTTCATTCCTAGCAAAACCATTGAGCCCAAGCTTCAAGGCCTCCTGCCGAGCCGACTCGCGGAAAAACACTCCCTGCACTTCACCGTAAACCTTAATTGTTGCGAGTTTAACCACAAGAATTATTTATAAAAATTGAGGTGGTATACTTAAGTATACCACCTGATCTTCACGGAATTATTAGGACAAATTCGCCTCTTTTACGTTCGCCGGTGAAATGCTCCGCAGCGTCTTTTAAACTGCCTTTCCATATTTCCTCGTGAATTTTGGTGAGCTCCCGGCCGACCACGATTTCGTAATCCGGACCGAAAACTTGGGAGAGCGAGGCAAGGGCTTTAAGAACCCGGTAGGGCGACTCGTACAAAACAACCGGCCTAATTTTTAGACCCTCCAGCGAGCGAAAGAACTTTTCTCGGCCTTTCTTGTGCGGCGGGTAGCCCAGGAAAGTGAATTTGTCGGCGCGGAGTCCGGAGGCGGAAAGAGCGGCAGTGATGGCGGAGGCGCCCGGCAGAGGCGTCACGCTCACTCCCGGCAGTTCTTTCTTAATAAACTCCACGAGTTTAGAGCCGGGATCGGCGATGCCAGGAGTGCCGGCATCGGCAACGAGTGCCACGTTTCCTCCTTTTTTTAATTTCTCTTTAATTTCTTCGTAGATTCCCAATCGCGAGTATTCGTCATAGCGCTTAACGAGCCGTTTGATTTCGTAATGAAAAAGCAGTTTTTGAATGACTCGCGTGTCCTCCGCCAAAATTAAATCGGCGCCCTTCAACGTCTCAAGCGCTCGAAGCGTGATGTCTTTTAAATTGCCGATTGGCGTCGCGACTATGTAAAGTGTGCCCATATTCTTTAATCTTAAGATACTTGCGCATTCTAAACGAGGAGCTTGTCCGATAAGCCGGCTTACCCGGCCGATTGCCGACTTTGGAATGTTTTTTCATATTTGTCCATTATAGTTGAAATTGTAAGGGGTAGACCATTGCAGCCTACCCCCTGTACGTTCTTTGCCTATGCCTCTCCGAACAGTTCCTTCATGCCAGGCGGCGGGACGAACGTCCTCGAGATATCCTCATCCGAGAGACCGGCGAGGAAACGCTTCATACCCAAGAGACTCTTTTCCATCTCCTTGAGTTCCTGGAAGACGAGGTTCGCGAAGACCTTGCTTTCCTGACGAGCGAGCGCCACCCAGAGCAGAATGAGGGCGTCTGATGTATCCTTCGGCTCTCCAGAGAGCTTGAGAATCGCCGCGCGCCCGTACCGCCGACGGCCAAACTTGAGGTCGTCCTCAAAGAGCAGTCGCAACAATTTCTCATACCACCGGAGGATGCGGATACTTGCCTTGGAATCTCGATACTCCGACTCTGAGAGCCCAAGCTTGTCATAGAGATTCCGCAACTCAACCGGGCCGTCGGTAAGAAAGCCCTGAACGCCTCCTTCGGCAGCGAAGCACACCTCGAGACCAAACCGCAGCATGAGGGCGGCGTTCAGCACTTCCGCAATCAGGCGGCGGTGAGGAATCTCAACGGTTTTTGTACCGAGGACGAAAAGCTCAACTTGGAGCCCCCAATTTGAGACCTCTACAACGACGAGCTTGTTGCCTCGGCGCTCCTCGGCCCTCATGAATTCTCCCCACGAAGTACTTTGCTCCTGCCCACACTTCTCGCACTTAACCCTATCCCGAGCCTGCTCGCCCGAGAGTACAATAAGCGAGTCCTCGGCGCCGCAAAGCGGGCACTTCCCCATAAGCCGCATATTTTCACCTCTTATTGAGAGATTGTATGGCTAGCGAAAACTTAGGAGAACTGACTTCTCTTGTACCACAAGAGGCAGCGTGTGTAAAATTTGGTACCAGTGTTATTTGTGCTCCCACGGGGAATCGAACCCCGGGGTTCCTCGGAAATATTTATGCCGCTTGCAAACCTCGATCTATAACATCTGAATAGAAAGGAGACCATTCTTTCTTCTTTGTTATCTGACCATTAGTGTCACGTACCACTTCATACATTTTGCCTTCTATTTCATCAAACGCTATTTCTCGTTCAAAAGCGAGTACGCTCTTATTCCCGGGAAATGCTCGTATCTTGCGAGAGACAATAAGCGTTCCGTTTTCTCCATCTCTTACCTCAAGTTGATCGCGTGGCGACACTTCCTGTTCCACGTGCTTACGGATAAGTTCTACCATATTTTGATTAAACCACTCTTGTGTCGTGGCTCGCCCGGATCTCCTCAATTCTTGCAAGCTTTTCATAACTTCATAGAGTATTAGCTCATATCGCTCTGCAACCTCATAAGCCGGCTCGCCCTTTTGTTCTCTTGCGGATTTCTTTGCTTCTGGTTTTCGTAATCGTAAAGGAGCAAAAAATGGTATATCCTTGCTTGCGGTCATGAGTTTTTCCAGTTCATCGGTGCTATCGTCTATAACTACAAAGCTCTGAACATTCATGCTCCCATCTTCTAATAAGTATGGGTATTGTTCGGGTAAATAACGTGATAAAAAATCTGCCTTGGGAATTTGAGCGTACAATATATCCATGGGGATGCCATATCTTTCCAATACTGCCTCAACTTTCCGTCGTTGGGTATCTACGTCTCCATAGGTCAAAATGTGAACGCGCGATACCGGCGAAGAAGTAAGAAGTCGTAGTAAGTGCGCCATATCTTCATGAATGAAGTCGCCGTACGAAACGTCGCGAAACGCTATTTCTATCGCTTCTACTTGTTCAGGAAAACGATCTCTTAATTTATCTATAAATACATCCTGGCGATACATCTTCTCGCCTGTCCTTTCGTCAGGGATCTTACAAGATTCGTACAATTCAACGATCTGATCTCTAGTAAGACCAAGAGTTTCAAGATGTTCCCATATAGCATTATAGTAACCGGTGGTGTCAAAAAGCGTATCGTCGAAATCAAAAAAATATTCGGTGGCTCTGAACCGGTTATTGTTTTGATATTCAGGATTCGTAGCCGAAGAGGCCGGAATATCGTGGGTTTCCTTGATCCGCATCCGATATCCATAATCACCCACTTCCTCCATAACCCTTTCTTCTTCAGGTATTACATCTATTTCTCTGCGCCTCCCCTCAAGATATTGCTCAACCCACTGGTAATAACGCTCTTGTGGAGATCGTTCTTCTCGTTCAGCTCTAAAAGTTTCTTGATTCATTGAACTTCTCTTTAGTGCTCCCACGGGGAATCGAACCCCGGTTCCAGCGTTGAGAACGCTGTGTCCTAGGCCACTAGACGATAGGAGCTATTCATACAAACTTTTTCTTCTCCACCACACTGGGCTTTGGCGGACTAATAACTCACGGGCTCTTTGCGGTTCGGCCATGACCTCCAGAACAATTTTCTCCATCCGGACGCCTTGCGAGCCCTTCACGAGAATCAAATCGCCTTTCTGAATCATCCCTTCAAGCGCCCGGGCGCATTCTTCCAGATTGGTGAAAGCGAAAACCTTTCTTCTAGGTACTCCGCTTTTAACCGCTCTTTCGGCGATGAATTTCGCTTTCATGCCGAGCGTCATTATGATGTCCGCACTTTTAGCCGCGAGCTTGCCGATGCCCTCGTGGGCGAGAAGGGTGTATTTGCCCAACTCCAGCATATCGCCCAAGACTGCTATTTTCCTTTTGGCTTTCAAACTGCGGAGAACATCCAGAGCCTCGTGTGTGGCGGTCGGCGAGGAGTTATAAGTATCGTCAATGATAAAACTCTCTTTCTCCCCGCTTATAAGGCGGAGACGACCTGGCGGAGGATTAAACTCCAGTAATGCTTCGGAAATTCTAACCAAGTTCAGGCCGTAAATCAAACCGACGGAAGCGGCGGCGGCAGCCGCATAAGCGTAGGTTTTGCCGAAAGCGCCGCGAATTTTGACCGGCACGATGTTCCCGGCGTAGCTCAATTTGAAAACCGCGCCTCTGAAATCTTTTTCAAAACGGTTTTCAAAGTTTGTAATGCAAACATCGGTACCGCTCTCAAATCCGTAAGTAACCGGGTGGGCGCGAGCTTGTTCTTTCATATCCGAAACTACCTCATCATCGGCGTTCAAAATCGCAAAACCGGTCGCGGGGAGCGCCGCGACAAGCTTGGTTTTTTCTTCGGCGACTTTTTCCGGTCCGGCAAAAAATTCCACGTGCACGGGAACCTCGCCTATAGCCGTGACGACGCCGATATGGGGCTTCGCCACGCGAAGGAGATAATTCATGTCGTCGGGCCTATCCACGCCGTATTCCAAAACAATGAGTTCTGGATAGTTCGGATTTCTGAAAACCAGCTGGCTAATTGCGAAGAAGAAAACCTTAAACCAGAAAAATCTGCCCTCCGTTCTATCCCAGTCACCCAAAATGGTGAGCGGCAGGCCAATTTCGTTGTTAAAGCTTTTGCCCGAGGCCCGCACCTTCCGGCTGCTCCCCAAAACCGCCGCAATCGCCATTTTGGCGGAGGTTTTGCCGACGCTGCCGGTTACGCCAATCAAACTTGGTTTGTAACGATTCAGAGTCAGTGCCGCGAGCCATCTTAAAATTCCGGCTAATGGTTTCAATAAAATTCTTTTCATAAGTCGTTTGTAGTCAGGTTATCCGGCGGAACCTGATAATAGTTTAAAACGTATTCGGCGAGTTCCCTAAAAGCCGGCACGACCGTCTGGCCCGCCAAAGGGCTCTGCGGCTTATCCAACTTGATCATGATCACGAAACGGGGGTTACTTACCGGCGCAAAACCGATAAATGTGTGAATGAGCTCACCGCCGTATCCGCCGCGGACGAAATCGGGCACTTGGGCCGTGCCGGTTTTGCCGGCCACTCGGTAATTGGGGATTGAGGCCACCGCGGCCTCCCGAACAGCGGATTCCATCATTCCCATCACTTTTTGGGCCGTATCTTCGTTTATCACGCGTCTTACTTCTTCCGGTTCCAGGCTCGCGCTCACGTACGGCCTCATTAGAACTCCGCCGTTTGCCAAAACCGAAAAAGCGTTGATTATCTGAATAGGTGTCACCGCCGTCCCTTGGCCGAAAGAAGCGGTCGCGAAATCAATGGCTCGGGCGTTTTTGTTTTCCAAATTTTTCAAACTGCCTCTCGTTTCGTCGGGCAAATCAACATTCGACAGTTGGCCAAAGCCGAATTTTTTCAGATATTCGTAAAAATTATCGTGGCCTATTTTCGATTCGGCGAAAACCGCGCCGGTGTTCACCGACCGCTCGATTACCCGCGTCATGGAGATTTGGCCGTAGGCCTTATGGTCCCAGTTCTCAATCGTCTTGCCGTTTAAAGTAATCTTACCGCTGTCGTAATAAGTGGAGGTCGGCGTGATCACACCCAAATCGATGCCGGCAGCCATCGTAATCGGTTTAAAAACAGAACCAGGCTCGTAAATCGCCTGGACTACAGGATTAGTAAAATTTTTGACTGGCGAGGCGCCGTAATCGTTCGGATTGAAACCAGGCGCGCTCGCCATAGCAATAATTTTGCCGGTTTTGGGTTCTTCAATGATAATCGAGCCGCCTTCGGCGGAAAATTTTTCCACGAGCTCTTTCAGGAGTTCTTCTGATTTTGATTGAAGATTAATGTCAATCGTAAGATTGACGTTGCCGCCGTCTTTTAAATCATCGTCATGCTCTCGTTCCAATCCGTAAAGGCCGACTGGCTCGTCGTATTTGTCGTTCACGCCCACGAAGCCGATGAGTTGAGCAGCCAAGTCATCAAACTGATAAGAACGATATTGTTTCTGGTCAATGTAAATTCCTTTTAAATTGAGTTCCTCCACCGCCCGCAACTCATCGCTCTCTGCCCTCTCCACGAGGAGGCGAAACAAACTCTCTTTATTGCTTAAAATCTCCTTCAGTTCTTCCTCTTCCCAGCCAATTAGGGGTGAAAGCAGAGCCGCCGCCTCGGCCGCGTCTTCAACGTCCTTGGGCGAGGCAAGAATAACCGGGTAATCCCGATTTAAAGCCGCCGAAGTTCTTTTCCCCGTCCGGTCGGTTACGGTAATTTCGCCCCGCCGGAGATCGAGCGCCGCCTGGAACTCACTCCGCGCCTCGGCTTTGGCGAAATAATATTCCCCTTTTTGTATTTGAAGATGAAAAAGATTGGCCCCTAAAAGGCCGAAAAGAACTAAAAATACCCCGCTTAGTAGGAAGAATCGGACAGCCATGTGTTCTCAGTCAGGTATTCCGGATTTCTCTCTAAAATCAGGCTTGCCGCGGCCGCTTCTTTTTCCAAGAGCACCGGGTTAATCGTTTTGTAGAGCGCGTTTTTCAGGTCGGCGTTCAGGGCCTCCACTTTAACGATTTCTGCTTTTAGATTCTTCAGTTCAAAACGGTTATCAACCAAAGAATTGTATTCAAAAATATACACAAGAGATCCTATTAGAACTATAGCAAACACTAGCATTAAAAAACGGGCATAACTTTCTTTTGCGGCTGGTTTAATGATGGTCATTGAATCTGTTTTTCTTGAGCGACCTTTAAACCTCTAAGTTTTGCCGAACGGCTGCGGGGATTGTTTTGGATTTCTTCGGGCGAGGGGGTTATCGGTTTTTTAGTGAGGATTTCCACAAAGCCGTTTTGCTTCCACTGTCTGAACTCATTCTTGACAATTCTGTCCTCAAGCGAATGAAAAGAAATCACCGCAAGACGGCCGCCGGGATTCAGAATTTGCGGGACTGATTCCAAGAACGTTCTCAAATTTTCCAGTTCTTGATTCACGAAAATCCGAAGCGCCTGAAAAGTGCGGGTGGCGGGATTTATCCGTCCGTGCTCGTAATTCTTCGGAACAGCCGAAGCGACGACTTCGGCGAGTTTTTTGGAGGTCGCGACCGGCAAATTCTTCTTTATGGTCCTTGCGATTCTGCCTGCAAATCTTTCTTCGCCGAAGTCCTTGATTACTTTTGCGAGGTTGGATTCGCTCTCTTCGCTGAGCACGCGGTAGGCCGGCCTCGTCCTATCCGAGTAGGTCATCAAAAGCGGTTCATCACGCAAAAAACTGAATCCGCGGCCCGCTCCGCCAGCTGGCGGATCAAGCTGTTCGGAGGAAAAACCCAAATCCAGGAGAACTCCGTCCGCTTTGACAATATTTTCATTTTTCAGAATTTCTTTCATATTTTTGAAATTATCGTTCACTAAAATAATCGTTGACTGATGATTCGTGATTTTTAATTCAAATTTTTCAATAGCGTTTTTATCCCAATCGATGCCAATCAACTTCCCACCAGGTGAGATTTTCTCCAAAATCGCTTTTGCGTGTCCCCCGCCGTCAATCGTGCCGTCCACGAATATTTCACCGGCTTTGGGATTTAATACCTCCATTACTTCATTTAAAAGAACTGGCTTATGCTCCATCAGATTCCCAGCTCGCCTATTTTTTCCGCAATTTCGTCGGAGGCGGCTTCGGTCTTGGATTTATAATTCATCCAGTTCCTGGCATCCCAAACCTCTATTCGGTTGTAAAGGCCGGCGAGAACTACTTGTTTTTTGAGTCCGGCGTACTCGCGCAAATAATCCGGCACCAGAACCCTGCCCTGGGAATCTATTTCCGTATCGCTCGCGCCGGCGAGCATCAAGCGGACGAAAGCCCGAGAGTTGGCTTGAGCCAAAGGAAGCGCAACGAGCTTCAGAACCACTTTTTCCCACTCGCTTTTATTGAAAATGAAAAGCGAACGGTCCAAACCGCGGGTAATAATCGCGCCAGCCGACAAATCACTCCGAAACTTGGCCGGAATGGCAAGCCGTCCTTTTGTATCTAGATTATGTTTGTATTCACCAAGTAGCATGTTAGTTTTCCCCAGATTGAGGCCTTATCCCCATACTTATCCACAATTCCCCACTTCTATTGAATGATAAGCCACTACTCCCCAAATAACAAAATGACGCCCTACGGGATTTATGAAAAGAAAAAAACCTGATTAAATCAGGATTTTTTCCAAAACGAAACTGAAATTATTAACAAGTTATTCCCAGCGCCAAAAACAATATCAATTCATTCGTGGGCGTTGCTGGAATCGAACCAGCGGCCTCTGTCGTGTGAGGACAGCGCTCTACCACTGAGCTAAACGCCCATCTGTTGAGTTACTGCAACTCAACAGTCGCGCCGACTTCTTCCAGTTTCTTTTTCAATTCCTCCGCTTCTTCTTTTTTAAGATTTTCTTTTACCACTTTAGGTGCACCGTCGGCAATGTTTTTAGCTTCCTTCAGACCCACGCCCGCGGCTTCTTTGATGATTTTGATGACGTTGATTTTCTGGTCACCGGCCGCCTTGAGAAGAACGTTCCAAGACGTTTTCTCGGCCGCTTCCGCATCGCCGGTCACGCCTCCGCCAGAGGCTACGGCGACCGAGGCCGAAACGTCGAATTTTTCCTCGAGCGCCTTAACAAGATCGGAGAGTTCCACCACCGTCAACTTTTCGATTTTTTCGATTATGTCGTTGAATTTTTCCATCTTTAAATTTATGACTTACGACCTTTTTCGTTCAAAACATGCATCAGCATCTTTATTGGCGTTCCGAGCATTCCCATAAGCTGAGAAAGAAGCACCTCCCGCGAAGGCAGTGAACCGAAACGAATGACGTTAGCGCTTTCAATGAATGTTTTATCCTTAACATTAAACCCGCCTAAAATTTTCATCGCCTTGTCCGCCGTTTTCCCAAATTTATAAACGACGGAGGCGGTTTCCTGCAAACCTTCTGGCGAGAAAAGAACGCCGGTCTGGCCTGCAAACGCTTTCGGGTTGAATTCAAGACCCGCCTTCTCAAAAACAAATTTCAGGAGACGTTTCTTGATCAACTGGAAAACACCGCCCATTTCCTTCACTGCCCGGCGGAAAGCGTTCAGCTTATTCACGGAAAGGCCGGTGAAATCAACTAAAATTACCGTCTCACTTTTCAGGAGAGAATCGCTTCCACTTTCAATGGCCTTATGCTTTTGTTCTTTTGTTTTAGGCATAAAAAAAGCTGCGTTTCCGCAGACGTAAAAATATCTTTTGCCTCGGTAGGACTTATTGCTTGCCTACTGTCTACGGATTACTTACTATCTTACCACCACCAAAAATAGTGTCAAGAGCGAATAGCTTTTCTCTTCTTCGTCAGACAGCTTCGGCCCTGCCTGCCGGCAGGCAGGTCGGGCGATTTCGTCCCGCTTCGGCGGGACTCAACCCTTCGCTCCGCCTAGATCCGCAAGCGGATGGCGTCGCTCACCCTAAAGGGCTCCGCCGAAGAATTGAGGGGAAAGTCTGACTCAAAAAAGAAAAGCTATTCTTAATTCCAATTTAAGTCGAAGCAAACGAGAAAATCTATCTACAACTCTTTATCTAAATCCTCTAATAATTTTTTAGCTTTTACTGAAAGCCGCTTCGGGGTTTTAAGGGAAAACGAAACATAGAGGTCGCCGCGCTTACCGCTCATTCCGAAAACCGGCATGCCGCGCTCCGGCACCCGGAGCTTTTCCTTGAAATCAAAATCCGGCGGCACCCGAACGGCGAAATGTTCGCCGCTTATATCTTTAAATTTTATTTCCTTCCCGAGCATCGCGTCGGTCAAACGGGTTTCCACTGTTATAAATAAATCATTTCTTTGCCGAGAAAAAATCGGATGAGATTTGACGTTAATGACGACATAAAGGTCGCCGGCCTTGCCTCCGCGTTCCCCGTCTTCTCCCGCCCCCGGTACTTTAATGAGCTGACCGTCCTCCACGCCGGCGTTCACGTTGATTGAAACCTCACGAAGGCCGGAGATTCTGCCCACGCCGCCGCAAACCGGGCAGGAACTATTGGGCATTTCGCCTCGACCGAAACAGGTGGGACAGGTTTTGATTTGGGCAAAATTGCCGAAAAACGTTTTCTTCTGTTCCTTGATTTCGCCTCGGCCCTGGCAGACGGAACAGGAGATGAGGCCTTTGGCCTTATCGTAGCCCAAACCGCCGCATTCCTTGCAGGCAAGGTTAGTGCGAAAACTTATTTTTTTTCGGAGGCCGCGAAAGGCCTCTTCAAGGGTGATTTCCTGCCTTACCTCCACATCTGAGCCGGCAGTGTAGGTTTGGCGTCTCACGCCGCCCTTGAACTGGCTAAAAAAGCTATCAAAAACATCGCCCCAATCGAACATTTCGTCGCCGAAGTCAGAACTCCAATTGAAACCGGGGAAACCGCCCCAGCCGGAGGCTGGTCCGCCTTCGGCGGAGAATCCACCGCCCTCAGAGAAAACGCGGCCAAACCGGTCATATTGGCTTCGCTTTTCCTTGTTAGAGAGCACCTGATAGGCCTCGTTGATTTTTTTGAACCGCTCGCCGTCACCACCGGACTTGTCCGGGTGATATTTATGGGCAAGGCGCCGATAGGCCTTTTTAATTTCCTCCTCGCTCGCCTCCTTGGTAACGCCCAAAATTTTGTAGTAATCATCCGCCATAATTTATGTCCTAACTAAGCAGTATAAACTGCCGACCTCTGTTTTCCACGGTAATATAAGCGAAGCCAGTAATCAAGAGGAATTTAAAAAGAATGAAAGCCATAAATTCAATGAGCCAGTAAAGAAGAAAAGCGACACCCTTCACGGTAAAGAAGAAGAGAACGGCAGCAATAATTTCCACGGACGATCTAAGGGACGGCGTGAGATTTTCTAAATAATCCCGGCTGAGCCGAAAAGCGAGGTCCCGAAAAGTTTCTCTAACTTCAAATGCGCCGATGAATTTTTTAAGCTCTTCGGCAAGCTTTGACGAGGACTCGCTCACAATTCTCACCTGTTCCAACGCCGGCAGGCGCTGGAAGTCGATAGCCGCATCCGAGGCGCCCGAATCAAAGCCGCCGGGCGAGAGCCGCCGAAGTTGGTTTCGGGCGAGAGCGTTCAAGAAATCGCCGACTGTCCCCTCGGGAGCGAAATCCACAGTAAGAACCAGTTTCACAACCGGCCGGGCGGCGACGAGCGTCTCGTTTACGATAGCGCGGCCGACATTCTGGTTGAAATTGCCCCAGACGAAATAATTCAAATAGAAAACAGCCGAGAGAAATAGAATGAAGCCGGTCACGGCCCGGGGCAAAACACTCTTCACGATGGAAAAAAATCTGATCTCCAAACTGTTGGAGAGTTCTCGCTGGCCGCGAATTGAGGAAGAAAGAAGCGCGAGGAATAACACCGCCGCACCGAAAACAAGATAAAGCGGCGTCCCTGGACCGTTAAAAAACCGCGAGTAAAAAACAAGGAGCGGCGCCAAAGTTTCCAAAAGAATGAGAGGCACCATCTTCAGGCGGCTTTTTACAAAAAAAACCTGGAGCAGAAAAAGGACGAAAAACAAAAGGGCGAAAACGAAGCACCAGAGAAGGTCTGTTCCTTGGACGGAAAGAAGGAATTTATTAAATGAGCTGACGGCGAAAAAAACAAAAAAAGCGGCGAGCACTGCGATAATGACCGCTTTCCAAAAACTGCGGTCAATTTCCTCTTCCCTTGATTCCTTAATTACTTGGAGGGGGCTCATTATCGGACTCTTTCTTTACATTATACAACGCCTCCCCCACCCGCTGGATTTCGGCCGTGAGTTCCCCTAAAGCGCTTTTGATTTGGGCAACGTCGTCACCTTTTAAGGCGTTTTTGAGATTATCTATTTTTTTACCGACTGAATCTTTAATATCGGCGGCCACTTTGTCGCCGGCTTCCCGCAGAGCTTTTTCGGAGGAATAAATTAAGGCCTCAGCTTGGTTTTTCGTCTCAACTAATTCTTTTTTCTTGATATCTTCCGCAGCGTGGGCGGCGGCTTCGTTTTTCAGTTTCTCAATCTCTTCCTTGTTCAAACTAGTTGAAGCTTCTATCTTAACCGATTGGGTTTTACCGCTCGCTTTGTCTTTGGCGCTCACGTTCAAAATCCCGTTCGCGTCAATATCGAAAGTGACTTCAATCTGAGGAACGCCGCGGGGAGCGGGCGGCAGGCCATCCAAAATGAACCGCGCAAGGGTTTTATTGTCCGCCATTATCGGCCGCTCGCCCTGGCCGACGTGGATTTCCACCGACGGCTGGTTGTCGGCGGCGGTCGAGAAAACCTGGGTTTTGGCGGTCGGAACGGTGGTGTTTTTGGAAATCATGGGAGTGGCGATGCCGCCCAATGTTTCAATGCTGAAGGTTAGAGGCGTCACGTCCAAAAGGAGAACGTCTTTGACATCGCCCTGCATAATGCCGGCTTGGACGGCGGCGCCGACCGCCACCACTTCGTCGGGATTGATGCCCTTGTGCGGTTCCTTGCCGAACAGTTTTTGCACCGCTTCCTGAATGGCCGGCATCCGGGTCTGGCCACCAACCAAAATCACTTCGTTAATTTCCGAAAGTTTGAGACCCGCTCCTCTAGGCGTGGGCGATGTCACCGTTTCTTTCACCAACTCAATGGAACGGGCGATTTCATCCTTCACCAAATTCTCAAGTTTGGCCCGGGTGAGCTTCATTAAAAAATGTTTTGGGCCGGAAGCGTCGGAAGTGATGTAAGGCAGATTGATTTCGGTTTCCATCGCCGTTGAAAGTTCGTGCTTCGCCCGTTCGGCCGCCTCCTTCAAGCGCTGGACGGCCAAAGAATCGCTGGAAATATCCACGCCTTCCTGCTTTTTGTATTCGGCGACGAGGTACTCGATTATTTTCTTGTCAAAATCGTCTCCGCCAAGGTGTGTGTCGCCGCCGGTCGCTTTCACTTCCACCGTCCCTTCCCCGACGTCAAGAACGGAGATGTCGAAAGTGCCGCCGCCGAAATCGTAGACGACGATTCTTTCGTTCTTATCGCGGTCAAGGTGATAAGCAAGGGCCGCGGCCGTCGGCTCGTTGATAATCCTTTTTACCTTGAAACCCGCGATTTCCCCGGCGTTTTTGGTTGCCTGTCTCTGGGAATCATCAAAATAAGCCGGCACGGTAATCACCGCTTCCTCTATTTTTTCGCCGAGCTTGGCCTCCGCGTCGGCTTTTAATTTCTGGAGAACCATGGCGGAAATCTCCTCCGGAGAGTACCACCGCTCCCCCATCTTTATTTCCACGCCGCCGTGCTCACCGCCCTTCAGCTCGTAAGACAGCCACTTTTTGTCTTCCTGCACTTCTTTGTCGGAATATTTCCGGCCGATGAGGCGCTTCACCGAAAAAATCGTGTTCTTGGGATTCACCACCGCCTGGCGCTTCGCCAAAAGCCCGACCAACCGCTCGTTTGATTTGGAAATGGCGACGATTGAGGGAGTGGTGCGGTTGCCTTCGCTCGATTCGAGCACGCGCGGCTCGCCGCCCTCCACGACCGCCATCGCCGAGTTCGTCGTTCCCAAATCTATTCCTAAAATTTTGCTCATGTTGTGCGAGATAATTTAACTCTTGCGGGTTTCACGACTTTGCCGTTTAAAATATAACCTTTTTCTACTTCCTCCGCCACAGCGCCGGGCTTCTCTTTTGATTCAACTTCGCCAACCGCTTCATGGCGGGTAGAGTCAAAACTTTCGCCTGGCTTCACCGTAATTTTCTCCAAGCCGTATTTTCGGAGCAAATCCTCCAGTTGGTTTCTGATAAGAAGCATTCCTTTGTGGGCCGGGCTGGAACTGTCCACGACGGCGAGCCCCAACTCAAAACTATCCAGAACCGTCGTAAGCTCGCTTATCAAGCCCTCGTTGCTCAACCGCGCGAATTCCCCGAACCGTTCGGCTTCCTCTTTCTTGTAATTAATGAAATCGGCCTTGGCCCGCTTCCAGCCGTTTAAATATTCTTCTCTCTCCTTCTCGCACTCCTGGAACGCTTTTTTGAACTCTTCCGGGTTTTTGTCCTTTTTCTCCATGTATCCTTTTAGAATTGAAAATTATAATCTCGGTACCCGCCCTGTCAAGCGCTAATCACTCTTAGTCTTTATAGTTGGTCAATCCCAAATTAAGTTGTT
This sequence comes from Candidatus Jorgensenbacteria bacterium GW2011_GWB1_50_10, assembly GCA_001004105.1. Taxonomy (GTDB): domain Bacteria; phylum Patescibacteriota; class Minisyncoccia; order UBA6257; family GWB1-50-10; genus GWB1-50-10. The sequence continues at coordinate 152,847 of LCQK01000002.1, forward strand.
AAAAGCTACAACAAAAACTAGAAACCCAACTTTTTTAGTGGACTCGAATAATATAATACTCCGTCAGAACCGACAACAGTGCATCCCCTACCCTCAAATTGTCCGCCTACTCTATCCACGAAAAGCTCCCAGTTTAAGTTACCGTCTTGGTCGAACGAAAAAACAGTATCGGAGTCATTGTTCACAAAAACGTTATTATGCTGATCTACCGACCCTATACAGAAAACTCCTCTGTTGACAACTCTCTCCCAAACTACTGCTCCGCTGGAGCCATCCAAAGAATAAAGCTTGAAAGGAAATCCTGAATTTGCGAAGTATATCCTACCATTCGCGTAGTTCAATGAAACCGAAGAAAAGAAAGAAGAGGACCTCATCAAACGCGACCACCTCACCGTTCCATTCGGTCTAATTCCATATAAAAAACCTTCTCCGCTTGAAATATAAATAGTACCATCGTCACCAACCACAGGAGACGTTTCTTCGAACTGAAACAAACCAAACGTCCATTTTAGAGTACCATCCGGATTTACCGCTACCAGTTCAGAAGTCCTACCAGGGGTTAAGCCTCGTACGGCTACATATAAAGTGCCGTCATCACCGATGGCAGGAGAACAAGGGGTTCCTCCTAACCCGGCCCCGGAACCTAAATCCGCAGTCCATCTTATACTACCGTCAGGATTAAAAGCATATAAGTTAGCTCTGTGGGACATTGCGTAGATCGTACCATCTGGAGCAATAGTCGGAGAGCATCTTTGGAAAGACTCATCTCCATTTTCAAACACCCACTTTGCGGTCCCATCTGGATTCAAAGCATAAAAGTTACCAGCGGGGAAGTACACAACGCCGCTACGATCTACGGCGGGCGTCGCCCAGTTCCCCGGACCTGGTGGTGAAACAGTCGGTGCTTTCCCCTGAAAACTCCATTTTATTCTGCCACTATCATCAACAGCAAATAGCGCGTGGCTATCGCTAATAATATAAATCGTGCCATCAAATCCTATCGCAGGCTCTGAACGACCACCTACACCGGCGTTCCACAATAAACTCGGTGAAGCGGTAGGCCCAGAAAAAGTACTTCTTCCTGTACTTCTAGCATCGTGCCTAAACACTGACCAAAAACCTTCTGGGGGGGCTGTCACACCGGTTTTTGCACTGACCTCGTTGCTTGCCGCGTACAGGCCAGCTTTATCAAAAACAAAAACTTTATAAAAAAACTCTGTTTTTGATTGAAGATTAGTCTCAGTGAAAGAAAGTTGGTTAACATCATCGGTAGTCTCAACTAAGGTACTTTCCAAAGTTACCGGAGAGGTCGTAGACCGAAAGATTCTATAAGAGTCAAAATCGGGGGTAGTAAAAGCAAAATCAAGAGGATTTACCCAAGAAATTGATATAGAATCTGATGTTGTAGCTGCAACGCTAAGTGTTGTTGATGCTGGCGGGAAAAACCAGGCAACTGCACGGTGAGCATTTAAGCGGCAACCAGTAGTAGTGGTAGTTTCGTTGAAACAACCGAAGCCTAACCGTTTGTCGGGTTGAATGGGATCTGCTGAAGCGACAAGGGTGTTTTTGATGGTAGTGGGGTCCATCATAAGACCAGGGATGAATTTCTGATACTCCGGTTCAAGGGTTTTCAAAACGGCAGCCACACCCGTAACCATGGGAGCCGCTGCAGAAGTACCAGAGAAAAACTGATCGTAGTTTAAAGCGCCTATTGGAAAATTGCCTCTGCCGCGGGGCGCAGGGCTATAAACCGCCACGCCTGGAGCGGCAACACTAACGACACTGCCGAAGCTACTAAAACTTGCTCTGCTATCTTCCCTTGAAAGCGTAGTATCCGTCGCCCCGACAGTAACAACGTTATTAAAATTATCGCCAAGGTTAGCGGGCACAACTAACTCGGCGTCAACGCCTTCGACGTCAAAACCCAAAAAATCAAACTCAAAATTTCCCGCACTTGCGACAAATAGTACATCCGGGTTTCTTGCAAACGCTCTAAAAAACATCGGTGTGAATATTGGAACACCCACAGGTGAAAGCAACGGACGCGTGCCGAAACTCATGTTTATAATCTTCGCCTCTCTTTTCACCAACGCATCAATTGTAGAAGCCGCGCTAAAGATTGATAAAAAAGTAGGTGATTTTCCTAGTTCCAAACTGTAGTTCAAACCATGAATCCCGCTTAAAATTCCATTCATATGAGGAAACGCATAGTTGGCTGGGTCGGGAAAGGAAATATTATTAGCACCGATTATGCCTGCTACTTGAGTACCATGTCCTTTTCTGTCACCTTCACTATCTTCAAATAATTGAGGCGATAGTGCATTCAAAAAAACTTCTTGAAACTCCGGGTGCCGACCGTCAGAAGCATCAACACCGGTATCGATGATTCCCACTTTAATATCGGTCAAATCAACATCTCTACTATTCAAAAAATCCCAAACCTCACCCATTCTAATTTGAGAATAAGCTTTAAATAAAAACGGATCTCTTACAGCAAGGTTTCTAGAATCTTCTGTAAATATACTCTCTTGGGCAGCCACAAAGAGAACAAAGTGAGAAGCAAAAAATATTATCCAAATCAAATTTATTACTAGACCCATTATTATAAGCTTCTTCTTTTTCTGCACAAATAAGAGCAGTAGGCCGACAATTACAAGCAGTATGATAGACGCAGAAAAAAACCCGGCGGTATCTCTCTTGAGATAGTACGAAAACACTGCGTCTGCGACGACGAGAGCTACCGACAGTAGCAGGTAAAGGCTTGCTATGTTGATTCTATCTCTCATACTTCAAAAGGTAACTCATAAAATTAGGGCGTTAGGAATAACCTCCTCAATCAACGGGTTGTTAGAACTCTTTATCAAATCTATTAAACTATTCAGTTCATCCACTGTCTGCGTAGTAACCTCGATTTTACCTATACCCAAATCGGGCAAAAAGCCAGTTGCTTGTCCTTGAACAAGATCGGCGACAGTCAACAGATCGCCAGCAGCGGCTCCTTCTCCAAAAAGAACAACTATCTCGTTGACAATAAACTTCACTCCTTGATCTTCAACCACTTTTTCCGGATCGCTTTCCTTCTCAAATGCGTTTTCTCTACCCAAAACCGCCCCTTCCCCAACTTGAATCTCCTTGGCTATCGCTTGACCTATAAAAGTGGCTCTGTTTCCGAAAACGACCTTGGCACTCGGAGCCAGCAACCTGGCCGAAATAAACGAGTCCTCACCAATAGTAACCGGCTGGGCGTCTTTCAACTCCCGCTTACCTTTACTTTTGTCGGCGACTTTTGATTCTGACACGACGTTTACGGTTAGCGCCGTGGGATCAAGGTTAGTGCTAGACACTGCAAAAACTCTGTTTTTAATGTCCAAAGTCTGTCTAATGTTGATGACAGTCGTAGCAGAGAAAAAGAGTTTGGAACCGTCCTTGAGTTTCAACTCGTTGAGATTGTAGATACCGGGATTCAAGGTGAGCCTTGCTCCGTCTTTTACCTCAATTATATTGAAGTCGCCGGGGCCTAAGGTTTCCTCTCCTTCTACGGTTACATTTTCAGCGCCAGCAGAGAAATTCGGGATACTGGGAAGTTTTATGATCGGGAGGGAAACGGGCGTTGAAGTAGTACCTAATATCCCTGAATTATCGGCAAGATGAAGTTTATTAAAAGTGGCGTTGCCGTTTATCTGTGTTTCTTCCGCAATTCTTATCTCGTCAGAAAAGATGTTGCCATTAATGACATCATTCTCCGATATCCTCAACCTTCCGTTCACAATAATATCACCAGAAGATACTTGGGTGTTTTGAGCAATATGGATATCGCTCTCGGCAACCAAAACAAACTGATCTAAGTCAGAAAAGAGCGATTGACTGGTAAAGTTCAGAGCGGCGAGAATCAGTCCGCCGGTGGCCAATCCTGAGACAATAAGGTGGGCCTTGATTTTTCTCATAATTAGAACGGACAGGCTGCTGAACTGGTGGCAATGTTACCGGAATCATTGAGTTTCAGGTGGAAACAGGAACCGCCCGGCGCCACAAAGATAATGCCAGCCGACGAGCTCGCAAAACCGATGTCGCCTTTCACTCCTAACTTCGCGGCCGGGGCGGGTCCGACACCGATGCCGATATTCCCCGAGAAATAGGCGTCTTTCCAGTTGAAGCCGGAATTGCCGACATCGTAGGAATTGTTGATATTCGGCAAGACGCTGGAGTCAAAGGTGGCGGCGGAAATCTTGGTAATCGCGGTTTTCAAGCTCCGCGCGGCCTTGGCTTGGATGTTTGTGGTATTGTATTCCACCGCCAAATCAATCTGGACGATGGTCGGCCCGCCCGGATTCTCGAACTTGGTGGCGAGGAAACTCACAATCTTCACCTTGGAATCGGTCAAAGCCACCGCCGTGCTCGTTCCTTCCTGGAGATAAATCGCAGTGTTGGAAGCATCAACGTAGATGGTCGTCGGGTCAAGCGTGGAAGAGGACATCCTCAAAGTTAAGGTGGTGGTAGCGCTCCCAGCGGTCATATCCACCAAACTCGCGCTCCGCACGAGGCGCCCGACGGTATTATTGACGAACGAAATCTGGTCATTTACTTCGTTCACCGACGATTGCCGGCTCTGGACGCGGGTGATAGCGGTTAAAATCCCCACCAAAAACACGGCGCTAATCGCGAAAATAGCGGTGTAAATCAAAACCTCAACTAAGGTGAAACCACTTTTCCTCATTTTCAGCTATAATTATAACAGACATGCGAAAAATCTTCCCCGTTGCCCTTATTTTAATCGTTGTTTTTCTTTTGATGCTGAACGCCGCCCTAAAGGAGACGGCAATCTTTGATGAGACCGCCCATATTGCCGCCGGTTACGGTTACGTGCGATATTTGGACTACCGCCTGAACCCGGAGCATCCGCCGCTTGTGAAAGCTCTCTCCGCTCTGCCGCTTCTCTTTATGAATCTCAATTTCCCCACCGAAGCGGAGAGCTGGCAGAAAGACGTAAACGGCCAGTGGGACGTCGGAAACCGCTTTCTTTATTCGGAAGGCAATAATCCTGATGAAATCGTCGGCGCAGCAAGAATCTTCCCGATTATTCTTACTCTCCTTACGATTATTTTGATTTACGTCTGGTCGCTCCAAATTTTGGGCCGCGGCTGGGCGTTAGTCCCCGCTTTTCTTTTCGGTTTTTCGCCATCCGTTCTTGCTCACGGTCACTACGTCACGACCGACGTCGGAGCGACTTTAGGCGTGCTCTTCGGCTTCTACTTTTTCACTAAAATGCTTGCAACGCCCTCACGGAAAAAATCAATCCTCGCCGGATTGGCCTTAGGCGCGGCGCTCCTTATGAAATTTTCCAACGTTCTCCTTCTGCCGATTTTTATCTTTATCGGCTTCATCCACTACATTGCAAAAATCAAAAGGGATGGCGCAGCGCTCCATTATTTCTTGGTTTACTTCAAAAGATTCGTCCTGATGTTTTTTGCAGCGCTCTTTTTGATTTACGCGGTTTATTTTCTATTCACACTCAATTATCCGGCAACTAAAGAACTATCCGATGCCGCCACCACTCTCAGTTCTTTCAACCCGCGCTGGCTCGTCGATTTGGATTTAGCGCTCATTAAAAACAGCGTTCTCCGTCCCTTAGGCCAGTATCTTTTCGGACTGCTCATGATTCTCCAGCGGGCCGCCGGCGGCAACACCGCCTATTTTTTGGGCGACCTTTCCGCAGAGGGCTGGTGGTACTACTTCCCCGTTGTGTTTTTGCTCAAAGAACCGTTGCCGTCGCTAATTATGATTTTATTGGCTGTGATTATCGGTGTTTCAAAATTCCTGCCTGCTGGCAGGCAGGTAAAATTTAAAAACTTCTCCGACTATTTAGGAACAAATGTCGCGGAGTTCGGCATGCTCGTTTTCATCGTCATCTACTGGGTACAAAGTATGAGGAGCCCGCTGAACATAGGAATTCGCCACCTTCTGCCTACTATGCCCTTTATTTACATTCTCGCAACCGGCACCCTGAAATCGTGGATTTTGAAACTCCACGAGTTTCCCCATCATTTTTTGCCTTCGCTTTTTGCCCGCATCAAAGCATTCTTCAAAATCTCGCTTAAATTCGCACTTATAATCATTTTGCTCGTCTGGTACGCCGCGGAAACCTTCGCCGGGAGTCCTTATTACCTCTCTTATTTCAACGAAATCGGCGGGGGGATCAAAAACGGCTACAAATACGTCACGGATTCAAACTATGACTGGGGACAGGATTTGAAGCGGCTCGCCGTTTTCGTTAAGGAGAACAACATTCAAAAAATCGCCGTGGATTACTTCGGCGGCGGCAGTCCGAAATACTATCTTGGAGAGGACGTGGCAGAAAACTGGTGGTCGGCTCGCGGCAACCCTAAAGACAAAGGAATTGAATGGCTCGCGATTTCCGTAAACTCCCTCCAGGGCGCCCAGGCCATTGCCGACGCTGATTTGAACCGCAAACCCGAGGACGAATACTCGTGGCTCCGCGACATCAAACCCGCCGCCCGCGCCGGCACATCAATATTCATTTACAAATTCTAAATCAATCGGAAATTTTCCATTGGACGCGGCCGACGATGCCGCTCCGCAGGCGCACCTTGATGCCGCGCGGGTGATTCTCCCCCGGGCTCAAGACTTCCTTTACGAACCCCTGGGTGTAATTCTTCGTGCCGTAGTGCTCCTTCTCAATAATCCAGACGAAATCCCCCGGACGAATCTCGCTCCGCTTCGGCGGTTTGGGATTATCGGTTGAATTCCTCATCTCTTAAAGATTCTTAATATCTTTCACCAGTTCCGGGAAATCCGATTGGAGGAAATGCCCTCTTTTTTTGAAAACCCTCACGACGGCGCCGGGTAGGGCTTTCTTGTATTTTCCCAAGTGGGCAAACGGAACGACCTTGTCGTCCTTACTGTGATACAGGAAAATCCGGCCGCCCTGTTTTCTCAGCTTTTTCAAGCTCTCGGGGAGAGTAAAGCCGCCCAATGATTCGTCCAAACTTTTATCGTCATATGGCCCAGAAATCAAAAAAGTCGCCCGAACTTTCTTCGGAAACCTGTTTTCCGACAGATATTTTGCCAAAAATATCGCTCCGAGGGAGTGACCAATTAAAATGACTTTGTTTCTTAGGGCTCGCGCGATTTTTCCGAACAGAATTTTCCATTCCTCGTACCTCGCGTTCATCGGGTTCGGCATTTTCAGCAAGAGAACGTCGAATCCCCGACCGAGCTTTATTCCTAGAGAATTAGCCCACTTTTCGCCCCGGTATCTGTCCAAATCAACTTTCAGTTTTTTCAAAAACGACAAATAATCCTTGTATGAGTCAAAAGTCGTCCCGCCGTGAATCATCAACACCTGTTTTTTCATAAACCCATTCTACCTCAAAACCTTTTATAGAGGGAAGTAACCGGAACAATTCCATAGAATTGTTCAATGAACTTTTTATTTAAAGACGTTAGCCAAAATTCTACGGAAATCTTTCGGCATCTGGGGATTGAGTGAATAAAACACATGACCAGCAGAACCTTGGAATTCCAAAACATCTAAATTTCTAAGCATGGCTAAATGGTTTGATGTGGCCTTGAAAGAAATATTCAAACTCTCTGCAATGTCCCCTACGTTCATCTTGCCGCCGTCAGAGAGTATCTTTATTATTTTCAGCCGATTGATATTAGCCAGGGCCCGAAAAATTAAGGTCCATCTTTTCATATTTTTTCGCAACTTATTATAATTATAATATTATAACACCATAGGACAATTCTATGGAATTGTTCAATGAGGATTATTCTAATTTTTGGTGGCTAAGCTAACCCATTCCGTGAAAACCTCCCGGTCTTCCAGAATTTCTTCCGGCACAGACCAGTAAGGGAGTTTGACTGGCTCCGGGTGGCTTTTTTTAACGTAATCAAACTGCTTGCCGCCTTTTTCCTCAAATACCCGGCTAGTTTCTTTGTTTCCTTTGAAATACAAATCGCTATCAATTATGAACGCAAAAATTTTGCCGTTCTTGTAGATTCCCCACCCGGAGAACATCGGCCGCGAAACAACACCGTCTATCCCGCCCAAAAGGTCGTAGAGGACGTAGTCGTGAAAGCTCTTATCGCGTTTTAGCATTAACTTATCTCTCCTAATTTTTTGGTGGTACTCTTAAATATAACATGGCCCGGGAAACCTGCGTTTCCCGGGCCATATTTTCCTCCAAGCTACTTGAGCTTTGCCCGGATTTCGTCGGGAATCCGAGCCGGGCCTTCGCTCGTCGTGAGGACCACGACGAGCTTCATCTCCGCCGCGACCACGCCGTCTTTGGTGGCCGCCTGGTAATAGGTTATGCTCGTGTTGCCGACGGAAACCTCGGTCGTGATTTCCACCTCGTCGCCTTCGCGAAGCTCCTGGTGATAAGCAACCTCCATGAGCTTCACGGGGCTTCGCAGGCCGAACAGCTGCTCAATCGCGGCAAAACCGATGCCGCGCTCGTTCATGAACGCGTCCTGAGCCGGCTCGAACAAACGCGGGTAGGCCTTGTAGTTCTTGTGGCAGTATTCATCAATATCCGAGCCATCGACGACGACTTTCATAGAAACCTCCGTATCTACCGGTTACACTAGGATGTGCCTGATTGCGATGTTCCAAATACAAAAAAGCACATTATGTGCTTTTGGTCAATTAATTACTCTCCTAATTTTTGGTGATTGTTTTCTACAATATTCTAACATTCTTAAGAATGTTAGAATATTGTCATAAACTTGAAGAAAGATTCGCCGTAAGGCGAGAGCGTGTGGGTCACTTGCCGACCTTGATATCTTTTGTTCAAAAGACCAGCCTGGACTAACCGGCGAGTATGCTGGGAAATATTTTTGAAATCAGCGCCAAGCTCATCGGCAAGTCCCTCAACGGAAATCCCTTCGTTTCTTTCAACCGTCAACAAAATGGCTATCCGCCAGTGATTAGCTGCTCCTTTGAAATATCGTTCAAGTTGTTTGGGTGTCTTCATATCTTTCTATTTTGTCATTGTACCACAACACTCCAACATTCTATAGAATGTTGGAGTGTTGTGATATACTCCCCCTTGAATACAATGAAGTCTCCGGCGGTTGTTAGCGAGCGGCTTTTTGAATTTTCCTCAAGCAGGCCTCCGCGTTCTCAATAATCTCCCGTTCCTTAAGGCGGATGACCCGCCAGCCGGCTCGCCGGAGACAAAAATCTTTCACTCTGTCCCGGCGCTTCTGGAGTTTGCCGGCATGAGCCTTTTTATTATCGCATTCAATGGCCAGACGCCGGTTGCGGCGGACAATCGCAAAATCCAGGCGAAAACGTTTGCCGCAGGCGGAAACCGGAAATTCCGATAGGGCTTTAATGCCCCAGCGCCGGAGACAGCGGCCGATAATCTCCTCAGTCGGCATAATGTCGTAGAGCTCCAAAATATTCCGGCTTGAGAGCAGGTTTTTCAAAGTTGTGAAACCGAAAGAAACGCGGCGGGGAACGATGTTCCTCACGGGCCGCGGCAGTTTCTTTAGTTCCTTAAATTCGAGTTTCAGGTAATCATCTTTGGCCCGCGGATGACCGATTCCTTCTGGCAGAAGTTTAATCCTCTTATAAACTTTCCGCCGGGAGACCCTAGCATAGTATTCTATTCTTTTGCCGTGCCGGCCAAAAACCGCCGGCTGGTAGAAAGCAACGTATTTAAATTTCCGTTTGGGCAGGAAAGCAAGGGGAATTCGGTACCAGCGCTCACAAAAAAGGATACGCCGGTCGCTCCTGCTCTTCAAAACACTGACCAAAACGTTTTTATTATTCAACTTCTTTTTAACCATCACGGCTCGCCTTTTCATTTCACAACATTCCAACATTCTATAGAATGTTGGAATGTTGTGGTGCTTTAAGGATAACTAATCACTGGGGATTAGTCTTTTAAATCGGGAACGGATCCCTCCGGTTTGTCTGCCAAGTTCTTTTGCCAGCACTGTTTCTTCCGATTTTCTTTGCAGTTCGGCATCAAACTCTAAAATTTCCGGGTGGACCTCAAGAGATTTTTCGTTAAACCCAAGAAGCTTCATTCCGTCAAGCGTTCGAACTCTTGAGAGCGCCACGTACCCCATACCTCTTTCAAAAGCGGCCGATAGATCAATCAAGGCGGCATCCAGCGTAATTCCCTGACTTTTGTGAATGGTAATCGCCCAAGCGAGACGGAGCGGAATTTGAGTAATTTTGGCGAGCCGTTTGCCGTTTTCCTCAACCATCCAGCTCTCCGGAGAAACACTGATATTTCTGCCTTTTAGGGTGATTACTCTGGGGTGGCCTTCTTCACTAAAGCCGACCACCCGGCCAAGCGTCCCATTCGCATATCCTTTCTCAAAATTGTTTTTAACGAACATTACTACGGCATCTTTTTTCAAAACTAAATTTTCGGGGGCGAGGCAACCGTTTTTCAAGGACTGTACAATGGCGGGAACACCGTGTGTTTCCATCCGATAATTTACCTCCTCTCCCGGCAAGCGCTGAAGTTCACGGAAGTTCTCCGCATCCACATCGGCGTTGTGCGAATAAAGTTTGGTAACGCGCCCGTTTGGCAAGTTCGCGTCGCACCGTCCGCGCAGACGGATTCTTATACTTTCATTAACCTCCGTGCGCCGAATGGCATTTAACACTTCGGAAAGTTTTTCGTCTCCATGCCGGTGTTGCTCGTCAAGGTAACAAACTTTAAGACCAAGTTCTTCCCAAGCCGTAGAACGATACGCAAACTGCGGCGGGGGCTCATTTTCGTTCGCAACCGGCGGGAGTTGAAAAAAATCGCCGCAGAGCACCACCTGCATTCCGCCAAAGGGTTCTTTGCCTCTCACGGCTCTTGCCACCCTATCAACCAATGAGAGGCGAGCCGCATCAAGCATGGAAACCTCGTCAATAATAAGCGTCTCGGTTTTGGCAAGACGCTTGGCAACCCTGCGGTTTGCCGCAAACATCCTAACTTCTTTATCTGAAGCGGTGCGTGAAATCCCGATTCCCGCCCAGGAGTGGATTGTAATTCCGCCAAGATGCGTGGCGGCAATGCCGGTTGAGGCGGTAATCCCGACGTCGGTTTTTTTCTTCCGCAAGAACTCAATGTATTCGTTTAGAAGGTAAGTTTTTCCGCTGCCGGCGGCTCCGGTAAGATAAACGTTGTGGCCGGCTTTTAAAATTTCAAAAGCTTCTTTTTGAGTCATAAATCTATTCTCCTAATTATATCTCAAAGAAAAAACGGCGCCGTTTTGATTACGGCGCCGCGGCGCGAACTCTGGTTTCATGCGTCATCTCCTCCCGAATTCAAACGTTACCCTGTTTGCGGGCACGGTGTTTGATATCTTGGAGGAGAGTTTCGCCAGCACTTCATGGCCGGGGAACGGTCCCGAGAGCATCACGATTGGGGTGTAGGTCTTGGCATCACCCTGGACCCCGGCCGAGAAGATGCCCTCCGGGACTTCAACGGCAAGACCGTGCGGTCCTGGTGCACGTCAGACCAATCCCAGTCGCTGGGCTTGAATTCAAACGGCATTTATTCCTCTCTTCTGGGTACTAATTATCTTTTACTCCCCGCAGTGAGAAAAATCAATCCTAATCTACTCTCCTAATTTTTTGGCGAGCAGGTTCTGTTTATCAACTATCCTCTTAACCATTCTGCTTGAGAAATCCCTGACTGACGAATGATGCCTTTTAAGGTGCGCGGTTTTAGAGTTCTTGAACCGTGAAAGGGCACACATACCTGCCGAAAAGCGCCGCCGGCGTGACCGGCATAAAAATAATGACTCCCTTTCGTATGGTTTAAACGGAAATCGTGCGCCTTCAAAAAACGCACGACGTCTTCAGCCGTCCAATTATGTAGGCCTCTCGGCATATTACGCCGGCACCAAAGCCCGACCGCCCAGAATGTTCATCCTTCCGGCAAAAAATACCGAATTCGGCTGCCGCTTCGCTTGTATGCTGCCACGCCACTTTTCTTCGTATTCCCTGTCCACAGCTTGATTCAAAATGTGCGGCCGTGCCTTAGTTTTCTTGGCGGATTCCAAATACCCCTGCACCGCTTCAAAAAGAAGGAGCATTGCCTCCCGGGACGTATCTCCTGTTTCCACGATATTGAATTCCAAAGCAACCGCGTACCAAACGCCTGCTTCCCTAAACACCAAAATACGAACCGAACCCCTCTGTAAGGTATTCTTGTACTTAGCCATAGTTACATTATAAACATATCAAGAGAAATTAATCAAAAAACCTAGGTTTCTCCTAATTTTTTGGTGGTTACAATTCATTATAACCTTATCTCTTTTTCCAGCCACGGGATTTTTTCGTTCTTTCTCCTCCAAAAAACGTCTTCCCAAATGTAATGAACCGCAAGCATTGAATATTTGCCGTATCGCTTCAGAATGTCATCGCGAATTTTCTTCGCAGGCACCGACTTCTTTCCATAAAACAATCTGGAATATATTTTCTGCTGCCACGGGGCGATATGCTCAAAAGTATCGTAATGGTGGTAGGCCTCAAAAAGAAGAATGCGGGCGGTTTCCGGCCCCACACCATAAAGTTTCATTAATGCTTCCTTTGTGCTTTCCTTATCAAGCTGGCGGAGTTTATACTCATCAACTCTCCTACTGGTAAAATCATGCGAAAGGCGTCTGATGAATTTGGCGCGATAACCGACTTTCAAATCTCGGAGTTTCTGCTCCGAAACTTCTTCCAAATCTTCGGGAAGCCAAATTGCCCAAAGTTTCTTCTTATCAAATTCAATTTTTGTCCCGAATTTCCCGAGGAGAGCATCCAGCATCTGCTGACTTCGCCGGACCGTGGTATTTTGGAGAACGATGGCAATAATAAGGAGTTCGTAAAGAGTGTATTGGCTCGCGTTCCTCATGCCCAGCCATTTTTTGAAAATCGGATAAAATCGCCTGTCTTTCCTAGCAAGACCGTTAAATTCCTTCAAGTCAGCGTATAGTTCAAAACGCCACGCTATCTCATTTTTCAATTGCTCTACTTCCTTGTCCGTAAAATCTCTGTTTGAATAAAATAAGACTTTCAGTTTTGGCTTTGCCACCGTTCCGGCATTTTCTATTTTCAAGCCATAAAGTCTTTTGCCAAAGCGTAATCCCTGCCAATATTTGCCGGGTTCCCAATCATCAAGCTTCAATTTATTGGGAAAATGTGACGGCTTATGAAAAGTCCCGTCAAAATGAAAAGGCGCTTTTGGAGCAATATTAAAATTTCTCTTGTGACTTAACTTCATTAAAGTTTTACCTCTTCGCCCTCACCTACTAAGGTATATAAATCGTTTTCAACTAAAATTGCTTGTCCGTCTCGTAAAATTCTTACGGGATGCGATGCTGTCTTTATCTTTTCCCTAAATAAATTTTCCAATTCATCTTTATAATGTACTTTCAAGAGAAAGGGTACGAGGTTTAATCCAGTAAAATCAGTTAATCCATAGTCATCTTTTTTATCTGGTCCCCACGTTGAGGTTTCAATTGTAGGGCATACTATGTACGCGCCCGCGCTCGTTCCGACATAGATAACGCCTCTTAAAACCAATTCTTTAAGAACTTTATCGCATCCGCTTTCTTTGATAGCCTTCAGAAGGTAAAAAGTATTACCTCCCTCAACGTGGATAACGTTTTTCCCACTAAAAAGCGCGTCTAATTCATTCAAGCTTTTCCCTTCAACGTCCATCTCTTCAAAGTCTAGTCCATTTGCGTGCATGCTTTTTTTGTGGTTCTCCAGATAATTTAGATCTCGCGCCCCCTTCGAGGCGGTGGTGATATAAGCAATTCTAATATGATCTTTCGGGACTCCTAAAAGATCATAACCTTTTTCAATCAGAAATTTACCATTTGATGCAAGTAGAAGTTTTTTCATATCTTTTTAATTTTAAACACCTACTCTCCTAATTTTTGGTGGTTTTCTTAATATGACATTCTAACATTCTGCAGAATGTTAGAATGTCTAATCACAATTCGAATTCGTGGACGGAGGTGTTACCGATGTGGTCCAGTTCTTCTTTTTTATGCAAATAATGTATCAATCTTATTATGCCGCCGTGGGTCACGACAAGAACGGTTTTATCGGGATAACTCTCTTTAACCTCCTTTATGAATTTCTCAAGCCGAGCTTTAACATCTTCCACTGATTCGCCGCCGTAGGGACGGTAGTCGTACTCTGGGTCACCAATACCCATTCTCTCCCCTTTTTCCCGCGCTTTACCTGATAAAGACCCTATATCGTGTTCCTTGAGATAATCACTAAAAATCAGTTTCTTATTGAATCGCTCCGCGATAATTTCCGCGGTCTCTTTAGCACGTTTCAGCGGTGATGAAAAAATGACGTCAAAATTATCTTCCAACTGATTAGCCAATTCCCTGGCCTGATTCAAGCCCGCTTCGTTCAAAGATTCGTCTATCCGCTGACCCATTCGTCGGCGCAGTTTATTGTATTCCGTTTCCCCGTGCCGGACAAAAATGAATTTCATGGATTTACTCTCCTATTATATCTCAAAAAGTAGCGGCGCCGTTTTGATTACGGCGCCGCGGTGCGAACATCGGCTCTCTGCGTTATCTCCTCCCGAATTCAAACGTTACCCTGTTTGCGGGCACGGTGTTTGATATCTTGGAGGAGAGTTTCGCCAGCACTTCATGGCCGGGGAATGGTCCCGAGAGCATCACGATTGGGGTGTAGGTCTTGGCATCACCCTGGACCCCGGCCGAGAAGATGCCCTCCGGGACTTCAACGGCAAGACCGTGCGGTCTCCTCGGTTAGTCCCTGGTGCACGTCAGACCAATCCCAATCGCCGGGCTTGAATTCAAACGGCATTTATTCCTCCCTAGAAGTACTAACTATCTTTTACTCCTCGCAATAAGAAAAATCAATTCTAATCTACTCTCCTAATTTTTTGGCGGATTCTATTTTCTTCTAATAATCAGTTCTTCCTCGGGGTTATCTTTTTTGAGATTTTCAATCAAGGTTTTGGCTACAGAACCGGGATCCATATACTTGTCATAATCCTCCGGCATCTTTTCATCAAAAAGGTGGGTTCTCATTCCGCCTGGATATACTGCCAATATCTTGATTTTCTCCGGTTGCGCCTCGAGGCGAAGCGATTTAGTAAAGCCGACTGCGGCATACTTGCTCGCAACATAACCGGATGAACCGGCACGGCCCTGGAGCGCGCTTGTTGATAGAATATTGACTATTGTGCCAGAGTGCTGTTTCTTCATTTGAATTAGAGCTACCCTTGAACCATGAATTGTGCCAAACAAATTAACTTCCACCATATCATGGACTCTTTTCAAATCCATTTCCTCCGCCGGCGCGTGAGGAACCCAAATACCGGCGTTGTTAACCCATACGTCAATTTTGCCGAATTTTTGGACGGCGAAATTGGCTAATTTGACCACCTCATTTTCATCAGTTACGTCTGCAGTAAAAACAGCAGCATTTAGTTCCCGACCGGCATTATCTAACTCTGTGCCGCTGCGCGAGCTTAAAATTAATTTTGCGCCTTCTTTAGCAAAAGCAGCGGCTAAGGCCTTACCAAATCCCCCACTAGCCCCTGTTATCACAACAATTTTGTCTTTAATAACCATATAAATAAATCTATTCTACTAATTTTTTGGTGGGTTCAAAATCTCTCTCGTTTTTTCGGCGCTTTCGAATAAGTAAGATTTTATACCTAGGCCGTTTGCTACCGCAACGTTGCCCGGCGAATCATCAAAAAAGACGCACTCTTCCGGTTTTAAATTGTTTTCCTCAAGCAGTTTTTGGTAAGCGCCAGCATTGCTCTTTGTAAAACCGGTCTGCCATGAATAATAAACCTTCTCAAAAAGCTCTTTTAGAAACGGAAAGTTGTTATTGTAAAATTTTGTTCTCTCAATAACGTTGTTCGAAAGAATGAAAAGTTTTACTCCCCTATCTTTCAATTCTCTGGCCAGTGATATCATTTCCGGAGCTTCTTTTTCGCCCGAAAACCAAAAGTCGAAGAAAGCTTCTTTTGATAAATCTAACCCCCACTTGTCAAAATATGGCTTCCAATAAGAAAAAGCGTCGCCGGCATCAGGCATTCTCACTTTGGGCATAATAGCGTTCAGGGCTGGCAAAAATTCTTCTTGTTTGACACCAAATTTTTCCTCAAAACGTTCGCTCAACTTTCGGCTTTTTATGAAGACGCCGTTTAAATCAAAAATAACAGCTTTAAACATGATATTTTGAATCTACTCTCCTAGTTTTTGGCGACCGTTACCTCCTACGTCTCTTTGCTTTAAAATACTCTAATTTCTTTCTTAGAGCTATCACGTAATTTTTCCTTTTGTGCTCTTCCAAACCGTCTATAATTATGTTTTCCAAACTGGAATAATTGCCGTCATCTGTCTGACGCATGGCCCTCAAGTATTGCGGCTTTTCTTTTTTAACGGCAATACTGGGCAAACCGGCTCGCATCAGAATCGCATCAATTAGTAAACGCGAGGCGCGCCCATTGCCGTTTCTAAAAGGATGGATAGATGCCAAACGATGCGATAATTTCGCCGCCACGAATACTATTTTCTTGTATTCTTTTTCCGTTTTTGGTGGTTTTATATTTCTTGTTGCTTCTCTCAATTCATAGTCCAATTCGGCTATTTCGTTTGGAATATTTTTCCAATCGGTCATCTTTAAGGGCGTGCCGTCAATTCTCCGGAGATCCTGACTATTATCTTTCCGGTACTTGCCGCCGATCCCAGGTTGGCGCGCCACTGTAAATATAATCCTGTGCGCCTCCTTGATGTACCGAATTTCAACAGGAAATTTCTTACGCAATAATCTCTTTATAATCCGATGTAAATAAGAATGGGCCTCCCAAAGGCCCTTTTCTTCAAGAATATCTATGTCCTTCTTGCTTAACGAGCTTTGCATGCAAAATAAACTATCCCTTAAAGAATAGCTCGCCGGGCTTCCTCCTTTGAAAGCTTATTGCCCTCCAATTTATTGGAATAATAAACCGATTCGAAATTTTGCTCTTTATTCAAAACGGCTTTCTCAACTGGCGAAAGTTTGGGTAATTTCTGGATTTTTTTATCTAAATCCAGAAGCTTCTTTATTTTCCTGTCGATTTTTTTCATGAGAACCTTAGCAAGTATAATATAGAATATTGTTTACTTTATGTCAAATCCGAAAATAGCTCCCAAATATATCTTTATTGTAACATACTCTCCTAATTTTTGGTGGTTTATTTAAAAATCAAATATACGACCAAAAGAACAAACGCTATCCCCCAGTATGCGACCCAAAATCTATCATAGTACTTTCTCCAGTTGGGTCGTTGCACCGGGCCATTTGGCGTCTTCATCCAATTGAAATGCGGGTAATAGTAAGAAAAAATTGACTTGCTTCTTGTAAATTTCTCCTCCCCGCCAAGCCATTTAATAACGTGGCATGAAAAATCCCAAAAAATCATAACTAACAAAATGTATAGAATAATATCAATTGTCATAAATCTACCTCTCCCATTCCTTGATATCGGGTGAAAAGTCCAACTGGTAATCCGGGATACCTAAAGAGATACCGTACGCTGTTGCGGCATCGTATTCTTCTTTTTTGGTCCTGTCCACTTTAAAAACCTTGCCGCGGAAAATTATGAAGTGGATATCGTCATTTTTGAAATCCGCGTACCAGTTGTGTTCGCTGTCCAACGACCAGCTAAGTTTTTCTGCGATGCTCTCGGCTTGGTTCTCTGGAATCTCAACCGTGTGGAGCGTCCACTGCTTTATCCACGGCGTTTTGTGATTTTCCGTCACCGGCTCAACTTTGGTGCCCAAAACCCGCACGTCCTTCAAAACATCCTTATTCTCCAAACTTTCTTCAATTATCACGCCTTGGTAGTTCACCTTTTCAATTCTATTTGAATTATCTGAAGCCCATATTTTTCAACGTCAAAAGACATTCACTAGCTTCTATACACTCGTAGTATAGAGAAATTTCCTCAATCAGTGCTGGTCTTAGAGAAGAAACAAAAGTTAGTAACTCAACTTCTGCTTTATTTCTGAAAAACTGAAACCAATCCACGTGTAATGGAACCCTCAATTCGGAGTAAGGAACCGATTGGAGGTAAGGAATATTATCCAGTGTATATAATAACTCTGTCTTATCACCTTTTGGTATCGGTAAGCTCTCCTTCCTAAACAAGTGTCCTCCGCTGTTGTCCAATTTTACATAAATACTTTCCCATCTAGTCAGCGCCTTACTATCTAGCGATGCTCGAACATAAATATACGCTTTAGCCAAATCTCCTCGATCAAGAATTATAACTTTCCTAATTTTTTCATCCTGCGTATTCGCTCCTGGAGTCCAACTTTCAAAATCACTGACAACAACTAGTTTCTCCAGACGCGATAAAGAGTCGAAGTCTGGAAATTCTGATGGTTTTGAGAGTGTTTGCTCGACGCGGTTAACCACCTGTTCAGTAACGCTCTGACTAATCCTTTGAGTTAACTCCGCTTCCTTCTCTTGGCTCTCAAACTGCTGTTTAAAAGCAAGAAAAATTAGAACTGAGGCGAAAAGGAATAGAAATATAGTAACACCTGTATTTGCCCTTTTTTTTGGGTCACTCATGATTTTTAATTATTATCTTTCAACTTTTTAGAAGAATAACTGGGCGGTAAAAGTATAAAGAATATATTAAGAATACTTAGAAAAAATATCCAGAAATTTAACATCGGTCGCTCAAAATCATAGAAAAATTCTCCTTTTATCAAATAAGTTATCCAAGCTGGCATCTTAGATTTTATAGCGGACCATAAAAAAACTAACAGCCCCATAAAAATTAAGATAATAGCATTTGACAGTAACACGTCAGTTATAGGTAAAATCTTCTTGACAATCAAGTAACCTAATAAAAACCAAAGCAATTGTGCGGTTATGGCTCTAAAATACAAAGCAGCGCCTCCCTGCGACTCAACCCGTAAACGAAACTCGGAATGGAAATCCTGAATACGTTCTTTTAATCCTCTAAAACTACTGATTTTTTTGTTCATTTGGGTTGCGGCGGGTTATCTTCCCCTATGTGTAGCTATAGAAACAATTTTAAAAATATCTTCTCCTCTTTTTAAAGCTTCTAAAAGTCTTCGGAACATATATGCATCCGCCATATTAGTTTTTTCTTGAATCATTAATAATTTGGCCAGTAATATTAGAAACTCTATTCTATACTCACCATACTGACTAATGCTTTGGTATTGTTTTATTTTATTTCCGTGCTTATAAAGAAGGTTTTTAATATCTAATATTTTCTTTCTATCCGATTTACTTTTTATTGGAGTTGTCTTCTTCCATATATCTAGTAAGAAACCCAAAAATTTCTTTATTTTTCCTTTATCTGCGTGCATTTTAATTAGAAGATCAACGGCCCAATGAATGTGTTTTGGTGTTCTTATATTAGACCACTTTCCATTTTTTAATCCCTGGCGGTATTTTATTAAAATGTCATATTTACTTAAGCTGCCTTGATAAACTCCTACAATAATATTCTTTTCGGGAATAAAAATCCTGATCGGTTTGTGAGCCTTTCCTTCTTTGTTAAAAACCATCTTTATTCCCGGGTCTTTTACGTTCATACTAATAGTTCATTATCACAAGCTCGCTGATTTTACCGCGTTTACTTCCATCGCAGTTGATAAATCTACTTGCACTTACCGTTTCAATTCTGTACTTTTTGTATAAATCCTTTATAAATTTAGTATTAGAATTACTCAACATAACCTTGCAACCTTTTTCATCTAAAGCTCTAAAAATATCGGCCAATTTAGCTTGCTCTTTCTCGAGAAAATCCTCACTTGTATAAGTGGTAAATTTAGCGGTCTTAGTGAGTGGGTAATAAGGGGGGTCAAAATATATAAAATCATCTTTCTTTACCCTATCTATAATCTTCTCAAAAGACTCAGCATAAAGTTTTACATGCTTTAGAGCTTTACTGGTTGATCTTAAATTTTGCTCGTCTAGGATACCCGGATTTTTGTACTTCCCGGACGGCACATTAAACTCTCCTTTACTATTAACTCTATAAAGACCGTTAAAACCGGTTTTGTTTAGATATATAAAAGCTGCAGTTCGCTCAATCTTATTTAAAACATCGCTGTTATAATCGTCTCTAACTTGGTAATAGAACTTTTGGTCATGGTTATTTTTGTATTCGTTTAAGACTTTAATAAGATTTTCTACATTATTCTTAATGACTATGTATGTGTTTATTAAGTCTCTATTAAGATCCGACAAAATTGCGCTCTCCGGCCGTAAATAAAAGAAAACTGCCCCGCCACCAACCATCGGTTCAAAATAGGTATTGTAAGTGTATCGTGGAGGAAAAAATCTAGCATATTGACTAAGTAACTGATTCTTACCACCAGCCCATTTAACAAAGGGTTTAAGCTCATATTCTTTAGCACTATTGCCGTTCAATCTTCTAGCTAATTCAGAAGCGGCTCTAATTTGGACAGCTTTAGCTGAACCTATACCCCTAATTTTAGTTAGTTCTGGAACGGAGGCCTTAGATATATTTTCTAAACCTCTAAATTTGGCCCATAGTCTCTCAACCGTTACGGCAATAGATTCACCACGAGCGCCTTTCCCTAATAAGGCCATCAAAAGCTCCTTATCGCTAATATTATGAGTCCCTTTTCTAATAATCTTTTCCCTAGGTCGAAGTTCTAGTGGTAAATCTTTTATAGTGAAGGATTTAGCCATGAGGGTTTAAATTATTACTCATAATTTTACCACAAATTCTGCCTCATTTTTCGAGGGTTCTCTATTACCTCCTCCAATCCTTTACTATCAACTTCCGGCCTTTGAGTTCCACGACCACTTTCTGCCGTTCGCGCCAGCCGAGTTTGCGGACAACCTCAATCGGCAGGGTGATGCCAAAACTCTTGCCCCCGCCCATTTTGGTGATTTTTCTTATGTTCTTTTCCGTCGTTTTCCTGCGAGCCATAAAACTACTGAATTAATTCAGTAATTAATTATATTCGCTTTTTCTTCCCTAAGCCAAACTTGCCCCTCAATTCTTCGGCGGAGCCCACGCACTATGAGGCCGCATAGTGCGTGTGGTGAGTGAGCTATCCAATGTATGACATGTCATACATTAGATCTAAAGCGAGCGAAGGGTTGAGGTCGCCTCAGGCGACCGAAATCGCCCGACCTGCCTGCCGGCAGGCAGAGCCGAAGCTGTCTGGCGCGGGGAAGAAAAAGCGAACCACAATCTTTTGAGAAACTCGCGAGTCGGGGCTACTAACCCCAAATTAGGTTTATTATAAAGGATTCTTGAGGGTTTGTGGATAACTATTGACGAATTGTTAAACGACTTGGTATGATACTAGTATCACCACGGAAAAGACCCTTATGGAGCTCGTCTCCATCGGGGGCTTTTTCTTTTTATCGAGTCCTTAATAAGGCACGTTGGTCATCAAGGTACGAAATAGGAGCACCGGTTCTCTTTAAGAGAATAGAGCACTTCTCCGGTTTATTCGGAGAAAGAATAGTTCCTAATTTACCTTTTTCTTTAAGAAATTCCACTAAACTAGCATAATCACCGTCGCTAGCCACAATTATTGTCTTCCCAAAATCGCTTTCGTAAGTATCCCGTGCCGCACGTAATACTAAATCAGCATCGCAATTACCTTTTGGCTTTCCTGTTTTATCATCATAAACAACCTCTTTAAAAACGAGCGTAAAACCGCATTCCTGTAAATCTGTGTAAATGTTTTTATATTTGGGGATCATCCCTATAAAAATAAAGGCTTTCTTAACTTTATACTTTTCATAAAGCCACGTGCGAAAGCGTTTATAATCCAATTTCCATCCAAGTTCCTCTACGCCTTTGTATAGGTTTGCTCCATCAATATACGCTAAATTTGTTGCGTGAATTTTCATTTGTAATAAATCCTGTTGGGGACGCGGAAGTCAAAGTAAGCGAGTTTCCCGAAGTCAAATTCCTCGTCCAAATTATTCAAAATCCCCGCCAAATTCTCCGGCGTGAAACTCAAACTGAAGAGAAACCGCAGGCCCGAGGCCGTTTCCGCTTCCCATTCCTCCAACGAATAATTCCTGACAAGAACGGAAGAAACGGCGATATTATTCTCCTCAAAAACGGCAAGCGTTTTGAAAAGATTCTCCCGCCACTCTTCTTTCGGAAAAATTGAAGAACCCAGAACAAAGGACTTGCTGTTCTCGTCGTCTATTTTCAAAATGAGGTAGCCCTGAATGTTCGGGGTTCTGGCGAAAACGATGCCGCTCTCATCAAAACCGTAGCAATCGTCGCCGCGGCAGAGAACACCGGCAATTTCCCTCTCTTTCACCCCAACCGACACTTTTCTCGCCGAGAGATTTACATCCACGGCCGCGACGGAAACAATCGGCGAGCCGGGCAAACTCTCGGGTTTCGCACCGAACTCCCAGAACAAAATATTGTCCGGGCCGAGCATTGCTCTCCAGAGCGAAGCGGAGAGCATTTCGTTCTTCAATTGGCTCAAAAACCTTTCCTGGTCTATGGAACGCGAGCCAGTCACTTCCAATTGCCTAACCTTGAAAAAATCGTCGTAGAGAACGAAATAGGAGGCGCCGATAAGCGCTCCGCCCAGAAAAAGCAGAATTAGAGACCATAAAACCACCTTCCCTCTTAGTTTTCTCTTCTTTTTTTGAAAGACTAGTTCCTCCATACCTCACATAATAAGAACTTTTCTTTCATTGCGCCAGCGTTCTATTTGCCTATTTCTTTCTTGCCGAGATAGTCCTGGAGAACTTTCGGGACTTTCACGGTGCCTTTTTCGGTCTGGTAATTCTCAATAATCGCAAGGATGGGGCGCTGAGAGAAAACCGTGGCGTTTAGCGTATGAACGAATTCTTTCTTACCGTCTTTTGTTTCGTATTTTGCGTTTATTCCTCTTGCTTGGAAATCGGTGGTGTTTGAGGCCGAATGCGTCTCGCGGTATTTATTCTCCGAAGGAAACCAAACTTCAATATCATACTGCCGGGCATCACCCCAGGTCATGTCGCCCGTAGAAAGCTCCACCACCCGATACGGCAACTCCAGCTTCTGCGCCAGTTTCTCTTCCAAGAACAGCAAAAATTTGTGCTCTTCCTCGGATTTGTCCGGATGGACGAAAGAATACATCTCCAGCTTGTCAAATTGATGCACCCGCAATATTCCTTTCGTGTCCCGGCCGTAGGAGCCGGACTCCCGCCGGAAGCAAGTTGAAAACCCCACATAGCGGCGGGGCAACTCTTTTTCCTTGAAAACGTGATTCATGTGAAAAGGCCCAAGGGTATGCTCCGAACTCCCAATTAAATACAAATCGTCGTCTTTAACATAAAAAGCGTCACTCTCGTCAATGAACTTGCCCTTGCCCATTTTGCGCATCACCTCCGGCCTTTCCATGACCGGCGGCAGAACCGGAATGAATCCGTGGGGCATTAGTTCATCTAAGGCGAGTTTTACGAGAGCGAACTCTAGAAGCACCGCATCGCCCAGGACATAGCCGAAGCGCGTGCCTGTAACCTCAGCCGCTTTTTTAACATTTATGAGGCCAAGATTTTCAGCAATCTCAAGATAACTTTTCGGCTGGAATTTGAACTGCGGCTTCTCCCCCACCTCGCGCAAAACCTTGTTTGCCGACTCATCCTTGCCAACCGGCACGTCTTCAAAGGGAATATTAGGCAAATTTCCAAGGATTTCGTCCCGTTTAACTTCCAAATCGTTTTTTTCTTTCTGAACCTCGCTGATTCTTTTCTTTAAAAGCTGGGCCTGGCTCATACCGTGGGCGGATTTCTTTTTGCCCATCTCCGCGCTCACCTTATTCTGCTCGGCTTGGAGTTGGTCCAAAGCGGCGGTTTTGGAACGCCAGTCGTCGTCAATCTTCAAAAACTTATCAACCAGCTTCGGGTCAGCGTTCTTCTTTTCCACGCCCGCTTTAACTTTCTCCGGATTTTCTCTTATGAAATTTACATCCAACATGTTTTTATTTATTTTCCTCGTAAGCACGCATCACCTTTATTTCCGGTTTGTAGCCGAGTTCGTCAAGGTGATTTTCTAAATCCTCTTTCAAGGCATTCTGGTCATGACCCACCGCGATGACATCCGGCTTGTAATTTTTAACGACCTCCCAGACGCCGAGATGCGCGTCACTCGCCATAACCTCGTCTACGCCGTCTTCATTCTCTAACGCCTCAAAACGCGAGGCAAGATTCAACTTCGGCAAACGCCCCTTTAAACGTTCCACGATATGGTCTTGGGCGACAACCGCTACGAGATAATCGCCTTCAGCTCTCGCCTCCTCCAAAAAAGCGCGGTGGCCTTCGTGAAGGCCGTCAAAAGTTCCGAATACCATAACCTTCTTCATCTTGGTTTCATTAAGGGAAAAATGACCGTTTCCCGAACGGGCTTGTCCATAATGACAGCGAAGAGCCGCTCTGACATGCCGAAACCGGAGGAGGGCGGCATGCCGTATTCCAGGGCGAGCAAAAATTCTTCGTCCAACCGCTGGGCTTCCTTGTCGCCCTCCGCCCGCAGGCGCATCTGCTCTTCAAAGCGTTTGCGCTGGTCAATTGGGTCGTTCAGTTCGGAGAAGCCGTTGCCAACCTCGGTGCCGGCTGCCATAATCTGGAAACGCTCCACTTTATCCGGTTCATCTTCCTTGCGTTTCGCAAGCGGCGAGATGTCAATTGGCTGATTGATGATGAAACATGGTTCCCAGAGTTTCGGCCGCGCGGCTTTCTTGAAAATGACGTCAATCAGCCGCCCGCGGCCTAAATTTCTTTCCGGTTCCAGCCCCAGCGTTTTGGCTTTTTGAAAAAGTTCGTCACGGGTCGCTTTCTTCAAATCTAATCCGGTTTCCTGCTCAAAGAGTTCGTAATAATCAAGTTTCGGCCACTTCTTTCCCCAATCCACGGTTTTGCCGCCAAATGTCGTTTTTAACGAACCGACGACCGCCTTAATGGCTGATTTATACAAACCCTCGGTGAATTTCATCATATCGTTGTAGTCCTCGTAAGCGGCGTAGCACTCCATCTGGGTGTAATCCTGGAGATGCTCGCGGTCAACGCCTTCGTTGCGGAAAATCCGGCCGAGCTCAAAAACTTTTTCGTAGCCGGCAACCAAGAGTTTCTTGAGCGGCAACTCCAGGGAAATCCGCATATAAAAATCCGTGTCCAGGGCGTTGTGATGGGTTTTAAAAGGTTCGGCATCCGCTCCGCCGGGGACGGCCTCCAGTACCGGCGTCTCCACCTCCAAATAACCGGCTTTTTTGGAATAAGCGCGGATTTCATTCCAAAACAAACTTTTTTTGACAAAGGTTTCTTTGACTTCCGGATTCAAAAGAATATCTAAGTATCTTTGGCGCAGGCGCGACTCAATATCTTCCAAACCGAACCACTCCTGCGGCAGGGGCCGCAAACTTTTCACGATTAACCTCGCGCTCTTCGCGAGCAAGCTTTTTTCGCCGCGCACCGTGGAGAAAACCCGGCCGGTCGCCTCCGCGAAATCACCGGCCTCAAAGGTCTGCTTAACAACGTCAAAATTTTCGGTTTCCTCTTTTTTGAAAACGAACTGGAACTTGCCCGTGCCATCGGAGACAGAGGCAAAAATTATCTTCCCCTGGTCGCGGAGAGATAGAATCCGGCCGGCGAGGGAAACGCTCTTTTTTGATTTCTCAAACTTCGCGAATTTCTCCGCAACTTCGGCAAGTGTCGCATCGCGCGCCACCCTTGCCGGATAAGGATTGCCTATTTTTTTATAGGCCTCCAGTTTCTTCGCTCTTTCTCTTAGAATGTCCTCTAACATGGGGGCGTTATTCTATAGCAACGATTTTATACGTATTGAGGCCCGCGGCGGTTTGAACCGAGACCGTATCCCCCGCTTTATGGCCCAGGAGCGCCCGGCCGACCGGCGACTCATTAGAAATCATCCCTCCCGTCGGCCGCGCTTCGTTTGAGCCGACAATATTGTAGGTAAAAGTATCGCCATTCTTTTCCAATTTCACGCGGCTGCCGATGCGCACCGTCGCCGTCCCGGACGATTTTTTGATGATGGAAGCGGCCCGAAGGAGTTCCTCAATTTCGCTTATTTTTTTCTCAAGCCGCGACTGTTCCTCCCGGGCTTCCTGGTATTCGGCGTTTTCGGACAAATCGCCAAGTTCCTTGGCGTGCTTCAGGCGCTTGGCCACCGCCTGCCGGCCTTCTTTCTTCAATTGACCGAGTTCGTTTTGAAGTTCGTCGTATTTTTCCTGGGATAAGTAGGTTATTTCCATTATTGGCGGGTTTTTATTCGGTTCTCATAGTACCACAGAAGAACGTCCTTGGCCACCGGCACAGCGTTCAAACTTCCCTCGCGGGCGTTTTCCACGAGGACAAGAATGGCGATTTCCGGATTTTCGGCGGGCGCGTAGCCGACGAAAAAAGCGTTCACTTTCTCGTTATTCTGAATCTGGGCCGTGCCGGTTTTGGCGGCCGCCTTGAAAGGCAGATCGCTCAAAAGATACGCCGTGCCGTAGGGCTCTTCCACCGCATCAATCATTCCGTCTTGGATTTCTTTCAGAATGCTTCCCACTTCCGGACCCAGGTCTTTGAGAACTTTGGGCTCGCTTTTCAAAATTTCTTCACCTGCGCCGTCAAAAACATTTTTTACAACCCTCGGCGCGTAGAACTTGCCGCCGTTTGCGACGGAGGCGATGTAATTCAAAAGTTCAAGCGGTGTTACGAGCAAATCACCTTGGCCGATCGCAACGTTATAAGTGTCACCGATGCGCCAGGGCTCCCCGAATTTTTCCTCTTTCCAGGCGGGTGAGGGGAGAAAACCTGCTTTTTCACCTGGCAAATCAATCAGGGTTTTCTCGTCAAGATTGAATTTGTGCCACCAGGTCCGTAGACGCTCAATGCCCAAGCCGATTTGACCCTCAAAACCTGCCTGCGCAGGCAGGCCGCCGCCCACCTCGTAAAAATAGACGTTAGAAGAACGAGCCAGAGCAGCCCTTAAATCAACCCAGCCGTGCGCCCTCCAGTCCAAAAACCGGCTGGGGCTTCCAGGAACATAAGGATTGGGAATTTCAATGAAACCGGCGGAATAAATTTGTTTCTCCTTATCAATAATGCCTTCCGCGAGAGCGGCAATCGCGACAAGGGGCTTAATGGTGGAACCGGGGTTATAAAGCCCGGAAACCGCCCGATTGAAAAGAGGTTTGTTGGAACCAGTTAAAACATCGGAGACGTCGTTCACACCAAAACTAGGAATATTGAAAAGGGCGAGCACTTCCCCGTTTTGGGGATTCAAGGCCACGCCCACGCCGATTTCCCGGCCAAGATTTTGGAGAGCATCGGAGAGCCGGTTGTAAAAATATTCCTGAAACTCCTTGTCAACAAAAGTAGCAAGGTTACGCCCTGGTTTCGCGAGAGATATACCGGTTTTTCCCTTGACTTCGCCTTCGGCGTTCCTCAAAACCGCTTCCCGGCCGTTTTCGCCCCGCAAGTAATCGTCATAATAGGCCTCCAAGCCCGCTCGGCCGATCTCATCGTCAATAAAAAGAGCGGGGTTTGTTTCCAAGTCATTTACGTCAACAAGACCGGTAAAACCGACCAAATGGGAAAAAACGCCCGTCGGCTGCGAGTCACGCTTGAAAACCGACTCCGCCGAAAGCCCCGGAATTTTTGCCGACTGGATCACGGCGATCTGTTCGTAATTCAAATTACCCGAGAGTTCCAATTTTTCGCTGAAATCCCAATTCTTAGCTTTTATTTTTTCCGTAAGCTCGGCTTCGCTGACGTTCAAAATTTCGCTTATTCTCCGCAAAACCTGCGAACGTTCGTCCAATGCCGCCGGCAGTTCGTGGGGCACCAAGTAGGCAACGAGCGCCGGAATGTTTTCCGTAAGCGGCTTGCCGAAACGGTCGAAGATTACGCCCCGCGGCGCCCGGCTCACTTCCATAAAGCTCATATTGGCGGAGGCCCGCGCTTTGTAAAAATCGTACTTCACCACCCCAACGTTCAAAATCTGGAAAGCCGCAAAACCGGCGATGACTATGACGGAGGCCGAAAAAAACCTGAAAACACCCTCATGCAAAGGGACTTCCAAAAGGTCGTCTTCCTGAAAACGGTCGGTGAGAATATCTTCCAAATTGATTTCAGGCTCAGTTTTTCTCATTTTAATTTTGACCTCTCGCCGAGAGCGAGCCAAACGACCGCTCCCAAAGCCAAATTATACAACGCCTCAAGAAAGATGAAACCGGCCGGCAAGGACGTTAGGCGGAAAACCCCGATGAAGAGATATAAAAGAAGAGTGCCCGTAAGGACAAAAACTAAAAAATCCAAAAACGGCGTGCCGGTCATGAATTTCTTGATAAAATGAAAAGCCAAAACCAAAAGAAGAAGCACGGCGGAGGAGACCGTGAGATATGGCGAGAAAAAAAAGACGAAAACCGCGAGGGAAGCGGCAACGGAGGCAGCAAACCAAAAAGCCCTGGCGTTAAAAACAAAAAAGAGAAAAGCGATCAAAAACAGGTTGGGATTTACGCCGTAAACGCTAAACAAACGGTATTGCTCCAAAATGAAAATTACGGCAAGAACAACAAAGATAAAAACGAATTTCTTTAACATCAAAATTATTCTCCCTAAGGGAAATTAGTGAGAACCAGCACTTCGTTCAAATCATCAAGATTGTAAGGGGTTTGGAGCTCCGCTTTCTGCCAGACGTCGCCGACGCCGGCACTGACCGCTTGAATCGTTCCTAAAAAAGCGTGGAGCGGAAATTCCGGCGAAAGATTGAGGACGCTCTCGCCATCTTTGATTTCGGCGCTTTTGCTCACCAACTCCACACTCGGCGGCAGGCCACCCCGCAAGAGGGCTTTGACCGTGTCATTGCCGATGGAGACGCTCCCGCGCCATTCCGGGTCAAAAATGGTCGTGACAAGCGACTGGGACCTCTTGACGCCCGTGATTCTGCCCAAAATGACGCCCTCGGCGGCAAAAACGGGCATTCCTTCCTTCAAACCATCACGGCTTCCTAAATTAATCACGATGAGGCGCCGGTCATTGAAGGGGTAGCGGGAATAAACGCCCGCGGTTTTATAATCCTCCGCCTCACTCAAACCGATACGGAAATTCAATTGGTCAATCTGCGCCCGCAATCCTTCGTTTTCAGTTTTCAGCTTCAGGAATCCGGCGTAATCAAAAGACCGGTCAAAAAGTCCGACGACGAGGCTGCGGCTCCGAAATAAAAATCCGTTAATACCTTCACGGTAAAAAAACACCGCAAAGAGAAAAGCCAGGATGAGAGCAATCGGGAGAACGAATCGAAGAGACCGCATTGGGCTTCAGGCAATTTTTATGGTTGAAAAACTGCCGAGCAGGTGCTTATATTTTTTGAAATTTTCAATAATCATGCCCGTCCCCCGCACAACGCAAGTGAAAGGTTCGTCGACGAGCTTCACTTCCACGCCGATTTCCTTCTTAAGCATTTCGGAAAGACCTCGAAGCTGACTGCCGCCGCCGCACATATAAATGCCGTTTTTGTAGACGTCGCCCACGAGCTCCGGCGGCGCGGCTTCAATCAAGTCCTTCACCCCCTCCACGATGAGTTTCAAAGGCCGGTGGAGCCAACCGCGAACCATGGTGTCTTTGATGGTCGCCTCCCGCGGCAGACCGCTCGTAACGTCCCGGCCGCGCACCATCACTTCCAGTTTCTCATTTTGGGGAATGGCCGAACCAACAGCGATTTTAATCTCTTCGGCGGTCGGCTCGCCGACGTTAAGTTTCAGCTCTTCCCTCACCGCTTTCATAATTTCACCATTTAAATAGTCGCCGGCGACTTTCAAGCGCCTGGAAACAACAATGCCGTTCATGGAAATGACGGCCATATCGGTGGTGCCGGCGCCGATGTCCAAAACCAGATAGGCCGTGGGTTGATGGATGTCCAACTGGCTTCCCAGGGCAGCCGCGAGCGGCTGTTCCACGAGATACACTTCGTTCGCGCCCGCTTCTTTCAATAAATCTTCCACTGACTTCCGCTCCACCTCCGTGAGATTGGTCGGGACGGAGACCACCATCCGCGTGGACCAAGACCAGGGAATGCGCTCATGCTTCAAAAAGCGCTGAATCATTTCTTTGGCAATGTCGAAATCGGCTATCACGCCGTTCGTAATCGGCCGGGAAACGGTGATGTGGGCCGGCGTCCGGGAAAACATCCGTTTCGCTTCCGCGCCGTAGGCGACGACGCGATTAGTGCGGTTGTTGAAAGCGGCGATGGAGGGCTCGCTGAACACCACGCCGTTCCCGCCCAAATAAACCTGAGTGGTGTCTGTTCCTAAATCAACGCCGATTTTTTTCTTGAATTTCATTTTAGTGAGTCAATGAATTCCTCAACCTTCATTAATTTTTCCTCTTTTTCGCCGCGCCTTTTCACTTCCACTTTCTCCTGCACCGTTGTTTTTTCGCTAACCACCAGCC
The DNA here is from genome assembly GCA_001004105.1 of Candidatus Jorgensenbacteria bacterium GW2011_GWB1_50_10. Lineage (GTDB taxonomy): Bacteria > Patescibacteriota > Minisyncoccia > UBA6257 > GWB1-50-10 > GWB1-50-10. Next base: position 183,310 of record LCQK01000002.1, read on the forward strand.
GATAAGGAATGCCGAGTAAGTCGGCGTCGGCGAATTTCTCGCCGGCGCTTGCCTCCCCGCGGTCGTCGTAGAGAACATCAACACCGGCTTTTACGAGTTTATTATATAGAGCATCCCCGGCTTTTTTCAATTCGGGCGTCGCCTCGCCAATGAGAAGGAGGTGCGCCTGAAAAGGGGCGATACTTTCCGGCCAGATGATGCCCCCTTCGTCGTGATAAACTTCCACCGCCGTTCCCATCACCCGGCCCAAGCCGATGCCGTAGGAGCCCATCACCACGTGCTCACTTTTGCCTTTCTTGTCCCGGTATTTCAGATTGAAGGCCTCGGCGTATTTGGTGCCGAGCGGGAAGATGTTCCCGACCTCAACGGCGTTCACCTTGTCCAAAATCCCACTCTCGCACTTGGGACAGTGTTCGCCCGCCTTATGCTCCCCCACTTCCCTATTTTCCGCAAAACCGCACAGGCGGCAGACCATAATCTCGTCCTCGCCGGCAACGAGCTCCACCTGAAATTCGTGGGTATTGGAAATGGTGAAATCGCCTCCGGCGGCCACTGTATAAAATGTTTTCAGGCCGCACCTTGAGAAGATTTTCTCGTAGGCCTTTTTGACTTCCTCGTAATAGCGGAAAAGGTCCTTTTCCGACTCGTGAAAACTGTACAAATCCTTCATCAGGAACTCCCGGCCGCGCAGAAGCCCCGATTTCGCGCGTGCTTCGTTGCGGAATTTGGTCTGGAATTGGTAAGCGTAGAATGGCAAATCCTCGTAGGAAGCGATGTATTTGGAAGCGATTTCCGCCAAAACCTCTTCGTGAGTCCAGCCGAGGACGAATCCCGGAGTTTTTTCTTTCTTGCCTTTCACTTCAAACCCGATTTCCACGTCCCACCGGCCACTCTTGTCCCAGTATTCTTTGGGCACGAGCGCCGGCATGTTAAGCTCTTGCCCGCCAATGGCGTTCATCTCCTCCCGGATGATATTCATAATCTTTTCAATCACCCGCCACCCCAAAGGCAAAAAAGAATAGACGCCGGCCGAATTCTTATAAACAAAACCGCCCCGCGTTAAGAGCTTGGCGTTTACGCTCACCTCGTCTTTGGGGGCTTCTTTGAGGGTCTTCGTAAAAAGCTCGGACTGCCGCATTGATAATAGAATATCAAAAACGACGAGCGCTTACAAACTACCGGGCATCACTATAAAGCTCTTCCTCAATTATGTACCATATGGTACATAATTGAGGAACTATTCCAAAATCTCAACAAACATCGGCCGGCAAAATTTTTCCAGTTTATTCTCAACGATAAACTCCCAAACTTCTGCCGAGAGCGGTTCGGGACCAATCCAAACACTTTTCTGAAAAGGATAAAAATTAAAATCGCGCAAAAGACGGCGTAGAGCAACACGCTTGGAATTCAATTTCACGGGGATGTCAAAACTTATAAGATACCACTTCCCTTCTTTGGGGATGGCTGTCATTTTATTTTTCATGTGCCTCCGAAAAAATCTTAATCCCTCCTTTGTTGGAGAAATTTTGCCGTCTTTTGTTTTCAAAAAACCGCGGGCAGTCAAACGCTCTAGACTTTGGCGAAGATATTTCTTGCGTTTGTATTGGTTGATAAATTCTTCCACTATTTCTAGAGCGATTTCCTTACCGTCGCGGAAGAATTCACTCAACTCCCGAATGTGTTTGTGAGCGTCGCGTGATGTTTTAGCCATATTGTCTATCTTCAAAATTGTACCATATGATACAAGATTGAGGAAACAACCAAAATTAATTATAATAACAATTGCTCTTTCTCTAAGCGGCGGGCGAGAGGCAAAAACTCCCTCACCAAAAACAGTGTGTAGCTTTCGGGCACGTACCTGATGGGCACATGGTACAAATCAACCCAAAGATGGCTGTAAATCGCAAAGAGAATAGATTGCTTCAAATAATTATTTTCTTTTTTGGAAAGTTTTCTTTTCTTGTTATATCCTTCCAGAAATTTCTTGATTAACGTCCCATCCAATCCTCTCTTGTTCAGGCAATTCCACATAATTGTTTTTCCCACATCAAATATAAAGGTGTCTACGTATGTGTTTCCGAAATCAATAACTCCGGTCAATTTATCGCCAACAAAAAGTTCGTTGTCGGGTTTGATATCCACGTGAATTGGGCCCCGGGGAAATCCCCTGGGCAGACGGTTATTTTCCACTCCCTGCCTTACCTCTTCAACGACCGCCTTGAGCTCGGGATGGGTTTGCTTTTTGGCATAACGATACATCAACGCCATAACCTTAGGATTCAAATCATAAAACCTTCGTCTGCCCAACATTCTTTTCCTGAACTTGCTGCCCAACCTGTGAAACTCGCCGACGAATTTACCGAGTTGGTACGCCATCCTTAGCGTAATCTTCCTGGGCTGACGGCCTTGTAAAAATCTGTACGCGCTCACTGCATATCCTTTGAAATTTTCAAGATATTTCCCGCGACTTGATCTAATATAATGCGGAACCGGCAAACGCTTTAAGTGCGTTAGAAAACTTATCTCGTGCAGGAGCGCGATTCTGGGAACGATTTTCATGTCCGCAACGACAACTTTCTTGCTTGATAAATTGTGCTTCGCAACGATAAACCTGCCTTTCGGGGTTGTAATCACTACCTTAGGCGTTTGATAGCCCTGCCGGAAATAATCAATATCGTCTATTCTGCCGAGGTTAAACAAATCTGCGATTCCCTCATATTCTTTTCTAGAGAAAAACTTGAGCATGGATTTTATGCTACTTCAGCGTTATAGCATTGCTCGCAGTAGATAATTTCTGGGCGGTCCGGTGAATACGAGGTTTCAAATTCGTTGGGACAATGGCTGTTCTCGTGGAAGTGTTTGGTTGTATTCTGATAGATACTGTTTTCCGACCTCTCTCCGGCGCAGGTACACTTACGATGCCAAAGTTTTAGGGGATTCCTCTGTTTCAAGCGCTGGTAATGCCTACAGTTAGGACATAACCTCGGGAGAGGCAGGTTCATCTTTCGGTAGAACTGGAGCTCGGGTTCGATGATTTTGAAGGCCTGGGTGCACTGTTCATTGCACTTGCCTCCGTGGGCGCAACTGATGGTCTCCTTGAGAATATCGTCTCCTACCTCCTTCACGTGGTCGGGGAGATCTTCTGGTTTTATGGTTATTTTGTAATCCTTGGTTTCCGGGTTTTTCCAACGGTAACCCTGAGTCAAAGCCTGTTCTTTGGTCAGCGGGAAGTACTCCTGGGCAATGGTCTCATTGTAGGCGAAGGGAGAGAGTTCTGGCGGGAAGAATTCGCCGTACTTATAGATCCGGCCCTTCACATCTACGTAAGGCCTATCATTCATGTGATCTACTATCTTAGGGACCAGCTTCTCATATTCTTCCTTGGTGTATTGCTTATTCAAGATGCAGTATTGCTTGTTGCGTAATCCAGCGCAACCAAAGAGATTGGAGCAACCAGCACAATTCACAATATACCTAAGATTGGAAAGATTGATTTGCTTCCTACCGAGGTTTTTGGGTAGAGCCCGATAAGAAAATTGGACGTTGTACCCTCCGGCTTCCTCCAATTCGTAGCACAGCTCGCCTGCCGCGACCGAAATGTCAAATGAATCCTTGGTCGGCATAAAGAGAATAAGTTGACAGTAGGCGCAGTTCTCGAGGTCACGACAAAGGAAAGAATTACGAACGTTCCTTGAATGGTCAATATAATCGCCGGTAACGGAATAATTGTGCGTACCGTGCATAAAACGGGCGGGATATTTCATAATGTGGTTTTTAACTTCTTTCCTGACGTTATCTACAGCTACGTGGGAACCAAAAGAAAAATTCTTTTTGTACTTCTCGTACTCCTCCTTTGTATGCTGTTGGTTGAAAATGCAATATTGCTTGTGCCGCAAGTTCACGCACCCAAAACAATCACGGCAATCAAGTAAGCGGTAAGAAAAATAAATATTTGAACATTCTACGCAATCGACGCAAAAAAACGATTGGTAACATTTTTCGCAATCCAACAACTCATAGGACAATTCCGAGCTTACCGTCTTCGTAGAATCGAAAACGCTCTTTGAATGAAGCAATTCCGTACAATATCCAGAATCCTCGGAAAATCCAGAGTTAAAAAGAAAATAACAATCTTTAAGATGCGATACGTTGAAACAATAATCACTCCTAACCGAAAAAAGATTCCATCCATGAGGCCAAGGGACAAGATTCATAAGTTCTTGAATCTGTTCAAAGAAAGGGCGAGAAAAATCGTAATCCCGGCCATAAACCATGGGGTCCCAACTATCCGAAATCCAATAATCGTATTTGTATACAGGAAAAGGAACAGCCGGAGAATAGTTGGAAATAACCTTCTTTTCCGAACCGACAACGTCTCTCAAGTGGAGAGTGCGTAAATTACGAAAAATCATTCTCCTTACCGCCCTGCACTCCGGGCACCACGTCGGCGGCGGGACTTTTACTTTCTCGTAAAAATCAAAATCCTCCGGCTCTATGACGAAGCTCTGCTTACAGTTTTGGCAGGTTTTTGTTTCGCTCATACTACTTCCTGAAGATAACACTTCTTACACAAGATATAATCTGCTTCTTCTTTTGGATAATGGGTTTCAAATCCGGCGCCGCACTTGGAACATGTTCTTTGAAATACTCGTAGATTTTTTACCCATTTGCGGAATTTTTCGTTAATTCGACAGAAGGGACACTCACGCGGCAAGGGCAGGTTCATCTTTCGCAGAAATTCCAATTCCATCGGGATAATCTTAAAGCCCCGAGAGCAACTGCTGCAACCAATTACTTCTTTCGTGATATTCTCTGGCGCGTCTTTAATATGATCAGGCAATTTGTCTGCAGGTTTCGTAATGCTATGGGAACGGCTATCCGCCTCTCGCCACCCCCAGCCCTTAGAAAGGGCCTCTTCTTTGGTGATGGGAATAAAAGTCTGAGCCAACGTCTCGCTGTAAACGAAGGGACTAATCTCAACTGGAAAAAATTCGCCGTAGGTATATTTTAAACCCTGTTTGTCAAAGTAAGGCGTGGAGTTCATGTGCTCTATAATTTTCGCGCGCAACTTTTTAAATTCTTCCTCCGAGTACTGTCTGTTTAGAATACAGTAATTGCCTTTCTTCATTGAGACGCAACCGAAATGGTTTGAGCCACCGGTTGAGAGCTTGCAGTACTCGGCGTTTAAGAGGTTAATGCCGGATTCCTGGCAGAATCTTACGTTAGAAGCGTTCTCGCCAACCACGCACGATTCATAGGCGAGCTGCAAATTATTGCCCCAACTGGAAACATCATAGGCATCTTTTATAGGAGATTCGGGAAGAAGAAATAAATATTTAGAATCTTCTGCGCCGATAACCTCAAAACATTCTTTGCAATTCTTAGATTGGAAAACATAACTGCCGGTGGAATTAACCGACAAATCATCAAATTTCGGCCGCGGCGGAAATTTCTTCCAGTGTTCCCTCGCCAAACGTTTTACTTCCTGATAGGTCTTGTAAGAGCCGAGGTCCCATTTTTTAATTTCCTGAAAATAATCTTCTTTGGAGTAGGGCTTGTTGAATATATGATATTTCCTGTTGCGGAGGCTGGCCGAAGCGAAACAATTCTGACAATTACTGGAATCTTTCATAAAAGCGCAATCAATTGATTCCACCAAGTCTTCGGAACCGACACAACGGTTGTCCTTATAGGCGTTCGCCAAGTCATAACAGAATTCGCATAGCTTCAGCATGGAGCAATCAAGAAGCATCCGGTTGTCCACGACCACGAGCCCATAGGCACAATCCTCATCGAAGTCGGCATAAAAAAGCATGTAGCAATTTTTGAGGTGACCAGCGTGATTGTTATAAGGAGAAGTCGCTGCCACTTGGAAATCAATAGAAAGTCCCAGAAGCGGCACTTCATGGAATAATTCGTTAAATTGTTCAAAAAACGGCCTATTGAAATTGTATTCTCTACCATACGAAAGCGGCTCCCATTTATCCGACCACCAGCACTGCGGGCAATACACCTTATAGGGGGAGTTGGGCGAGTACATAGAAATTTTTTCTTCGCCACAAAGGTCACACCTCCGACGGTAAAGCGTCATCAAATTAAAAACTGCTAACCGCCGCTGAAAACGACATTTCGGGCAAAAAGTTGGCGGCGGGACGTTGATTTTCCTGTAGAAATCGAAATCTTCCGGCTCAATTATAAATTGCTTTTTACAATTCTGACAGGTTTTGGTTTCAGGACTCATTCTATTTTCTTTTATAAATTTCTTTTCTGTGGCCGACGGCGAAGAAAACAGCATCTTTAGCGCGAAAATAAAAAAGAACCCGGTAACGGCGGGTAATCCGGATTGAGTAAACGCCCTCAAACCCTTTCAGTTTCTTGACGTGAAGACGGGGGTCAAGCCAACTCTTGATAAAAATCGCTTCTTGCTTTTTTAAAAGGCGTTTCGCCTCGGTGGGTAGTTTCTCAACGTCGTGAAGAAAGTCATCAGTTCTGTAGATGACCATGGCTTGTTTAAGCCCTGGGATAATTCCTGAGGGCTTTCTCCAGAGACTTCTTTATTGCGGCGGCATTCCGATAACCCTTGAGCCTTTCTTCCGGAATAGCTAAAATCTTCAAAAGGATGGCTTTAACTTCTGAAACATCACGGCGGAGCACCTTTACTTCCTTATTAAGTTTCTTGACAAGAATTTGAGTAGACATTAAAAGCACTGTATCACAATTCTTTCTTCACGGCCGCCTGACAATAACTTATTAGCTTCAAGAACCAGGAGGAGAGCCTCTTTAAGATTTGATTTTGTCTCTCTTAAAGTTTTGCCTTGAGTATTTACGCCGGGAATTTCCTCAACCCAACCCAAATACCATTTTCCTGACTTTTTATAAACTGCTGTAAATTGTCTCTTTGCCATAATTACTTAATAATACCACGAATATTTCACAAAAATCAACCAACTAAACTACTTCTCGTTGGTAACACTCTTCGCAATAAACAATCTCCGGCCTTTCGGGGGCGTAGGTGGTTTGAATCGGTTTGCTGCATTTGGCGCAGGTGCGCGAATACAATTTGAACGGCCCGCGGCGGCGGAGGCGGTCGGCATGGCGGCAGTAAAAACACTTGCGCGGAACGGGGATGAGCATTTTGCGGTAGAAATCCAATTCCGGCTTGATGATTCTGTAATTCCGGCCGCAGGAAACACAGGCAAGAGTTTCTTTTAAGATATTGTCTGTCACGTCCTTGATGTGGTCGGGAATTTGCTCCGATTTTAAGGTTTCCTTACCAGTCGTCATCTGCAAGTCGTCCTGCCAGCGGAATCCTTGCTTCAACGCCTCTTCTTTAGTGAGCGGCATATTATCCTGGGCGATTGTTTCGTTATAGGCGAAGAAAGCAAGCTGAGGCGGCATGAATAAGCCGTATAAATTCTTAGTTTTAAGCTCACTCACAATGTGTCCTCTTATTTTCTTGTACTCTTCCTCGCTGTATTGCTTGTTCAAAACCGCATATTTGGCCTTCCTCAACCCATCGCAACCGAAGCAATATTCCCCTCCTTGAAGGGCTATTGAATATTCAACGTCATGAGTATTAATACACCACCAGGAGCCGATGACGCGAGACGAGGTTCCAACTGCCACCCCTTCAAGCAATAATTCGCTCTCCCTCCCGTGGCCGATAAGGTCATAACTGTCTTTAACGTTTTTTATGGAAAAAAGGTTTTTGGAATCTTCGCAAAATGATGCCTCAAAGCAGTTGAAACAATTTTTTGATTCAAAAATATAATCGCCGACAACGCGAACGCTTCTTAAATTACTATTTTCCCGGTGAGGAAATTTAAGCGAAAATTCATCAAATTTTTTGCGCATTTCTTCTGTTTTCTGATAACTCCCTAAAATATCTTCCACCCTGCGGTTCCATTCCTCTTTGTTTAATGGTTCATTAAAGAAATGGTAGGATTTGTGTCTTAAATTAACACATCCAAAACAATTCCGGCAACCAACGCAATTTAAAAGAAACCACGAATCAATGCAGTCAGGGCTGTTCTCTGCCTGGCAAACGCCATTGCTATTTTGGACATTCACGCCTTCATAAACACGCTCAGCTTTATCGGCGTAATAAGTGTCAAAAGTATCGCGGCTATTGGTGAGACCTCGCGAATAGGCGCAGTTTTCGTTGCGCGGACCGGAGTTAAAAATAAGATAGCAATCTTTGTTGGCGCCGGAAAAATTAGTCCAGTCGCTCCGAATATTCGGTCCCATGTCGGTGGAAGCGAATATGCCGGACTTAGGAACCTGAAGTATCAATTCAGAAAATTGCTCAAAAAACGGCCGCGAGAAATCGTAATCCCGGCCGTAAGAGAGCGGGTCCCACTTATCCGATAGCCAGCAATCGCGGCAATAGACAACATAAGGAGATTTGTGGTGGTACATCGCGACGGTGGATTTTCCGCAAAGTTCACACTTACGCGAGTAAAGATTCATCTCGTTTCTGAAAACCGCTCGCCTTCTAAATCGGCAATCGGGGCACAAAACCGGCGCCGGGACGCCCATTTTTTCGTAGAAACCCAAATCGTCCGGCGTGATTTCAAACTGGGCTTTGCAGTTTTTACAGGATTTTGTTTCTCTATTCATCATCTTAATTTGAGACAGTATGACGCGTCATACTACCTCGGCTTGATAACACTGTTCACAATAAACAATCTCCGGCCGCTCGGGAGCGTAGGAGGTCTCAAATTCGTTGGGGCAATGATTATCGCCGTGGAAATGCTGGGCGGTATTCTGATAGACGCTATTTTCTGATTTTTGCCCGGCGCAGGTACACTGACGATGCCATAATTTGAGAGGATTTCTTTGTTTCAATCGCTCATAATGGCGGCAGTTGGGACATAACCTGGGGAGGGGCAGATTCATCTTCCGGTAGAACTGGAGCTCCGGCTCAATGATTTTGAAGGCCTTGGTGCATTGTTCATTGCACTTCCCCTCGTGGGCACAGCCAATAGTTTCCTTAAGAATGCTCTCGTCTACGTCTTTGATGTGGTTAGGAAGGTTTGAATGTGTCAAGGATACCTTATAATCACGCTCTTTTGATTCTTGCCATTTATAACCTTTTGCCAAAGTCCGTTCCTTAGTAAGAGGAAAAATCTCAACGGCCGTTGTTTCGTTGTAAGCGAAAGGTGATAATTCCGGCGGGAAAAATTCGCCATACCGATATTCACGACCTTGTTTATCCTTATAAGGCAATTCGTTCATTTGCTCAATTATTTTTTCCCGGAGATTTTTATACTCGGCTTCACTATACTGCTTGTTCAAAATGCAAAATTGCTTATTCCTTAAACTGGCGCAACTAAAGAGGTTATTAGAGGCATAAGAAAGATTGGAGTACTCCGTATTATACGTAGCGTTGAAAGACAGAACACTCATTTTAATATCGCCCACCTCTTTCCCCGCAAGCAAAGTTTCGTAAACACGCTCGGCGGCATCGCCATATTCCGTGTAATCCCAACAATCCTTAACGGGTTTCGCGATAAGCCATAAACAATGTTTACAATTCTGCGATTCTATAGCCACGTATGAATGGAAAACATCGCGACAATGGTTTATATAATCTCCTGATACATTAGTATTTTGTCTTCCATGGATGTACTTCTTTGGAATTTCCATAACCAACGCTTCGGCTCGCCCGGAAATATCACCAATATTCTTGAAGGAACCGATATCAAACTTAACCAACTCAGCTTCATAATCTTCTTTTGAAAACGGCTGATTAAAAATGTGGTACTTCTTGTTCCTTAAACCAACGCAACCAAAACAGTTATCGCAACCAATCAAATCACGCGAGAAGTATACGTTTTGGCAGCTCTCACAATCCACGGAAAAGAAAACGCGGGAACACTTACGACAGTTAACACAGCCATAAGCTAACTCACACTGGTCAATCATGAGATTATCAAAGCAGTCTTTACTGCCTTCTACTTCCGTACCATAACAGCAACCCTCGTTGTAATCCGAATTAAAAATCAAGTAGCAATTTTTAAGATGACCGGCTTGATTCACATACTCACTATTAGTGAGGGTTAGATGAAGCGTGTTAAGAGCCGGTAGCGGCACTCTTCGGTGAAGTTCTCTAAATTGTTCAAAAAAAGAGCGTGAGAAATCATAGTCACGGCCATAAGCCAAAGAATCCCATTTATCCGACCACCAGCAAGGCGGACAATAAACCACCTGATCTTTGTCGTCGGAATAAATTGAGAGCATGTCCTTGCCACATAAATCACATTTCCTCTTATACAAAGTTCTTTCGTTGCGCCATAAGAGGCGTCGCTCCAACCTGCACTCTGGGCACCACGTCGGCGGCGGGACGGAAATTTTCTTATAAAAATCAAAATCTTCCGGCTCAACCGTGAACTGATTTTTACAATTTTGACAGGTTTTTGTTTCTGAAGTCATCGAAAAATTGTGTCTTTGATTCGCTGGACCTCATCTTTGACCACGTCGCCGTCATAGTCGCCGCTGTGAGCGGTCACACCTTCATAAATCGGCTTCTTCTGGTCAAGGTGAATGTTGAAAGTAATGATATCCTTATCATCTTTCACATAAATATGAAAACGCGGATAGTCGCCGCCCAAGGGACGGACGCAGTTCAATTCGCCTTGAGGCGTATATCCCAACGGCCGGTACCCCATCTTCCGTATCAAGTCCCGGAGATTATAACTTTTGTTGTAAATCTTGAAGGTCATGCTATTTCCACCTTATAACACTCCTCGCAATAGATAATCTCCGGCCTCTCAGGAGCGTAGGAGGTCTGAATTGGTCGGCTACACTTTTGACAGGAACGATTGTAAAGTCTCGGCGGATTAGTGCGCACAAAACGAGCATTGTGCCGACAGGTAGGACACTCTCGCGGCAGCGGGATTGAAAGGTTTTTCATAAGCGCGAGTTCCCCCGAAACAATGCAAAAGGCCTTTCCGCAAGAAGCGCAAGCGATTACTTCTTGGAGTATTGTATCCGGCGTTTCCGCAAGCGTATCGGGCATATCAACCCATTGCTTGGTAGCAGTATAAGGCGTGGCAGTAAATTCATGCCACTTGAATCCTGAAGCGAGTGATTCTTTCTCTGTTTTGGGAAAGTAAGCGTGGGCGAGGCTTTCGTTGTAAGCGAAGAGAGAAAGATTAATCGGTAAGAACTCTCCATATGACCAAATGCGCCCTTGAGGATCCCGATACGGATTTCTTTCCATGTCCTTTTTAATTTGAGAAACAAGGCGCTCGTATTCCTCTTTTGGGTATCCCTTATTTAAAATGCAATAATGTTTCCTCTTTAAGCTGACGCACCCAAAAACGTGCTTGCAGGAAATAGCGTAAATAGAATATTCATTGTCCAAGGCGTCGGGCCAGCACTCAAAAGAAAATTTGACACCATTTGCTCCTTCCCCAACCACAGCGGCTTCATAAATTTTCTCCGCACCATTTCCCCATCCCGAATAGTCATAGCAGTCTCGGGCGTGGGGTACGCTCACAAACTGCGCATAACGGCTGTCTTCCGCGCCGGCTACCATGTAGGCGTCATGGGTGTTTTTTGATTCGTAGATATAATCGCCGGTTACCCTCACGTTCAAGGCGCTGCCTGTATAAACACGGCGGGGGGGTTTGTTCCAAAACCCCTTTTATTGCACCTATTATCTTAAGAAGTATTTCATGAATTGCCAGAGTTATTTCCTCTGAAGAAACCTCTATACTTTTTGGGAGTCCTGTTACAGAATCCCTACCTCTTATCTCAACTTTACTAACTTCAGATGGCTTCAGAAATATTGCTGATCCTATTTTCAGTTTAACTTCTTCAGTCATCTGATCACCAATTATCAGGTTATATTTTTTGCGGACATAGATTTGGATCGCCTCATCAATATTATTTCCCCCGACTCTTACAGAGTTGTGTACAACAACACCGCCCAAACATATAACTGCTGCTTCAGTTGTTCC
>LCQK01000003.1 GCA_001004105.1 Candidatus Jorgensenbacteria bacterium GW2011_GWB1_50_10
CTTCTTTTTGCCAAATCCACGGACGGCGGCTCATCCTGGACAACATCCACAATTGATGCCGTAGCTGCCACGGGTGCCCATAGTTCTATTGCTGCCCCCACCGGCACCTCCACGATTTATGTGAGTTATTGTGGTCAAGGAGCTTGTTCTGGATTGGGCGGCATACTCAATTTCGCAAAATCAACAAACGGCGGCGTAAGTTGGACTACATCCACAATCGATAGTGGGACTGGCCTTACCGGCTTCTACACCTCCATCACTGCCCCCTCCGGCACCTCCACGATTTATGTGAGTTATCAAGACGGTGTACTGACCGATCTCCGCTTCGCCAAATCTACCTCCGGCGGGGAGCCGGCTTCCTTTGCCGCAGGTGAAGACACTCCAATTACGGGCTTGGACAAAGATACCACCAAACGCCTCCGGCTTGAGGTTTCCAATGAGGGCACCGCCTCTCTTGCGGCCCAGTATCGGCTGGAGTACGCGACGGGAACGGGCGGTCCCTGGACGCAGGTTGGACCCGCTGCCGATTGGGTGATGGCGGATTCAACATACTTGACCGACGCCGCTTCAACAACAAACGTTGCGGGCGGTCTTTTCGACGAAAACATCACCTTCCTGGCCGGCCAGGTGAAGGATACGGGAAGTGAGACTGCCTCAATTACGCTTGGCACAACTAATTTTACCGAACTTGAATACTCCATTGCCGCGACCTCAACCGCACCTGACGGGCAAACATACTATTTCAGGGTTACCAACGCGGGAGCGACAACAAACTTTGTTTATCAGGTTTACGCTTCAGCGACGCTCGCGGCGACGGCGAATATCACCATTGCCGGCACCTGCAAGCAGTATGACCGAACCACGAATTGCAGTAACGGCCTGGCAGTCAAGGCCGCGTCAGGAGGCACGCTTCTCGGGCAGAGCACGACGACCGCAAGCGGCGCTTGGACTATTTTTGATATTCCTAAACCGTCATCCGGGGCAGTCATTACCGCTTTTCTTGACGGGGTCGCGGCAAGCGGAAGAGGCGCTGCGGTCACCAAATACGACGGTTCAGGCAATATTAGCGGATTGGAGATTTACGAAAAACATCTTACTATCGGCTCCACCGGCGATAATCCGACCGTCACCAACGCCGATTTGAGCTCGTATGACAATTCTTCCTCAACGGACGCCGACGTGTTTTTTGACGTGGATGCGGATAATAATTTAATTCTTGATGCAAACAGTAATTTCACCGACGAAGTTTTCCTGATTAAAAGCGGCAACAACACTTACCGGCCGGATTCCACGGGGGCGGGCAAGCGCATTTACACCCACCATTTCAGAAATAACGGCACGACAACGGCCGACGGCGTGATTTGGCGCGTGGGCGGCGACTGGTTTTCAAACGGCACCTACACCCAAGGCACTTCCACGATTGAGATGGCCTCCTCCAGTGCCGTACTTGATACCGGCGGCACGCTCTATAACTTAACTGCCTCAAGCTCCGCTTCAATTACTGCTTCTTCCAGCTTGACGGTTTCCAATATTTTGGATGCGGAGGGAACTTTGAATATCAACTCCGGTAAAACCGTAACCGCGCCCGGGACGATTACATTAAACGGCACTATCTCCGGCGCCGGCACCTTAGTTATTCCCGACACTTCATCGGGCCCGGGCACAACCGGCACGCTTTCTTCAATTGTCCGCTACAGCGGCCCTACTGCCAATATTGCCTCAAGCACATTGGATGCTCGTACTTACGGTGGTTTGGTTGAGATATATGTCCCTGGAAGAACAGCTTATCTTTCAACCGGCAGCTATAATTTCAACGGTGGTTTGAATATCATCTCCGACGGCGCCGGGGCTTCTAGTTTAAATGCCGCCCAGTCCAATCCGACGGTGAATATTTCGGGTGCCGCCTTGGACTTTGCCGGCGCCGTACCTAGCGGGACGATTCTCTCCGGCACCGGCACTTGGAGCGCTTCCACTTCGGTTGACTTCACGGCCGGGACTTATACCGCCGCAAGCGGCAATACATTTGTGTTAAACGGCAGCGGTCAGACACTCACAGCAAACAGCAATTCCTTTAGTAATTTGAATTTGACCCCGTCCGGCGGGACACTCACCTTAGCCGACAGCAACACCGTATCCGGCAACCTTTCTTTGGGCGGCGCCGGGACGGTTTCGGCCGGGGCGACCACTCTTACCATGACCGGCACCAGCGCCACGCTTACCGGCGGCGGCAAGACGCTTAATAATCTCACCGTGGATTCCGGCGGCACCGTCACATTGGATAATTCGGATTTGACCGTTGGTGGGACTTTGAACATCGCTGGCGGCACCCTTTCCCTTGCCTCCGGCCGGACGCTCACTCATTCAGGGAGCACGCTCACATTGGGCGGCACCATTTCCGGCATCGGCAAGCTAATCTACCAATCAGGAACTGCTTTTCCTTCAGGCGGCACGATTTCCTCGGTTTTGCGGTTTGATTCCACGAACAACGACCAAACAATGGGAGCGAGAACTTACGGCGGCGCGGTGGAGCTTTATAACGGAGAGGGAACGAATCGCGCCGTCACCATGGCCGCTGGAGTGCAAACGCTCTCATCACATCTCACTCTTTTTGCCGCCGGCGGAGGCAACATAACGCTCGATGCCGCGACCAACAATCCGACGGTCGGCGTTACCGGCAACACGGCCTACAGCGGGGCGGGCGGCGGCAGTGAAATTGTGAGTGCTTCCTCAACTTGGACGAATTCCGGCGATCTCACCATTTCCGGCGGAACGTTTACCGCTCCATCAAGTACTTTGTCAATTGGCGGCAATTACACGAACAACAACGGAACTTTCACCCACAATTCCGGCACGATTCTTTTGAACGGCTCCTCCCAACAAACCCTCGCCGGGACGCTCTCCGGCTCCTCCGCTTTCAATAAACTTCAGATTAACAATAACTCCGGCGGCGAGGCGACGCCGAGCGTAATAATCGGCGCGACGACCACCGCGACAACCTTTGTCGCGACCACCACTTCAAGCACCATTCGCTTCAACGCCTCCTCAACCTACACTTTCACCAACTTCACCATCAATGGTCAGAATACAACAAACAGAATCCTTCTCCGTTCTTCGGCGAGCCCCGCCAATTGGCTTTTGAACGTGGCGGAAGCTGGCAGCCAGTCCGTAAGCTATGTAGATGTCAAGGATTCCGACGCCTCGGGCGGCAACGAGGTTTCCGCCGGTGACGGCACGAGTGTCAATTCCGGCGGCAACAGCAACTGGGCCTTTACCGTGACCGCCCCGGGCGTCACCTCCACCGCCGCCGATGTCTTTGAAATTAACGCTGCCTCCACCACCATTGCCGATGTTACGGTGACCTCCGGCGGCGGCTCCCCCGGAGGCCGGATTACGGCGACCAATAACATCCGGCTCCGTATTCCCGACAGCTTCCCGGCGGTTTTTGACAGCTCCACCACCACCATTACTTGTGTGGGCGGCGATGCCTGCGGGAAGATATCTCTCACCGGCGTCACTTACGAATCAAGCACCAAGATTGCGGTTATTGACGTCGTCACGAGTTTTGCAAACGGCGAGAATGTCGTTATTTCCGGATTGAGATTCGCCAATTTCTCGGCCGTGAAGGCCTCCACCACCGTCCACCGCGCCCGCGTTGACGGGGCCGCGGACGCTAGCGATGACGCGACCGATTCCCAAGTGAAAGCCATTAAAGGCAAGCTCGTTGAAGAGGACCATGGCCAGAGTCAGCTCGCGGACAATAAATTTGACATTGAAGGCGGTTCCATTACCAACACCGAATTGTTCCGCTACCGGCTTACCCCAACCGGCGAGAATATGAATATGGCGACGACAACCATCAGTTTATCCGCCGTCGGTTTCGATTCGGGGAACATCACGAGCGCCGCGCTCTTTAATGACACAAACGGCGACGGCGATGTGGACGGCGGCGAGCCCCAGCTCGGCAATAACTGCTCGGCCACAATTAGCGGCGAGGGCGGCACGATTACCTGCGGCGGCACCTCCACCGTAACCGGGGCCACGAACGTGATTTTGCGAGCGAGCATTTCTTCCATTGACGAAGGAGACAGCTTAACTTTCTCTTTAGCGCCGGCTGACGTTGTCGGGGTGAAAGGCGCGACAACAGTAGAAAACATCACCGTTAGCGGTTCTTCCAACAGCAAGAACCACGGCAAACCAGTCAAGCTTCGCGGCGGCGGCAGCGCTTTCGGCGGCGCGCCGCCGGAAGTCGGTTCTCAAGGCGGCGGCACCCCCGGAGGCGGCGACAGCGGCGCTCCGGGCGGCGGCGACCAAGGCGGCGGCGACCAAGGCGGCGGCGGGGGCGGCGCGCCACTCCTCTTCTGCAACCTCTTCCCCGGCAATCCTTTCTGCAAGCCGTTTGAGATTAAAAAGGAAGAAGCCGATGTCAGTCATAACGCTTCGGGATTTTTCAGCGACCTTCAAGAACGGCTAAATACTCTTGAGGATCAACTGAAAACCTTCTTTAGAAGGCCGTAAAATGAGCGTTTCGAAAAAAACTTTAATTTTTGGATTTGTTTCTGCTTTTATTTTTACCGGCGGGTTTTTGTTGGGGGTGCCGGAAGCACAGGCGGTGCAAGGAGGAAATCAACTCTCTTCTATTGTTACTCTTACCGGCACCACGGGGACAGGCGCCTCAACGGCGGTTAATTTCTCGGGCGGGACCGCTCTTAACAAAATGTTCCATTTTTGTTCGTTTCAGTACAACACAGCCGATTCGCTCCATGACCAGGTTTTCCGCTCAACCGCCCTTACTGCGACAGGTACCCTGACGATTTCCGCAGGTCAGACGGCTGGCAGCAACCAGAATTTGAACTACAACTGCAAAATCCTTATTTTTACCGCCGCCTCCGATCTTGTTGTAAATCGGTATTTAGCTCCAACCACGGCGGCGAGGCCTACGGCCGTCAACGTTACTATCACCGCCGTCTCAACGACAAGCCAAGCTTTTATCATCCCTCACGGCGAAACAGACCCGACAGACACAACTATTGGCAACGAAGAAGAATGGGAATATCAACTAACCAGCGCTACCAACGTTGCTATTTACGTTGATTCGGCCAACAACTCTTCGCACCCCGGAGCCCGCTTTGAGGTTGTGGATTGGAACAACTCTGATATTAGAGTCCAGCACATTAATAACCTCGCTATGACTACCACCGAGACGACTGACACCTCGACAATCCCCGTGCCGGTTAATCTTTCCAAAACTTGGCTGATGCTTACGGGGAGCACAGAGGCGGGAGCCAGCTCCGAGGTGACTGGCCGGATGAACGTCAGAGCTGATTTGCAAAATGCCTCCACGGTGAGGTTGCAGCGAGGCACGTCCACCATTGCCTTTGAATGGAGCGCTCAAGTGATTGAAGACGTCTCAAGTTACGGACTTTGGAATGTGCAGAGCGGCAACATTGGTATGACCACCGGCCAAACCGCAAACACTTTGACTATTTCTGGAGTTGATGCGAGCACGACGCTGGTTTTTTGCACCGCTGTCGCGGCTTTTTCGTGTTCTGGCCAAAGCGCGGACACAACAGCGGGCAATCACGATACTGTTGATACCATCGTCGCGCTCACCAACAGCACGACCATTACCGCAACAAGGGGGGTGACGGATTCCCGGGCGCTTGACGTATTTGTCCAGGCAATTGAGTTTTTGCCGGCTTTTACCCAATCCGGCTACCGCTGGTTTCGGAACACCGATAGCCCCGATTTGGCTTCGGCCGTTTCCAATCCGGGCACTTCAACCGATGCGATTTTCGGCATGGGCTTGGATAAGGGTGATGAAATTTTGTATCTTGCCGGTGACACTGCCACAGCCACAAGCGGTGATGCCTGGCGGATAGAGCGGAGAAACGCTAAAACTGGTTTTCTCACCTACGCGGTAACCTCTGACCCGAGTTCCGGCAACGACGGGCCGCGCGATTTGGGTTTCCAGAATAGCGAGAACAGGATTTATATTGTGGGTTTTGACAGCGCCCCCGGCAACCGCGAGTGGCGGATTGAAAAGAGAAAAGCTCGGACTGGCGAGCTTGTTTACGCCGTCGTGAACGATCCTTCAAGTGGCGCTGACCAGGCCAATGCCCTCGCTATAGATTCAACAAGCAGCTTCATGTATGTGGTTGGCACTGATTCAACTTCGGGCGACGAGGGCTGGCGGATTGAGAAGAGAAATTTGAGCGATGGGTCGCTTGTTTATGCCGTAAGTTCCAATTTCAGCACCTCTTCCGACGTAGCCGAAGATATTTCTATTGATAGAGACGGCGGTCATATGTATGTGGTGGGAACCGAATACGTAAGCAGCACCGACGCCCAGTGGCGGATTGAAAAAAGGAATCTTTCGGATGGCTCGCTCGTTTTTGCGACGACGACTAATCCCTCGAGCGCCGTGGATACTCCCGAACGCATTGTTCTTGCTTCAAGTTCAATGTTTATTGTTGGTCGCGATAGGGTAGTGGATAACGGCGAGTGGCGGATTGAGCGGCGGAGCACCTCAACCGGCGCTCTGCTTTACGCGATCACTTCCAACCCCTCCGGCGGCGTGGATGAAGCAGTGGATATAGAAGTTCATGACAATAAAGACGTGATGTACGTGATTGGCGAAGAAAGCAACGCTTGGCGGATTGAAAAACGGAGTTTGGGCGACGGCGCCTTCGTCACCGCTTTTGGCACGAACGGCGCGGTCACAAGCGACCCATCAGGCGGCGCCGACGTGCCCAATGTGGTTGCCTTGGACAGGCAAGACGACAGGTTGTATGTTGCCGGCCGGGATAATATCCCGGGGGAGGGCGAGTGGCGGGTTGAAAGATATAACACCAATAACGGCAACACTAACTGGGGCAATGCCTTGGCTGCCTTGAATACTTCTTCCACTTTTCCGGCTCGGCGAGACGCTGTCCGGCTCCGAGCGCTTGTCCATGTCGCTGTCTCAAAGCTCGCCACAAGTAGTCAGTCATTTAAACTCCAGTCAGCCGTTAGTTCGGGTGTCTGCGACACGGGTTTTTCCGGTGAAACCTATGCCGATGTTGCGACTTCAACCGGCGACATCCGCTTTATGTCCAACCCCGGGGTGTCGGGCGACTCGGCGGCTTTGCCTAATTTTCGGGATCCGACCCATTCCGGGGACAATATTGTTGAACAAACCTATGTTGACAGCGGCACTTTTTCAAACACCACCACGATTCCGGTAGGAGAGGACGGTCTCTGGGATTTCGTCATTCAGAATTTTTCCGCCCCAGCCGGCACTACCTACTGTTTCCGGATTGTGAAATCCGACGGTTCGCTCCTCTCCACCTATTCGCAGATTCCGGAGGTTACAACAAGCGCGAGTTTGACTTCCGCCGCCAACCAAGTTTTTGAATTCGGTCAGGCAACGACCACGGCGGAAACTATAACGATTACGGCTTCGGCTGGTGCCGGCGGCGCGATTGCCACCTCGACCGACATCCGCATAAAAATTGACGGCGCTGATGCCAAAATAGCTTGGGACACCACCAAAACGAATCCTACTTTGGGAGGCAGCGCTTCGGGCAAGGTTTCGGGGACAGTTTCTTATCCTGACACCCAAACTCTCTTGATAGACGTGACTTCGGATTTTGCGGTCGGCGAAACGCTTAACGTTTCCAACCTGGCTTTTGCGCAGTTTTCCGACGTAAACGCTGCTTCTCCTGTTCTTAGATTATTTGTGGACGGCGCCTCTGACGCCGATGACGATGACACGAACGACAAGACCATCGCCGTCAAGGGCAAGATTACGGAGAAAGAACACTCCGGCGGCGTTGTCGCTGACAACAAATTTGATATTTCCGCTTCAAGCGTTTCCGGAGAGGAGCTTTTCGGATTTAAATTGGAGCCGGAAGGCGAAAACATGGATTTCGGTACCACCACTCTCGATTTGACTTTGAGCGGTTTTGCAGCCGGGAATATCACGAACGCCAAACTTTATCTTGATTTGAACAGCAATAATGTCGTTGACGGCGGCGATACCCAACTCGGTTCAAACGGCACGGTTTTAGTTTCGGGCGGCGCGGGTTCCATAACTTTTTCCAATACCGCCTCGGTCACGACCACTCGGGACATAATCCTCGCCGCCGACGTTACAAGCATTGACGAAGGCGATTATATAACTTTTAGTTTGCCGGCAAGCAAGATTGTGATGAAAGGGGCGGTGAGCAAAGAATTTACAAATGCCAAAGGCGCGGCCTCAAATAAAAATCACGGCAAACCCGTAGGGGGGAGAGGCGGCGGCGGTGGTTTTGGCGGCGGAGCGCCGGGAGGCGGCTCTCAAGGCGGCGGCGGCGCCGGCGGCGGCGGTGAAGCGCCTCCTCCCGGTGACGGGGCCGGCGGCGGCGGAGCGGGTGGTGGTGACGGCGGTGCACCTTAAATATGTTATAATTTAGGTATGATTAACAAAATTTTAACAGTCGTTTTGGCGGTCGTAGTGCTCGTGGTCGTTGTTTATTATCTGAATTTGCTGCCAGTATCGGTTTTGGCTTGGTTCCACACCGACTATCAGGCGGTATTTTTGACGAACGGTCAGGTTTATTTCGGCAAGCTTTATAAAGAAGGCAGCCGGTATCCGATTTTGCAGGAAGTTTATTACCTTCAGGTGACCCAAGCGCCCCAGCCGATTCGGGAAGGGGAGACCCAGCCGCAGAACATCAATCTGGTGAAATTGGGCGGCGAACTGCACGGGCCGCAGGATGAGATGCGCGTGAGCCGTGACCAGATTCTCTTTATTGAGGATTTGAAGGCAGACTCTCGAGTTATGCAGGCGATTGAGCAATTCAAGAGCACAAACCAGTAATGGCTGATGAAATTGGTATTAATATGTCTTATTGGTCTTATAGGACTTATTGGTCTTAGCGCCCACGCCACTGATTTTTCCTCCAATAATTTTACGGTCAAAGACCCGGTCATTAAACCGGGAGCCGGTTTTGCAACCTCAACAAGTTTTCAGCTCTGGAGTTCGCTCGGCCAGGAAGCGATAGGTTTGAGCGATGCCACGTCTTTTGTTTTGAAATCGGGCTTTCTTTATTTTCCGGCGCCCGCGGCAGGCGTCGCGACGCCGACCGGTCCGATTGAAAGGATAGGAGGCGGTTTGCCGATTTTCTATCTGCCTCCGATTGTTGCCGAGGGCTGCGATTTTTCCGGTGACGGCCGCTGCGATATCATCGATTTCAGCATCCTTCTTTATTATCTTGACCAAACCGGCCCCACTATCGCGCCTTATGATTTGAATAATGACGGCAAACTGGACATCGTGGATATTTCTATTCTGCTTTTTTACTGGGTATAGCCCAGTACAATTACACCGATGGTGTTCTTCTATACTTATATCTTAATGAGCAATAGAGATGGCTATAGTTACATAGGTTACAGCCAAGACCTGAAAAAGAGAATAGAAGAACACAATAAGGGTTATGTTTTAGCCACAAAACACAGAAGACCGCTGAAGTTGGTATATTATGAAGCATGTTTAAACAGAGAAGATGCCATGCAAAGAGAAAGATATCTAAAAACTACCAATGGTCGGAGATGGTTAGGTAAAAGACTACGCCGTTACAATAAATCGGTGTAATTGTACTGGGTATGACTAAACTAATCGGACTTATCGGACTTATAGTCCTTATGGGGCTCGTAGGATTCACCGCTTTCGCTCAAAATCCGCCTCGCCTTGACTTGAGGGTTAAGGCAACGAGCGTTGCCCCCGGTTCTGATGTTGAAATTACTATCCTGGTTTCAACCGAAAAACCGTTGAACGCCGCCGATTTGGCGATAAGTTTTCCTCCGGCAAAATTGGAGTTTCTCTACGCCGCCACCGGCGATTCCATTATCCAATATTGGAAAACAAACCCCAAGGCAACCGGAGAGGGCATTGTGGAATTCGGAGGCGGCACCGTGAGTCCCTTTGCCGGAGAGGACGGTGAACTTGCGAAACTCTATTTCCGGGCCGAAAAAGAGGGCGATGCTCTCCTCTCATTTGAGCGGAGCAACTTATATTACGCCGACGGTCGGGGAACGCTTGCGGAGACAGAGGCAAATTCTTTGAATATTAACATCACCCCCGAGGCGCTTTTGGTTCAATCGTTGCCCGAAGACAATTTTCCTCCCCGGCTCATTAGAACGGAAATTTCCGAGAACCCGTTTGACGATTTCAATTTGGCTTTTTTTGACATTAAGGATGATGAATCGGGCCTGAATAAAATAGAAGCCCGTTCCCTAAAATGGTTTAGGTGGGGGGAGTGGAGCGAAATTCCCAATCCTGTTGGCGTGGAAAAGAACGTCTGGGCCATAAATGTGCGGGCCTCGGATAATGAGGGCAACAGCACCGAAAAAGTAATTTACATTTGGGCAGTTCTCTTAAGGAAAATCGCCTATTTTGTTCTCGCGCCAATCCTCGGCCTCTTTCTGCTTTACTTCGGTTTTAAATTATTGCGGAAAAAGTCCCGCCCCGCCCCATCTGCCGACAGGCGGGCGGCGGGCAGGGAATTGCTATAATAAAATAAATGGATTTCAATCGTTCCTTTTTATTTAGTATTGCGGTTGTTTTCTTATTTTTGGTTTCTTTTAGCACAAGCGAAGCCGCCATTTTGAATTTGAACCCGACGAGCGGCACCTTTTCGGTCGGGAGCACTTTTGACGTTTCCGTTTTCTTAAACACTCAAGACGAATCAATAAATGTGATTGAGATGTCGCTTGGCTTCCCGCCGGATAAAATCCAGCTTGTTTCGCCCGCCACCACCCGTTCCATTATCAGCGTCTGGACGAGCCAGCCGCGCTTCAATAATGCAACGGGCCGGGTTGATTTGCAGGGCGGCATCCCCGGCGGAATTAATGTTTCAAACGGCCTAATTACGACGCTCACTTTTCGGGTAAAATCTGTTGGCCAGGCCTTCATAAAATTTTTGGATAATTCCAAGGTTCTCTTGAACGACGGTTTGGGCACTGATGCTCTTAAACAGACCCAAAACGGCGTTTATCAGTTGATTCTCCCGCCGCCGGCCGGGCCCATTGTTGCTTCTCTGACTCATTCTGAAGAATCTAAATGGTACGCTAATCCCAACGTGATATTGGACTGGGCGCCCCAGTTTGCCGACGTTGAAGGCCACAGTTATTTACTGAATGATAGCCCGGTTGATGTGCCCGACAACATTTCCGAAGGCCTTCAGAGGCGGGTTGTTTATAAAAATATTGCCGACGGCAACCATTACTTCCACATTAAATCGTTGCGCGCCGGCACTTGGGGCGGTATCACCCATTTTGCGGTGAATGTTGATGCCACGCCGCCTGCCGAGTTCAAAATTGAAATTACGCCGTCCTCGCGGACGGTGCGCCGAGAGCCAATTATAAGTTTCTTCACCACTGATGCCCTCTCCGGTACTAACCATTATGAACTGAAGATTATTCCTTTGACACCGAACGTGAAAGAAGGCGAAGCGGGCGGTAATCAAGAATTTTTCATTGAAGCGGGGAGCCCTTATGTTCCTTCGTCGCTTGAAATCGGCGATTATGATGTGATTGTTCGGGTCTATGACAAGGCCGGTAACTTCCGGGAGGTGGTGGAACGTCTTCAGATTCGCCAAGCCGTCTTTGAATTTTTCGGAGATAAGGGGCTTGTGATAAGAAGCCGGGTAATTGTTTCTTGGAGTTGGTTCTTTGTCCTGTCTGCCTTGCTTCTAGGCGTCCTCGTCTTAGGCGGCCTGCGTATCAGACGCTGGCACTACGCTCATCATCTAAAACTTGCCACCAAAGAGCTGCCCTCCCATCTCCGTTCAGAGCTTGAGGAGTTGAAAAGATTACGCAATAAATACGGCAAAGCTTTAATGATTTTCCTATTGGTGATTCCCATTGGTTTTATGGGGCTCATGGGTCCTGTTGGTCTTATTCGCTCCGCCTCCGCTCAAACAGCGCAGGTTGAGCTTGCGCCGCCTTTTGTTTCCACCGTCTCCCGCAACATCTCCAATAACGAAATTTTCTATATCGGCGGCAAGACCGAATCTAGCGGCACCGACGTCATTATTTATCTTCAAAATCTCCAAAGTGGCGAAACGCAGAGCCAGACGGTTGTCTCTGACAAAAGCGGCGACTGGTTCTACCGCCACCCGGCTTTCCTTTCAACCGGCAACTATCTTTTGTGGGCCCAAACGAAAATCGGTGACCTGATGAGTCCGCCCTCGCCGCAGATTCAGATGCAGGTGCGGCCGACGGCGATTCAATTCGGCGCCTCGCGCATCAGTTTTGAAACACTTTATTTTATTATTGCTCTTCTGCTTTTCATCGCGGTTATCGGTCTTATTGCTTATATCTTCACTCACGCCTATCATGGCCGCCGGAAGCACAGGGTTTTTTGGCGGGAAGTTAAAGAAGCGGAAGAATCTCTGAAACGCGGTTTTGCGGTTTTGAGGCGCGATATCCAGGCTGAACTCGCCGTTGTAAAACAAGCCAAACTTAATAAATCACTGAAAGCCGAAGAGTTGAAAAAGGAAGAGGAACTTTTGAAAGACCTGGACTACGTTGAGCGTTTCATCGGCCGGGAAATCTGGGACATCGAAAAAACCGAACACGTTGATTAACCTCGCTCATTTAGTCGGTGGTATACTTAAGTATACCACCTACAAATTCTGAGGGGTTTTGCCTTCAATCTGGATTTTTTTGAGTTTCAGTTTGCCGTCAATAATTTCCGCTTCCAGGATTTTCAGCCGTTTTTTATTGTTTTGAAAAGTCCAAACGCCCGGCTCGGGGTTTAATGCTCTCACTCTCCGTTCCACCATTACGGGGTCATCTTTTTCCAAGTCAATGTAAGCATCGTCGTCTTTGAATTTTTTCGTATAGGTCGCGTCTTTGTCGTTTTGCGGCTGAAGTTTATATTCTCCTTTCGCGTATTTCGGTATCGTTTCAACAAGCAAATCACCGCCGAGTTCCGCCAGTTTGTCGTGCAGCGTTTCGTAGTTCCAGATTCCAGATTCTAGATTCTGAATTCTAAATTCTCGCTGTGCGAGAATGGGTCCGTGGTCAATTTGCTCGTCCATTAAAAACAAGGTGACGCCGGTAACTCTGTCGCCATTCAAAATAACGCTCTGAATGGGTGTGGCACCGCGGTACTTAGGAAGAAGCGAGGGATGGACGCCAAGGACCCCGTTTTTGAAAGAACCGATGATTTCTTTGGGAATGATTTGTCCGTAAGCGGCGACGATGCCCAAATCAAAATCCTTGATTTCCGATTTGAAATCCTCCGTTTTCAAATCCACCGGTTGCAAAACCGGAAAGCCATTTTTTTGCGCCACGATTTTTGCCGGCGGCGGGGTTATTATCTTTTTTCTGCCGGTCGGTCGGTCGGGATTACAAACGATGAGCGCGGGCGGCAAGCCGGCCGCAATCAACCTTTCTAAAATAATGGCGGCGAAATCCGGCGTGCCGAAGAATACGTATCGCATGTTTTGAATTTTGTCCTTTTAATTATAAGATAGGTTTAATGAGGAAAACACCAAGGGGCTACATCAAGGTATTGGAGGAGCGCCAAAAGGAATCGCGCGTCCATTTCAAGCACCAGTCAACCGGTCTCGCTCTTGCCGAGATTTTGGAGGACCAGAAGCACAAATCGCTTTACATGAAACTGGCCAAAAAATACGCCGCGGAGGAGCTTATCAAGCTTGCCAGAGACGTGGCCTCGCGCCGGAGCGTCAAAAACAAAGGCGCTTATTTTATGAAATTGTTGACTGACGAGAAAAAACGCAGATGAGGATTCTTACAATTAAGAATAAAAAAGATTTATCGGTTCTTAGACAAAAACTGCCTTTTTTTGACTTGTCAAAAGCGAAGAAGAGCGAGCTCCGAGAGGTCATTAAGCAAATGCGGGCAGCAATGAAAGCGGCGCCGGGCGTCGGTTTGGCGGCGAACCAAGTCGGCCGGACCGAACGGCTTTTTGTGGCCCAAGTGCCTAAATCCCGGGACAGCACGAGCGATGAGAAATTTTACGCGATTTTGAACCCGAAAATCGTCAAACTCTCCGAGGGTAAAATAATTGAGGAAGAAGGATGTTTGAGCGTCCCCGAAACTTACGGCGCGGTGCCGCGAGCGGAGAAAGTCGTGCTTGAAGGAGAAACGCTTGAAGGCAAGAAAATAAGAATCAAGGCCTGGGGGCTTTTAGCCCGGGTTTTCCAGCACGAGGTGGACCACTTGGACGGCAAAACTTTTTTGGACAGAACAAAGGAAATATATAAGGTAGAAGCGGATAGACGCAGATAAATATGGTTCGTCTTTTCATCGCCGTTCCGGTTCCTCAGAACATCAAAGAACAGGTTACCGGTCTTATAGCAGATTTGAAAAATGTCCAAGGTTTGCCGGAAAATATCCGCTTTGTACCCGAAGAGAACTGGCATTTTACTTTGGTATTTTTGGGTTATCAAGACGAATTGGTTAACCCCGCAATAAAAAAATCCATAGCCAACATATTGACGTCGGACGTCAATAATATTGAAATTCAGTTTGAAAAACTGACCTACGGGCCGCCGGGCCGGACGCCGCGGATGCTCTGGCTTACCGTGACCAAAGAAACTTCGGCAGCGATGGATGAACTTAAAACTGCCTTAGAGAAAAATCTTGAAGAGGAGGGTGTCAGGTGGCGCAAAGAAAACCGGCCTTTTCAAGGACATTTAACGCTTGCGCGGTTTGAACCGATATCACCCATAGACCTGCCGAAAATAGATAAAAAAGTGGATTTCGGCTATTCAACCGAAGAAATCAACCTTATGAAATCCACCCTTAAAAGAACTGGCGCGGAATATGAAGTTTTATAGATGTTAGGAGGTCGGACTTCCCAAAATTGATTCTATTTGCTTAAATTAGAAAATGCCGCGCAAAAATAAGCCGATTCTGAAATTATTTTACGTTTTTATCTTAGGCGTGGTTTTGGGCGCCGGAGGACTTTATGCCGGTTTCGTTTTTGACTTTTACGCCCTTCCGGTGAAATTCCGTCCGATCACCGATACTGAGAAAAAGGAATTATTGAATGCCGACTTCGGTCTTTTCTGGGATTCGCTCCAATCAATTAAAGACAATTATTTCAAGATCGAAGGTATCAAGGACGAAGATTTGCTCTACGGCGCGATTAAGGGCGTCGTGGGCGCCCTGGATGACCCGTATTCGGCTTTTTTCAACCCGAGCGATGCTCAAAAATTCAACGAAGATATTCAGGGAAGTTTTGGCGGCATTGGGGCGGAAATCGGCATCCGCAATGACCAGCTCGTGGTTGTTGCGCCCTTGAAAGGCAATCCGGCGGAGGCGGCGGGACTCAAAGCCGGCGATAAAATCCTTAAAGTTGACGATGAATTCACCAACGATTTGACTGTAGAGGAAGCAGTGAAGATAATTCGCGGCGAGCCCGGCACCGAAGTGACATTACTAATATTGCGGGACGGCTGGGATGAGGCGAAAGAATTTAAAATAACGCGGGCAATCGTCGTCGTGCCGACCCTGGATTGGGAAATGAAGCCGGGCGGCATCGCTTATTTCCATCTCTACAATTTCAACGCCAACGCTCCGGACCTTTTTTATCAGGGAGCCCTGGAAGTGCTTGTGAAGGGCGCGCGGGGAGTGGTCTTGGATTTGCGGAACAATCCCGGCGGCTACTTGGAGGTGGCGAGTAACATCTCCGGTTGGTTTCTTAATCGGGGCGCGATAGTGGTGAGGGAACGCTTCCGCTCCGGCGAGGAAAATTTGATTTATGCGACTGGCCCCGCCGCCCTCGCCGAAGTGCCGACCGTGGTTTTGGTAAACGGCGGCTCGGCCTCCGCCTCCGAAATCGTGGCCGGCGCTCTCCGCGACGTCCGCGGGGTGAAGCTTGTGGGTGAGAAAACTTTCGGCAAAGGCACGGTTCAGGAAGTGCACGAGCTCACGGGCGGCTCCTCCATTAAGATATCTGTCGCCGAGTGGCTCACGCCCGAAGGCCACGAAATCAACGACAAGGGGCTCGCGCCGGATTACGAAGTTAAATCAAACGGCGAAGTGGAGGAGCCTGCGCAGGCAGGCGACCCCCAGCTTGATAAAGCTCTGGAAATTTTGCGCGAAGAAATCGAAAAATCTGGCGACCGGATCTTTGTCATCGGCTCGTAGCAATATTTTGGACATCCGATGTCCCAAATATTGACGTTAATGTTAGGACATCGGATGTCCTGAAATTGGTTCGTCCGAAAAATATATGAAAGTAATTTTTCTCCAAGACATCAAAGGCATCGGTAAAAAGTACGACATCAAAGACGTGAGCGATGGCTACGCTCGTAATTTTTTGTTGCCGAAAAAACTGGCCGAGGCGGCAACCGGCGCGGCGCTGAAGAGTGTGATGGAACTAAAATCAAAAATGGAAGCAGAACGCGGAAAGCTTGTTTCGGAACTGAAAGCGGAAGCGGAAAAAATTGGGGGCAGGAAAATTATTTTCAAAGTGAAGACCGGCGATAAGGGCGAGGTATTTGGTTCGGTCACGGCGCGCGATATCAAAGACGAATTGGAAAAATTAGGCGTTCGTCACGGCGTTGCTGTAATACCTAAACCAATAAAAACCCTTGGTGAAACGAAAGTGGAAATTAATTTCGGTGAAGGCGTGAAAACCTCGGTAGACATTTTGGTGGAAAGCGACGAGAAATGATGTCCTCAAAAAACGTCCATATGGACGTTTTTTGAGGACATTTACAAATTTGAGGACGTTTACAAAACAGTGACTACGTTCACGCGCTTCCTGGAGCCGTCGAAAGAGATTTTTTGTCGTTTTAAAAATTTCACTTTGCCGGCGGTTATGGCGTATAAAGTGTCGTCACCGCCGCGGCGGACGCCCATACCGGGATAAAACTTCGTGCCGCGCTGGCGGATGATTACTTCGCCTTTCCCGACCGGTTCGCCGTCAAAAAGCTTCACGCCGAGGCGCTTTGATTCGGATTCGCGGTTGTTTCTGGCCGCGCTTTTTGCTTTGGTATGGGCCATGTTTACGTTAAGTTATTTTATGTTCAGATGGGACTTTATTTTTGTAATTTCTTCTTCAATGCGCTCTATCCATCTGGTCGTAAAGACGCGTTCTTCGTCAAGCCTGCGGATTATGGTTAGTATCTCGTCTTGAGTAGCTAAAACTTGATGCTTAAAGTCGCCGATTTCCGACTCAAGTTTGTCAAATCGGCGATCGTGTTCATTTAGTTTTTGAATAACCCTATCCTCATTCATATCCCCCATTTTAGTATAATTTTACTGTATGTCAAGGATTTTTCTTGTTATTTTTGGCTTATTGCTCCTTGTTACATTAAGTTTCGGGGTAGGTTATTTGGTGGGTAAGGAAGCAAACCCAGCGCCGATTATCATTGAGAAACAGTAGGTTTGTTATACTTAAACATAATGACAAGAAAACAAATCGTTATTCTTGTTGCCGTCGGTTTATTCGTGGTTTTGGGTATTGTTTTTGGTTTTGTTTTCAAACCCACAAGGGAAGTTATTACTCCAGGGGGCACTACCGGTGGGAACGCATCCGTGTCGCTTGAAGAACTGGGATTGGAGCCCGGCGACGTTTTCACAAGTGAGGTTCCCAGAAACGCAAAGCCAACGGTGCCCACGGAGCAGTCGGTTGCCGCACCCGGCGCGGAAGAAAAATTCGGGATTTTTGACATGACCGTGAGTTCTGCCGGTTTTAATCCGGAAAATATAACCGTGAATCTTGGCGACGTTGTGCAAATTAAACTCACTGCCCAAGGCGGCGATTATGATTTTGCGGTGCCTTACAGCGGGCTTTATACTGAAGTCAAGGAAAGAGAAACGAAACAGATTACTTTCGGCGCGACATCGGCCGGGACATTCGTCTTCATGTGCCGGGATTTTTGCCCAACAGGCAAAACAATAACGGGCAGCATTATTGTTTTGCCTTAATTTTGAATTTCTAATTTTGAATTTTGAATCAATGACAAATGACCGAATTTCGAAACAACTACGACCTTGAAGAAAGAACTGCTAAGTTTGGTGAAGATGTAATAAAATTTTGTAAAGACGTGAGACAAGACGCAATAACCAAACCAATAATCAGCCAGCTTGTTCGTTCAGGGACAAGTGTAGGAGCTAATTATATGGAAGCGAACTCGGCGAGTTCCAAGAAAGATTTTAGAAACAAGATTTTTATATGTAAAAAAGAAGCACAGGAAACAAAACACTGGTTAAGAATGATGGGCGAGTGCATTCCTGAAAAGAGAGACGAGATTAGAAAGTTATGGAAAGAAGTCCAAGAGTTAACGTTAATTTTTGGTAGAATTATATCCACTTTAGATGGTAAAAAATCAAAAAGTGATTAAAAATTAAATCATTGAGTAATTTATTCAAAATTCATAATTCAAAATTAAAATGCAACCTACAAACCACAAGATTTATATACTAATACTGGTTTTGACACTGGTGCTTATTCCACAAATGCACTCTGCGGTTGCATTTGTGGGTCCTTCCGCCGGCCAAACTCCCGGTACGGGCGGCGGCGCACTCCAACTAGACGCTAAAAGAAATCTTGGTTTTGGCACAACTTCTTCTACTCCGGCGAGCGCCTTTGACGCGGCATCCACCGATTCCGGTTCCACCGCCCACGGCTACGTTTATATGGTCGCGTCAACGACGAACCCCGGCATTGGCCTCAAAAACTTGACTTCCGGTAATGTTTGGCTCTGGTCGGCGCGGAACTTTGGTCCGCTTCAGCTCTATCGTGAGTCCGCGAGTTTGCCGGGCCTTGTGGTGATGGAAATTTCACCGACTGGCGAAATTGGCGTAAATGTGAGAGCCACAAGCACCGCTCGCTTTAAAGTCGGCGGCAGTGTTGAAGCAACCGGTTCTTTTGTTGGTTCGTTTTCGGGAGCTGTGGTGGCTGGTAATGTCTCATCCGACGTTTTCGGCCGCCTGCAGGGCAACGGCAACTTTGCTTTTCCGGCCTCGGTCGGCGTCGCCACTTCTTCCAAAGACGGGTTGCCCCAGTCGCTTAGTGTTTATGGAAATGCTTATGTGAGCGGTTCGGTCGGCATCGGGACGACGGGGCCAGGGGCGAAATTAGATGTTGCTGGAACATTATTAGCAGACACTACAATCACTGTAGGCAGTGCCGATAGTATTCAGTTTATCGCAGACAGCACAGCAGCAAATGATACTGCCATAGTTGCTTATTTGTCTTTGCGTAGAAACAATATTGAGAAGGGGTGGTTAGGGTTTGGTTCCTCTGGTGATACAGATTTAACCATATATAATGGGATTTCTGGCGGCGACATTATTCTAACTGGCGCTGGTTCAAACAACGTCGGCATCGGGACGACGAGTCCGGAGTTGAAGTTGGACGTTAACGGAGACGTAAAATTGGGCAACAGACGCATTGTTACTGGTACAAGAGATATCGGTGCTGCGATGAATGACTGGGTAGAGATTGGAACGATAAACCACGGGGCAGGGATTGATGTCGACATCACCATTACGGGCCACTGGACCGGCAATCTTTTCTCTCACAGATTCAAGATGTCCGCAACCTTTTATCCAGGAGGAGCAAGCACTAACTGGGTTGAACTTCCTATGATTGAGGGTTCGGACTACAACGGTGTTCAAACAATGGCTGTAGATGCCCAATATGTAAGCAACGGTAATTACAAACTAAGGGTAAGGAAAATTGGGGGTAGCGCGAATGCTGGAGGATTTACTTTTATCTTGAGATACGACAACGGGACTTTTACTGCGTCGTCGGCATCCGGCTCCACTGGCGTAGTTGCAGCAGGTTATAGGGGCCAGCCCGGATGGAAATTTCCGGCAGTTGCAGATAAATTTGCTGCAACAACAGAAGGTTTGTTTATTACCTCAGGCGGCAACGTCGGCATCGGGACGACGGCGCCCGCAGGAACATTGACAGTTAAGGCAAATACAAATGGTTGGGAGGGAGGCTTACGTTTAATCAGAAACGGCGGAACTGATTATTGGGACGTTCATCCCGAAGATACGGCTACCGCATTATACTTTGGATTTAATGGCGGCGCTAAAATGATTATTGAAGGCACAACAGGCAACGTCGGCATCGGGACGACGGATCCGCAAGCGGCTTTAGATGTGGGGAGCGGCGGCATCCGGCTCGGCGGCGTAACGCGCACCACTTGGCCTGCCGGAGTTGATGCGCCGATTTATGAAACAAGTATTTACGGCGCAAACGGCGACTTGCCTTGGCGCACCACTGCTACGGCACCCCAAACCATGCGCTATGTTTATGGGCCGTTCAGCTACGCCATGCCGTCTTGTGCCAGTGGTTATTCTCGCCAGCACCGGCTTTATGCCGAATTTGTAGATAGCATAACTACCGGAGGTCAGAAGGTTTATGTAAGGATTTACTTTGACGACGGCGCCTTCCGGGATTTTGACATTGGCGCTACCTGGGGCGGCGCGCCCTCCTATCGCACCACCTTGTCCGGGCTTTTCGCGGAATCAAACACAAATCACGCCTATATCCAAGCGTGGATAAACGGCGTCTCCGGCCCTTATCTTGAAATCAGGAAGCTGGAGATTTGGACTTACTGCATTTAGAATTATTGGAGATATGTTTCAGGACAAAAAAATCATAATAATTCTCGGGGTAGTCGCGGTTGTGCTTGCGGCTCTCGTTATTTACGTTTTTTTGATCCGTCCCGAAAGAGGAATTTTTCCAGGGCTTGGAGGCGCGCCCGTGGGCGAGGAAGAGCTTGAGGCAGAGAGGATAAGAACCGTCACCGGCGTTGACGAAAACAAGGGTTTTATCCCCTTGGTCGAGGGGGGCGTGATTACTGGTGTGGCAACCGGTTCCGCGCCGATTCAGGCTTCGCCGCAGGAACCATCCGGCGAAGTAGTGGGTCCCGCCCCGTCGGACCTTCAGAGTGAGATAGAGAAAATCCGCGAGCAAAGGACGCAGTGAATTTCAATAAAATCGTTAGTCGTTTAACGCAAATGCCAGCAACCGTTCAAAAATTAAATACCGAAGCAATTGTTCAAAAAATCCTCGACCATTACCGGGGCGATGTTCTAAAAATCATTCTTTTCGGCTCTCAAGTGAGGGGCGAAGAAGACGAATGGAGCGATCTGGATTTAATCGTTATTAGGAATACGGAGGAACGTTTTGTTGAACGGTTGAGTAAGACGCCGATTCTGCCTCAATCCGCCGATATCTTCGTTTACACCCCCGAAGAATTTGAACGGATGAAAGAAGGCGAGAACCAGTTTATTTTAAGCGCGCTTCAGGGGGCCAAAGTCGTTTATTCAAAAAACCGATGAAGAATAGTTTGCAAAACGCCAAGAGGTGGCTGAAACAGGCGGAATATGATTTTGGAGAAGCCGAGAAACTTCTTCGCGGAAATGATTTTTCTTATGCCTGTTTTTTTGCCGAGCAGGCCGCCCAAAAATCGTTAAAAGCGTTTCTTTTTTGGCGAGGCAAACGGTTTGTCGCCATTCACTCGGTCGGCGCTCTTTTGGAAGAGGCGTTTCTTTTGGACCCCGCTTTCGGAGAATTGATCGGGAAAGGGAAAAAATTGGACCATTACTATCTCGCCTCTCGCTATCCCGACGCCCTGCCGGAACCCGCCATTCCTTCAGAATCATATGTCAAAGAAGATGCGGAAGGAGCCATAACGATCGCCGGGGAAATTTTAAACCGGTCGCGCGAAATTATTGGAGGTGGCGGTTCGCGGGGTTTATAATTATAACGCAAACCATGATTTTCAAACCCAAAATAAGAAAAAAACTCCTGTTCGCAATCGTGATTTTAGGATTGGTTTTTGGGAATGTTTCGCTCGCCAATTACCTTTACTATGATGCGGGCACCGGCCGGTCAACGTTCAGTAATACAGTAGAAGTGCCGGGATTGTATTCAAGCGGCAACGTCGGCATCGGGACGGCGAGTCCTGGGTATAAGTTGGATGTAAAAGGAATATCTGCGACGCGTTCAGCTAACAATGATAACCTCATTACTGTGGCTGGGTACAACGGTACCGCAGGAGGCTATTTTGATGTCTACTACGACAACAATCTTAAAATCCATCTTAGCGCTGGACCCGCTTCCGGGGATACTTATTTCCTCAATAGCAACGTCGGCATCGGGACGACGGGGCCGGGGGCGAAACTAGATGTGGCTGGTACAACGCGTTCTCAAAGATACGATTTATCCAATTCCGGTTCAATGGATAATACTTGGACTGCTGGTGGAGTTGGTTCATGGAGATTGATTTTGCCCTCCGCCACAAATCCTGAAGGATTCGGAGCCGGGGCTGGTGGGTTTGGAATTTATAACAACACAGATCTTACCTATCACCTGATTTTTGGCAATAATGGAACCCAGACGTTTGGCGGCTCTACATATTTTCCCGGGAGCGGTATCTGGAATTCTTCCGGCAACGTCGGCATCGGGACGACGGGGCCGAATGATAAATTGTCTGTCAGCGGGTCAATTGGTATAGAAGGGGGCACGATAAACGCGTATAACGACGCCACTTTATACGTTACAGCAAATAACAACAACGACTGGGGATTGGTTGTAAATAAATATAATGCAGGATCAACCGAGTACGGCGTTGATATAAGAATGGCGGATACCGCATCTTACGCATTAAGAGTTTTGGGGAGCGGCTCTGAAAAATTCAGGGTGGACGGCGCTGGAAACTTATTCATAACAGGCGGAGCAAGGGCCGAATTGGGCTTGCCTGATCAATGGTATAGTAGACGCAACATCACCACCGATACCGCCTATTGGACCGGTTCGCAGGGGTGGGGCTATATGGATATGAACAGTACGCTCCCGGAATATGGCTCAACCTTCTTTGATATATGGGGCACGGGGATGCCCGGAAACCCTTTTGGTGCTGGCTATTCCCACTTTCAAGGGCTTCAGGCATACCATTACTGGAACGGCACAACCGGTCATGGTTCTCAACTTGTCTTTGACAATGCCGGGTATGGAGGAACCGCGCCGCGTATGTATATGAGGAGCATCTGGGGCGGCGGCTGGGGCGGATGGGTTGGAATCTGCATGGCCAATGGCACGAATTGTCCGGCCGCCGGCGATACCACTCCTGATACGATAGCCGACGACGGGGTGATTACCACGGGCGAGATGGTCTCTACAGTGATGGTGGAGGGCGAGAACATCTCGCTTCTTACCAACAACTCCGGCTACATCACCGACGGCAACACGGGCTGGGATAATTCCTACGGGTATATCACCCCTTCCGGCAATGTAGCAACGGCGGATAAAGTAAATGGTTATAGTTCTGGTCCTGATAATTCTCATCCGGGTACGGGAATGCGGCCCTTCTATTCATGGGCCCTCGGCTGTGCTTACAACGGCTCTGGCGGATGCTATTCCAATGGTATAAGCGTTGGTTCTCATCCGAGTGACCAAGCTTACGGATTTCAAATAGTGCAAAACATGTGGGATGACAGATTGTACTTCAGAAGATACAACGGGGGATGGCAGGACTGGTTTACGGTGATAGATTCCGGTACCATCGGCTCCCAGTCGGTGAATTATGCCGCAAGCGCCGGGAGCGTGGCTTGGGGAAATGTTACAGGCAGGCAAACTTGGCTGACCGCATCTAATTTAATTGAGGAATTAAGTAATTTTAATTCTTCTAGACCAAGCGGTTTTTATCAGGGTTACAACGCGTCAAACGCCCCCGGTTCTTCTTGGTACAACATGCTTAACGTGCGCCATTCCAATACCGGCAACGACCACGGATTCCAAATTGCCGCAAGTTACTATGATGAAAATGTCTGGACTAGAACATATCAAGGCGGTTCAGGAGCAGACAACGGAACCTTTACGCCTTGGAAAAAATTGGTTCGAGAAGAAAGTGGAGGCGGTGTTATAGTCGGCACAGGTGGTACCTCATCGAACTCCCGCACCCTCACAATCCTGAATTCTGGATCCGGTCAAGTCAACTTCGGTCAGTATCCCGGCAATTGGACGTCGGCTTTGCAGATTCAATCAAGCGACGCCACTCCAAGATTTTTGTGGATGGCCCCATTAGACGCAAATTCTTCCGCAAATGCGCGAATTGTTGCTGGGGGTACCAATCTTGACATTTATGTTGGCGCTAGTGCAGGTAGTGGAGGTAGTTGGTCCGCGACATTCAACTCTAGCGGGAAAATCGACGTTAGCACTGTTGACCCCGTCTATACGATCGGCGGCACCCGTTACGCAACTTATATGGCCGGCATGACCGGCGTCAAAGAAGAAACCACCGGCGTCATCAACTTATTGACGTCCGACGTCAATATATTAAAATATGTTATTGATTTTAATAAAACCGAGGTCGGTTCAGATTTGTGGTTGTTTGCTCAAGCCATTAACGTTGACGGCCGCTCGTATATCGCCGAAGACGGTAAAGTTTACCGCACCACCGCCGAAGAATTGTTTAACAATTTTAGTGTGCTCCTCACGCCGAATTTTGCCGGCAACGTTTGGTACGAAAAAGACGTTGAAAACCGCAGGATAACGATTCTCGCCATACCAGATACTAAATACCAGATACTAGATACTAATTACGAAGTTTCCTATCGCTTAACCGCCCCCCGTTTCGACTGGAAATATTGGACCAACTACTCCAACTCAAACCAAGAGGGACTCAATTTGGATAAATCGTTAAGATGAGCAAATCCACTATCGTATTTTTAATTATCGGTCTTGTAATCGGTTTCGGCATCGGTTTTTGGACCGGTAAATCGACCGTTGTAAATGAAGGAGTGGTAAATAATGCGACGGACGGAGTAACCGTCACGCCAACCAACTCTCTTAGCGGTACAATCAAGGAGAAAACCGGTAGCGGCATAATCGTGGAAATCGACCTGGATTATCCGCCTAAAAGTAGGGAGGTTGTGGTGGGAGACGATACCGAAATTACAAGAAACGGCGAATCGGCATCTTTAGCTGATTTGCAGGTTGGGGATTATATCTTTTTGACTGCCGATGAAAACATCGCCGAAAAACAAAAAATAACCGCTACCGACATCTATGTAAAAGTTAGCGCGGAGTGATTTTATATAATTAAAATATGATGCAAAAACCCATTTTAATCATCGCCGTTGCCGCCGTTCTTGGATTGGCCGGGGGTTTTGCTTTGGGGTTTGGGATTGCGGATATCCGTTATCAGGGAACGCTTGATCGAGCGCGCAGTTTTTTCCCCTTGGTGCCAGAGATGCGCTCTGTTTCCGGCTCGATTAAAAAAGTTCAAGGGAGCGTTCTCACGATTGAAACGCCGCCTTCGGCGAATCCTTTTGAAGAGTTGCCCACCGTGCGTGAGATCGTAGTGGGGGACGCGACGAAGATTGTAAAGAACGAGCCAAAGGATCCGGAGGAATTTCAGAAAGAGATGGAAGCTTATAATAAAGCGTTTGCGGAAGCTCAGCGCAAAGCCGCCGCAACCGGTTCGGCTCCCGGAGCTCTCCTGCCTCCCGCCGTAGCAACATTGCCTCCGCTCCCGACGTCTTTTACGGAAAAAGAAATAGGGCTCGCAGATCTAAAGACGGGTGATCAGATATCGGCCGAGGCGGACAAAAACATCAAAACCGATAAGCGTTTTGAAGCGACAAGGATTGTGGTTCAAGGCACAACCGCTCCCGGCGGTCCCGCCACAATCACGCCTGCCACGCTCACTAGTCCTCCTACGCCCCCCACCACCCCCTAAAACCAACATCGGTAAATATAGTGAGATCGAACCTCACTATATTTATTCGAGCGTAATATTTTTAATTTCTTCAAGGTCCATCTCTTTCAGCCACTTAATCGTGTCTTTCTTGTATTGCTCCGGCCCGCCGAAAAACTCTGTCAAAAATTCTCTCTGCGTCACTGACGGAAAATTCCTTTTCCCGATGTAGTCGAGATAACTGCTCCACCGATATTTTTCTAAGAATTTCCCCGCTCCCTTCCAATCTATGGTCTTCGCAAGACCATAGTTGTTGCGGCCATAGTTCCGCCACTCCGGCATAACCAGATCCAACGGATTTAGGTGGATATAGTAAGGAAGATGAATAAAGTGTGATTCTTCGGTAACAGGAATCAACTTATAGCGTCCCTGAAATAACGCCCCGCTCCGTTTATATCTTTCGTTGAAATATTTTGCGTAACCCATGTTTAATTTTTTGATGAATTTTGTTATCCCGTCATCAGATTTAGGCTTTATTAGTAGGTGATAGTGGTTTGGCATTAGACAGAAAGCCAGAATTTCAACCAGCAACTTTCTCGGTTTTCTCTCCCCAGCAATATATGGTCTTGCGATGTCCATAGATTGCTTTTGGCGATTGAAGTAATAAGTGTTGTTATTTGGCGGTTCGAGGTCGTTAAATTCAAAGAGATTATGAACAAACCTGAAGTAATCTCTATCGTCCATGAAGATTTTTCTTTTATCAACACCGCGGTTTAGAACGTGATATACATTTCCAGCAACGATTTTTTCTCTCATACAATAATTGTAATATATGGTCTTGCGATGTCCATAGATTGGTAATCCACGGGGAGGGGTTTGGTATAATTTTAGAAAGACCTAGAAGGCGATTAAGACAATGAATAAAAACACGTTAGTAATCATTCTCGCGGTTTTGATTGTGGTGGCGGGAGCGGTTTTAATAAATATCTCCAAGCCGCAGGTTTCCGCCCCCGGTGGCGGCGCGCTTGGAGAAACCTACACAAACGAAAAAGGCGAAAAATGGGCGCTCGCCGCGGAAGGAGAATATGTTTTTCAGGTATCCTCGGCCGAAACAACGGGGCCGAAGTTTTTGGAAGGGGAAATTGACCCCATGGACGTTCGTCCCGGTGATGTCCAGAAGATGAAAGTAATCGCGCAAAGTTCTGCAGGAATTAAGTCGGTTGTTGCCGATATTGAGACTGATAATGGCACGACAACCGTGCCGCTCCAAAAAACCGGAATTATCACTTGGAATAAAATGACGCCGGAGAAATACGTCGTTGAAAATGGAGTGCTTAAAGCCCTTTCGCCGGTGCAGGCGCAGGCGCGGTGGATTTCCAATGTTCTGGCTGATGAGGGGTTCTTGTCTAAAAACGTTGCCCGCGCCGCCTCGGGCGACAAGGAGATTTGGGAAGGAAGCTGGACTGTGAGAGATACGCATGTTCGGACTTATCACACCGTTTTTACCGCCACCGATAATAACGGTTTGTCCAGTCAACTGATTCTTGCCTGGTCCGACCCGTGCAGTATACCCGATACAAACAACAGCCGAGTCTCCTACGTTATGACAACTTCCTGTACTTTGGGTGTGGGGGAATCTGATGGGTGGGACGGAGCGGATTTCCAGATATCAGGCGGTGCTAATTTGACACTGGGTCAAAATGCCCATTTTTTTTGGAATCCAGGGCAGAATTTTTATGTCGCTGGCGGAAATGTTACTTTATCTGGTCCGGGAAGCAGTCTTATGCAACAATATTTGTTTTATTACGACGTAGATGACGATAGATACAGCATTAATGCCAGCTTAACTAGTTCTGATGCTTCAAGTATACCGAATTACGTTAGATTTTATTACGCTTTGGGCACCAATGATTGTTTTCAGACCGACCCCGCTACGACCAATGCTGAACTTGCTTTTCCTGGTCAAACTTCTTATTTCCCGACCAATCGCGGCGACGGGTCTTATGATTATAATTGCGTAAATGGAGAAGAGGAGCTGTGGCCCCTAGTCACTTCTTGTCCGGGTAGCGCTTCAAGGGGATGGGTGGGAAGCGTCCCTGCCTGTGGTGCTACGGCCACGTATTATCCGCTTATTAACTGTGCTGATAACGACCAGAGAACACAAGTCTGCCACTGATTTTTAAACGCAAAACCCCCGATGCTATGCAAATCGGGGGTGTTGTGTGCTGTTGGAGAGCTAATAGACGTAGCCGTCCACTTCCCACTCAAGGAAGTTGTCGCCTCCCTTGGGGAAGAAATTTCTCCCGTACGCCGACATCCAGAGTCCGCCGAGGTCCACTCGGAGGAAAGGCAGGAATCTCTTCTGTGATGCGTCCTGGTGAAGAACGACGTCAAAGAGAGGGTGGCCGCGGACTCGCTGGAGCGAGTGAGTGAGTTCGTGCGAGAGCACCGAGCCCCAGTTGCCCGCCACGTGCTGAATGACAATCACGTTGTCAGCGTGCTTGCCCAGGGCGTCTATGTCCCGCGTGGCCTTGTAGATGACGGCGCCGGAGACGAGTGACTCTTTCCAGAAAACGGACTGGCGTTCCTGCTCCGCAGCGACGAATACTGTGAAGGGATTCAGTCGGGGTAGGAGCATTCTGCCGTCTCTCACGCGGAGGTTGAACCAGAGATAGTCCAACTCCCAGGTGGTGAGGAATTCTCGGCCGAAGATTGGCCTGCCGAGCATTGACTGCCTCTGCACCCAAGCTCCTTTCTGCGTGAGAAGCTGGGCCGGAATGGCAAATTGCCAGTTTGCGCCGACCATCTTCATGCCGGCGTACTGGAACGCGGCACTCGGCACTGCTTCGGAAGCGGCTGTCTGGAATGATTGGAGTATGTTCTCGCCGCGAATCACTTTGCCCAGGAACTGCTGGGTGAAAGAGATGCCGTACTGGGCAGCGATTAATTCTGCGTCGTTCTGAGCTTTCAGTTTCTCGCTGCACGCAGGTGCAGCGAGGGCAAGCGCGAGAACTGCAAAGATATTGCGCTTCATCGTGCACCTCCGGTGCGTTCATATGGGTTATGTCAACCCCGTATAATTCAGAGAATTTTACGGGGTAAATCGGGCGTTTCCCGATTTTGCTATCTTTAATTATACACCTAAAATTTGAAAAAATCAAGTTTCACACAAAAACCGCCTTTTGTAAATAAGAAACCGCTTATCCACAGGGCATTTGGACAATTTCCAATTTTCAATTTACAATTTTCAATACTATGAGTAAAACAAACAAAATTCTTTTGGTCGTGGTCGTAGTGCTTGTCCTCGCTTTAATCGGTGTGGTCTTGTGGCAGACGGTTTGGAAGTCGCAATCGTATTACGCTGTCTTTATGCGGACGGGGGATTTATATTTCGGGCAACTGATGCGGTTCCCGTCGTTCGGCCTGAAGCAGGTTTATAATATCCAGGTAAATACCCAGAACCAAGAGAATCCGGTGAGCATCCAGAGATTCAAGAATGTTTTCTGGGGTCCGCAGGATTGGCTGAAACTGAACCGTTCGGAAGTGGTCTGGATGACCAAGCTTGACCCGGCAGGCCAACTTGCGCAAATCATCAAGAATAACCCCGATCTTCAGCCGCAGCAGGGAGCGCAACAAACGCAAGCACAGCCACCCGCTGAAAGCGGGCAGTAGAAGCGAACCGTCGCCAATTTAAGGAAGTCCGACCTCCTACATTCCCGTCAATATTTAGGAGGTCGGACTTCCTGTTTTTTCTATTATTTTGCTATCATAAAAGAATGAGAGGCCAAGTTGCGCTTCCGTTTATACTCCTTATCTCCGGCATCATTATTGAAATCACGATTGCCGGTTCTTTCATCACTTATTTTTTGAGCACGAGCGGTTTGGGCGAGCGGCTCTCCCTTCGGGCCTCGACCGCTGCTCAGTCTGGCCTGCGGGACGCGATGATAAGAATCACGAGAGACAAAGATTTTGCCGCCTCCGCGCAGAATTACAATCTGGACGTCGGCAATGACGCCGCGGCCATATCGGTTTCAAGAACGGTTGACAGTACCTTAGGCATTTACATTTACACCATTACTTCCACCGGCACGGCCTCGTCCCGCCAGCGGAAACTGGTCGCGACCATTATTGTCAATCAGAGAAACGGCTACATCCAGCTCCAGTCGCTAATAGATACACCTGTGTCATAATGCGAATTTTATGAAGAATTTTTTTGAAAGTTTTGCGAGATTTTTGGAAAAGTTGAGTTCGCGGCCGAAAATCGGCGGCCTCGAAATCGGCGATTCGCTTATCCAATACGTGAATCTGGAAAAAGACGGGCCGGTAAGTTTTTCCCTGCGCCTCAACCCTGGCGTAATCCGCGAGGGTAAAATCGCCTCGCCTCAGGAACTTTTGAACGCGCTCACCGCCCTAAACCGCATGGTCTCCGGACTCGAGACCGGCAAGCGCCTCAAGGTTGTTGTATCGCTCCCGCCTTCTTTGATTTACACCCAAAGCTTCAGTGTTCCCAAGATTGACGAAGAAAAACTGGAGGAAGCCGCCCGCCTGAACCTCCAAATCATCTCGCCGATAGACGCCGTGAAGGCGATTGCTTCCTCTGAAGTGATAGGCGAGACCGAAGACAAATACGATTTACTTGGCGCTTTTGCGGAACGGGACATTGTTTTGAACTATCGCCGGATTCTCGCCTCCGCCAATTTCAACGGTTTCATCTTTGAGTTTCCGGGGCTCGCCCTCGCCCGGGTCGTCAGGACTTCGCTCCCGCCTATTCCATCCCCCCTCCTCATGCTTCAGGTTTCATCCGACGGCATTGATTTATCCATTCTTCAAGGCGGATCGCTTTATTTTGAATATTTCCGCTCTTGGCACTCCATTCAAGGGGAAGGGCGGGAGATAACGCGCACGGTTTTTGAGGAGGCGATTACGGAGGAAGTAAGGCGGGTTATTGATTTTTCCACAAGCCGATTCAAGGAAAACCCGGCCCAGGCCTTTTTGGTCGCTCCTGGTTTTGAGACGCAGGTCGGCAAGCTCGTTGAATCGGCTTTCAGTATTAAGGTTTATCCTCTCACTCTCAAAGATTATCCTCTCACGCCCACTTGGTACCCGGTTCTGGGTTCGGCGATAAGAGGCAGAGATTGGGGTGGCAGGGATCGGGAGATAAATTTGAGCGGCGAAAATTTGGCCGAGGAAGTTTACGCCGAGCAGATGGAAAATTTCGTGCGGCTCTGGCGGAATATCGCAGTCGGCATCGCCGCCGTGATGCTCGTTGTTTTCGGTGGCGCCGCCGCCTTTCTCACCCGTCAAGCAAACACACTCGAGAGCCGGCTCGCCTCTTTTCGGGCGACCGTTTCCCAGCAGGAGTTGGGCGACCTTACGGCCAAAGTCAGCGAGTTCAATTCCTTAGTGGCAAGTATAACAAAATCAAGAGGCCGCTCCACTTCCTGGTACGAAACTTTATCCCATATCAAAAAACTGGCTGACACTAATAGTGTTACGATTGACATTTTGAACACCAACCAGGGCGGCGAGCTGACAACTTTCTCCGGCCGGGCGCCCTCGACCGCGGCCGTGATTAAATTTAAGAACGTTTTAGTCGCTGAGCCGGGGTTTTCAGAGGTTAATTTGCCGCTTGCGGCAATAAGCACGCTCGCCGACAATTCGGTGAGTTTTAACGTGAGTTTTAAGGTTCAAGCCAACTGATTTCGGATTTTTTCGAAAACTTCAAGAAGGATTTTTTTGTCACTCGATTTTATTGTTTTAAGTACGAAGTCCTCGGCTTTTTGGCGGTTTTTTTCCTGTGGCGACCTCACGCCGATGCGGAGCCGCCAGAAATTTTTGGTTTTTAGAGCGTCAATTACCGACTGGACGCCCTTGTGGCCGGCTGACCCGCTCCCGAAGGAGAGTTTGAATCTGCCTAAAGCTAGGTCTGAGTCGTCGTGAACAACGAGTAAATTTTGCGCTTTCAAATTCGTAAATTTTAGAAACTCTTCAAACACAAAACGCCCCGATTCATTCATAAAAACTGTTGATTTTTTGAATTTGTATTTCAGTTCCGGATTTTTTCCGTTCATATAGTCAATAAACAGATGGCCGACATTGTGGTAGGTGTTTCCGTATTCTTTACCTGGATTACCGAGACCTATCCCAAATTGAATTTCTCTAGGGTTGAATTCGGGTTGCATATTCTTTACAATTATTCCATAGTTTTTTATTGCTATCTACATGCGTAAATTCCTTTGGTCTTTTTTCGAAATTATTGAGAGCATTACCGTCGCCGTGGTGCTCGTTTTCCTTGTCCGGTACTTCGTTGCCCAGCCCTTCCTTGTTTCCGGCTCCAGCATGGAGCCGAATTTCAAAAACGGCGACTATCTTTTGGTTGATGAGCTCGCTTACCGGTTCCGCGAGCCCGAGCGCGGCGAGGTGATTGTTTTCCGCTATCCGGGCGACCCGCGGGTCTATTATATAAAGAGAATCATCGGTTTGCCGGGTGAGCGGGTGACTGGCGATGGCAGCAACGTGACTGTTTATCAGAACGGCGACGAGATAGTTTTAAACGAACCCTACGTCTGGGTGAAGGAGAGCCGCGCCAAATTTGACGTTACTCTGGGGGCGGGGGAATATTTTGTCCTCGGCGACAACCGCAATTTCAGTTTTGATTCCCGGAGCTGGGGCTCGCTTCCAGGGAGAGACATCATTGGGCTCGCCCGTTTTCGGCTCTGGCCCATCAACAAGGTGATGGCCTTTTCCGCGCCAACGTATTAACTATAGCCATGTCCAAATCACCGAAATCAGAAAAGAAAGTTCAGTTGTTTCAATCCGTAAAGGGAATGGCCGACATTCTTCCCAAAGAGCACGATTTTTGGAAGGCGGTGTTTGAAGTCGGCTGGAACGTAAGCGAACTCAACGATTTTTATTACATTGAAACTCCTATTTTAGAGGAGGCCGCTCTTTTTGAGCGCGGCGTGGGCGAGGCGACCGACATTGTGGAGAAGGAAATGTACGTTTTCAAAA
The DNA here is from genome assembly GCA_001004105.1 of Candidatus Jorgensenbacteria bacterium GW2011_GWB1_50_10. Lineage (GTDB taxonomy): Bacteria > Patescibacteriota > Minisyncoccia > UBA6257 > GWB1-50-10 > GWB1-50-10. The sequence continues at coordinate 32,682 of LCQK01000003.1, forward strand.
CCAAAGGCGGCGAGCGGGTGGCAATGAGGCCGGAAAATACGGCGGCCGTGATGAGAAGCTACCTCGAAAACCATTTGGGTTATTTCTCAACACCGCTTAAGGTTTTTTACTACGGTCCGATGTTCCGCTACGAAAGGCCCCAGCGAGGCCGCTATCGCGAACACCACCAGTGGGGTTTTGAAATTATCGGCGACGGCGATGCGGTCTATGACGCCGAAATCATTCTCACCACTCTTTCGTTTTTCAAAGCCTTGAAGCTCAAAGAGCCGATTTTGAAATTGAACACCATTGGCTGCCGCGTCTGCCGCCCGAATTATCGCGTGAAACTCAAAGATTATTACCGCCACAAAAAGAACAAGCTCTGCAAGGATTGCGAGCGCCGCTATGAAGACAATATTTTCCGGCTTTTGGACTGCAAAGAACCGGGTTGCGTGGAGCAGAGAAAAGACGCGCCGATAATCCTTGATTTCCTCTGTGCCAACTGCAACACCCACTTCCGGTCGGTTTTGGAACTCGTTGAAGACAACAACATCGCCTACGAGCCCGACCCCTATCTTGTCCGGGGCCTGGATTACTACAACCGGACGGTTTTTGAAGTATTTTCCTCCGCCCTGCCGGATATCGCGATTGCCGCGGGCGGCCGTTACGATTACCTCGCCGAGCTTCTGGGTGCCCGGCAGATTCCGGGCGTGGGCGTCGCGATCGGCATTGAGCGGGTGGTTGAAGTAATGAAAGCGATGGAGGGCTACGCCCCGCCGGTTAAGCAGAAATCACGGGTGTTTTTCATCGGCGTGGGGGACGAGGCCAAAAAAGCAAGCGTGAAGTACATCAACAATCTGCGGCAGGGCGGTGTCTATACCTTAGAATCGCTCGGTAAAAAATCCCTCAAGGCCCAGTTGAAGAGCGCCGACAAATATAAGGCGAAGCTCGCCGTTATCTTGGGCCAGCGGGAAGTTTTTGAGGGCTCGGCCATTTTGCGGGACATGAATTCCGGCGTCCAGGAAACGGTGCTCTTGGAAAAACTCGTTGAGGAAGTAAAAAAGAGATTAAAGAATAATCATGGCTGATTGCGTTTTCTGTAAAATCGTAAAAAAAGAAATTCCCGCCGGTATTCTTTATGAAGACGATACTGTTGTCGCTTTCAAAGACATAAAGCCATCGGCGCCGGTTCATTATTTAATAATGCCAAAAGCTCATATTGAGTCCGTTGGTCATCTGGAGAGCAACCACGCCGAAGTAATTTCGAAATTGATTTTCACGGCTAAGAAACTTGCGGAGGATGCGGGTCTGAAAGGTTACAAATTGGTTTTCAACGTCGGTCGCGAAGGCGGTCAGATTATTGACCATCTTCATCTTCACCTTTTGGGTGGCTGGTCAAAAAAGGAAGACGGCGAGCGTCTGCCCCATCAGGACCTTGATAAATAGCGTGCTTCGGGGTAATTTTAGGGAGATATGGCGACCGAAGTAAAAAAGAAGGAAGGTGAAACGCTAAGCGCGTTTCTTTACCGTTTCTCCAAAAAAGTTAAGCAAAGCGGCGTTTTGAAAGAAGCGAAAAAGCGGCGCTTTCGCGGCCGGAGCGTGAACCGCAATAAAAGGCGAACCTCCGCCATCTACCGCACGCGAAAAGCTGAAGAAGTGAGAAGACAGAGGAAATACGGCCGGTTCCAATAATGCTCAAAGAGACCCTAAACAAAGATTTGATAGTGGCTTTGAAAAGCGGAGACAAAGAGAAAACCGGCACTCTCCGTTTGGTGCTCTCCGCTCTCCACAATCTGGAAATTGAAAAGCGGGGCAAAACCGGTAAGGACGTTGCCTTGACCGACGAGGACGTTTTGGATGTTTTGAAAAGGGAATCCCGTAAGAGAAAGGAAGCGATTGAACTCTACCAAAAAGGCGGCCGCGCCGATCTGGCGGGGAAGGAAGAGGCGGAACTGGGAATCATTAAAAATTACCTCCCGCCTGAGATGAGCGAAGAAGAGGTGAAAAAGATAATTTTTGAAGTCGTTGCCCGGGTGAAGCCCGTAGGTCCCTCCGATTTCGGCCGCGTCATGGGCGAAGTGATGAAGGTTTTGAAAGGCAAAGCCGAGGCCGGTCTCGTCTCCAAAATCCTGAAAGAGGCGCTAGGGAGGGAGAATGGATAATGGTTTCGGTCGTGAGCTTGAGCAAGAAGTTCCGGCCTCTTGAAGCGAAGCTCCGCCGCGCGGGGGAGGCGGCGCTTGCCCGGCTGAAGTATAAGAGGGCGAACGTTGACGTTTATCTTGTCTCTGACCCGGCTATGAAAAAACTGAACCGCGAGTTCCGGCGGAAGAACAAGGCGACCAACGTCTTGAGTTTTAGAGAGCCCGAAAAATTTCCCCACCCCGAAGGCAAAGGACAATATCTCGGAGAAATTTACCTCGCCCCGGAATACGTCAGGAAGTCGGGCGAAAATTTGGAGCGGCTTTTCCACCACGGCCTCCTGCACCTTTTGGGCTATACGCACAAAAAAAGAAGTGATAGGATAAAAATGGAAAAAGCAGAAAAATCACTGGAAACATGGCTAATTTCGTGACCGGTTTGGACATAGGTTCGTCGCAGATAAAGTGCATCGTCGCCGAAGAAGGCAAAAACAGCCTCTCTGTCGTCGCGGCCTTGAAGCACCCGTCCTCGGGTCTCCGGCGCGGCGTGGTCGTCGACCAGGAAGAGGCGACTGGCATTCTGCGGGAGCTCGTCCTGGATTTGCAGAAAATTTCCCGCCGGGCAGTCCACAATGTTTTTGTGAACGTGAACGGTGAGCATATCAAGTCCCGGATTTCCCGGGGCGTTTCCGTTGTCTCCCGTCCCGACCAGGAAATTCAGGAAGACGACGTAGAGCGCGTCCTCCAAAGTTCCAAAGCCATCAAGGTGACGCCCAATCACTTAGTTCTCCACAACATCGCCCGCGAATATTTCATTGACGACGTGGGCGACATCCAGGACCCCCGGGGCATGACTGGCAACCGCCTGGAAGTAGCCACTTTAATCGTTGAGGCATTCTCGCCGCAATTGAATTTGCTGATGAAGACCCTGGAGCGCGTTGGTATCCGGGTCGGCGGCCTTATTTATAATCCTTTAGCCGCCTCGCGGGCGGCTCTCTCCCGCCGCCAGAAGGATTTAGGCGTGGCGCTCGTTGATCTGGGCTTTGGTTCCACATCGGTCGCCGTTTTTGAGGAAAATAAGCTCGCTTTCGCGAAGACCATTCCTTTGGGCGTCGGTCATGTGACGAACGACATCGCCATCGGCTTCAAAACATCAATTGACGCCGCCGAAAAAATGAAGCTCACCTACGGCTTCGCGACGGCCAAGGAAATCTCCCGCAAGGACGTCATCAACCTCGTTGATTTTGACCCGGCCTTGACCGGCGAGGCCTCCAAGCGGTTCCTGGCCGAAGTGATTGAAGTCCGGCTTGCGGAAATTTTGGACCTCGTCAATAATGAGCTGAAATCCCTAGGCCGTGAAGTGGAACTGCCGGGGGGCGCGGTTTTGACCGGCGGCGGCGTGAAGATGAAAGGCGTAACCGAGCTTGCAAGAAAAGAACTTCATCTTCCGGTCCATGTCGGTTACCCGGATTTGAGCAGTTTGGAAATTTTGAATCCCACCCACAAGGAGTTGCTGGATGACCCGGAGTTCGCGACCGCCGTCGGCCTCCTGCTCTGGGCGAACGCCGAAGGCGGCAGGAGCGGTAGCGGCCTCGGGGGATTCAAAAGATTTTTCAGGCGTCTCGTGCCATAGCAATGTCTAAACATTCTTTTTCACAATTGATAATGGAAATTTTGCTCCAAATCCCAGGCGCGAGGGCACAGGTGGATAGCGAGAGCTATCCATTGAGCCCGAGCAACGCCGGAGTTGGGCAAAATTTCATTACCGCAGGAGGCGCGACCTTGGCTCGTTTCATCGTTCCTCCTCCTCAACGCATCGCCTTCGGACTGATGCGTTTCGTCGTCGCGCCTCGCTCCGAGTTCCAAGGTCGCTGCCTTCAATTGCGAAAGGAGAATATTTAGACATTGCTGACTATGTCAAAAAGAAGGAGAAAACACCAAAGCAAAAGAACGAAAGCGGCGCGGCCGAGATTTGCGAAAGCCAAACGCGGCGTCACTTTGATTAAAGTGATGGGCGTGGGCGGCGGCGGCGGCAACGCGGTTTCCCGGATGATGGAAGGCAACCGCATCCGCGGCGTGGAATTTATGGCGGTGAACACCGATGCCCAGGATTTGAATCACACCTCCGCCCATCACAAAATTTACATCGGCAAAGCCCTGACTCGCGGTTTGGGAGCGGGGATGAATCCCGACATCGGGAAGCAAGCCGCCGAGGAGAACCGTTCGGAACTCATTGAATCCCTGGAAGGGACGGACATTGTCTTTTTGACCGCCGGTTTCGGCGGCGGCACGGGCACGGGCGCGACGCCGATTATCGCCGAGGCCGCCCGGGAGAAGGGGATATTGACTATTGCGATTGTCACCAAACCCTTCACTTTTGAGGGCGCCGAGCGGGCGCGCATCGCCCACGAGGGCTTGGCGAATTTGAAGGATAAAGTTGATGCATTAGTCGTGATTCCGAACGACAGTATTTTCAATCTCATAAATAAGGACACTTCCGTCGCTCGGGCTTTCGGCTTCGTGGATGACGTTCTGGAGCAGGCCGTGCAGGCGATTACCGAAATCATCAATGTCCCGGGTCTCATTAACGTTGATTTTGCTGACATTAAGGCGGTGGTGAAAGACGCCGGCCCCACCTTAATCGGCATCGGCGTCGCCTCCGGCCCCGAGCGCAGTTTGAAGGCCGTGAATTTGGCCTTGAATTCCCCGCTTCTGGAAATTTCCGTTGAGGGCGCGAAGCGGGCGCTTTTCTCCATCGCCGGCGGCCGGGATTTGAAAATGTCCGAAGTGAACGATATCGCCAAAGCCATATCAACCAATTTGGACCCGAACGCGAAGATTATCTTCGGCGCCTACCACGACCGCAACTTGAAGGACAAGGCCCTCAAAGTCACGGTAATCGCCGCCGGTTTCAACGGCATCCTGGGCGGCACCCGCATGGGCGGCATCCCATCACTTTTTGTTTCGAGTGAACCCAGGAGAGTGCCAGTAATAGAGAATGAGGACGTCAAAGAAGAGGCGCCGGGACCTAAGGAAAAGAAAACTAAAAAAGAGGACTCCAACTGGGACATCCCCGCGTTTTTGCGGAGGAAACGGCGTTGATATTCTCGCTGCGCTTGCCGATAACCATAACTCCCATAACTTCATGTTTCCTCAATAACCCATCACATATGCGTAAAGTTATTGAGGACAAAGACTGAACTTTAAACTTAACTATGGCTAAAACTTCAAAAGATGCCCGACGCCACATAAGAGAATGGAGCAAATTTTTTGCTGACGGGAAAGCCGTTGCTAAAAGTGCAGTAGAAGAGTTTATAAAAAGTTATAAGAAACAAAAGTATTTAAGACAATCTCTTGACCGTTTAATGGAAAGGGGACTTGTAATCCCAAAAGACAACGAATTCGTTCCTATTGCGCGCGGCGGTGAATTTTTTAAACAAAAAATCGAGCCAAAAAACAAAAAAGCAACTAAGCTTCCTTGGCGGGGAAAATGGTATTTTGTTATGTTTGATGTTCCGGTTATTGCGGACAGTAAACGTCATATGCTTAGAAATCTGTTGCGGAGATCAATGTTTTACCCAATTCAGAAAAGCGTGTGGGTAAGCCCTCTGCAGTTGACGAAAAAATTTTGGAAAGATTTAGTCAATAATGATTTAGACAAGTATTGTAAAGTTTTAAGCACGAACATTTTGGAGGGCGACCGAGAGTTGAAAGAATATTTTAAGCATTTTGTTGAGTTTTAGCCACCCGTTAAGTTTTAGTCACGCTAGACCAAACAATCAAATTAAATGGTTTCCTCAAAGATAAATCCCATATGCGTAAATCTTTTGAGGACTTATCTTTTAAGTGGGTGTGGATAAGTTTTGTTGTAAAAACCCCAAAATTGATTTAGAATTAGATTAATTAAAGAACTCCTCTGGGTAATTTGCCGGGCTTTGTACTCTTTTCTCTATGGATGTCCAAATTGGGCCGAGCGGGCCGTATTTACCCCAAACCAATCCGCCAGAGGCGGCGCCGAAGAAGAGCCGGAAGAAATTCTGGATAGTCGTCGGCGCCTTTTTGGCGTTCGTTTTGCTGCTTTTCGGCTACATTTTCTGGCAGGCGTTTGATTTATGGTTAGGACAAAGAAGAGTGGAACGAACAGCGGAAATGTGGCGCAAAGCCGAACAAGAACTTCATCAAATGCAACTTGCCGATACTTACGGCGGCAAAACACCACAAGAAACTTTACGGATGTACATTGAAGCGGTTGAGAAAGGTGATTATGAATTAGCGAGCAAGTATTTTGTGATTGAAAATCAGAAGAGCGAGTTAGGAAGTTTCAATAACTCATCCGAGGCAGACCTGCAGAAGTTTTTAGAAATTTTGGGGCGTCTAGTGTTAGTAGATAAAGAGCAGCGATTAAGAGAATCATACAAAATATCTGTACAACAAGGATCTATTGATGAGAATTACTACACAGAAGAGGAATATGTGAGAGATTCTAAAAATGTACCAGGTTTTGATAAAGAGGCTTCTATGTCAACAAAGGTAGAAGGTTTGGATTTTATAGTAAACCTTGTTCTTTATCCGAGCGGCGTTTGGAAGATTGAAGAAATGTGAAATATATGTTCAAGAAACTTGTATTTTGTTTCTTGATTTTAGTATTAGCGTTCCTTGGTCAGGCTAAGGTTTTTGCTTATCACCCAGATACGACTCACGCAGCCCTTACTGACGAAATAGTTGATTTCTACAATTACCTCTATCCCAATAATCAAATCACGAGCGAAGAAAAAGAATGGATTGTGCAGGGAAGTATTAATGAGGATTATACGGTGAGAGCAATAAATCATCTTTACGATCCGGTAAGAAAAATTTCTTGGAATGAGGAGCACTTCGGCAATGAAGCAATTGCACAAATAGCGCAGTCTGTCGTGATTGCGCCGGAGAAGCAAACCACAGCGATTGATTGGATTAACAACCGGCTTTTACAAAGCAGATATGAATCCTATGGTGGCGACCGAACTTGGAAGGCGGCAACGGAGTACTGGGCAGACGGTAATAAAAAAGAAGCATATATAACTCTAGGTCACGCTGTTCATCTACTGGAAGATATGAGCGTGCCGGACCACACAAGAAATGATGCTCATCCGTCAGTTATTGGAAAAGATTTCGGCTCGCCCTACGAGGATTATACGAGGAAGTGGAATAGGAATAATATCGGTGGAGGAGGATTTCTGGAAAAATTGAAAAGAGAGGGCGCCAAACCGCCGCAATTTAACTCTATTGAGGAATACTTGGAATCAATGGCGCAGTTTTCCAATAATTATTTCTTTTCTAAAGACACTATTAGTGATAAGCGCTATGAATTTCCGAGGATTACAAGAGACGATGGATATTTTGGATACGGGACCGATGAAACTGGGAAAGAGTTCCCATTATTAAAGATTACTTTAGATACAGAGGGTAAAAAGTTTAAGAAAGAGTATTCACTAGCTGGTGAAGAGGATTACTATCCCATTCTCGATGCCTACTTCTCCCGTCTTGCTCCCAAAACAATCTTGTACGGCGCGGGGGTGATAGAACTTTTCCAGCGTAAAGCGGCGGAACAAGTTGAATTTAGTGAAATAACTTCCTTAACAAAAGGACTTATCCAGGTAGAAAAAGGCAACTTCGTTGATAAATTCCTTAGGCTGGTTGGCGGTTCTTTCTCTCCACTCGGTGAGCTTTCAAAACTTAAAAACACATTTGTTGGCCTTATTGATGCCGCTGCAAACCTGCCCGACATTTTTTCAAGGTCTAAGAAAGCGGAAGTTATAGATTTAACTGATGAATTACAAAATCAGATTGAAGAAGTGCCAGTTGTGGAAGAGGCGGCAGTCGTTAAAGCGCCGGAACCGACTCCGGCGGAGATTAAAAACCAGCAAGATGATGAGTTTGACCGGTTGAGCGAACTCGCTTTGGAAGAAAATAAGTCGGATAAATCTGATAGGACTGATAAGACTAATAGGACCAATACTGCTCTTTCTATCTCAAGCGGCGGCGTCTCTTCGGGAGGCGGCGGCGGGGCTTCAAATAATTCATCGGGCGCCGAACCTCAATTTTTTCCAATCATAATCAATGAAATAATGTACGATTTGCCGGGCGCAGACACCGACCGGGAATGGATAGAAATTTTCAACAACGGCACCACAACGGTTGATTTATCGTCATGGAAATTTTTTGAGAGTAATACGAACCACTCCCTAGCTTTAGTTCGAGGTTCAGTCAATTTGCCGCCAGGCGGTTATGCCGTCATTGCAGCTTCCACAACAAAGTTTTTATTAGAAGACAATCCAACTTACAGCGGAACGCTTCTTGATAGTTCTTTTTCGTTATCAAACAGCGGCGAAACAATAGTGATTAAGAATGATACTCTCCTCATTGACGAGGTAACTTATTCTTCAAATACGGGCGCAAACGGCGATGGAGATTCTCTTCAACTTATAAATGGTAGTTGGCAGGCGGCAGAGCCGACACCGGGCGAAGAAAACGAAATAAGTCCTATAGGACCTATAAGTCCAATAAGTCCTACCGCCTCTTTTAGTTATTCACCTCAAAATCCAGAGCCGGATGAAACTGTTATATTCAACGCCGCTTCATCAACTTCCGCAAGCGGCACCATAGTTACCTATTCCTGGAATTTCGGTGACGCAGTTACTGCGTCAATTTCGCAAGCCACCACAACTCACAATTATTCAAACGCCGGCACTTATATTGTGAGCCTGACTATTTTAGACAATACGAGCGCCAGTTCTACGGCCACGACCACTCTTTTAATTTCTTCGCCGCCGGTTGCGGCAACCTCAACCGAGCACGTTGTCATCAGTGAGATTATGCCCGGACTCGTGAGCGGAAGCTCCACAGTTGAATGGGTAGAGTTGTATAACCCGATGGCTCAAACTATTTCTCTCGCTGATTGGTCATTAAAAAGAAAGACATCGCTTACTTCTACAACTACCTACAATCTTGTGGCTTCAGCAAGTTCTACTAGCTCCATCGCGCCCAAAAGTTTTTTCCTGATTGCTAGTCGGGAATATAACGGCGGTAAAAATCCCGATTTACCTTATTCACAAGTATCAAACCATTTAGCCCAAGATAACGATGTGGTGATTCTTTATGATTCGGCTGGAAATGTTGTTGATGAGGTTCATTATGAGAGCATTGATTTTGGTAAAAGTACTGAACTAAAAGCTTGGGCGGACGGCAACTGTATTTCCGCCCAAGGCAACGGCGAGTTTTTAGGGAACGGTTGCGACACCGATAGCGATGCCGATTTTGAAATTCGTGCAAACCCGAACCCGCAGAATTCAGCCAGTTTGCCCGAACCGCGCGAGGCGCCGACTGCCATCGCGACCTTTACTGTTCTTTACCACTTTAGTGCTCCGACGCTTGTAATAAACTGGAGTTCTTCAACGGATTACAGTGGCGCCACAAGCACCATTCAGTATGAGATTCAAGAGTTAAACGCGCCAACAAGTTCAACGCCTTTCAATTTTAATTCCACCTCCACCGCCTTGGAGCAGGTGATAGACGAGGTCGGCAGAGTTTACGATTTTTCCATAAAGGCGGTTGACGCTGATGGATTGTCTTCAGCTTCAACGCTCGCGAGTACCACCGTGCCGAGTTTTATGAATAATCTCTACTTTTATCGCGACCCTCGCGCTTCCAGTACCAATTACTTCATTGAGTTGTATTACGGCCAGTATCCGTTTGTGCCTCAAGTATACAATTCCGGCGATTCATGGCGTATGGTAACTTTCTATTTGAATAAAGAAGCCGAGAAAGTGACACCAATTACCAATCCCCGCCACGCCCAAGACCCAAATTATTTTATTGATGGAATGATTCCGTTCAGATTTAAGCGTTGTAGTGGTTCGGTGCAAGGTCCTGATGGTTATGCGGTTGTTCTGCCGGACACTATGAATCAATGCGAACCTACGGGGCCTAAAAATGGCGATCTATCTTACGATTTACTTGAGGATACTCATCTGCTTCTCCAATTGGCGTCTTCCACAAGCGACGTTTCTTTTTCATCATCAACGGATTACATTACCGCTGCCTACTATGATTATTCAACATTAGAAGGTTTTAAATTAGTGGCGGCGGATAAAACAAAATATTATTTCCAAGATTCCGCGCCGATTCACCAGTTACCGGCACCGCCCGCTAATCTATCTGTTGAGTCATACACCGTAAATGCTCCCAGTTCAACTGTGCAAATTTCTTGGAGTCCGTCTTTCGATGCAGACAGCTTAGACAATACTATTTCTTATGAGATGAGTTTTGATAGTACGGATTGGCGATTATTGACTTTAGTTCCGGGCGCAGATTCCAGTAAAAATTATGCAAATTTATCTCTGGGCTTGGGCAGCACTTATTCTGTTTACCTAAGAGCTGTCGATGATTTCAATACTACTTCAGCTGAAGCCACGACAACGATTGTATTACTAGCACCGATAATAAATAATACACCTGATTTGTCCAATAACTATTTCGCCGTTGATGAAGCGAAATTCGAAAATAATCTTTTGAAAATAAAATGGCGGCTAATCAGTGGTCCCACGCCAGCCGGCATGTTTGGAATTATTCCGTACCTTACGGAAGCGGGAGTGCCGATGGATATTGATAATCTCCGAGCTCTGCACAGAGATTACGACGGAAACCAGACTTATCCGAACACAACCGCTAATTCCTCAAGTCAATGCAACGCCGCGATAACTCCGATAGGCGATTATACTTTAGGTTGGCAATATCAAACAAACTTTTCTTCAATCAGCGGCCAGGCAGTATCCGACAGTATGGTGGGGGAGGAATTGCAATTTAATCTTTACACCGCCTCTCCTTGCGGTTTGTCGGCTTCCAATCCGCCGTTTTTCAGCGGCTTGCCGGTTATTATTTCCAATTAACCCGGAAAAATCAGTGTCCTCAATAATCTTACGCATATGCGTAAGGTTATTGAGGACAGGGATTGTAATTGTAAAACAAGGGTCAGTTGTGGTATCTTGACTTTGGAAATGAATGCAGTAACAAACAAAAAAGTTTTTGTGGCGCTCTCGGGCGGGGTGGATTCATCTGTCGCCGCCCTCATTTCTCGCGACCAAGGGTACGACGTGACCGGCGTTTTTATGCGCTGTTACAACCTTGACGGCTGTGCCGAAAAAGACGCGGCGGACGCCCGGCGGGTGGCTTCCCATCTCGGCATTCCCTTCTACAGCTGGGATTTCAAGAAGGAATACAAAAAGCGGGTGGTGGAATATATGGTTGAGGGCTACCGGAGAGGCGAGACGCCCAATCCCGACGTGATGTGCAACAAGGAAATCAAGTTCGGCCTCTTTTTGGAGAAGGCGCTTGCGCTCGGCGCGGATTATGTGGCGACCGGACACTATACGCGGCGGCTTCCTGCTTCTCATCACCGGGTGTCGCTCCGTTCCAGCGACGGAGCGCACCGCTACGCTCTCGGCGAAAAATCCGCTTCGCGGAGCCGAGCTTTTTCGCCTCCGAGAGTTGCCGAGAAACAGGAAGCCGCCGCTTGGTCTTTGTTTGAAGCAAAAGACAAAAACAAAGACCAGTCGTATTTTTTGTGGACGCTTAAACCAGAACAAATTTCGCGGTGCCTTTTTCCGATAGGTGATTATCAAAAAGCCGAAGTGCGGGAGATGGCCAGATATGCGGGTTTGCCGACAGCGGAGAAAAAGGATTCGCAGGGGATTTGCTTTTTGGGCAAGGTGACGCTTGCGGATTTTTTGAAAAATTACATTCCCGCCCGGCGCGGGGCGGTTTTGAGCACGGCGGGCAAGAAAATGGGGGAGCATGACGGGGCGGAGTTTTACACCATCGGAGAACGGCACGTGGGAGTTGCGGTTTCGAAGCCGGTCTACGTCGCCGAAAAAGACGTTAAAACCAACACATTGGTGATGGCGGAGGCCGGCGATGCAGCACTCTATCGGAAGGAAGTTCAACTTACGGATTTGAATTTCACCTCGCCGCAACATTCCAACATTCTTAAGAATGTTGGAATATCTGTTTTGGCGCGGGTGCGGTACAGACAGCCGTTAGTGCCGGCGAAATTGGTAATTAGTAATTCGCAATTAGAAAATAGGCCAATTACCAATTACCGATTACTATTTTCCGAACCTGTCAAATTTGTGGCCTCGGGCCAATCGGCTGTTTTCTATTCTGCCGAAGAGCGAGACCTGCCTGCCGGCAGGCAGGTGCTCGGCGGCGGAGTGATTGTTTAAAAAACAACTGGCCCCGGGTTCCATGAGGAACTCGGGGCCTTGTGGTGCTTATTGTTCGCTGGAGAGACTGTCCAGCTCGTGTTGGGCTTCGGCGACGCGCTGGCGGGCGATTTCTACTTCTCGGCCTCGCCGTTCCGCTTGCTCCTCGGCCATTCTTGCCGCTTGGATTTGAGCTTGGCGCTCGGCCTCCCGGAGTTTGACGCGAAGGATGATGAGGACATGGGCAGCCTGGATGTTGGCATTAGCCGCCGCCTCCAACGTCATGAAACGCTTTGGGAACTTTCCTAACCCCGTGAGAGCGATCCTCTCAAGTTTAGCGAGGACTCGGTCGCTAACGGTATCCAGTCGGTCCAGCAGGAACGTCAGCTCGCCGGCGGCCCAGGCGATTTCCAGGATTTCGGCCCACGACTGGTCGAACATCTCCTTCACCGACTTCGCCCAGGCCGGGTTCTTTTTCTCGTCCCGCCACTCGTGGTGTTTCGCGTAGGCGAAGTCCCAGACGAAGCGGACGAACTTACTCAGGAACTCGGCTTCGAGCTGGCTGTAGGAGTCGTTGGAGTGATCATCGAGATTCCCCGAGCCCCGCTTCGGATCAAAGAACCAAAGCAGTTGGCGGAATGGCAGTTCAATCGTGAAGATTCTCCGCCAACCATCACTCTTGAAGATGTTGGTGCAGAGAACCTGCCACGCTTTCTGGGCCACTTCCTGCGACGGCTGGTAGCGTCGGAAAGAGTTACTGATACTTAGAAGAATGTGTTCTTCGCTACCCAACTTGCTTTGTCTGTGACCGTCGGCGACGCTGAGGCAAATGGTCACGATGTTTTCGGACACAAAGTTCCGGAACGCGAAATGGAGAAGACCGATGAGCGCCGCGTCAGGGGGGCTGCTCTTCCCCATTTCCTCTTTCCACCTCGCTACCCATTCCCCGGTAGAGGAAAGAACGGATGAAATACATTTCGCTCTTAGCGGGTTCTCCGGGAACGGCACTTGGGTTGCAGACATACATCCTCCAATTTGTTATGTCCCGCTTGGGGACGTTTTTAATTTGGAGCCATTGGCTCCGCTCTTTTCTTAATTACGCCGCTTGTACTCCTGTGTCAATTGACGCTTCGGTTAATTTGCGTTAAGGTTTTTTTGGTAACTTTCGGCTATTAACGAGCAAGAACCCTAGGAGGAACTGTGGCTTAGGAACCCAGACCCAACTGAAAGGTCAGCGGATCAGCATCACCATTGACCTCATCTCCCTTGACGGCCGCCACTGGTACGAGGTGCGGGAGAACGAGGGTGGCGTGAAGATCCTCGGTCCGGCCGATCGGCTCAACGTCAACGACCTGATCGAGAAGGCCTTGATGGGCCACGGTGGTGGCGAAGGCGGCGGTGGTAGTGGCGGAAGCGTCAGCATGGCTGGCTGAGTAGAGCCGGTATCGGCACATTAGAATAGATAGCGAAGCGAAAGGAGCGGAGCGAAGAGCCGCCGGACAAAGTGTTCGGCGGCTTTTGCTATATTGAGTTTATGGAAATCGTTGTGGTTTTACACAATATCCGGAGCGTTTATAATGTCGGCTCCATTTTTCGGACGGCCGATGCCGCCGGCGTTAAAAAGATTTATCTCTGCGGCATTACGCCCGAGCCTAAGGATAGATTGGGGAAGTGGCGCAAGGATTTTACGAAAGTTTCGCTCGGGGCGGAGAAATATGTGGCTTGGGAGAAGGCGGGTTCAACAAGCCGCGTTTTGGAGAAATTGAAAAAAGAAGGGCACAAAATTTTCGCGGTCGAACAATCGCGGCAATCGGTACCTTATTACAAATACTCCATTTATAGACGACCGTTCATAAATGGAGTTGTGCTGGTTTTGGGAAACGAGGTGAAAGGGCTGCCGCCGTCAATTTTGAAAAAAGCTGACAAGATTCTGGAAATTCCAATGAAAGGTAAGAAGGAGTCGCTGAATGTCAGCGTGGCGTTTGGGATCGTGGTTTACGGTTTGCAATATTAAAAAGGTGCAGCCCCTATTGGGGCTGCGAGCTGTAGTAGGTGATGGGCAGAGTATCTGGATCGGGGATGAGTTCCTCGTGGTAGGTGCCGTCTTGGTCTGTGAAAGCGAACACCGGGACTCCGGCGATGAAAAAATCACCCATCGGCGCGAGGTTGGTTTGGACAGCGCTCAAAATCTTCCGCCAGATGTGCTTCCACTGGAAAAGGTCGCCCTTTCTCACGGTTATTTCGTAACGCTTGAGCTCCACTTCGGCGACCCCATCAATCTCGAAGAGATCTTTGACGAGGTTCCCTACTTCACCATCAAGCGTTTCCAGCGTGTCCCCGTCTTCGCCAACCGAAACCCACGTGACCTTTGGCCCTTCCAGGAGCGGCGTTGATGATTCAACCACCAGTTCGTCCACTTTAATTGAGAGGACGTTCTGCGGCCGATAAATCATCTTGTAGCGCATGATCCCTCCGCCCGTTGATTGTTTGTTTTACTCTAATTGCTCACTCCAGCATACACCTTTTCGTTTATATCTCAAGTCAGGTTGTTTATAATTATTAGTGGTTAGACATTACTGAAATGTCCGGGTTTTTCATAAAATTCATAGTGGTTGTCTTCGGCGTTATTTTGGCGTCTACTTTATTCGTTGCGCCCTACGTGAACCAGATATCGGCTGTGAAAAGAAAATCGGAAATCAAGATTAATGACCAGTTAATTGTCGCGGAAGTTGCGAAAACCGAGGGAGAACGAGCTCGAGGCCTTGGCGGCCGGGAGGATATCGGCGTGAATGAGGGCATGCTTTTTCTTTTTGATAATGTAGGAGTTTACCCCTTTTGGATGAAAGGGATGAAGTTTGCGATAGACATTGTTTGGATTAACGGCGACAAAATCGTGGATATTACGGAGAACGTTGCACCGGAGCCGGGAGAGAGCGATGCGGAACTGGCGGTTTATTATCCTTCAGTGCCGGTGAATAGGGTTTTAGAATTACGGGCCGGCCGGGTGCGCCTTTTGCGGACGGTGGAAGGCGATTTGGTGAAAATCCGGCCGCTCATTCCGGGAATAACAAAATAGATAGTTTATAATAATTGAGATATGGCGAAAATCGCGATAAACGGGTTTGGGAGAATTGGGAGATTGTTTTTTAGGGCTGCCTTCGGTCAGAAAGGATTGGATATTGTCGCGATTAACGATTTGGGCGACTGCGAAAATCTCGCATATCTTTTGAAATACGACACGGTCTATGGCCGCTACCCCAAAGAAGTTAAAAGTCAGAATCTAGAATCTAGAAGTTATCTTACCGTTGACGGTAAGAAAGTCTTGTTTTTGCAGGAGAAAGAGCCGACGCGCCTGCCGTGGAAAGATTTGAAAGTTGATATTGTGATTGAGTCAACCGGCGTTTTTGAGTCGTACGAAAAAGCCAAAGTTCATATAGAAGCGGGCGCAAAAAGGGTGGTCTTGACGGCGCCCTCCAAAGACCCGGACGGCACGGAGGGGAAAACGGTTTTGGTCGGCGTAAACGACGATGAGGCAAAAGGCGTGGTTTTGACGTCAAACGGGAGCTGCACCACGAACGCCGCTTCACCGGTAATTCAGATAATGTCCGAAAATCCCGGCATCAAGAAAGCGATTTTGAACACAGTGCACGGCTACACGGCGACGCAGAATTTGGTGGACGGGCCGACTAAGGGTAAGGATTACCGGCGGGGGCGGGCGGCGGCCCAAAACATTGTTCCTTCCACAACCGGAGCGGCGACGGCAGTCACGCGCACCATCCGCGAACTGGAGGGAAAATTTGACGGCATCGCCATGCGGGTGCCGGTCGTAAACGGCTCCATCGCCGACATAACTTTTCTTGCTTCGCGAAAGACAAGCATTGAAGAAATAAATGATATTTTCCGGAAAGCGGCTAAAAACGCCCGCTGGAAGGGGATTTTGGCGGTTTCCGAAGACCCGATTGTTTCATCAGACATCATCAACGAACCCTACGGCGCAGTCGTGGATTTACAGTTTACAAAAGTAATCGACGGCGACTTGGTGAAGGTTCTTTCCTGGTACGACAACGAAGCCGGCTACGTGGCTACCTTAATTAAGCACGTTTTGAATGTGGCGAGTTTGATTTAATATGGTTATTTATATCGGTGCGGATCACAGAGGATTTGAATTAAAAGAAAATCTAAAAAGTTTTTTGAAAGCCAAAGGATATCAGGTGGTGGATTTGGGGGCGGAGAGTTATGACAAGGACGATGACTACCCGGATTTTGCCTCTGCGGTTGCGCGGAAAGTGAGTTTGGATTATGAGAATGCCCGCGGGATTTTGATTTGCGCCTCCGGCGTGGGCATGGACGTGGTTGCCAATAAATTCCGCAATGTCCGTTCGGCGCTAGTGCTCTCGCCCGACCAGGCCTTTGATTCCCGAAACGACGACAACGCGAACGTTTTAGCTCTCGCGGCGGAATATTTGAAACCCGAGGAAGCGGAGAAGATCGTTACGGTTTGGATTGAAACGCCTTTTGCCGGTGACGAGGAGAGATTCAGAAGGCGGCTGGATAAGATTTCGCGGCTGGAACTCAAGGTTACGCATCCCGTAGACGACGAGGAGTAGTGATAAGATTAATTTGATGCAAATTATTCCGTCTATCAATGAAACCGATTTTGAAGAGATAAGACGCAAAATCGGGTTAGCGGCTTCTTTTGCGGAGTGGGTACATTTTGACGTCTCGGACGGAGAATTCACGGATTTTAAAAACTGGAATGAGCCGGAGAAGCTTCTGGAGTTAAGTGATGAGCTTTCAGGCATAAGATGCGAAGTTCATTTAATGGTCGCAGAACCGCAGGCGGAGGTTGAACGGTGGCTATCTGCTGGAGCGGCGAGAATAATTGTCCATGCCGAGATGGTGGAGGACGGCTGGCCGATGGTGATAGACAAAATGGATAATTTCGGCGCGGAGCTGGGGATTGCAGTAAACCCCGAGACGCCGCTCGAGATCTTGAAACCTTATTTGAAAGCTGTACCTTTCATTCAGCTTCTGGCAGTAAAACCCGGGCCCTCCGGTCAGAAGTTTAATGAAACAATTTTGAGTAAAATCAGAATCGTTAAAAGAGAAAATCCCGAGACGCGAGTTGAAATTGACGGTGGGATTAATCTTGAAACGGCAAAATTGGCCAAAAAGGCCGGTGCGGATATTTTAGTTTCCGGCTCCTATATTTGGCAGAGTCCTGAACCTGAAAAAGCTTATGAAGCGCTCAAAGAAATCTAAAAAGCAGCCGAACCTCATATTCATTACCGGCGGGACGGTTTCCGGCATCGGCAAGGGGATTAGCGTTGCCTCTCTCGCCGCCCTTTTAAAAATGCGGGGCTTGGAGGTTGTGCCGATTAAGATTGACCCGTATTTGAACCGCGATGCGGGGACGATGAATCCTTACCAGCATGGAGAAGTATTTGTGACCGAGGACGGCGCGGAAACGGATTTGGATTTAGGTCACTATGAGCGATTTATTAACATTAATCTGGATGGCCGGTCAAACTTCACGACTGGCAGCGTTTACGAACATGTTATCGGCCTAGAGCGCCACGGCGATTATTTGGGGAAGACCATTCAGATTATTCCTCACGTGACCGACGAGATTAAAAGGCGGATTGTGAGCGTTTTCCATTCAAACGGCGCCGATGTGGCGGTGGTGGAAATTGGCGGGACGGTGGGCGACATTGAAGCCGAGCCGTTTTTGGAGGCCGCCCGGCAGATGTTTAGAGAACATGGTCCGAACCGCGTTATTTTCATTCACGTGGTCAAAGTTGATTACGTTTTTCCTTCCGACGAGGAAAAAACAAAACCGATTCAGCAGTCAGTGGCGCTTCTGCGCCAGCGCGGCATTCAGCCGGATTTCTTAATTGTCCGTTCTAAGCGGCCGATTGACTTGGAGAATATTGAGAAAATTTCGCTTTTTACCAACGTTCCGCCGAAACACGTTATCCCGGCTGTCGACGTGAGCACTATTTACGAAGTGCCGGTAAATTTCAGGCGGAGCGGCTTTGACGAATTAATCTTGAAGAAATTTGGCCGGCGATTCGGGAAATCAAACTTCGCCGTCTGGCGCCGGGCGGTAAGCAAGATGACGAGAGCGAAGAAAGTCGTACCCATCGCACTGGTGGGCAAGTACATTGAGCATGACGACGCCTATCTTTCGGTTGAGGAAGCGGTGGCCCACGCCGCCGCCGCCTCCGGAGTGAAAGTAGATTTGCTTCGGATTGATTCCGAAAGTCCGGTTTTGCTCAAAAAATTAAGAGAGATGAAAGGTATTATCGTGCCCGGCGGGTTTGGTAAAAGAGGAATTGACGGGAAAATCAGAGCGATTAGATTTGCCCGCGAGAATAATATTCCCTTTTTGGGATTGTGTCTCGGCTTACAGGTCGCGGTCATTGAGTTTGCCCGAAATGTTTGCCATCTTGGCGGCGCAAACAGCACGGAGTTCAACCGCCGGACGCCGCATCCAGTCATTGACATAATGCCTGAGCAGAAAAAAGTGAAAGACAAGGGTGGGACGATGCGCTTGGGCACCTATAAAGCAACGCTCGCGAAGAATTCCCTGGCGCGCCGCCTTTACGGTACCCCACTTATTTTTGAGAGACACCGCCATCGTTATGAGGTGAATCCCAAATATCACAGTATCTTAAGAAGGCGAGGTCTGGTTTTATCCGGCTTGAATCTGCCGGACAGGCGGCTCGTCGAATTCATTGAGCTTCCAGAAGCAAAATTTTTCATCGCCACCCAAGCCCACCCGGAATTCAAATCCAGATTTTTGAAGCCGCACCCGCTTTTCCTGGGTCTCGTCAGGGCGTCCTTAATGTGAATAGTTTATAATGAGAGATAATGGAGCCTTTACACGAGGGCAAATTAAAGCATTTAGAGGAGAAAGCAAACACAATAAGGGAGAAGGTTATTGAAACGCTCTTGGAGGCCGGTTCGGGGCACTCGGCCGGGCCCCTGGGGATGGCGGATATCTTCACCGCTCTTTATTTTCATGTTTTGCGGCATGACCCGAAGAAGCCGGATTGGGCCGACAGGGACAGATTAATACTCTCAAACGGCCACATTTGCCCGGTGCGCTACGTCGCGATGGCCTACGCCGGCTATTTTCCGGTGGAAGAATTGAAGACCCTCCGCAAATTGAACACGCGGCTGCAGGGCCACCCGCACCGGAGCGCTCTCCCCGGAGTGGAGACAACCTCGGGGCCCTTGGGTTCGGGGATTTCGCAGGCAATTGGCGTCGCTTTGGCCGCCCGGCTGGACAATAAAAAACACCGGGTCTATTGCATCACCTCCGACGGCGAGCATCAGGAGGGGAACACTTGGGAGGCGATAATGTTTGCCGGAAAAATGAAGCATCGCTTGAGTAACCTCACCGTTATTTTGGACCGGAATAACATCCAGATTGACGGTTACACTGAGAATGTGATGCCGCTGGAGCCCCTACGCGATAAATACGAAAAGTTCAGCTGGCACGTGATAGAAATTGACGGCCACAGCATGGTGCAGTTTACGGATGCGGTCGCCGAAGCGAGCGCGATTTATGAAAAGCCGACGGTGATTATCGCCCACACTATTCCGGGGAAAGGCGTGAGTTTTATGGAGCGCGACTTTACCTGGCACGGCAAGCCGCCGAACAAGGAAGAGGCGGAAAAAGCTTTGACCGAGCTCCGCACGTTGGGTCAGAGAATTAAATCAGAACACGAATAATGGTAAATCCCGAAGCAAAACTTAATCCGAAGATTTTCGACAAAGACGTGGAAATGAAACCGACGCGGGACGGGTATGGCGATGGTCTGGTTTTGGCTGCTGACCATAATCCTAACGTGGTCGCGCTCTGCGCCGATTTGACGGAATCAACGCGAGCGGAGGCCTTTGCGAAGAAATATCCAGATAGGTTTTTTGAATGCGGGGTGGCCGAGCAGAATATGGCAACCATTGCCGCGGGCCTTGGCATCTCCGGGAAAATTCCCTTCATTTCTTCTTACGCGACTTTTTCGCCGGGCCGGAACTGGGAGCAGATTCGGACGACGATTGCCTACAACGACTCCAACGTGAAAATCGCCGGGCATCACGCCGGCGTCTCGGTGGGACCGGACGGCGCGACTCACCAGGCAACGGAAGACATCGCCATCATGCGCGCGATGCCCAACATGAAAGTTTTCGTGCCATGCGACGCGATTGAGGCAAAAAAACTGGTGGTCGCCTCCGCGAAAATATGGGGGCCGGTGTATATGCGTTTCGGCCGGGAGAAAAGCGCGGTTATCACGACCGCAAGAACCCCCTTTACGCCTGGCAAGGCGGAAATATTTTGGGAATCAAAAGGAAAAATCCAATGCGCGATTATCGCCTGCGGGATACTGGTCAAGAACGCACTTCTTGCGGCGAAAGAACTGGAGGAGGAAGGCATAAAAACTATTGTTATCAACAACCACAGCATCAAGCCGATTGACGAGCAGAAAATCATTGAAGCGGCGGAAAAAGCCGGGGCAGTCGTCATAGTGGAAGAACATCAGGTCTCAGGCGGTTTGGGCGGGGCGGTAGCCGAAGTTTTGGCAAAACATGCCCCCACGCCCATTGAATTCGTGGGCATGCAGGACACTTTCGGTGAATCGGGCCCGCCCCATGAACTCATTGAGAAATACGGGATGGGAGTGAGAGACATAAAAGCGGCAGTTAGGCGTGTCATCAAGAGAAGATGATGAAAAGAACCAATGGCTTCACTCTCATTGAACTTTTAATCGTCATCGCCATTCTTGCCGTCTTCGCAACGGTGACTGTTTTGGTCATCAACCCCGCCGAGCTCATCAGGGCCCGTCGCGACTCCACCCGGCTCTCCGACCTTAACACCATCAATAAGACCCTGGGCCTTCTCCAAACCGACCAACCTGGCGCCTCTTTCGGCTCTAGCAACAAGGTTTACGTTTCCATCCCCGACACCTCCGCGACCTGCGTGAACCTCGGCCTGCCCGCCCTCCCTTCCGGCTGGACTTACGGCTGTGTCACAACTGCCAACCTCTACAATGTTAACGGCACGGGCTGGATTCCTGTGAATCTCATGAGCTTTTCCGCCGGTTCGCCCCTCTCCCGCCTGCCCGTTGACCCCATCAACGCCACCTCAACCGGCAACTACTACACCTACGTTACCGGGGGGAGTTGGGAGTTCACCGCTTTCCCGGAATCCTCCAAGTACAAAATGGGCGGCGGGAGCGACAAGACATCAGGTGACGGCGGTCCCTATCCCGAACTTTTTGAAATCGGTTCCAATTTAGCCCTTCACCCGGTGTCCAGAGACACTTCGCTTAAGGGCTATTGGAATTTTGAAGAGGGAAGCGGAGCGACGACTTATGACTCTTCGGGCGCCGGTAATGTCGGCACCTGGAACGGTTCAGGCAGTCACTGGGCTTCCGGGCGGGTAGGAACGTATGGGGGGCAATTCAACGGCACGAATGATTATTTGGATGTTGGAAATACAAGCTCCTTAAATATCACGGGCAATATCACTTTTATGGCTTGGGTTTATCTTACTTCTCTGCCCGGCACTGGCCAATATCGGGTTATCAATCGGGGCGTTGATGGGGGGTTCGGTATGTATGTAGGCGCTGGCGATCATCCTGATGACATAGAATGCGGTATCCGAACCTCAAATGGAGGCCGAGCGATATCTTCGGACGGTTACGCTTCAAATATTTTAAATATGTGGACACACTTAGCCTGCGTTTATGACGGGTCGGCCCTTCGTTTGTATGTGAACGGTTCTCAAATTGGTTCGGCGAGCGCCTCCGGAGAAAACAATGTCGGCGGTTATAATACCAGTGTCCGGATCGGATCGGATTGGCTACCCGGCAAATTTTTTCCGGGCAGAATTGACACGGTCCGCATTTACGACCGGGGTCTTTCAGCCGATGAAGTACGGGCAATCTATGAATCCGCTAACAACTGACGCGAATCCCATTTTGTGGTAAAATTAGTTAATTGATGTTTGATGTAATCACCATCGGCACGGCAACACGGGATGTGTTTCTCACAAGCCCGTTTTTTAAGGTTTTGAAGGACCCGAAGCACTTGAAGCATATCGGTATGCCGATGGGTGAGGCGCAGTGCTTCGCTTTAGGCGCAAAAATTGAGGTGGAGCAACCAATTTTAACGGTTGGCGGCGGCGCGGCGAACGCGGCCGTAACTTTCGCAAGACAAGGACTTAAAACCGGAGCGGTTATAGGCGTAGGCACGGACCCTAACGGTGAGGCAGCGGTCAGAGAGCTTAAGAACGAAAAAATCAGGGTTTTCCCCGTTTACGACCCCAAGGACATGACCGGTTATTCGGTCATTCTTATCTCGTCAGGAGGGGAGCGCACCATTCTTCACTCTCGCGGCGCCTCGCGAGGAATAAAAGGCGGAGAATCAGTTTTCAAGAGAGTTAGAACCAAGTGGGTCTACGTGAGTCCGGGCGGGATACCCATTGCGGCGATGCAAAAGATTGTAATGCATTTCAAGGAAAGAGGGGCGAAAATCGCCATGAATCCCTCAAAGGATTATCTCGAAGCCGGAGCGGCAAAATTGAAGACGATTTTAAGGATTCTTGATGTTGTGATTGTAAACCGCGAGGAAGCGTCGTATCTGACAGGCGCCGACTATTCTGACCCGCGGCGGATTTTCAAAAAGTTTTCGGAGATGGTTGACGGCACTGCGGTAATGACCGACGGACCCAAAGGTTCTTACGTTGCCGACGAGGAGTATTTTTATCGGTCGGGAATATTCAAAGAAAAGAAACTGATTGACCGGACTGGGGCGGGTGACGCCTTTGGCTCGGGATTCGTCGCCGGTCTCATCCAGAAAAAAGATGTCTGGCGGGCTCTGCGCCTGGCGAACGCCAACGCCACTTCGGTCGTGGAAGCGGTGGGGGCGGAAGAGGGAATTTTGCGCAAAAAAGATTTAAGCGCCAAGCGCTGGCAATATCTGGACATGGATTTTGAAACACTATAATGCTAAACGATTCGAAAACAGCGGCGGAAAAAATAGCGAGGATTCTCCGGACCGATAAGGATTTCATTGCGAAAATTGAAAGCCGGTTTTCGGCCGTGACCGGCAAGAAAAACGCTTTGGAAAAAATCGTTGAAGAGAATAGAAGCCGCATTAAGGACCGGCTTTTGACGCTTGGCGCTTCTTCCGAGGCGACGGCTCGTGAAATTTACAACGCCCTGATTTCAAAGATTGAAGCCGATGACAACATCATTTCTCGGGCGCTCGGCAACCTCGTCTGCTCCAAAAAAGAGGATTGCAACAAGGTTTTGGATATAGCGAGGAAAGTGATGAATTCCCAAAAAGGATTTTTTCTGAAAATCGACAAAGCACGGGAGTTTTTAATGAACGAGCCGCCAAAAAAAATTCTTTCTTTTTTGGGTTATGACTCGGTTCAAGACATGCTCCAAAAGGAAGATTTATTGGAAGTTTATGCGGCCTTGAGGTTCATTGAAGGCAATGAATGGCTGAACAACGTTTTTTTCAAACAGTACGAAACTTTAACGCCGGCTGATTTCGAAGAGAGAGAAATTACTTTAAAGGCCCTGTCTCCCCGATGGGACCAAGCGGCCCAAACCTTTGTCGCGAAAAAACACCATAACATCAGTCACTTGAAGGAATTGGGTTTGGTGTTTGTTATTCCCATTGCACTCGGCATCTCTGGGGAACTTCTGCGGATGTTAAGTTTGGTGCTTCATTACCTTCACGAAATCCCGTTTTATTCGGAAATGTTCCGGCGGATTGCCGAGACGCCGACCAATTTCTCCTTAAATTTTGTTTCTCTCTTGAGGGGTGATGTTTTTGACGGGCGGGTGCCCGAAGGCGAGAAATCGCTTTGGCTCGTCGTTCAAAGATACCTTGCCAAGGACGATGAAAACGACTGGCGGCTTTTTTATCCGCACATTAACCCCGAGGCCATTCATTGGTACAAAGCTGAAAGAGATTTGGTGGAAATCGGCAACAAATTTAACCACTTCGGAACCGAAGTCGGTTTCTGGCACCATTTGGACTGGGTAGGCGATTATTTCAAAGACGAGGCCGGCGTGCCAGTCTTGGTGAGTTTCGACTTGGTGGATACGGTAATGTCTTTAGTCAAAGAGAAAGAAATGACAAAATACTTGTATCATCACCAAGAGGCGCTTTGGAACAAAATTTTCCGGGAATACTTCAGCCACGACGAGTTAGAAAAATACGCTAAGGATCATTTGTTGCAGGGATACTTTGAAATTTAACATGAGAAGTTTACTGGAGATAATCCGGGAAACGGAAAAAGATAAGGTTGCAATAGGCCATTTCAATATTTCCAACCTGGAGCAGTTAAAGGCGATATCGCATGTCGCGGCGAAACTCAACGTACCGGTCATTATCGGCACATCGGAGGGCGAACGGGACTATATTGGTGTTCATCACGCCGTTGATCTCGTCAAAAGTTACAACAAGGAGCACGCAAAAGGAAATTATCGGCTGTTTTTGAACGCCGACCACACCCATACTTTAGAGAACGCGAGGAAAGCGGCTGAAGTCGGTTATGACGCGATATTATTTGACGGCGGCAAACTGCCCCTTGAAGAAAATATCAGGGCTACGAAAGAAGTCGTAGAAATGGTGAGAAAAATCAACAAAAACATCTTAGTTGAAGGTGAGCTGGGCTATATCGGTTCGTCTTCGGAAGTAAGGAAGGAAATTCCGGAAGGGGCGGCGATTAATCCCGGGGATTTGACCAGACCGGAGGAAGCAGCGAGGTTCGTTGAAGAAACCGGCGTGGATATGCTTGCGCCGGCGGTGGGGAACATTCACGGCATGTTCGCGAACGCTCCGGAGCCGCGGCTTGATATAGAACGCATCCGGGAAATCAAGAAAGCGGTTGAAAACCTGCCTGCCGGCAGGCAGGTCCCGCTTGTTTTGCACGGCGCCTCCGGCAACACCGATGAAGATTTAAGTGTGGCAATCGATGCTGGAATTTCCATAATCCACATTTCCACCGAGCTTCGCGTTGCTTGGCGCAAGGGTTTGGAAGAAGCTTTGAAGGAGAATCCTGACGAAGTCGCGCCCTACAAGCTGATGCCCGAGGATTTGGCAGAAATGGAGAAAGTGGTGGAGAGAAAATTACGCCTCTTCAATAAACTGTAAGAAGCAAAAGATTAGAAATACGCTTACTATGACATGTCATAGCGCGTCAATAATGGTGCATGTAGACTTTTCCGTATTTAGTGCGGCGGTAGTATCTATAGGGTTTCTTTTTAGAAGGGTGACTGCTGTTGTATACTTTCTTTTTCCGCCCCGTTTTGCCTCGTTCCCGGTAGCTCCGATAACCACTCCCTTCCAGCGCTTTTTTGATACTGCTTACGGTCTGCGGCGAGAGATGGAGTTCCTCGACAATCTGCACGAATTTTTTCCCTGAATTCATGCGGTCTGCTACCGCGGCGCGCATAACAAGATTATGACGTTCGTTGGAGGTGGTAAATAGTTCCAAGAGTTCTCTGGATTCTGATATCTTCTTCCAGCACGCTCTTTCCCATTCCTTACGCGAAGAGTACTGGTTGGTTGGCGGCAACGATAATAAATTCCTGGTCATAAGGTAAGTTTAACATATCACTATGACATGTCATAGCGTTTTTACTGGGTAGTCAGTTGTTTTGTTGCTCTATTCTCGCATATAAAATTGACAAGCTTGTATAAATAGGGTATACTTTAGGGCAGTACAATAATGGTGAGTCTGCGGGTCTGGTAAATGCCGGACTGGGGGACGAACCACAAAAAGAGAGGTACAAGATGGCGAAAAAGACGGATGAACTGGTGCAGTTTGCGGGCCACTTCCAGTCGCTCGCGACTGCGGTTTCCCGCAACCTCGAAGAGCGCGGCGTAAACGTTGTTGAGGCAATCGCGGAGGCCGCAAAGCCGCAAGGCGCTCGGGCGGTCGCGAAGATCGTAGACGCGCTCGCCGAACTCGTTGAAAACGGCAAGCGGGTCGTCGGCGCTCTCAATCTCATCGTGGCCGACATCGCCGTGAAGACCGAACTCTTCACAAAAAATTCGTTCTTCGGCGAGGGGAGCCCAGTAAAACTCTACATCTGGGATAACTTCCGGAACTGGGTACTCACGGCTATCCTTGAGAATATACCTGCGTTCCAGGGTATGCTCGTGAAGCACCAACTCACGAAGGGGATGTATGACTCGGAGATTCTCTCCGGACTCGGGCATCCCACGCCGTTCTCACCAACCGAGTTCGCGGCTGTCATTCGCGACCTCATCTCCAAGCAATCGAGAGGCGAGGAGGGCCTTCTCCTCACGAACGGCTACGCCAACATCTTCTATGTACAGTTGCCTGCCGGCGCAGGCGGGGAAGATGCACGCGTGGTCGCGGTGCGCGTGACCTGGAACGCCGGGGACGACGACTGGCACCTGGACGCCTACGGCTTGGACGACGACGGGTGGGGTGACGGTGTCTGCGTGTTCTCTCGCAGCTGATCTCGGATTTTCGGTCTCTTGGCAATAGTAGTGCGCCCCGTTCGAGTTCTTCGGAACTTGGACGGGGCGTTTTTGTTATAATAAAAATGAAATTTTTTGACATCACTGCGGTCAAGGCTTCAGTGGGAAGATTTCAAAAAACAGAAAGGTCAGCTGGTGTAGGGCGCTAACGGGTGCGAAAGACCCGGCATTAGATGCAACGCTTAGAGGAATCAAAGCGCAGTGGCAAGGGCGGCGCTTTACACGATAACGCGTGGTCGCGGTGAACGTGAACTGGAACGCCGAGAACGACGACTGGAACCTGAACGCCAACGGCTTGGACGACGACAGGTGGAATGACGGTAACTGCGTGTTCTCTCGCCGCTTACCTTTTATATCAGTTCTTTGGGAGCTGTTTTAGCCAACCGCCCAGCATTTTTCCAACTTCGTCAACTTTTCCAGAAAGCGCGGCGTATTTTTTCGTGTCCAGAGATTTGATTTGCCAGGCAATTTGGAGGAAAAATTTTAGTGAGTCAAGTTTAAAAGAGGAATTCCTGATTTTTGCAAACCGTTCGGCTGGCGTGAGAGGGGCGGCTGAGAAAATTTCTTCGATAATATCCAAGAAAAGCAAATCTACTTTTACGCCGAGAGTATAGCGCGAGGTTTTGGGAAAATGAGGCGCGAATTCTTGCCAAAGCGTGTAGGCCGCGATTAGTTTCTGAATAATTGGCAGTTCATTCCGTCGGGGGGGGGTTAGAGGACGGGAATTTATGAAAATTCAATTGAGCCATAAATTCGAAGATATTATTTCACTGGAAAATCTTTTGGAAGCATGGCGAGAATTTTTGCGCGGCAAGAGAAATAAAAGAGACGTTCAGGAATTCTCATCGCGTTTAATGGATAACATTCTATTACTTCACAGCGAACTTCGCAATAAAACCTACAAGCACGGGAAGTACGAAGCCTTTAACATCTCCGACCCCAAACCGAGAAACATCCACAAAGCCGCCGTCCGCGACCGCCTACTTCATTACGCTATTTACAGGGTTTTATATCCGTTTTTTGATAAGGTATTCATCGCCGATTCTTTTTCCTGCCGTTTGGGAAAAGGGACGCACAGAGCCATCAACCGCTTTAGAACTTTTGCTTATAAAGTGAGTAAAAATAATACCAAAACCTGCTGGGTTTTAAAGTTGGATATTAGGAAATTCTTCGCGAGTATTGACCATGAAATTTTGATAAAAATTCTTGAGGAATACATACCCGACCAAGACATTATCTGGTTGCTGAAGAAAGTGATAGAAAGTTTTTATTCGACCGAACCCGGCAAGGGCCTGCCTTTAGGCAATTTAACCTCCCAGCTTTTAGTAAATGTTTACATGAACAAGTTTGACCAATTTGTGAAACACAAGTTCAAGGCCAAGTATTACGTGAGATACGCCGATGATTTTGTGATTGTGTCGAAAAACGGAATATGGCTTGAAAGTTTAATTCCGAGAATCAGCGAATTTCTAAACAGAGAATTGAAGTTAAAACTTCACGACGATAAGATATTCATTAAAACTTTAGCTTCGGGAGTAGATTTCCTTGGCTGGGTTCACTTTCCGGATTACCGAGTTCTGCGAACCACGACCAAAAGAAGAATGTTTAAAAGAATCAAAGAACATCCCGCGCCGGAAACAATAAATTCTTATTTGGGATTATTAAGGCACGGGAACGCTTATAAATTAAAAAGAAAAATTATTGCTGAATAATTTTTTTTGTGTTTTAATGGCGTTTATGGAAGCTAGTATTAGCAAGATAATTTTAGAGATTCGGGCGGGCACGGGCGGGGACGAGGCCTCGCTTTTTGCCGGCGATTTGGCGCGGATGTATCAGAGGTTTGCCGCCCGGCGGGGCTGGAAATTCTCGACGCTCGATGCGAGCGAGTCCGGCGCGCGCGGCTATAAGACGTTCATCGCGGAGATCGGCGGCCCGGGCGTCTACGAGGCATTGAAGAACGAATCCGGCGTGCACCGGGTGCAGAGAGTGCCGGATACCGAACGGGGCGGCCGGGTGCATACCTCAACCGTATCGGTCGCGGTTTTACCCGTAGTGGAAACCAAGGATTTTCAAATTAAAGAAAGCGATTTGGAAGTGACTTTCTCCCGCGCCGGCGGTCCCGGCGGCCAGAACGTGAACAAAGTGGAAACTGCGGTTCGAATCACCCATAAACCCACCGGCGTTGTCGTAGGTTCCAGGGAAGAACGGAGCCAGCACGCCAATCGCGAGAAAGCGATGGAGGTCTTGCGGGCCAAGCTTTACGAGGCGCAGAAAGAACAGCAAGTGGGGTCGGTTGCGGAGTTGCGGAGAGGGCAGATCGGCTCGGCCGGACGGGCGGAGAAGGTAAGGACATATAATTTTCCGCAGGATAGAATTACAGATCACAGAGTAAGTAAAAAATGGAGTAATATTGAAAAGATATTAGAAGGTAATCTTGACCCAATCATACAGGCATTTTTGAAAGTCAATTAAAAAATCCCTGCCTGCCGGCAGGCAGGCGCACCTATAATTTTCCGCAGGACAGGATAACCGACCACCGTCAGGGCAAAAAGGTTTCAAATATTCTGAAAGTTCTCGACGGCGATTTGGACAAACTAACCGGCCGTTAAAATTTCTATATCCTTTTGGAATTGCTGGGCTTTCACGACCACCGGTTCGCCGTAAGCCCAGCGGTAGTAATACCACCGGCCACCGGCGTAGTATCTTGCCGCGGCGCAGCGTTCGGCAAGGACTTGGGCATCGGCGATGTTTCTGTTTTCGCTCACGTAATTCCGGCAAGCGCTGGAATTCAGGGCGTCTTTGAGATACAAGGAAGTCGCAACGAAAGCGTCGGCGTTTGACCAGGGATTGGAAGGAGTTTGGCCGGTGATTTTCCCAATATAATCCTTGCTTTGGTTATACTCCCAGGAACTGCCGTTTTTCTCCCAACCGCCGTAGATGGCCCAGGTTGAGGGAATGAATTGGGCCGGGCCCATGGCGCCGCCGTAGGCGCCGTCTCTGTTGGCACAGGAAACCTTCGCCACGGTTGAATTCGGGTCAATGCCGAGCTTGGAAAGAATGGCGAGGAAAATCGGAACGTCGCGGGTGGGGTGCATGGCGCCCTGGTAGCTGCAGCGGCCGACGTTTTTCCCCAGAAGAGATTCTTGCTGAAGAATGGCGAGAAGAAAAGCGGCCCGGACCCCGGTTGCGCCTTCGGCAAGGCGGGCGTATTTATAGGCCTCTTCAAAAGTGAGTTCGCCGCCTCCCAAAAGACGGAAAATTCTGCTTCTTATTTGAGCGGCAGTGGCTTGGGTTTCTTTCAGGATTTTTTGGTATTCGGATTCTTTGCCTTTGGTTACGGTCAGAAGCTGATTTTTTTCCGCTTGGGTCGTCGCGACGCTCTTTTTTTGCGATTCCTGATAATTCTTGAGATTTTCCACGTCGGATTTTTCCGCGGCGAGCTCCTGTTTTTGCTCAAGCAATTCCACCCGAAGGGCGACAACTTCGTTTAAGGCCGTCCGGATGTTGGACTGAACCAGGGTTATGTTGTTGACGTCACCGAAGAAATCCGAAAGATTGGCATTGGCCAGCAACACCTCGATCAAGCTTTGGGCGTCGGCTTCATAGAGGTCGCGGACGCCTCTCGCAAGGGCCGTTTTATGGCCGTCAATTCTGTTTTCGGTAACGTTTATGTTCTTTTGAGTGCTCGTTATTTCGTCGTCCAATTTCTGGAGATTCAGGTTGACCGCTTTAATTTGGAGGTTCAACTGGCTGATTTTGGCGTTCAGGGATTTTATTTCGTTAGTGAGGGTTTTGCCCTGTTTTTGATATTCGGCAACCGTACTTTGATGTTCAAGGATTTGGCGCTCCAATTCGGCAAGTTCGTTTTCAAGTTTCTCCCGTTCTTCCTGGCTGGTCGCGCCGTTTTCCGTGCCCGTCATCTCGGCTGCCTGGGTCGGAGTGTTCAGTTTGGTTCCGAGAAGAAGCCCCGAAAAAGCGAGGAGAACCAAAACTCCTCCTACGAATTTGATTGATTTGGTAAGAGGGATCCGGATAGCGGTCGAATAGGAGAGATTGAGACGTCTTTTACGGCTGGCCTTAATATCGTAGATTTTGCGCATCTACTTAATATAATAACACTGATATATATTCTGTTTCATCCCGTTAGAGATTGCGCTCGCGCGCAAGCTCGCCCGAAAGGCCTTTGGGGCGGGCTATCTCTAAAAAGGATTATTTTTTCTTCTCTTCTTCCTTGGGCGGTGTTTCTTTTTTCTCCGGCTCCGCTGCCTGCCTGCCGGTAGGCATGGCTTTCGCTTCGGTTTCGGCCGGAGCGGCCGGTGTTTCGGCTATCGGAGGCGGCGCAACAACTTCCTCCTTCACTTTTTCGGTTACGGTCGCAATCACGGTTTCCTCCGGCGCGAGAATTTTTACTTCGGAAGGCGCGCGCAGGTCGCTAACGTGGATGCTGTCGCCCATTTTCTCCAGCTTGCCCAAATCAACCTGAAAGGAGTGGGGGATTTTGTCGGGTAGGGATTTGACTTCAATTTCGTGCAGCACCCGGACGATCACCAAACCGGCTTTTTCCGCCGGAGCGGTGCCTGTGAATTCCACCGGCACTTTTGTTTCAATCGCCTCATCCATTTTAATTTGATGGAAATTCACCGAAAGCGTTTTTCTGGTCAGGGGATGTTCCTGAACCTCGGAAATTAAGATTGGAATTTTTCCGCCCTTCTCGTTTATCAAATAAACGACGGTGTGGCTGCCGGCTTTGCGGTAGACTTTAACGAAATCGTTTTCCGAAACGGCAAGGTGCTGGTTTAGAACGCCGCTCCCGAAAAGTTCGGCCGGAACCAAACCCGCCCTCCGGAGGGATTTCACTTTTTTCCCCAAAATTTCCCTTGTTTTGACTGCGAGTTCCATTTCTTTTTATTTTTTTGTTTTCTTCGTCCCAGCCTTAGCGCGTCTCGCCCGGAAGCGTTCCACCCGACCGGTTGTGTCAATCAACGTCTTCGCACCGGTGTAGAACGGGTGGCACTTGGAACAAATTTCCACCTCGATTTTTTCCATGGTGGCGCCGACCGTAAATTTGTTGCCGCAGGCGCAAGTAACGTGGGCTTTGGGGTAGTATTGCGGGTGGATATCTTTTTTCATAGGTTTTAGCTCCCTGCCTGCCGGCAGGCAGGTATTATTTATACATATAGTAATAGGACTGGCAAGTGCTTGACACCGATACAAAGTTTCCTATAATGAAAGCATTATGTAGCACGGGTTTTTAAAACTTCTGTAATATGAGTTTTAAGACACCCGCGATGGGTGTTTTGTTATCCCCGATACATAACGCAAATTGAAAACTCCACCAGTAATTGAAAACTTTTTTAGTTGTCCCAATTTATTTTGAATTTGGAAAGCCAAATTCTTTTTTGAGGATTTGATCCTGGTCCAGGACGAACGCTGGCGGCGTGGATAAGGCATGCAAGTTGAACGGCCGAGCACCAGCAATGGTGCTCGGTAGTGGCGAACGAGTTAGTAACACCCTGGTACGTACCCCAAAGACGGGCATAACTCCGCGAAAGCGGAGCTAATTCCCGATAGCGAAGCAATTCTAAAGTCGTAAGACGCTTTGGGATCGGCCTAGGTCCGATCAGCTAGAAGGTGTGGTAACGGCGCACCTTGGCTATGACCGGTAGGGAGGGTGAGAGCCCGTTTCCCAACGACGCAACTGAGACACGGTGCGTACTCCTACGGGAGGCAGCAGTCGAGAATATTCGACAATGGGCGAAAGCCTGATCGAGCGACGCCGCGTGGAGGATGAAGGCCTTCGGGTCGTAAACTCCTTTTCTACGGGATAAAGCCGCAAGGCTGATAGTACCGTAGGAATAAGGGGCTGCAAACCTCGTGCCAGCAGCCGCGGTAATACGAGGACCCCAAGCGTTGTCCGGATTTATTGGGCGTAAAGGGCGCGTAGGGTGTTTTGCGCGTCTTCCGTTAAATTTCACCGCTCAACGGTGAAACCGCGGAGGATACGGCGAAACTAGAGGGCGTAAGAGGCAGATGGAACGCACGGTGTAGGGGTGAAATCCGTTGATATCGTGCGGAACACCAAAGGCGAAGGCATTCTGCTGGGACGTTCCTGACCCTGAGGCGCGAAAGCGTGGGGAGCAAACGGGATTAGATACCCCGGTAGTCCACGCCCTAAACGATGCTGACTGGCTGTCTCGAGTATCGACCCTCGGGGTGGCGAAGCTAACGCGTTAAGTCAGCCGCCTGGGAAGTACGAGCGCAAGCTTAAAACTCAAAGGAATAGACGGGGACTCGCACAAGCGGTGGAGCATGTGGTTTAATTCGATGGTAAACGAGAAACCTTACCAGGGCTTGAAATTCCAAACGAAATCGTCCCGAAAAGGACGATGTCTCTCAAGGACGTTTGGGACAGGTGCTGCATGGTTGCCGTCAGCATGTGCCGTGAGGCGCTCCCTTAAATGGGGTAACATGCGCAACCCCTGCCGTCTGTTACAAGTGTCAGACGGGACTGCCTGCTTATAGCAGGAGGAAGGCGGGGATGACGTCAAATCAGCATGGCCCTCTGATGCCCTGGGCTACACACATGCTACAATGGCAAGTCACAGCGGGCCGCGAAGCCGCAAGGCGGAGCTAACCCCTTAAAACTTGCCTCAGTTCAGATTGAGGGCTGCAACTTGCCCTCATGAAGTCGGAATCGCTAGTAATCGCGGATCAGCATGCCGCGGTGAATACGTTCTCGAGTCCTGTACTCACCGCCCGTCACACCAAGGGAGCCGGGAATACCTGAAGTTCGCCTCGTGCGGGTTAGGGTAAGCTCGGTGACATGGGTGAAGTCGTAACAAGGCACGCGTAGCGGAAGCTGTGCGTGGATCAATTAAATTTATTCTCTTCAGAGAGAGTAATAGTCGATTGCAAGATTGCTGACTGCAGGGTTCGTAATTCAGAATTCTGCAATGAGCAATTAGCAATAAAATTAGAGGTGTTAGTCGTGGAGCCTGAAGTCACGACCTTGGGACAACTAAAAAAGTTTTTAATGAAAAGAAAGCGAGAATACCCTCGCTACCGTTCGCTCGCCCAGCGAGCTCGCTCACTTGCACTCTCGCCTCGCTCGTCCCGCCAAGCGGGACACCGTGCCCGCTCGGCTCAAGAGCGGCGCTCGAATATTCTCGCTTTCTTTTGCGTGGGGCAGGAAGGAATAGTATAATAATGTTATGCCCGACCAGAAAACCATCCTTTTAGTTGAAGACGAACCGCTTCTTGCGAATCTTCTGAAGCAGCGCCTGGAGAAAGAGGGTTACACAATGCTTTCCGCCGGCGACGGAGAGGAAGCGCTTTCCGTTCTAAAGGCAAATCATCCGGACCTGATACTTCTTGATATCATTTTGCCAAAAATGTCCGGCTTTGAACTGATGGAAAAATTGAAGGACAACCCGGCTTACGGCTCATCGCCCATCGTTATCATTTCCAATTTGGGGCAGGACTCAGATATAGAGAAAGGAAAGATACTCGGCGCTATCGGTTACTTTGTCAAGGCCAAGCTTTCCATTGAGGATTTAATTAAAAGAATCAAGAGTTTTCTTAACGCCTGATTTATTCAAGTAAACCTAGGTTGCATACCCCCTGTGGATAAGTGCACTATCCGGGAGGGGTTAATTTGATATACTAAAAGAATGAAAAAAGGTTTTACTCTTATCGAGCTTCTGGTCGTTATCGCCATTTTGGCGGTTCTTGCGACCGCAGTGGTCTTGGCTATCAACCCGGCCGAGCTCGGCCGAGCTCATTCGGCAGGCGCGGGATTCCACGAGAATCTCGGATTTGGCGGCAATAAACAGCGCCATCGCTCTCTATTTGTCGGACATTACTTCTCCCGGCTTGGGTGGTCCGAATGGTGCTTCCTGCACTAACGCTGCCCGTTGCACTTCTGGGACAAC
The DNA here is from genome assembly GCA_001004105.1 of Candidatus Jorgensenbacteria bacterium GW2011_GWB1_50_10. GTDB lineage: Bacteria > Patescibacteriota > Minisyncoccia > UBA6257 > GWB1-50-10 > GWB1-50-10. The sequence continues at coordinate 67,506 of LCQK01000003.1, forward strand.
CGAATTTTTCTCGGCGAGCATTGGGAGCTGCGGGACAAACGCCACGACCACTGTTGACGGCAACGGCTGGGTGTCGGTTGATTTAGCGGACATCTCGAGCGGTTCGCCGCTCTCCCGTCTGCCCCTTGACCCCAATAATGGCCAAGGAAGCGGCGATTGCGCCGCCGATGGCACGACTATTTGCTTCTACGCCTTCGGCTGTAATGGCACGAACTACGAAATTAACGCGGTAATGGAGAGCACGAAATTCGCCGATGACGGCGGTGCCGCCGTTGAAGATACGGACGGCGGGGACCAACTGGATATCTACGAAGTAGGGAACAATCTAGCCCTATAGCTTCAATGAAAAAAGGTTTTACTCTTATCGAGCTTCTGGTCGTTATCGCCATTTTGGCGGTTCTTGCGACCGCAGTGGTCTTGGCTATCAACCCGGCGCGTTTCTGACATTGCCGCGGTTAATAGTGCGGTTATTCTTTATCTTGCTGATGTTAGAACTCCTGGCTTAGGCGGTCCTAATGATGCGGCCTGTTCTTCGGCAACGGAACGTTGCACTGCCTCAAGCACAACAGCCAGGAAAACCGGCGGCGGTTCTTGCACCACGCATAATACATCAACTATCGTTGACGGCAACGGTTGGGTGTCGGTTGATTTTTTGAATATTTCTTCGGATTCACCGCTATCTCGACTGCCATTCGACCCGAATAATGGGTCAACTATCTGCGGAACAGGCGTTAATGCTTGCTACTACTCATTTATTTGCAACGGCACAAGTTTTGAGATAAATGGCGCGATGGAGAGTACTAAATTTTCTAATACTGGCGGCTCTGACGTGGAGTCCGATGATGGCGGCAATCAGGCAGACCTCTACGAGGTAGGCAACAAGCTGGATATTTAATTTAAGTTAATGAACTTTGCCGGCGCTTCTTCTTTGGCGGTTTTAGTTGCCGCTTTTATTTTTCAGCTCGTTGTCTATTGGTTTAAGTCCTATAAATCTAATTGGACTCTTATTGCTTATAGGGTTAACAAGTCGCTCTTTTGGCTTGCCGCCGTTTTTGTTTTTCTTCTCTACCTCTACCTCGTCTATGCTCAATTTATTGCCTGGCGTGATGGCGGGGAACTGCTAAAACGTTTAGTGCCCCCTTACCAGAGCGTCACCTATGTTTTCGGTTATCATTTCACCCGTTTCGCGCTCTATTATTTGATTTCATTTGCCGCCTCCGTGTTGTTTTTATCGGCGGTAACTTTTTTAAATAAAAAGTTCAACGAGAAGTTCTTCGAAAAAGAAGAGCCTTATCTCGGCGCTATCGCCATTTTTCTGCTCGGCAATCCTTTATGGCGATTTGCCTGGATTTATTATTTGATAGCGTTACTTGCCGTTGCTTTTGTCGGGTCATTAGTCGTGAGTCACGTGTTAAAGAAAAGCGAGCGTTTCTCTTTATATTATTTATGGCTGCCGGTTGCTATTCTTACCTTGTTGCTGGTGAAATTTTTGTGATTGGCTACCCACGCCCTAATTTTGTAAGTGTTTCCGCGGCAACCCGCTTCGCCCACCGAGGGGTGTGCCTATTCGGCACACGCAGGTTGGTGGAGATTGACTAAAATTGTGTTAGTTCAAAATTTGGAAAGGTTCTCACGGCAAAATTAGAGCGGGGTACTCAATTTTATGTTAAAATTTAACCAAGGTTAAATTTTAATAAAATTGGTATGATAAACCTCCCTCCCGAAAAATTGAAAGATATTTTGGTAAAGCAGGGGCTTATTGACCCCGCTCTTTTTGATAATCTTCAAATTGAATCCCAGAGAAAAAGGCAAGACCTCGCGGATATTCTCATCTCGCAGGGCTTGGTCAATAAAGATTACCTTTATCTTCTAATCGCCCGGGCGCTTGGCGTGGAACGGGTTAATCTGGGAGTGATGAAAATAGACGAAAACATCCTTCGTTTGATTCCTGAAGACGCCGCCCGGCGCCGAAATGTGATTGTCTTCGGCCGGGAAGCCGACGGCAGATTTCAAGTGGCGATGGATAACCCAACCGATTTAGAAACCATTGATTTTCTCCAGCTTCGTTTGGGCGGGCCCGTGAAACCGTATCTTGCGACTGACGAAGATTTAAACCGCGGTTTTTCGCTTTACGAAAAACGCCTCACCCAGGATTTCAAGAAAATAATTGAGGAGAGTGTCAAAGAGTCGCTGCGCTCCAAAGCCAAGGGCGATTTAAAAGAAGCGGCCTCCGATTTGCCGATCGTCGCCATCGTTGACAATCTGATGGCTTACGCGCTCTCTTCCCGCGCTTCGGACATTCACTTTGAGGTTTTAGACGATGGAGTTTTGGTTCGCTATCGGATTGACGGTGTGCTCCACGAGGTTATCAGGATGCCGAAGGAAATCCACGCTGCCATTGTCGCCCGCATAAAGATTTTGGCAAGCCTGCGCGTTGACGAGCACTACCGCCCCCAAGACGGCCGCTTCCGCCATAAAATCGGCGACGAATTAGTGGTGGATGTCCGCGTCTCCATCATCCCAACTTTTTACGGCGAAAAGGTTGAGCTGCGGCTTCTAGCTGCCGCCCAGAAACCCCTATCGCTTTCCGAAATCGGCGCCTCCGAAGACACGGTAAAGGTTATTCGGGAAGCCATTAAAAAAAGCTACGGAATGGTTTTAATTTGCGGTCCGACTGGTTCCGGTAAAACGACCACGCTGTACTCCATTATGAACATTTTAAATAAGCCAGACGTGAACATCATTACCGTTGAAGACCCGATTGAGTACGACATGCGCTACGTAAATCAAGTGCAGGTGAATGTCCAGGCTGGCATTACTTTTGCCTCCGGCCTGCGTTCTCTTTTAAGACAGGACCCGAACATCATTATGGTCGGCGAAATCCGCGACTCGGAAACCGCCAACATCGGCGTACAGGCGGCCCTGACCGGCCACCTGATGCTTTCTAGTTTGCACACCAATGATGCCCCGACCGCCGTGCCGCGGCTTATGGATATGGGTATCCCACCGTTTCTCGTGGCCGCAGTTTTGAATGCCGTGAGCTCCCAACGCTTGGCCCGCCGGATTCATTTGGAGTGCATTGAATCATACGCGCCCGAGGCAAGCGTTCGTGCATCCATCAGCAAAACTCTAGAGGAAATCGGCGCCGACCAGAGCCAAGTCAGAATCCCCAAGATATTTTATCGGGGCCGGGGCTGCGCCGCCTGTAATCATTCCGGTTATTACGGCCGCATAGGTCTCTTTGAAACTTTAGACGTCACCGAAAACGTGAGGAAAATCATTATTGACAGGAATTTTAGTTTGGACAATTTGCGGAAGGTCGGTCGCGAAGAGGGGATGACGACGATTTTTGAAGACGGTTTGCGGAAGGTGGAGCGCGGCTTAACAACCATCGAAGAATTATTTAGAGTTATAAGAGAGTAAAATTTTATGCAATATCATTACATCGCATCGCAGCCGGACGGCAAGGTGTCTGAAGGTGACGTTGACGCCAAGGACGTTGCCGAAGTCCTGACGTATCTTACCTCGCATGGGCTTCGGCCGGTTTCCGTAAAGCCGATTGCGCAAATTTCCAAAAAGAAAAGGTTGGGTCTTTTTGGCGGGACCATTAATCTAACCGACCAGATATTCCTCTCAAAATATCTGGCGCTGATGCTCAAAATCGGCACAAGCTTATTGCAAGCTATTAATATCTTGGTTGAAGATTTTCAGAAATCGTCCGTGCGGGCTTTTTTAGTGGAAATCCGCTCCAACCTTGAAAAGGGCCGACCCTTTCATACAACCTTCGCCAAATATCCGAAAATCTTCAGCCAGGTCTACATTAATCTGGTGAAAGCCGGCGAGGCCTCCGGCAACCTGGAAAATGTTTTTGAAAACCTGACGGCATCTCTCTCTAAAGAAAAAATGCTCAAAGACCAGATGCGGAGCGCGCTCGTTTACCCGATTTTGCTTCTTGTTACTTCCGCACTGATTTTGGTGTTTCTCGTCACCTTTGCCCTGCCGAAAATAGCCGGCGTTTTTTTGGAATCGGGTTTTGAGCCGCCTCTTTTTTCAAGAGTTGTTTTTAGTATCGGCCTTTTCTTCGGCAAGTTCGGGATTCTTGTGATAGCTGCCGTCTTCGGCGGTGCGATTGCGCTTGTTGCGGCCTACCGTTCCTTGCTTTTGTTCAAAAAATTCGTCACCTCCGTCATAAGTGAAATCCCCGTCATTAAAGACATTATCAGAAAAATTGCCCTCCAGCGTTTTGCCGCTACCCTTGCATCGCTCATTAAAGCCGGCGTGCCATTAACCAATGCTCTTGAAATTACTGCTGATGCCGCTGGCAACATTGAGTTGAAACAGGCGCTTTTGCGGATTTCTCGGGAAGGATTAATGAAAGGGCTTACCGTGGGCGATGCCTTTAAAAGGGAACCATTTTTCCCGCGAACCGTCGTTAATTTAGTCGCTATTTCCGAAAAAGCCGGTCATATTGAAGAGGTTTTGGAAACGCTTGCTGATTTCTACACTTCGGAAATTGATAGTTCCTTAAAGACGCTTGTTTCATTCCTCGAGCCCGCTCTTCTTCTTGTTATCGGTTTTATAATTGGCTTGATTGCCCTTGCTATAATAGTGCCTATTTACCAGCTTACCACCCAATTCTAATGAGGGGCTTTACTCTTATAGAAGTTTTAATAACGGTCGCAATTATTACAGCCGTTTCCGCGGCCGGTTATGTCGCGTTTTCCAAGTTCAAAGGTTCGCAAGCCGTTGAGCTCACAATGAACGAAATTACGGCCGTCATAAAGGACGTCCAAAAAAGAGCAGTGACACAGCAGGACGGCAAGCAATGGGGGCTCCGTTTCACTAATTCAACGTCAACCACGCACAGCTATCAGGTTTGGAGCGGTCCGAGCTATGCTTCGGGAACGATTAGCAGGACCTATTACCTCGGTCGCGGCACGCTCTTCGGCAACCCCGCCGACGATCTGAATGTAGACGAAATTTTCTCGGCGATAAGCGGGAAGCTCTTGGAGACAAGAGTCATTTCTTTAATAAATCGAAGAAAAGATGGTGTTGTCGGCGACATAATTCTTACTTCCCGGGGCGCGATTACAACGAGAAAAGAGAGCGGTCTTGTCGGCTATTGGCATTTTGACGAGAGTACAGCAACAACGACTTATGACGCTTCGGGGTTTGCCAATGCCGGCACGCTCACCAACGGTCCGGCATGGCAATCGGCGTCTAATTGCAAGGCGGGGACATGTTTGAGTTTTGACGGGACGAATGATTATGTGAATGTGATTGATTCAGCCTCACTCGATATCACTGGCGCAATCACTGTTAGCGCTTGGGTATACGCGGATAGTTACCCCTCTACTTATCCAACGGTAGTGGCAAAAGGAAACTCCGCAAGCGCTTGGGAGCTTGACGTGAAGAATGATGGAACGATCGAATGGGAAGGGTTTATCGGTGGTACTCAAAGGATTTGCAATGGTGGCTCATTTAACCTTAACCAGTGGGTTTATATTGTAGGCCTATTTGATGGTAGCGACATGAAAATATTCGTTAATGGTTCAGAGGTGAAGTCATGTTCTTTCCCAGGGGTGTTAGGTACAAATAATTCTGCCTTGGAAATCGGTTCCAGAACCAATGGAGGCGCCGTTTGGGACGGTTTTATTGATGGAGTCCGTATCTACAACAGCGCCTTGAGCGCCCAGGAAATTTTGAATTTATATAATGATTTAAAATAAATTTATGAGAAGGTTCTGGCGCGATATAAAAGGACAAAGTTTGATTGAAGTTTTAATCGGTTTGGCGATTGGTGCCGTTTTAATCGGCGCTGCGAGTTTGGGCGTTACTTTCATGCTTCGCTCTAGCGCCGCCAGTCAGAATGTTCAGATTGGAACGGGTCTTGCCCAAGATTTGGTGGACAAGGCTCGTTCCGTATCGGCCGCCAAGTGGCAGGATATTTACCACCTCACCAAAGGAACGAGCACATCTTATTTTGTAAATGCTTTTGGCACGCAGCTTGTTGTTGTAGAAGGTCAGGAAGGCGTTATCAGCAATGAAAATACGAATGGTTTGGTCGGTTACTGGAAGTTTGATGAGGCGACGAGTACGGCGACTACTACGACCTTCGACGCTTCCGGAAAGTCCAACCACGGCACTCTCACGAGCGGCGTTTCAAGAGCTACCTCAACTTGTAAAGTTAGTTATTGTTTGGATTTTGATGGAGTGGATGATTATGTTGATTCCGGAAGCGGTTCAAGTTTGGATATTACTCAAAATGTAACACTCGTGTCGTGGGTTAAGTTGGATACTTATACCTCGGGCGGCACTAACACTGACAGGGCAAGCATTGTGCAGAAGACGGGGCAATATTATATGACAGTGAATTCAGCAAACGGAACACTCGACGCCTTCTTTGGTGGGGTCACTGGTAGTCATACGCCTTCAAATTCTACAGTTTCATTGAATCAGTGGATGCACACCGCAATCACTTATGATGGTGCAAATATAAAATGGTATATAGACGGTGTTTTAGACAAAACATCGGCCGCGACCGGTACCATTACTAGTGATCCCCGAAGCGTTCGTATCGGCGGGGAACCGGCTTTTGGTCGTTTTCTGAACGGTTCCATTGACGAAGTCCGCGTCTACAACCGCGCTCTTTCCGCCGACGAAATCCAGCGGCTTTGGAATTCCGTGCCTTTCACGCATTACTTTAACGTTGGAAACGTAAACCGCGATACGAACGGCAATATTGTTTCCTCCGGCGGAAATGAAGATCCTTCAACCCAAAAAATCACGGTGACTGTGCAGTGGCCGGGGAGCGGCAGTAATGTCGGTCAGATTCAAATTGTTGATTATTTAACCCGCTGGCAGAACCAAGTGTTTCAGCAAAGCGATTGGCTGGGTGGTTCTGGCCAAATAGGCCCGATTACCTTACCGAATTCTAAATACGACAGCGCGACGAGCGTTTCCAACCCCGCCGGTTCAATCAGAATTCAAGGACTATAATATTAGAAGGACTATAACATTAGAAGCAGATTCAAGTTTATCCGCTTCTATTAAAAAATTTCAATGCTTCAATTTATCCCATATGGGATAAATTGAAGCGGGTCTAAATTTTACTAAACAACCTTAACTTTTCTCCTACCAACCTCTACAATGTAACTACAAAACTCCCACTCGGGATATTGGTGATTTCCTGCGGTAAGATAAAGCGCAGGTTTTTCTCCTTTTGTTTTTCAGGGAGGTAGGTGTCGGTCAAGAACATTACGGTTTGGGCCGGCGAGCCGATTTTGCGGATGTCGTGGCCACCGGTGTCTACGACCAGATATTTTGCCGTTGCCGGGGGCAAAGCATTTATCTCTTCGGCAATTTGAACATATTTCGCGTTGAATGCTTCCGCCACGTCCGCCCGTTTCGCCCAATCAAGGAAGTAAGTTTGGTAGGCGTTTAGAATAAGTAAAATAAGAAAGAGAAAACTGATTGCTTTAAGTAAACGGCTGTTAGTTTCCGTTTTCAAAAATTCGTAGAGCGAGGCGCCGCCCAAAGCCGCAATTATGAAAACCGGGGGAGCCATAAGAAACGAGCGGAGCGCGTGCGGCAGGCCTTCGTTTGAAACAACAACGGGAAGAGTGGCAACGATGAGCCAACTGAACAAAATCCAAAAAGCGAAGCGGCCCGGCATTTTTTTGTTGAGGAGACCATAAAGCAATCCCAGAGCGAAAAGAATTCCAACTGGCCAATAAAGAAGCGGCTCACCCGGAAGGTTGTGCCGCGGGTTCCAGTCGCCCGCAAAATTGAACATGCCGGCGGTCTTTAGGATATTCAACCCCAAATCTTTTAGCGGAGTAAGGGAATTAAAAATTGAGATTTCACTCGTGCGGCCGAAGAAGTCCTGTGGATGGCTCCAAAAATAAATTCCGAGCGGCAGAGAAATAAGAACGGCCGCAACAACAAAGATTGAACCGATGCGCAAACTTTTCCGCCAGCCGAATATTTTTCCGCAGAAAACAAGAATCAAGATGACGAGAAGCGGGGTAGCCCGGTAAGCGATGTAGGAATACATTCCCAAGCTGTAAATAATTCCGGCCAAGGCCGGCAGCCACTTTGTTTGCCGCCTGAACGACAAGAGGAGAAAATACAATCCCCATGTCAGGAAAAATGGCGCCATGATTGCCCGAAAGCCAACGCGAGAGAAATTTATATGCCAGAAACTCGTAGCGATTAGAAAAGTAGCGAGTAGCGCGATTCGTTTATCCTCAAATAGCTCTCTCGTTAAAAAATAGATTCCCAAGACGGTTAAGATGCCGAAAATCGCGCTCGGCAACCTTAATACCCACGGTTCATTCGCACCAAAAATTTTTAAGAACAGCGCTTGAATATTGATGAAAAGCCCTTCCCGGCCGTTGTTTTCTTCATAGAAAACCTTGAATCCGCCGGCTGGCGGAGCCGCTTGCAGCGCTTGTACCGCGTTATTGCCGTTCATTGCTTCATCGGAGTAAAGGCCAGGCGGAAGGTTTTTAAAGTCATAAAACCTAAAGAAAGAAGCAATAAGGACAATCAAAAGAATCAGGAAAATTTTTGAACGAGAGTGCATTTGTTTTATAATTATATCATTATGGAAACAAAGAACTTTGACGAAAATCTCGAAAAGAGTTTATCACGGCTGGGGAAACAAATAGAGACCGAGAGCCGAGTGCCGGAGGCAAAAGAGCTCCACGAAAAAGAATTGGTTAAACTTTCCTTGAAATCCATTGCCGAAGAATCAAAAAGCGAACGGTCGACCGAAGAAGAATCCGCTCCGCCGGTCCGGGAACCCAAAGCCACTCTTCTTCCTTCTTATCTTCAAAATGACGGCGTTCCGGAGAACGTCAAAACCGAAATTGAGGGACTGATAAACCTTGTTTTTGCGGAAGGCCTGGAAAAAGCGCTCGTTGAGGCGGAGCGGCACGGCCCGTTTGTGGAAGACGCTTTTCACGACGCACTGGTGGACAAACTTCTGCCCGAACTGAAAAAGAGGGGAATCTTAAGCTGAAATGTTTTATTTCATTTTAATAGCCGTTTGCGCCGCTCTTTTAATTTGGGGCGGCTGGTTTCTAAGAAAGCGTTTAAAATTACGCCATCACCTTGATGTTTTGGGGATGAAGCTGTATCTTGTGCGTCTCCCGAAGAGCGGAAAAGAAGGCAAGGACTTGAAACAGGAAATAAATTTGTCCGAGCAGCTTTTTACGGCCCTCGCGAGTTTCGGTAAGCCATTTGTTTTTGAAATCGCCGTGCCGTACGTGGGCGAAGAGATTCATTTTTTTGTCGGCGTTCACCGCTCTTTCAGCGAGGCGTTAGTGCGCCAAATTCAAGCTATTTGGCCCGACGCCGATGTCCGCCCCACCGACGATTACAATATTTTCAATTACTCGGGCCGGACCTTGGGCGCGAGCGTGGTTTTGAGCGAGAGATTTGTTTTGCCGGTCCGGACTTATGTCGAAGTCGGCGCTGACACGTTCCTGCCCTTTTTGGGCGCTTTCTCCAAAATCAGCGAGCTCGGCGAGGGCGGCGCCATTCAGTTCGTGATTCGGCGGGCCGAAAGAAGCCGTTATAAAAAAGAAATAAATTCCGCTCTGAAGTTTTTGAAGAAAGGCGGCAGTTTGAGTGAAATTCTCAGTCACCCCCTTTCGCTTTCTTTGGAAGATGTTGGTAAAGTGCTCCACGGCGAAGAAAAATTAAAAAAAGGAAATTATATTCTCGATGAAGCGAGCATTAAAACGCTTGAAATCAAGCTCGCCAAACAGCTTTTTGAAGTGAATGTCAGGATTTTTGCTTCGGGACCGAGCAATTTCAAGGCAGAGGAGATTTTCGGGGGACTCGCCGCCGGCTTTTCTCAATTTGGAGCGCTCCAACGTAATTCTTTTAAAGTCGTTCAGCCGAAAAACATCAAAGGTCTGGTTCACGAGTTTTCTTTCCGCGAATTTAATTCTAACGAAGCAATGGTTCTTACAAGCGAAGAATTGGCAAGTATTTTTCATTTCCCGACGGCTTTTACTGAAACGCCGAAAATCAAGGAATTGAAAGCTCGGGAGGCGACGCCGCCGGCGAACCTTCCCAAAAACGGCGTGATGTTGGGCCTTGCTTCTTTTCGGGGCGGGAGCGAGGAGGTAAAAATCACCGACGACGATCGGCGGCGCCATCTTTACCTTATCGGCCAGACCGGCACCGGCAAATCCAATTTGCTTCTTAATATGGTCTCCGACGACCTGCGGAACGGGAAGGGACTCGCTGTTTTGGACCCCCACGGCGATTTGGTGGAGGAAATTTTAGGGCTTATGCCGAGCGGAAGAATGAAGGATGTCGTCGTTTTTGACCCGGGCGACATTGAGCGGCCTCTGGGTTTAAACATGATTGAATACAATTTCAGCCGGCCGGAGGAGAAGACGTTTATCGTGAATGAAATGCAGAATATTTTCAACAAGCTTTTTACGGCTGAAACAATGGGACCGATGTTCGAGCAGTATATGCGCAACGCCCTGTTGCTTTTGATGGAGGATATGCAGAGCGACCCGGCGACCTTAATGGAAATTTCACGGGTTTTCACCGACTCCCTTTTTCGGAAAACAAAACTCACTCGGACCAAAAATCCGGCGGTCTATGATTTTTGGGAAAAGGAAGCAGTTAAAGCCGGCGGCGAGGCGGCACTCGCCAATATGACTCCCTACATCACTTCCAAGTTCAATAATTTTACGGCGAACGATTTTATGCGCCCCATCATCGGCCAGGTTAAATCGGCTTTTAACTTCAGAGAATTGATGGACGACGGCAAGATCTTGCTCGTCAATTTGTCCAAAGGCAGAATCGGCGACATCAACGCCAATCTCTTGGGTATGATTATTACCGGCAAGATTTTGATGGCCGCGCTCTCAAGGGTGGACGTCCCCGAAGACAAAAGAAAAGATTTTTATCTCTACATCGACGAGTTCCAGAATTTCACGACCGATTCCATTGCCGTGATTTTGTCGGAAGCGCGGAAATACCGGCTGAACCTCGTGATTGCCCACCAGTTTATCGGCCAGCTTACCGAGAAAATAAGGGATGCGGTTTTTGGCAACGTCGGGTCGCTCGTTGCTTTCCGGGTCGGGGCGCAGGATGCCGAATTTCTAACGAAGCAGTTTGCGCCCGTCTTCAGCGAGCAGGACCTTTTGAACATTGATAATTTCAACGCCTACGTTAAACTTCTTATAAATGGGGAGACCTCAAAACCCTTTAATATCAAAACCGTGCCGGCGCCGAAGGGGGAAAGAAACCTAGCAGAGCGCATTAAAGAAAATTCCAGAAATTTTTACGGTCGGGGGCGCGCCGAGGTGGAAGAAGAAATATACAAGCGATTGAGAACTTAAAAATGAAGAGAAAGGACCTATATTTAGCGGCTGGCATCGGTTTTATCTTCGGTGTTTTGCTGCTTTTGCCCCTGAAAAACATCGGGTTTGCCGTCACGCCGAAGCTGATTTTTCTTTCGGTTTTCGGATTTGCGGTTTTTGCTCCCTTCGCACTCTTCGTTCTTTACGTTGCAAGCCGTTTTATTCCGGCTCTTTACCAATTCGGCAAATTTGCGGCCGTAGGCGCCTTAAACACCGTGATTGATTTGGGGGCTCTGAATTTTTTGATAATCTTGACCGGCATTTCAACGGGCATTTATTATAGTTCTTTCAAGGCCATCTCGTTTCTTGCGGCAGTCGGAAACAGTTATTTCTGGAACAAGTTCTGGACTTTTGGAAGCGCGAGACCAGCTTCGGCCAAGGAATTCAGCCGCTTTATTTTTTTCACCTTCATTGGGCTGATCATCAACGTCGGAGTAGCAACCCTTATTGTTGACATTGCCAGTCCGGTTTTCGGCGCACCCGCCAAACTAATGGCCAATGTCGGCGCAGTGGTCGCGACCGTTGTTTCGCTTCTCTGGAATTACTTCGCCTATAAGAGGTTTGTTTTTAAATCAACGCCATGAAGCCATTTCTTTCGGTTATAATTCCGGCTTACAATGAGGAAAAAAGGCTTCCCGCCACGTTGATTGACGTTGATAGATATTTAAGAAGCGCAGACTTCTCCTGCGAAATTATTGTGGTTGACGACGGTTCTAAAGACGGCACAGCGGAAATTGTTAAAAAATTTGAAGATTCTATTGGAAACCTGCGCCTGATTAAAAACGAAGAAAATCACGGCAAGGGACACGCGGTGAAACAGGGAATGCTCGCGGCCGAAGGCGAATATCGGCTTTTTATGGATGCCGATAATTCCACTTCGGTAGACCAATTCCAAAAAATTCTACCTTTCCTAAAAGAAGGGTACGAGGTTATTATCGGTTCCCGTGATATTAAAGGAGCAGAGCTTGTGCCGCCGCAGCCTCTTTACAAAAGAGCATTGGGTAATATCGGTAATTTAGTTATTCAAATTCTTCTTCTTTGGGGGATTTGGGATACGCAGTGCGGTTTTAAATGTTTTAGCGGTAAAGCCACCCAAAGGATTTTTAGTTTAGTCACGATTGAGCGGTGGGGGTTTGACGTTGAGGCTTTGGCGCTGGGGAAGAAAATGGGTTATAAAATAAAAGAAGTGCCAGTGAGGTGGGTTAACAATCCTTATTCACAAGTAAAATTAAGCGGATATCTCACGTCTCTTTGGGATGTTTTCAAAATAAGGTTTCGGCTTTGGAAAGGGGATTATAAATATGAGTAATAACTATTCAGAACTTAGGCAAGATTTGGTCTCCGGCGACTGGATTTTGGTTGCGCCAAAGCGGGGCGCGAAACCCCACACTTTTTTAAGAAAGAAAGCGCGCTCGCCGGCCCCGCTCAAGAATTGCCCCTTCGAAAACATTCTAAAGACACACAAACCAATTTTTGTTTATAACGGCGGCGGGAAAAATGATAGTTGGGAAGTTGTGATCGTTGAAAATAAATATCCGGCGGTGGTTCATAAGAACGTTTGCGCCAAAAGTTTTCGTCACGGCATTTATTCCCTGGTCGGCGGCGTTGGCCACCATAACCTTATTGTTACGCGGGACCATAACCGTAACTTTGCGGCCCTAACGTCTTTGGAAGCCAATCAAGTGTTCCAAGTTTTCCGCGACCGCTATTTAATGCTTCTTAACGATTCTTGTCTTGCTTATATCTTAATTTTTCATAATTGGGGGCCGGATGCCGGCGCCACCATTTATCATCCCCATTACCAGCTTATTGCCGTCCCTGTAGTGCCGCCCGACGTTCGGCATTCTCTTACCGGTTCTTCAAATTACTTTAAAAAATACAAGCACTGCGTTCATTGCGATATGATTAAAGCCGAAAAAAAAGAAGGGAAGAGGATTGTTTATGAAAACCGAGGAGCCGTTATTATTGCTCCTTTTGTTTCTCGCGAGCCTTTTGAGCTCCGGATTTTCCCCAAAAAACATTCACCCTATTTCGAAAATATTCTTGATACCGAATTGGAAGACGTTGTCTCCGCTCTTCAGCTCGCTTTGAAAAGAATTGAGAAAAAATTAGGCAATTCCGATTACAACTTTTTCATCCATACGGCGCCCGTCAAGGAAAAGGAGAAATACCGCCATTACCATTGGCATATCGAAGTTATCCCCAAAACGAACATTTCCGCAGGTTTCGAGCTCGGCACCGGCATCGAGATAAACGTCGTTGATCCGGACGCGGCCGCAAGAATCTTGAGGACAAGATAAATCCAGAATGAACGAGATTCTTACCACGATTCTTGTCGCCGCCTCGCCTATTTTTGAAATCCGGGGAGCAATACCTCTTGCGATTTTTGGGTTTAATATGCCGCCGTTTGAGGCCTACGTCTTGGGAATAATAGGGAATTTTTTGCCGGTTTTGCCGCTCCTTTTCTTTTGGAATTTCCTTTACGAAAAACTTGTGCACCGGCTCTACCAGCTTAACCGTTTTTTCAACTGGCTTTTTGAGAGAACGAGAGCCAAGCACGCCGACCATTTTGCCCTTTGGCAGGACGTCGCTCTTTTGGTTTTTGTGGCCATTCCTCTGCCCATGACCGGGGCCTGGAGCGGGACGGTTGCGGCTTTTGTTTTCGGGGTGCCGATAAAGCAGGCGGCGCTCATGATTTGCCTTGGCAATATGATATCGGGCTTGATTGTTTTATTATTATCCAAGGGCGTTTCGCTCATATGAGTAAACTCATCATTGCCAACTGGAAAATGAATCCGTCCACTGTGTCGCAAGCAGTGAAGCTCGCACGCGCGGAGGATAAGAAAGGCGTGGTTATCGCGCCGCCGTTTCCTTTCCTTCCGTTGGTTTCAAAAGTTTTAAGGAAAGCAAAATTGGGGGCACAGGACGCTTTTTGGGTGCCGAAAGGCGCCTATACCGGCGAGGTTTCCATCCATCAACTTAAAACTTTGCGCGTTAAATACGTGATAATCGGCCACTCCGAGCGCAGGGGGCTTGGCGAAACGGATTGGTTGATCAATAAGAAAATCAGAGCCGCTCTTGCCGAAGACCTCACGGTTATTTTGTGCGTCGGCGAACCGTGGAGGGTTCGACGCAAAGGACTTGCCGCCGCAAAAAGATTTGTAAAACAGCAACTTCAAAAAGATTTAAAGGGAACTGATAAGCTAACGAAGTTGAAAGCTGAAAGCTTAATTACTGCTTACGAGCCCGTCTGGGCCATCGGCACCGGCCATGCCGACAGGCCCGAAGGTGCAGTTGAAATGATTAAATTCATTAAAAAAAATCTACAATCTAAAACCTATAACCTAAAATCTAGAGTACTGTACGGCGGGTCGGTTACCGGGAGGAACGCAGCCGGGTTTTTGAAACAAAAAGAAATTGGTGGCGCTCTGGTCGGCGGGGCGAGTTTGAAACCATCCGAATTTAAGAGAATCATCCGGAGTTTATAGTTTTTATGGTTAGTTCCTGGCGAAAATTTGACTGGCTTCTTTTTTCCGCGCTTCTTGCGATTGCTCTTGCGAGCTTGGTTTCGCTTTTGAGTTCCAATGCAATCCTTTTTTACAAACAGCTTGTTTGGTACATAATCGCGTTCTGTCTCATTCTTTTCTCCATCCGTATCGACTGGCGCGGCCTTATCAAAGAGTCTTATTTCCGCTACGGGATTTACTGGTTCGCCGTCGCTCTTCTTCTTATAGTTGACTTATCGGGGAAAACCATAAGAGGCGTAACAAGCTGGCTCCAATTCGGTGATTTTCAATTTGAACCGGCCGAACTCGCCAAACTTGGGCTGATTCTGCTCCTTGCCGGATTTTTTTCCAGGCGCCACATCGCCGCTTGGGTCGGCAAAAACATCGCCCTCTCTTTTTTCTACGCCTTAATCCCGACGGTCCTCGTCGCCGTTCAACCCGACCTCGGTTCGGCGCTCGTCGTTTTCGGAATTTGGATCGGTTTTTTGCTTCTTTCCGGAATAAATAAAAAAAGATTAGCCGTGGGTTTCTTGGTAGCTATCCTCTTTGCCGGCCTGCTTTGGGGTTTCTTTCTTAAGCCCTATCAAAAAGACCGGCTTCTCGGGTTCGTCAATCCCGAACGCGACCCGCTGGGCGTAAACTACAACGTTATCCAGTCGAAAATCGCCATCGGTTCAGCAGGATTCTGGGGCAAAGGTTTTGGCGCGGGCACGCAAGTCCAGTTCGGTTTTCTTCCCGAGGCGGAGACCGATTTTATTTTCGCCGCCTTCGTTGAGGAATGGGGGATCGTGAGCGGGCTCATTATTATTCTCGCTTTTCTCCTCGTAGTTTCCCGGATTGTAAAAATCGGCATTGAGGCGAAGAACAACGACTACAAATTCATTACTTTGGGGACGGCGCTTGTTCTCGCTATTCATTTTCTCCTTAATATCGGCTCAAACTTGGGTTTTTTGCCCGTGACGGGCATTAATTTCCCGTTTTTAAGCTACGGCGGTTCCAATATCTTGACAGTCGCGATTCTCGTAAGTATAGTAGAAAGAATCAAGCTTGAATCCTCATGATTAACGAAAGAGGCCTTTTAAATTTGCGTTTCCTTATTGCTTTAGGAGGCGTTTTATTTTTAATACTTGCGACCGCTTATTTTTTCTACGGTTTGGAACCGAATCTCGCCTCCGGCGAGTCGAGAAATGACAGTCCCTCCGCCGCCGCCTCGGTTTTCAAAATTTCCAAAGGCGAAGGTCTGAAAGAAATCGGCGCCCATCTCTCGCAAGGCGACTTCATTAAATCCATCACGATTTTCAAACTTTATTCGTTATTCTCCGGCAACGCCCAGAAATTTAAGCCGGGCATCTACGAAATAAATTCCGGGATGAGCGTTCCGGAAATAGTGAAGGTATTGACCGCCGGCGGAGAGAATGAAGTGACAATTGTTATTCCCGAGGGCACCGCTTTGAAAGACATCGATTCCGTCCTCGCCGCCTCCGGCATCATAGAGAAAGGTTCTTTGGTGAAATATTCATTTGCCGCGCTCCGGCCGGATTATCCGTTCTTAAACGACGTGAGTTCGCTCGAGGGTTTTCTCTTTCCTGATACTTATCGTTTTGAAGTCTCTTCGCAAACCGAAACGGTTGTGAAAACAATGCTTGATAATTTCAAAGTCAAAGTTTGGGAGGGCTTGAGTTCCAAAAACAATTGGTATGATACGCTTATTCTCGCTTCCTTTCTGGAGCGGGAAGTGATTGATTTCGCTGACCGGCAGATTGTGGCCGGAATCCTATTGAAAAGACTCAAACTCGGCATGCCCTTGCAAGTTGATGCCACTATAAGCTATCTTAAATGTAATGGTGAACTCAAGGGGTGCCGAGGGGCCCTCATCACTAAAAAGGATCTGAGTTTGCCTTCGCCATACAACACTTATCAGAGGTTAGGTTGGACGCCAACCCCCATTTCTAATCCGGGGGAGGTCTCCATTTCTGCGGCTTTGAATCCCGTTTCCAGTTCTTATTTGTATTATCTTTCCGCCAAAGGAACTCAGGAAACGATTTTTGCGAAGACGCTCGAGGAACACAACCGCAACCGGGCTAAATATCTATAGACCTCAAAGTGCTACATCCCGTTTAACCGAGAGAAGCCTTTCGCGTTTCAATCGTCTTAAAATAAAAGGGCATTATGTCAAAAGTAAAAGTTTTTTCATATTACAAGGGACCCAAGTTCACAGGACCGAATCTCATAGAATTTCAGCTCAATTCCTTCAATTGGTTTCTGAAGACGGGCCTGAAGGAGCTTTTTGATGAGATTTCGCCGATTAAGGACCACACTGGGAACGAGTTGGAACTTCATTTTTTGGATTACAAGTTCGACCCGCCCAAATACACCGAAGAGCAATCCAAATACAAAGACCTGACCTATGAGGCCGCTCTTCGGGTCAATTTAAAGCTCGTTGACAAGACCGTGAAGCAGAGCCGGACCCAGGAAGTTTATCTCGGCGACTTTCCGATAATGACCGAGCGCGGCACCTTCATTATCAACGGCGTGGAGCGGGTGGTCATCGCCCAGCTCATCCGTTCGGCCGGTGTCTATTTTACCGCGTCCGTTTTCCGGGGGCGGAAGCTTTTCGGCGCCAAAGTGATTCCCAACCGCGGCAGTTGGATAGAATTAGAAACTGATGCAAGCGGCCTTATCGGCGTGAAAATTGACCGCAAGAGGCGGGTGCCCGTAACCTCGCTCCTCCGGATTTTCGGTCTGCAGTCGAATGATGCAATTTTGAAGAAATTTGCCAACGTTGATACCGGCAAAATCAAATTCATTGAAGCAACTTTAAAACAGGATGATGCCAAAACCGTTGATGAGGCCTATATTGAAATTTACAAGCGCCTTCGGCCGGGGGATTTGGCGACCGCCGACAACGCCCGGTCCTTGATTGAACCAATGTTCCAGCGTTTCGACCGCTACGATCTGGGCGCCGTCGGCCGCTTCAAATTCAATCAGCGATTGGAAATAACCAAAAAGAAAAACGGCCTTTTGGATTTGGAAGATGTCGCTCAGCTAGTCAAAGAAGCAATCAGATTGAACAATGATTTACTTGCCGAGCCGGACGAAATCGACCATCTGGGGAACCGCCGGGTAAGAGCGGTCGGGGAACTGATGCAGTCGCGCCTCCGCGTCGGCTTCGCGAGAATGCGCCGCGGCGTCCAGGACCGGATGTCCACTCTGGAACGGAAAGGACTCCAGCCCGCCCAGCTCGTAAACTACAAAGTACTGACCGCCGTTATCCGCGATTTTTTCACTTCTTCCCAGCTTTCGCAATTCATGGACCAAGTGAACCCTTTAGCTGAATTGGAACACAAGCGGCGGCTATCCGCCATGGGTCCCGGGGGTCTCACGCGTGAGCGAGCCGGCTTTGAGGTCCGCGACGTGAACCCATCCTATTATGGGCGGATTTGTCCCATTCAGACGCCGGAAGGCGCGAACATCGGTCTCGTCAACTACTTGGCCAATTACGCCCGTTTGAATGACTTTGGGTTTTTGGAAGCACCTTATTTTGCTGTCTTGAGGGGCAAGGTTACTTCTAAAGTCGTTTGGTTGGATGCGATCGAGGAGCAGAAGCACATTATCGGCCAGGCTGACACCAAAACCGACGAGGACGGCCGCATTGCGAAGGAAAGGGTGGCCGCGAGAATCAAAGGCAAGCCGGGGCAGTGCAAGCGGGAAGAGTTGGAATTCATGGACGTTTCGCCCAACCAGTTCGTGAGCATCGCCACATCTCTCATTCCTTTTCTGGAACATGATGACGCGAACCGGGCGCTCATGGGCTCCAACATGCAGCGCCAGGCCGTTCCTTCTATTAAACCGCAGGCGCCCTTGGTCGGCACCGGCGTTGAAGAAAAAGCAGCTTACGATTCCCGGCAGGTTTTAATTTCCGACCACGACGGCGTGGTCGCGGCCGTCGACGGCAAGGAAATCGTGATTAAAACCGATGGCGGCGAAAAGGTTTACAACATCATCAAATTCCGCCGGTCCAATCAGTCCACTTGTCTTTCCCAACAGCCGGTGGTTCGGGTGGGCGACAAAGTGAAGAGTGGAACGCTTCTCGCCGACGGTCCCGCGACCGAAGGGGGAGTGCTTGCCCTGGGCCAGAATCTTTTGGTCGCTTTTATGCCCTGGCACGGCGGCAATTACGAGGATGCCATCATTTTATCGGAGCGCGTCCAACAGGAGGATTTATTCACCTCCATTCACATTGAAACGTTCGTTTGTTCCGTCCGCGACACCAAACTGGGTCCCGAGATGACGACGCCGGACATTCCAAACGTAGCCGAAGACAAATTAAGGAACCTGGACGAAGAGGGCATTGTCCGCATCGGTGCCGAAGTGCGGGCGAACGACATTTTGGTCGGAAAGATTTCTCCCAAAGGCGAATCGGAACTCACCTCCGAAGAGCGGCTCCTGCGGGCCATCTTCGGCGAGAAGGCGCGGGACGTTAAAGATTCATCTCTCACTATTCCCCACGGCAAGCAAGGTCGTGTGATTGGCGTGAAAATCTTCTCGCGCGACAAAGGTGACAAACTCGAACCGGGTATCATTAAAAAAATCCAGATTGAGATCGCCCAACTACGCAAAATCCGGGCCGGCGACAAGCTGACTGGCCGGCACGGCAACAAAGGCGTTATTTCCCAAATCAGGGCCGTTGAAGACATGCCCCATCTTGAGGACGGCACGCCGGTGGACGTCATTTTGAATCCCCTGGGTGTTGTCTCCCGAATGAACCTCGGCCAGGTTCTGGAAACGCATCTCGGCTTTGCCGCCAAAAAACTTGGCTACCGCGCCGTGGTGCCGCCCTTTGTTGGCGCCTCCGAAGAAGAAATTAAATCGGAAATGGAAAGCGCGGGTATTCCTAAGACGGGGAAGATTAAGGTTTACGACGGTTTGACCGGCGAGCCCTTCCGAGAACCGGTGATGGTGGGTTATGTCTACATAATGAAACTCAACCACTTAGTTGAGGACAAAATCCACATGCGCTCCACCGGTCCTTATTCTTTGATTACCCAGCAACCTTTGGGTGGCAAGGCCCAGCTCGGCGGCCAGCGCTTCGGCGAAATGGAGGTTTGGGCCCTTGAGGGCTACGGGGCCGCTCATACCCTTCAGGAGATGCTTACTATAAAATCCGACGATGTTCTCGGCCGATCAGCGGCCTTTGAATCTATTATTCGCGGCCAGGATATTAGAAAGCCGAATATTCCCGCTTCTTTCAACGTGCTCGTTTCGGAATTGAAGGCTCTGGGTTTGGGCGTTGATACCGTGGGCGGCGAAGACGGCGAGAAAGACAATAAAGAAGAACATGACGAATAGAAATTCCGACGTTAAATCAATATCCATCAGAATGGCTTCGCCTGGGGAAATTCTACAGTGGTCTCACGGTGAAGTTATTAAGCCCGAAACGTTGAATTACCGCACCCAGCGGCCGGAGAAGGACGGGCTTTTTTCCGAACGGATTTTCGGTCCGACCCGAGATTACGAGTGCTACTGCGGCAAATACAAGAAAATCCGGTACAAGGGCGTGGTCTGCGAGAAATGCGGCGTAGAAGTGACGCGGGCCCAGGTCCGACGCGAAAGGATGGGACACATCAATCTCGCCACCCCCATCGTTCATATCTGGTTTTTGAAAACCGTGCCGAGTCGCTTGAGCTTGCTTTTGGACATCTCCGTGCCGAAGCTGGAGAAAGTCATCTATTACGCCGCTTTTGTCGTGACTTCAGTGAATGAAGAAGCGAAATCTCAAACTCTCCTTAAGCTGAAGCAAGAATTCAAATCCCTGAAGAAAGAAAAGAAAAGCGCCGAAGACAACCTAGAAGAAGCGAAGGAACGGCAGGAGGAAATCCTCTCCGTTTTGAAGCCGGGTTTGATTCTTACGGAAGCCGAGTACTACGCCCTTTCGCGGGTTTTCGGCGACGTTTTTGAAGCCGACCGCGGCGCGGGAGCCGTGAGGAAAATTCTTGAAGGCATAGATTTGAACATTCTCGTGAAGGATTTAAATAAAGAACTTGAAACTTTAAAAGATGTCACGCGCCGCCGCCGCGTCTTGCAGCGTTTGCGGCTTATCAGGTCGCTGCAAAAATCAGGGCTACGGCCCGAGTGGATGGTTTTGACCGTGCTCCCGGTTCTCCCGCCGGAATTGCGGCCGATGGTCGCCTTGGACGGCGGGCGTTACGCCACCGCCGACTTGAACGATCTCTATCGCCGCGTCATCAACCGCAACAACCGGCTCAAAAAACTCGTTGATTTGAAAGCGCCGGAGGTCATTGTCGTGAACGAAAAGAGAATGCTTCAGGAAGCAGTTGACGCTTTAATTGATAATTCTTCGAGTTTGGGCACTCAGATTCTTTCCACCCGTCGCCGCCCGCTCCGGTCGCTCGCCGACCTTTTGAAAGGCAAGCAAGGCCGGTTCCGCCAGAACCTGCTCGGCAAACGGGTTGATTACTCGGGCCGCTCGGTCATCGTCGTCGGCCCCGAATTGAAATTGAACGAATGCGGCCTGCCGAAAAATCTCGCTCTTGAGCTTTTCCGGCCGTTTGTCATCAACAAAATCATTGAACGGGGCCACGCTTACAACATCAAGCAGGCCAACCGCTTAATTGAACAGGGAACTTCCGACGTCTGGGCTATTTTGGAAGAAGTGATGGCGAACAAGAGGATTCTTTTAAACCGCGCACCCACTCTCCACCGTCTCGGCATTCAGGCCTTCAAACCGCTCCTTATTGAAGACCTCGCCATTCGGATTCCGCCGCTCGTCTGTTCGGCCTTCAACGCCGACTTCGACGGCGACCAAATGGCCGTTCACTTGCCGCTCACCGTTGAGGCGCAGTACGAAGCCAAATATTTAATGGACGCCGCCAAGAACTTATTGAAACCGGCCAACGGCGAGCCGATTGTGACGCCTACCCAAGATGTGGTTTTGGGAATTTATTACCTGACGAGAGGGAAGAAGGACGCGAAAGGTGAAGGCAAAATATTTTCTGATTTCACGGAAGCGATGCTTGCTTATGAGGCCGGTCTTTTGGATCTGAACGCCGAGATTAGAGTAAGGCATGATGGCAAAATAATCGCGACGACTTACGGCCGGCTGATTTTTAACAGTATCCTGCCGGAGGGATTTGGCTTTGTGAACGACCATCTCACCAAATCCAAGCTGGCAAAGTTGGTGAGCCGCATTATTGATAAATATGGAATTGAATCCTCCCACGAGTATCTGGACAGAATCAAAAACCTCGGTTTTCTTTACGCCACTATTTCCTCAATCAGTTTCAGCATTGACGACACGATAATTCCGAAAGAAAAAGAGGAAATTCTTGCGAAGGGCAACGATGAGGTGGCCGCGATTGAAGCGCAGTACCACGAAGGGCTTTTAACCGAAAAAGAGCGCCAGCGCAACATTATTGGTGTCTGGACTCGCGTTTCGGGACAGGTGAGCGACTTAGTTGCCAAAGAACTGTCGCCGTCAAATCCGCTCTATTCCATCATCAACTCCGGTGCCCGCGGCACCTGGGCTCAACTGCACCAGGTGATGGGCATGAAGGGACTTCTCACGAACCCGAAGAACGAAACCATCGAATTGCCCGTCAAATCCTCCTTTAAGGAAGGCCATAAGGTCCTGGAGTATTTTATTTCCACCCACGGCGCCCGCAAGGGTTCGACCGACACCGCCCTAAAGACCGCCTCCGCCGGCTACTTGACGCGCCGGCTCGTTGACGTGGCCCAAGACGTAATCGTGAAAGAAAAAGACTGCAAAACGGAGAAGGGTATAGAGCTTATAAGAAAGGAAGGCGACGCCTATGGCTATGACTTCGGCGACCGGGTTTATTCCCGAACCACCCTGGAAGACGTGAAAATCGGCCGGAGGGCCGTGGTAAAAGCCGGCGAAGTTATAAGCCGCGCCGCCTCCGAAGAAATTCAGACCTCCGACATCGCTTCTGTCAAAGTGCGTTCGCCCATCACCTGCAATTCGCTCTACGGGATTTGTTCCGCCTGTTACGGTTGGGATTTGGCTACGGAAAAACCCGTTCTAATCGGCGAAGCGGTTGGCATTGTGGCGGCGCAGTCCATCGGTGAGCCGGGCACCCAGCTTACCATGCGAACTTTCCACATCGGAGGAGTCGCGGGCGTGGACATCACCGCCGGCCTCCCTCGGGTGGAGGAGGTTTTTGAGGCAAGGCCGCCGAAAGGCAAAGCCGTGCTTGCCAAGGACGGCGGCACGGTTGTGGGCATTGAAGAACAAGGTCTCACTAAAGTCATCAAAATTAAGGAAACCGTTCCCAAGAGCAAAACTAAGAAAAACGCCTTTGTTGAGTATCTAGTGCCGGCGGGTGTAACCCTTAACGTCAAAGAAAGCGACGTTGTCAAAAAAGGCGATTTGCTTTCCGAAGGCCATCTTGATTTGAAAGAACTTCTGGAGTACCGCGATATTGAAGCGGTGAAGCATTATATCATCAACGAAGTTCAAAAAATTTACGTCCCCGAAGGCACCTCCATCAACGACAAGCACGTGGAAATTATCGTCCGGCAGATGCTCTCCAGGGTGCTCGTCAAAGACTCGGGTGACACGAACTTTATGGCGGGGGACATTCTTGAAAAATCAAAATTCCGGGAAGTCAATCTGGGAATGAAACGTGAGGGCAAGAATCCGGCCAAAGCATTGCAGCTTATTTTGGGCATCACCCGTGTGGCACTCACCACCGAAAGCTTCCTTTCCTCAGCTTCGTTTCAGGAGACAAGCCGGGTGCTGGTGGGCGCTTCCGTGGAAGGCAAGGTTGACACCTTGCGCGGCCTTAAGGAGAACGTCATTATCGGCAAGCTCATTCCGGTCGGCAGCGGTTACCGCGGCATTCCTGAGGGCGAAATTGCACGCCTTAAGGAAATCTTTTACCCAGCCGTTGCCCCGCCGGAAGAAGAAATGCCGCCCACGCCCTCAATTGACGTTCCGGAAAACGCCTGATAAAGTGGCAATATGTATGAATTAACCGCCGTTACCAAAGAAGAAAATTTTGCGCCCCTGAAGGAGGTTCTCGCAAGAAGCGGTGTAAAGATATTAAGCGAAGAAGCGCCGAAAAAAATTCACATGTTTTACCCTGTGAAAAAAGAAAGGTACGGCTTTTTAGGTGTCTTTAAATTTGAAAGCGCTCCCGAGGCGCTAGGGCGACTCTCGGCCGATTTGAATCTAAAAGGGGAAGTTCTCCGTTTTGTTATTGTCAAACCAAAAAAGGTGAAAATTAGGGAAAACGAGAGCCCGACTAGATCTACCGCCCCCCGCGATTTTTTAAAGGCTCCGATTGTGAAAAAGCCGGCTGAGGCCGCCTTGACCAACGAAGAGCTTGAGAAAAAGATAGAGGAAATTCTAAAATAAAAACAATGAACTTAAACAGAGTCATTTTAATCGGACGGCTCACGGGAGATCCGCAGCTCCGAACCACGCCAGCCGGCCAGCCGGTTACAACTATTTCGCTTGCAACGAACAGGGTTTGGACCAATAAAGCGGGCGAGAAGCAGCAGGATGTCCAGTTTCACAATGTCGTTATCTGGGGCAGGCAAGCGGAAGTCGTCAATCAATTCCTGAAGAAAGGAAGTTTGGCAATGGTGGAAGGGCGGCTCCAAACCCGCACTTGGCAGGACAACCAAGGGCAGAACCGGCGGACGACGGAAATCGTCTGCGAGCGGATTCAATTCGGCCCGCGGGCGGGCGGTTCGCCTGCGCCGGCGGGAGAGGGCACCGATGCCGCTCCCGCGTTTGGAGGAACCGACAGCGAAGTTAAAGAAACGCTCCCGGAAATAAACATTGATGGCGACGAGATAAAACCGGAAGACATCCCTTTTTAAAATATGCGCCAGTGCAATTTTTGCTCTCAAAATGTAAAAGCGATAGATTTTAAGGATGTCGCCGTTCTGCGCCGCTATATTTCGGGTCAGGCGAAAATCATTGACCCTCGCCACACCGGCGTCTGCGCCAAACACCAGCGCCAGCTCGCGAGGGCCGTGAAACGCGCCCGTGTCATGGCTCTTCTGCCTTTTGTCCGCCGTTGAAGATGGACAGGGCTCTTTTTGAATTTTTCCATTCGCTTGCTAACCGGGCCGCGTTCTTGGACGGCCTCATTGGCTTTCTGGCGGTTTATTTTGTCTATTTTTTAGTTGCCGGGCTTTTGTTTTTTTTGTACAAAATGAAAGCTGCACCGAGGCACAAGGTTTTTGCGTTTCTTACGCTTTCTTTAGGTGCCGTTCTTTCCCGGGGAATTTTCACCGAAATCATCAGGTTCTTCTACGACCGGCCAAGGCCCTTTGAGGTTTTGAACATCACCCCGCTTTTTCTTGACGAAAACCCCGCTTTCCCTTCGGGACACACCGCCCTTTTATTCGCTCTTTCGTTCGCTCTTCTTCATTTCAATAAAAAACTGGGTTATTGGTTTTTGGGATTTTCCTTACTTGTTGGCATCTCAAGAATCATTGCCGGCGTCCATTGGCCGAGCGATATTTTGAGCGGCATAGTCGTCGCTTTTATCTCGGTTTGGATCGTCCGCCTCCTTTTGAAGAAATACGAGATTTAGTTTAAAGTTACCTTTGTTATACCCCTATGCACCTTAAGCACGGGGGTCTTATCGCGTTTATGGGTCAATTTCAAATCACAAAAACATTTCAGCCGGACGGTGACCAACCAAAAGCGATAAAGGCGCTTGTTGAAGGGCTAAATTATGGTTACGGAAACCAGACGCTTTTGGGCGTGACCGGTTCGGGCAAAACCTTTACGGTTGCAAATGTCATCGAAAAAATCGGCAAGCCCACACTCTACATTGCTCACAACAAGACCCTGGCGGCCCAGCTCTGCAATGAGCTCCGGGAGTTTTTTCCGGGAAATTCTGTCCATTATTTCGTCTCCTACTACGACTACTATCAGCCGGAGGCCTACATGCCCATAACTGACACTTATATCGGCAAGGAAGCGATGATTAACGACGAGATAGACAAGTTGCGCCACGCGGCGACAACTGCGCTTTTGACGCGCAATGACGTGATTGTGGTCGCGTCCGTCTCCTGCATTTACGGCCTTGGCGCGCCCGAGGTTTACGCCGAGAATATCTTCCATTTCAAAGCCGGCGACAAAGTGGACCGTTCCAAATTCGTGCGCAAGCTCGTGGAATTGCAGTTTAAGCGGACGAGCGCCGACCTGAAACGCGGCACTTTCCGGTTGCGGGGCGACAATTGGGAAATCATGCCGCCGGATCGGGAAGTGATTTACAATCTGGAATTGGAGAAAGGAAAAATAAAAACCATTTACGAAATTGACCCGGTAAAAGGTTTTCAAAAGGAAAAAACACCCACCCTTTCTGAAATTTACATTGCCCCCGCTAGACATTTCATCACACCTTTACCGGAGCGCGAGCGGGCGATTAAAGCGATTGAAGCGGAACTTGCAGAGCGGCTGAAATATTTTGAAAGGGAGGGAAAACTGCTTGAGGCCGAGCGGCTGGAACGCCGGACAAGAGGGGACTTAGCCATGATTCGGGAAATCGGCTACTGCAACGGCATTGAGAATTATTCGCGCCATCTCTCCGGCCGCCGAGCTGGTGAGCCGCCGGAGACGCTGCTTGATTATTTTCCAAAGGACTTCTTGACCGTGATTGACGAATCGCATGTTACTGTGCCTCAACTTCACGGTATGTACGAGGGTGATGCCTCGCGGAAGAAAACGCTCATTGAATTCGGTTTCCGGCTGCCTTCCGCCGCCGACAATCGGCCGCTTATGTTTCCGGAATTCGAAAGCAAAGTGGGGCAGGTAATTTACACTTCGGCGACCCCGGGCCCGTACGAGAGGAGAAAAAGCAATCAGATCGTAGAGCAAATCATCCGGCCGACCGGTTTGGTTGACCCGGAAATAGTTATTCGACCGGCTCGAGGCCAGGTTGACGATTTGATTCCGAGAATTAAAGAAAGAGTAGACGTGAAAGAGCGCGTTTTAGTGACCACGCTTACCAAGCGAATGGCCGAAGATTTAAGTTCTTATTTGGAAGAGCAGGGCATTAAAGTGACGTATCTCCACAGCGACGTTAAAACTTTGGATAGAATCAGGATTTTGACGAATTTGAGAAGAGGTAATTTCGACGTTCTGGTCGGCGTGAATCTGCTCCGCGAAGGACTGGACCTGCCGGAAGTTTCGCTTGTCGCGATTTTGGACGCGGATAAGGAGGGGTTTCTGCGTTCGGAAACCTCGCTTATCCAGACCATTGGCCGGGCCTCCCGCAATGTCAGTGGCCAAGTTTTGATTTATGCCGATAACATTACCGGTTCGGTAAAGCGCGCCGTGGATGAAACTGAACGCCGCCGCAAAATCCAGATTGAATATAACTTGCGTCACGGCATCACGCCGAAAACAATCGTGAAGAAAATCACCGACATCGTGCCGGTCGAGGAAATCCTGAATTTGGAAATGAAACCCTTGCCGCGCTCTAAAGCGGAAATTAAGAAAATAATCGCCGGAAAAGAAAAAGAAATGAGAGAAGCAGCAAGTAGACTTGATTTTGAACTCGCGGCAGTTTTAAGAGATGAAATTAAAGCTTTATCTAAGAAGGCGGGGAAGCAGTTTTGAGAAGTTGACAAGATTAGATTTTTGTGCTAAAGCTTAAACTAGCACGAACTGGCAACCTAAAGCCCCAACGAATGTTGAGGGTGAGAGGAAACCATAACAAGGAGAGGCAAAGAATGATGAAGGGAACGAACGGACTCGAGTGGCTTGCGGACCGCTGGCAGTCGGTTGCGACTGCAGTTCCCCGCCGCTTTGAGAATCGTGGAGTTAGCGGCGGGGAGGTAATTGCCGCCGTAACCAAGCCCCAGACCAGGAGTATTGTGGTCCAGACCGAGCCCTTTGCTAAGGACTCGTTCTTTGGGGAGAGCGGTCCCGCGGAGCTCTGCATTTGGGACAACTTCCGAACCCAGGTGCTATCAGCAGTTTCCGAGACCGTGCCCGCGTTTCGAGGCACGCTCACGAGAACTGAGCTTGAGGAGCACATGGGGGACTCCGAGATTTTCGCCAACGGGACATCCCGGCCGCTCCTCTCGCCGGACGATTTTGTTGCGGTCGTCCGTGACCTCATCTCCCGCCAGCCGAGAGGTGAGAGGGGAATCCTTCTCACAAACGGGGATGCCAACATCTTCCATGTGCAGCCGGAGGATGGACCTGTGGTTGCGGTGCGTGGGCGCTGGCGCGTTGGTCTCGGCGGTTGGAGCCTGCGCGCGTATGGCCGGGACGACGTCAGATGGCTCAAAGGCCACTGCGTGTTCTCCCGCGGCTGACCCATCTACCGCAGTTCTCGCAAAGTAGCACAGACAGGCCGCAAGAGGTTTCCTCTTGCGGCCTGTTCCTGTTTTTACTAAACTTGAGATACTACCCCTATATGAACCAAAAAGAGGGGCAGTTTCTGTTATGCAGGACAAAATTGTTATAAAAGGAGCAAGAGAGCATAATCTCAAGAACGTCAATCTGGAAATTCCTCGCGACAAAATGGTGGTTTTTACCGGGCTTTCCGGGTCGGGGAAATCCTCGCTGGCTTTTGACACGATTTTTGCCGAGGGCCAGCGCCGCTACATTGAATCGCTCTCGGCCTATGCCCGGCAGTTTTTAGGTCGTTTGGACAAGCCTGATGTTGACGAAATTGACGGATTATCGCCCGCGATTTCCATTGACCAGAAAAGCCATTCTCACAACCCGCGCTCCACGGTCGCGACCGTCACGGAAATTTACGATTATCTCCGCGTTCTTTTCGCCCGCGTGGGCATTCCCCATTGTCCGAAGTGCGGCCGGGAAATCAAAAAAATGACGAACGAGGAAATTGTGGATACCGTGCTCCGGATTTATCAAAACAAAAAATCCGACAAAAACCTCGTGGTTTTGGCGCCGGCTGTCCGCGGCCGGAAAGGGGAATATTATCAGCTCCTTTACGATTTCTTAAACGCCGGTTTTCGAGAAGCACGCATTGACGGTAAGATTCATAACTTGCGGGAAAGAATTGAGCTTAGCCGTTACAAACAGCACACAATAGAGCTCGTGGTGGATAGATTGCCTGACGGTTTGGATATGCGCGAGAAGGACAATCGCTTGCGTTTGGCCGAAGCGGTGGAGTCGGCCTTGAAATACGGCAACGATGTTGTAACCGTGATTGCCGATGAAGAAGAAACTTCGCTCTCCGCCAAATTCACTTGTCCCAACGACAGTTACTCTTTTCCGGAAATAGAGCCGCGACTTTTTTCCTTCAACAGCCCCTACGGCGCCTGCGAGGTCTGCCACGGTTTAGGGACGGAGAGCATTTGGTCGGAAAAACCCTGTCCCAAATGTTTAGGCAAGCGTCTGCGAGACGAAGCGTTAAGTGTTCTCATTGCTGATAAAAGCATTGCCTCGGTTGTGGCAAATTCTATAAGCAACGCCCGTAAATTCTGCGATGAAGTGGAAGGAAAAATTGACGAGAATTTCAAGGAGGTGGTTTCAGCGCCACTGCGCGAAATCAAAAACCGGCTGAAATTCATGATTGATGTCGGTTTGGAATATCTCACGCTTGAACGGCGAGCCGGGACGCTCTCGGGCGGCGAAGCTCAGCGTATCCGCCTCGCCTCCCAAATCGGTTCGCGTCTCACCGGCACGCTCTACATATTGGACGAACCGACTATCGGTCTTCACCAGCGCGACAACGCGAAACTCATCGCTACTCTCCAAGATTTGCGGGATTTAGGGAACACCGTCCTCGTTGTGGAGCACGACGAGGAAACCATCCGCCAGTCGGATTATCTCGTGGACATCGGGCCGGGCGCCGGCGTCCACGGCGGTAAAATCGTGGCCCAAGGGTCGATTCCCGAAATTCTCTCCGACAAAAAATCCAAGTCGCTCACCATCGATTACCTGAACGGCAGGGAATTCATTCCCGTGCCGGAGAAAAGACGGCCGGTGACGCGGAAGGGCGACTTTTTGGTGATAAAGGGCGCAAGCGCGAATAATCTGAAAGACATTGACGTGCAAATTCCCTTGCACCGGTTTGTGGCCGTAACCGGTGTTTCCGGCTCAGGAAAAAGTTCCTTGGTTTATGATGTCATCTACAAAGCGCTCGCCAATGCCTGGAACGGCGCAAATTATAAAGTCGGCGCGCATAAAGGCATGACCGGTTTGGAAAATTTGAACCGTGTGATTAATATTGACCAGTCGCCGATAGGTCGTACCCCGCGTTCCAATCCAGCCACTTATGTCGGCGCTTGGACTTTTATCCGCGAGCTTTTTGCCGCAACCGAAGACGCCCGCGTCCGCGGCTACAAGCCGGGACGCTTCAGTTTCAATGTCCGCGGCGGGCGGTGCGAAAACTGTGAAGGCCACGGCACGATTGCGATTGAAATGCACTTTTTGCCGACCGTTTACGTCACTTGCGACGTCTGCAAAGGCAAGCGTTTTGATCGCGAGACTCTGGAAGTTGAATATAAACATAAGAACATTTATGACATCTTAAAGATGACCGTGGAGGAAACAGTGGAGTTTTTCCGCGATATTCCCTGGCTTTACGACCGGCTGAAAATTCTGGAAGAAGTGGGTTTGGGCTATTTAACGCTGGGGCAGTCGGCGACGACTTTGTCTGGCGGCGAGGCCCAGCGGATAAAACTCACGGCCGAACTCGGCAAGCGCGACACTAGGAAAACGATTTATCTTCTTGATGAACCGACGACCGGTCTTCATTTTGCCGACGTTCAGAATCTTTTGAAAGTTTTGGACCGGTTGGTCGCGCGCGGCAATACTGTTGTTGTGATTGAACATAACTTGGATGTCATCAAGACCGCTGACTGGGTGATTGACTTGGGGCCCGAAGGCGGCGAAAAGGGCGGGGAGATGATTGTCGCCGCGCCACCCGAAGGCGTCATGAAAAAAGCCGGTAGTTTTACGGGCGCTTACCTCAAGAAAGCCCTCGCTAAAAAATGAAAAAACTTCACGCCAAAATGCCAGATTCGCCGGGCGTCTACTTAATGAAAAACGCTCGCGGCCGGATTCTTTATATCGGCAAGGCGGCAAATTTAAAAAGGCGGGTTTCCAGTTATTTTTTGCGTCCCGCACGCCTGCCTGCCGGCAGGCAGGATTCGCGAATTGAAAAAATGGTGAGCGAGGTGCGCAAGATTGATTACAAAAAAACCGACACTGCTTTGGAAGCACTAATTTTGGAGGCGACTCTTATTAAAAAACACGAACCGCCCTATAACGTCAGAGAAAAAGACGACAAGAGCTTCCTTTACGTGGAAATAACGAAAGATAAATTCCCGCGAGTGCTTTTGGTGCGCGGCCGTGCCTACCGGCAGGCAGGCAAAAGCCGGGCGGGAGGGGATAGATTTGGACCGTTTACTTCTGCTTCAAGTGCGCGGGAGGCGCTCCGCATCATCCGCAAAATTTTTCCGTTCAGCGTCCATCCGGCGGATAAAATCGGCAAATTCAAGAAACCCTGTTTTGACTACGAAATTGGTCTTTGTCCGGGTACTTGCGCCGGTCTTATAGATAAGACCGATTATCTGAAGAACGTCAGAAACATCAAACTGCTTTTCCAAGGCAAGAAAGCGGCCATATTGAGGACGCTAAAACGGGAAATGGAAGCGGCGAGCAAGCGGCTGGACTTCGAAAAAGCCGCCAAATTACGGGGCCGGATTTTCGCGCTGGAGCACGTGCAGGACGTGGCGCTCATCAAGAGCGAGGAAGACAGCGGTACGGAAAACAAGGCAAGAATTGAAGGATACGACATTTCCGATATTTCCGGGACATCGGCCGTGGGAGCGATGGTTGTTTTTCGCGGCGGCAGACCGGCACCGAATGAATACCGGAAGTTCAAAATCGGCACGGTTTTTAAACCGAACGATACTGCAATGTTGAAAGAAGTGATTGGCCGGCGTTTGAACCATCGGGAATGGCCGCTGCCCGATTTATTCCTGATTGACGGCGGCAAGCCGCAGGTGAACGCCGCAAAAAAGATTCTCAGAGATTCCGGTTTCGTGATTCCGGTCGTGGGCATCGCCAAGGGCGCGAAACGAAAGAAAAACGAATTCATTGGTTCTATACCCTACAACCTATCACCTATAACCTTGATTAAGGTTCGCAACGAAGCCCACCGTTTCGCCCAAAGTTACCACAAAAGGTTAAGGAAAATAATCTCACTAGGTTTGTAAAGGATTGAATTTATTGCTTGAATTTAACGCCTCAAAATATCAGTATATGCTGAGATTTTGAGGCAAGCTCTGTTATAATAAACTTGTGGCCAAGACATCAAGAGATGCAAGAAGACATATAAGGGCAATAAGTGAGTTTTTTGCTGCCGGGAAAGCTGTAACCGAAGCCGCAGTTAATGATTTTATCGGCACCTACAAAAAGAGGAAATTCTTAAAGCAAAGTTTGCGCCGGCTAATTGAAAAGGGTTTGGTTGAAAAGAAAAATAACAAGTTTGTTCCGACTCTCGCTGGTATCAGGTTTTTTCGTTCAAACATTGAGAGATCGTTGAAACCAAAAAATTGGGATGGTAAGTGGTACCTTTTAAGTTTTGACGTTCCGGTTAAACTGAACGTAAAGAGAGACTATTTAAGAAGGGTGCTTAAAAGTTATGATTTTTATCCGCTCCAAAAGAGCGTTTGGGTGGGCCCGAATAAATTCGGCGACGACCTTTGGGAATTTGTCGTTCAAAAGGAACTTAATAAATATTGCCGGGTTATGGTGGTGAGCGTTTTAGAAGGGGATGAGGATTTAAAAAAGTATTTCAAAATCGGGTTTTAATTTGTGTGCCTCAAAAACTCAGTATATGCTGAGTTTTTGAGGCACAAACATGGTTAATTTGTTTAAATATTCAGTGGTATAATATTTAGTAATGTCAGAAACGAGAATTTGCCAGAATTGCAAGCAACAATTCACGATTGAGCCGGACGATTTCGCGTTTTATAAAAAGATAAGCGTCCCGCCACCGACGTGGTGCCCGGAGTGCAGGTTAGTGAGAAGGTTAATTGTTCGTAATGAACGGAGTTTGTATAGAAGAATCTGTGATCTTTGTGGAAAAGAGAAAATAATGATGTTTTATCCTCAAAGTCCTTTCAAGGTATATTGCTACGAATGTTGGTTTGGCGATAACTGGAATCCAATGGGGTATGGGAAAGAATATGACTTTTCACAGCCCTTTTTCGAACAGTTTAGTGATTTGCTCCATGTGGTACCGAGGCCGGGGATTCTAAAACAAGGATTCGCTATTGAGAGTGAATACACCAACCGAGTCAGCGAAATTAGAAATTGTTATCTTATTTTTGGCTCAACAGCTAGCGAAAACTGTTTTTACGGTTCGTGGGTAAATGATTCTAAAGAATGCGTTGACTGTTACAACCTCGGCAAATGCGAAAGATGTTATGACTGCACCGATTGTGTCGGTTGCTATAACCTTCAGTACTCTCGTGACTGCCATAGTTGCAGTAATTCTTATTTTCTTTTGAATTGCCGCAACTGCGAGAGTTGCTTTGGTTGCACGAATCTCCGCAATAAAAGCTACTGTGTTTTTAATAAACAATACGGCAAGGAGGAATATCAAAAACTACTCGAGGAACACAATTTGAAAAGCTCAGCCGCTATCAAAAGACTCCAGTCCCGGTTCATTTCGGAGCGTTCCAAGCATATTGTGCCGTCAATAATCCAACATCACAGTACGGATGTAAGCGGTAACTGGATTGAAGAATCCAAGAATGTTCATTACAGCTTCAACTGCCGAAATGTCGAGGATGGTAAGTACGTACTGGCGGCAGTAATTGCAAAAGATGTAATGGATTATGCTCATTTCGGACGCGGCGTTGAACGTATTTATGATTCAATCAACATTGGCCGCCAAGCCTCATCCGTCTTTTTTAGCAATGAAAGCTGGGACCAATCTTCAAATTTGCAGTATTGCATGAATTGCCGAGGTTCACAGAACCTTTTCGGGTGCATCGGAGTTCGTAACAAAAGTTACTGTATCTTGAACAGGGAATATACCAAAGAAGAATACGAGAAGCTGGTTCCCCGCATTATTGAGCACATGAATACTATGCCCTACGCCGACAAGAAAGATAGGGTATACAAGTACGGCGAATTTTTCCCGCCGGAAATAACGCCATTCGCTTATAACGAGTCCCTCTCCCAAGAATTTTTTCCTCTAACAAAAGAAAGAGCGTCAGAACTCGGGTACCGCTGGAAAGATGAAGAGAATCGGAGCTACAAGATAACTGTAAAAAATAACGAAATTCCTGATACTATTCGACTTGTTTCCGACGCGATACTCGATGATGTCATTGGCTGCGAACATGGTGGAAAATGCAACGAACAGTGCACGACGGCTTTTAAAATTGTTCCTCAAGAGCTTAATTTTTATAGACAATTTAATATTCCCCTTCCAAATCTTTGTCCCAACTGCCGTCATTATCAGAGATTAAAACAAAGAAATCCCCTAAAGCTTTGGCACAGAAAATGTATGTGTGATTACCAGGTTTATAAAAATACGGTGAAGCACGTTCATCATCCGGAAGGAAAGTGCCCGAACGAATTTAAAACGTCCTACGCCCCCGAGAGGCCGGAAATCGTCTACTGCGAGCAGTGTTATAATTTCGAGGTAGTATGATTGCAGAAGAACTTAAAAAAATCGCGGGAGAAATAGCGAACGACGCCGAAACACTTGAAAAATACAGCCGGGATGCGAGTTTATTTGAGATTAAGCCGGAGGTAGTTGTTTTTCCGAAGGACGCGGAAGACGTTAAAAAACTTGTTGCTTTCGTAGGTAAAAACAAGAAAAAGAACAAAAATTTATCGCTCACGCCGAGGGCGGGCGGGAGCGATATGACGGGCGGACCCCTCACCGAATCAATTGTCGTTGATTTCAAGCATTTCGACCGTATCAAGGCGATAGGAGACGATTACGCCGTTGCCGAACCCGGCGTTTTTTACCGTGATTTCGAAAGGGAAACACTAAAGAAAAATTTGATTTTGCCGACCTATCCGGCCTCGCGTGAGATGTGCGCTCTGGGCGGAATGGTCGCGAACAACGCCGCTGGCGAGAAAACCTTAAAATACGGCAAAACCATTGACTATGTGGAAGAAATCAAAACCGTCCTTGCCGACGGCAAAGAATATCTGATTAAGCCGCTCAATCAGAAAGAATTGGCTAAGAAGATTAAAGGAAAGGGTTTTGAGAATAAAGTCTACCGTGAGATTTTCCGGTTAATCAAAAGAAATTACGAAATAATCCGGAAAGCAAAGCCAAGCGTTTCCAAAAATTCAGCAGGGTTAAATCTTTGGGATGTCTGGGACGGCAAAACTTTTGACCTCGTCAAACTTTTCGTCGGTTCCCAGGGGACGCTCGGGCTTATTACGGAAGCGAAGCTGCGGCTCGTGCCGGCCGGGAAGTACTCGGGTTTGCTCGTAATTTTCATGAAAGACATGGCGGCTTTACCGGAAGTCATAAACAAAACTTTGAAATTGAAGCCGGCAAGTTTTGAATCCTTTGACGACCACACCTTCGGACTTGCCCTAAAATTCTTCACCGGCTTTTTGAAAGTGATGGGCGTGAACATCGTCTCGCTCGGTTTGCAATTTCTGCCCGAATTTTTCCACGTTCTCATAAACGGCATGCCAAAAATGGTTCTTCTTGCCGAATTTGAAGAAGAAAGCCAGGAAGAAGTGAACCGTAAAATAAGAGAATTAAAGCGTGCCTTGAAACCGTTCGAACTTTCCACCAAAAGCGCACCCACCGCTGAATCGTCGAAGAAATACTGGGTGATGCGGCGGGAAAGCTTCAATCTTCTCCGGCACAAGGTGAAAGGGCTGAAAACCGCTCCTTTCATAGACGACGTCATTGTTCGGCCGGAGCATCTGCCGGAATTCCTGCCCAAACTTTACGAAATTCTGGACCGCTACAAGTTTTTATATACCGTGGCCGGCCACGTCGGCGACGGAAATTTCCACATTATTCCGCTTATGGATTTTAACGACCAAAAACAGGTTGACTTGATTCCCAAAGCGGCCGATGAGGTTTATGATTTGGTTTTGCGATACGGCGGCTCCATCACCGCCGAGCACAATGATGGTTTGATTCGGGGCGCTTATCTTAAAAAGATGTATGGCTCGAAAATCTTCGCTCTTTTCCGGAAAGTCAAAAAAATATTCGACCCGCAGGATATTTTCAATCCCGGCAAAAAATCCGAGGCGGCAAACCTCAAAACACTTCTTTACAAAAACTTGAGAAAACAATAGACTGGTTTTCAATCATGCATAACCGAAAGCGGCTCGTTATTTTCTTGATTGTCTTGGTTCTGATTTCGGCGCTTGCCGCCTTTTTTGCTTACGAGCCGCTCTTCCAAAGGTGGAGCGGTTTTCGGCCGTGGCGGCTGGGATTGGACTTGGCCGGCGGCACTTATCTCGTTTACGAGGTTGACTTGAGCGGCGTGGCGCAGAGTGACCGCGATTCAGTGGTGAAAGGTTTGCGCGACGTGATTGAGCGGCGAGTCAATCTTTTCGGCGTCTCCGAACCAAAGGTTTATTTGGAAACCAGCGGCGGCATCAATCGCCTTGTTGTGGAGCTGGCCGGCATTAAGGATGTGAGCGCCGCCATCGCCCAAATTGGGGAAACGCCTTTCCTAGATTTCCGTGAGGTAATTGAAGGCCAAGAAGTGGTAGACGGCGAGGCGACGACAACCGCGAATATTGTCCCGACTGAACTTACTGGCCGCTACGTCAAGGGCGCCCAGCTCGGTTTTGATTCGGTGAGCGGTCAGCCCCAGATTTATCTTCAGTTCACCGACGAGGGCGCCAAAATCTTTGAAGAAGTGACCGGCCGCAACGTCGGCAAGCCGCTCTGCATATTCTTGGACAATCAAATCCGGAGCTTTGAAGAGGACTGCCCGATCGTGCAGGCGAAGATTTCCGGCGGCAACGCCCAAATTACCGGCCGGTTTACGACCGCCGAGGCGCGGCAGATCGTTGAAAGATTCAACGCCGGAGCCTTGCCCGCGCCCATCAAGCTCATCAATCAGCAAACAATAAGCGCCGACTTCGGCAAGGATTCCCTCACTAAGGCGGTTTTTGCCGGCGCCATCGGCACCGCCGTCGTCATTCTTTTCATGCTTATTTATTACCGCCGCCTTGGGATTTTCGCCGCCGCCGCGCTTCTCATGTATGTTGCTCTCACGCTCGGCGTTTTTAAAATCATTCCCGTTACCATGACTTTGGCGGGCATTGCCGGTTTCATTCTTTCCATCGGCATGGCCGTTGACGCGAACATTCTTGTTTTCGAGCGGACCAAGGAAGAAATCAAAAAGGGTCTTTCCAAAACCGCGGCGATTGAAGAAGGTTTCCGCCGAGCCTGGACTTCCATCCGCGATTCCAATGTGAGCACGATGATCACTTCGGCCGTGCTCTATTATTTCACTTCCAGTTTCGTGAAAGGATTCGCCCTCGCCCTATTCCTCGGCGTCGTCGTTTCCATGTTTTCCGCGATCACGATAACGAGGGTGCTGCTCCGGGTTTTCACCAAGGACATTCCAAAAACATGATTGACGTCATCAAACATAAAAATATATACCTCGGTGTTTCTTTGGCGCTCGTCGTTTTGAGCTGGGCTTTGGTCGGTTTCCTAGGTTTGAAGCCGGGCATTGATTTGGTTGGCGGCACGGTCTGGCAGATTGACGCGCCGGAGGCGGATTTGGATGAAGTGCGGTCGGTTTTGAACGAAAATGGAGCGGCGGATTTTCAGATCAAGATTGCGGGCGACGGCAGCTTCATTATCCGGTTGAAGGATTTGAGCGAAGAAAATCACCAAGGTTACTTGAGAGCGCTCCAGGATGAATTTCCCGCCGTAACCGA
Organism: Candidatus Jorgensenbacteria bacterium GW2011_GWB1_50_10; assembly: GCA_001004105.1. Lineage (GTDB taxonomy): Bacteria > Patescibacteriota > Minisyncoccia > UBA6257 > GWB1-50-10 > GWB1-50-10. The sequence goes on from LCQK01000003.1 coordinate 105,308, forward strand.
GATGAATTTCTCGAGCATCGGCCCGACCATCGGCTCGGAACTCCGCCGAAGCTCCATTTGGGCGATTATTCTGGTTTTAATCGGCATCTCGCTCTACGTCGCTTTCGCTTTCCGGAAAGTTTCCGAACCGGTCAAATCCTGGAAATACGGTTTGATTACTCTCCTTACGCTCCTTCATGACGTGAGCATTCCGGCCGGCCTTTTGGCCGTTTTGGGTGAGTGGAAAGGAATTGAGATAGACACCAATTTCATTGTCGCCCTTCTCGTGGTAATGGGCTTTTCCGTCCACGACACGATAGTCGTTTTCGACCGGGTTCGGGAAAATCTTCAGCTTTTCCGCGGGCGCAACACGCCATTGGGTGAAATTGTGAACCGAAGCGTCAATGAAACCATAGCCCGCTCAATCAACACGTCGCTCACGCTGGTCCTTGTTCTTTTGGCGCTCATGGTTTTCGGTCCCGCCCCGCTTTTCTATTTTGTTCTTACGATTCTCTTCGGCACCGTCGTCGGCACCTATTCCTCCATTTTCGTCGCTAGCCCTATGCTGTACCTTTGGCAGAAAAAGAGGTGAGTGGGTGGGGATTGACGCCCTTTCCCAAAAGTGCTAAAGTTTAGATTAATAATTTGTTACCAATATGGTTGATTTAGACAAATTCATTGCCAAAGTTACAGCCGATTTCAGCCCCAAACACCGCCGGGTAATTGAGGGCCGTTTTGGCCTGAAGTCCGGCAACCGGGCCACCCTGCAGAAAATAGGCGACGAGCTTCACATCACCCGCGAGCGGGTGAGGCAAATAGAAAGCCAGGCGGTGGGTAAACTTAAAACCAGGGTTGCGGCGGAGGCCGACAGCATCATTGCCGCATCACGGACATATTTAGCCGGAGCGGGTGGCATAATGCGGGACGACAAATTCATCCGCGACCTGACCCACGTTTTGGAAACCGCCGATAAAAACACGAAATATCCGGAAGCCAAAATCAGGTTCGTTCTTTTGGTTGCCGGCGTTCCCAATTTCCAGGCCGCCGACGATTTCATGCACGGCTTTTGGTATACCGACGAAAAAGCCCGGGACGGTTTTTTGGGTTTCGTTAAAAGAGTCAAGAAGACCCTTGAAACGAGCCGCCGGGACGAAGTTTTGGAGAAAAAAGTTTATCTTGCCGAGTGTAAGGATTGCGCCACGGCTCATTTTTTGAACGTGCCGCGCATTTTTGGCGTGAATGTCTTCGGCGATTTTGGTTTGCGGGAATGGCCCGAGATTGAACCAAAAACCGTCCGCGACAAGGCCTATTTGGTTTTGAAAAAGGAGGGAAAGCCGCTGCATTTTTCCGATATCGCCAAATTCATTACCCGCGCTGGTCTTTCCAAAAGAACGGCTCACGTTCAGACCGTTCACAACGAACTCATTAAAGACAACCGGTTCGTTTTGGTCGGCCGTGGCATTTACGCTCTCACCGAGCACGGCTTTGAGCCGGGCACTGTTCGGGAAGTAATCGGCAAGCTTTTGAAAAAGAAAGGACCGCTCTCTTCCACCGAAGTGGTGCGGCTTGTGAACCAACAGAGAATTTTGAAAGAAAACACCATCCTTTTGGGTTTGCAGAATAAGCGCCACTTCAAGCGTTTGACCGACGGACGTTATCATATAAGAGAAGCGTAAAAGCGCATGCTTAAAAATCTCTTCGGCCACATCCTCGACGTTATTGAAGAACTTTTCAAGCAGGAGGAGGTTTGGGTTTTTTTGTTTCTGATACTGCTCGGCGGGGCTTTAATTCTGTTTTTGCCCATAAAATACATCATCTGGGCGCTTTTGCCTTTTATAATTTTTGTGATTATTTTCTCACTCACCCGCTCGCTCTGGCTTTTCTGGCGGCAAGAAATGTACAAGCAAAAACATTTTAAGTGCGTGCTTTTAGAGCTCCGAATCCCGCGGCAGATTAAGAAAACGCCGGAGGCGATGGAACAGGTTTTGGCGGCGATGCATTCGCTACGGAACACGGCCAATAATCTTGGAGAAAAATATTGGGACGGTGAAATAACGCGTTGGTTCTCTCTAGAAGTTGTAAGTTTTGGCGGCGAAGTTCACTTCTATATCCGGGTTTATGAAAAACAAAGAAACCTGCTTGAAGCCGCCCTTTTCTCTTATTATTCGGATATTGAAGTGGTGGAAGTGGAAGATTATGTTAATACATTTCCGCGGGATTTACCCGAGGTGTACCGGCGGGATATGGACCTGTGGGGCAGCGAGATGGTCTTGAGGAAAGAAGACCTTTTCCCCATCAAAACTTACCCTTCTTTTGAAGCGGAGCTGGAAGAAAGACAGAACGACCCGATGTCCACCTTTTTGGAGGTTTTAGGCAAAGTTAAGCCCAGTGAAGTTGTCGGCATCCAAATTTTAATTGCCCCGGGTCTGGATGACTGGGATAAAAAATGGGAACCCCTTGTAAATAAATTAAAAGAACCAAAAACCAAAAAAGAGGAGAAGAAAGGCGCCGAGGGGCAAATGGAAAGTTTTGCGCGGTTTATTGCCCGGTCGCCGGTGGAAACCGACGTCTTGAAAGCCGTTGAAGAGAACCTTTCTAAGCCCGCTTTTAATACTTTAGTTCGTTTTATCTATCTCTCGCCCAAAAATATTTTTTATGACAGTTTTGCCCGCCGCGGCTTATCTGGCGCTTTCAATCAATACTCAACCCTCCATCTGAACGGTTTTGTGCAAAATTACAAAATGAGTACGAGAACGCTTATTTGGCACTGGCCTCACCTTTTTCCCAGGTGGCGCAATGAATATAGAAAACAGCGACTCCTCTTCACATATCTCCGAAGAGAAGTGCCGCCCGAGACCTGGATGGGCCGGTTCATGACATCATATCCGTTAAACTTTAATTTTACCTCCCATCGTTTTCATCTGAACATAGAGGGAGCGGCTACTGTTTTTCATCCGCCGAGCTTAATCGTTCTTACCGAGCCGCATATCAGGCACTTGGAGAGCCGCCGCATGGGTCCGCCGTCCGGTTTGCCGATTTTCGGCGAAGACGAGGAGGTGGAAAAATACAAGTAGATGAATTTACTGCAGTCAATCATCAATGCCGTTTCCGATTTTCCCTGGGTGCGCACTTTTTGGAGCGTCCGTTTCATTTTCATTGTTTTGAACATAATTCTCGCCGTTCTTTTCGTTTACGTTTTCATCCGGGCCCTGAAATACCGGCCGAAGTTTTACTTCGATTCGGAAGCACTCGCCAAAAGAAAGAAAATCATAAGAGAAGGCGCGAAGTGGGGAGATAAGTGGAAATATCTTTTGGAAAAAGCCCGAGCGCATCCGCCGCAGTCGCTCTTTATGGGCGTGGTTGAAGCCGACGGTTTGGTGGATAGCGTTTTGAAAAAAATAGGCGTGCCTGGGGAACACATGGCCGACCGCCTGGAGCGGCTTGCCGGCCGGAACTTGAAGACCATTGAGCGCCTCTGGAGAGCGCATAAAGTCCGCAATGACCTGGCTCACACGCCGGGCTTCACGCTTGATTCACACGACGCTGAGGAGATTTTGGGGGATTACGAAGCATTCCTAAAAGAAATAGGAGCGATATAGTTTGAAAATTGAAAATTTTTTGACATGCCTAAGCCTGGAAAAATACAAATAATCCGTTATGCGCCGCCGCCGCCGGACCTGCCGGTCTACGGCCGCATTGACCCGAAAGACGTTTCTTTCATCGGCCGGACCAATTACGTGGCGGCCCTGGAAGAGAAAAAATTCATCTTCGGTATCAAGCGCCACGACCGGAGGCGGCACCTTTACGTCATCGGCAAAAGCGGTGTCGGCAAGTCCAAGGCGCTGGAGCTTTTAATCCGGCAGGATATTGCTTTCGGGCACGGCCTTTGCCTCATTGACCCGCACGGCGACGTGATTGAGGCGACTTTGGATTTTGTGCCGCAAAGCCGCGTGGAGGACGTGGTGATTATTGACCCGTCGGATTCGGAGCATCCAGTTTCTTTTAATCCTCTTCAGAATGTTGACCCGTTTTTCAAACATCAGCTGACTCAAGGGCTGATTGAGGTGATGGAGAAGCAGTTCGGCGCAAACTGGACGCCGCGCCTGGAGCATGTTTTCCGTTTCACTTGCCTTGCTCTTTTGGATTATCCTCACGGCACGATGCGGGGGATGATTTCCATGCTCACCGACCGCAATTACCGGCAAAAAGTCATTGAATACATCGGCGACGATATGGTCAAGCGTTTCTGGGCCATTGAATTCGCCGACTGGTCGGAGAAATTCGACACCGACGCTATCATCCCGCTCGTGAACAAGCTCGGCCAGTTCCTTTCCGACCCGATGCTCCGGAATATCTTCGGCCAGAAAGAAAATAAGATTGATTTGGAAGAACTGATGAACAAAAAGAAAATTATTTTGATTAACCTTTCTAAGGGCCGGCTCGGCGAGGAAAATTCCAGTTTTTTCGGCTCCATGTTCATCACCAAAATCAAACAGGCGGGCATGGCCCGGGCTAAGATACCCGAGTCGGCGCGGCACGATTTTTATCTTTATGTTGACGAGTTTCAGAACGTTGTGACTGAAACTTTCGAAAATTTGCTGACCGAAGCGAGAAAATACGGTCTTTGCATGACTATTGCCCATCAGTACCTAGGTCAGCTTCTGCCGAAAGTGAAAGCCGCAGTTTTGGGCAATGTCGGCAGCCTGATTGTTTTCCGGGTTGGCGGTGAGGACGCGGAGACGCTGGAGCCAGAAATGGCGCCACTTTTCAAAAACAAAGACATGATTAACCTCGGCATGCAGGAGTTTTACATCAAAATGATAATCGACGGCGAGTCCTACGACCCGTTCTCGGCGGAAACCTTGAAAATATTGCCCTCACCCCACGGTTCGCTCAAAAAGGAAATCATCGAGGCCTCGCGCCGGAAATATTCCATTCCCGCCGATGCCGCCAAAAAACTCATTGAAGAAGAAGAGTCAACGATTATCAGGAGCGCCCAGGAAAAAGCCATTATTACCGGCGGCAAGGATAAAAAAGACCTGCCTGCCGGCAGGCAGGAAAGTGAAGAAAGCGACGCCGCCAAAATGGAAGAGCCACTCATATAGGGCTATAATAATTGAATAAAGGTCGCACAATTTAAGCCGTAAAATGGTTTTAATTTACACTACCTGCAAAGACGTGGAACAGGCGAAAAAGCTGGGGCAAACGCTCGTGGAAAAGAAACTCGCCGCCTGCGTCAATGTTTGGCCCTTGAATACCATGTACTTCTGGGAGGGGAAGCTTACTGATGACACCGAGGCGGCACTTCTCATAAAGACGAACGAGCCGAAGATTGCCGAGGTTGAGAGTTTCATTTTGAAGAATCACTCTTATTCCACCCCTTTTGTCGGGTCGGTTCTTGTTCACCGTTTGAATCGCGAATACAAAGAATGGATGGGAACGGTGCTGGCTTAAGAAGCTGTCAAAACTGTAAGCAAGAATTCCGAATTGAGCCGGAAGATTTCGATTTTTATGAAAAAATAAAAGTCCCGCCGCCGACATGGTGCCCGCAGTGCCGGATGATAAGACGTTTTGCTTTCACCAATATTTGGAATCTTTATAAACGCTCTTGTGATAAGTGTGGCAAGAACATCATTTCAATCTATTCGCCCGACAAACCCGTAATCGTTTACTGTCAGCCTTGTTGGTGGGCTGATGATTGGGATGGCACCGAATACGGCCTGGATTATGACCCATCTCGACCTTTCTTTGAGCAGGTTCAAGAGCTAAGCGCTAAAGCTCCCCGGTCCGCCCTTGAATCGGCATATCTCACTCTCAAGAACACTGAATATGCGAACGCTCTGGGCCACTCGAAGAATTGTTATCTCATATTCTGGGCTGATTATTGCGAGAATGCTTTCTATTCCAGTTTTTTAAATGGTTTAAAGGATTCTCTTGACTGTTACCGGATGAAGGATAGTGAGCTTTGTTATGAAGACGTTGGGTGCAATAAGTGCTACCGGACCTTTTTTTCGGAGGAATGCGATGCTTGCAACGATGTGTGGTTTTCTCGGAATTGCACTGGTTGCACGAACTGTTTCGGGTGCGTAAACCTGCGCAATAAAAACTACTATATTTGGAACGAGCAATACACTAAAGGCGAGTACTTTAAAAAACTTTTCCGATCTTAAAGACGATCTAAAAAAGATAGGATTCTCTTTTTACATATGTGAACTTTTAAATAATTTATGTGCGGAAAATCAGGAAAATAACAAAGTTTTTTATCTTCTTAAAGATACATTAGTTAATCTTGAAAATTTTTCATCTTATGACTTAATTCTTGATGAATTCGAAGAAAGACTTCTTACAATACTAGGTTATACTCCAAAATTTTACCCAATTGAAAACCGACAAGCCTTTACAGAAGGGATTCTTCAGAAAAAACTCAGGGCAAGGGATATGATTCCTCTTTTTTTCTAATTATTTTCTGCTCTGTCCACAATCCCAATTGTCACTCCGGGAGTGGAATACAATGCCCAACTTCGAGATGTTCATAAAGCATTTCATAGTGGAAATAAATAATTTACCAGCATTTTGAGGTGTCAGAAGACCAGATTGCCCAGCTCCAAGGCATTCCATCACCAACGCCTCCATTTTCACCTTCTGCCACGGGATCACCACACCTACCATCTCCTCCATAAGTTGCATCTGCATCCCTCCACGGATCTATAAATTTTCTATCATCCTTAGAATAATTTTCTGGAGTGCAGTGAGCATAAATTTTATAGTCTTTGCCGTCTGAGCGATATCCATACCCATAGCTGCCAGTGGCGCAATTTGGTTGTTTAGAGCCAGGTGTGCCTTTTCTTGGATCACTTGGAAGTCTTTTAATGTCGCCAGGAGCAAGATTTGGAATCCAGCCATTCGGTCCTTCATAAATCCCGGATTCCCATGACCAATTCATATTGGTGCTTGGGTAACTTCCGTTAACAGCCACATAAGCTTCAAGGGCATTTGCAATCGATTTCAAAGCTGTTTTTCTTCCAGCATCCCGTGCTCTTGCTAATTGTCCTGCCGGATTAACTGCTAAAAGTACAATCGTCGCCAAGACTCCTAAAACAGCAATGACTATTAAAAGCTCAACTAAGGTAAATCCCTGGGTTTTCTGTTGGGGGGGGGCAGTAGCAGGTTTCATAATTCTATGATAGATCAAACTGTTGTTTTTAGTCAAGAAAAAGTAATAGGAAGACATAAAAATATTTCGACTTATTTAGACCAACCTGCGAGGTCGTTGACTTTGCAACCTCGTAGGTCTACCATTGGACGACTCAATTCTTGATGAATTCGAAGAAAAGCTTCTTGCGGTACTTGGATATACGCCAAAATTCTACTCAATTAAAAACCGGCAAGCCTTTACAGAAGGAATTCTTCAGAAAAAACTCAGGGCAAGGGATATGATTCCTCTTCTTATATCTTAACTTTCTGATCTATATTCCTCTGCAATTGCGAACGTGGAAAGATCAACAACAAAAAGTATAAAAGTAACCGTTGCGTAAATTAAAGAAGTCCTAAGATAAACCGAGTTATAGTCTGTTCCCTGGAT
>LCQK01000004.1 GCA_001004105.1 Candidatus Jorgensenbacteria bacterium GW2011_GWB1_50_10
GTCTTTGCCCTTCCGCCCGCCGAGCCCAGAGAGTTCCGTTCGGATATTTTCAAACAGACACCGCCGGACTAGAACAAGAAAACCGCCTTCTAGGGCGGTTTTCTTAATCGCTAACTAACGAGAATTAATACAACTTGTCCACGCCGGCGATATCACCGGCATTCAAGTCGCGCTTCATTATCTCGCCATAATCAGCATAACCGTACATTGTTTCTTGACTGCAGAGCGATTCGTACAAATCCGCTAAACCGACGCTGTGACCTAATTCGTGAGTGGCGATATTTTCAAAATCCATCTTTCCGGCTTCACCGCTTGCCGACCAATTATAATCGGTGTCGTCAAAAATCATGTCCCATTCCACCAATTCTCGTCCAGAAGGGGGGCCGGCAAAAATGCCCCAAACAATGGTGACGGCAATTGCTCCCGGACTTGAGACATTGGCAAAATAAACTTCATTGATATTATCCGGTGATTCTGTGTCAGCGACCAAAATCTCGGAAGTTACCGAGCCGTCGCCAAGGATATTTACGCCTGCGCTGTTGCCAACTACTCCATCAGCCGCCTCTTCCCATTTGACAATATCAGCAGTTAAATTGGTGAAAACGAAACTACTCTCTAAACTTTGGGTACTCGTCGGATTCACTGTCCACGATTCCAATGTTTTCCATTTGGCGCCGCTCGCAAGAAAACTGTAACACTGATTTCTCTGACCCTTTGGCGGTTTAACTGCTGGTTTAGCTGCTTGGTCTTTGTAGTGAATAATTGCATAACCTTCAACAAATTGACCACTGCGAGGGTCAAGTGCTTCTCCTAAATAAACTACTGGTGAGTTATCAGCGGTTTGCGGGAGAAAAAGCGTTCGCTCTGTGCCCGGCGTAGATAGTTGAGCCAAAGAGAAGTTTGGAAGAGCAAACGCTGGGGTAGCCCAAACCACGAGCCCCAATACTGCCGAAATGGCAAAGGTTTTTTTAAACATGGTTAGAGTTCATTAAACGACATCTCATTGATTTAAATATAACAAATTCAAAAAACGCTTGCAAGCAACTATCGGCTCTTCGGCGTGGGCCAGAAACCGAGGCGGAAACGCCGCCCTAGCATCAAACGCGTCTGGGATTCAATCGCCGGGACGGAGCTGAATAAGAGGATTAAAGCCGGCACCAAAAGCCACTGGAGAAAATACAGGATGTAGTGCTTCTTTTCAAACCAGCCGGGCTTGGGCGGCAGAAGGACAATGCTTAAAATCGCGGAAGCGAAGAGAAAAATCACGGACAAATTCAAAATCGGACCCACGATTCTCGCCAAACTGTAGGAAATAATCGTTTCGCTGAATTGATAAGAACCGATTAAAGTCGGCAGCCAGCCGAAAATAAAAAGAATGAAAGGCGCCGTGGACCAGGAAAAAAATCCTTCCATGAAAATAAACGTCCAGAAAAATTTTTTACGGAGCGGAATTTCCTTATTCTTCACAAAGCCAGTAAGCATGTAGGGAATATTCTCCACCCCCCAAGCCCAACGCCGCTGTTGGCGGTAGAGATTTCCGGCCGCTTCCCGAAAAGTCCGCCCCGAGGTTGCGTCCATGGAAACCGGATAATACATCGGCTCGGTCCGCCAATCGCCATCGTAATGGAGATAAAATTTCCAGAATATGAGCGAGTCCTCGGAGACCAAATGCGTATCCCAAAAACCAACATCCACGAGCGCTTTGAAAGGCATAGCCTGCGAAGTGAAAGTGGAGAGCTGTTCAAAGCGCGACTGCTGCATCATTTGCCAGAAAGTCGGGAAAAAGGACATAACGCGGGAGAAAACTGGCGCCGAATAGATGTTGTTCACGAAAAGCGGAACGGGCTGGAAACTGGAACGGAGGGGTTTATCGCAGGTGAGAAACAAATAAGTGAGGCGGCCGAAGTATTCGGGAGAGGCCTGGGTGTCGCAGTCAAAAACCGAAACGATTATTTTTTCGTAAGGGATTTTCAAGACATCAATTATTTCTCTCTTCGCGGCTTTTACGGCCCAGGTTTCGTTGGAGCCCTTGCCGGGAATTTCGCCGGAAAGACCCGCTGGATGCACCGTGACCAAAAACTTGAAGAAATCGGCACCAAACTCCTTTTTTACCGCTTCGGCGGCGCGAGCCGCTTCCCTACCTCCTCGTTCTTCGGTCGCGAGAACCACGATGAAATTACTTTTGGGGTAATTGGCGCTCCGAAGCGCCAAAAACGTTTCGCGGACAACGGAGGGCGGTTCTTTATACATCGGTAAAACGATAAGATGATAGGTCTTCTCCCAGCCAGCGATGTTTTTTACTTTTGGAAGCCAGCCGATTTTCAAGTTTTCCCGAACCTTTTTAAAAGAGTGGCGCAAATGAAAATGAAGATAAACAATCCGGCAGAGCCAGAAAAAAGCATAAACAATGAAAAAGATGGCGATGCCTTCCGGCCACCACCAAGAAAGTAAAACAATAAGTATTAGCGCGGCCCAAGTTAGCGCGCCCGGCAGAATTTCAAAAAACCTCGTCATTAAGGTAATATTAACCTATTATGGCTAAGGAGAAATCGCAAATAATCGGGACGATTAAAAAAGTAATGCCGGCGGTCGTTTCCATCGTCATCTCCAAAAAGCTGGAGGATTTGAAAAAAGAACTGCCGGAGATGTTTCCTTACTCGGACTACCCCGAACTTCAGATTCCGCCGGAAAAAATCGACGCTCACGGCATGGTTCAAATCGGCGGCGGCTCGGGTTTTTTAGTTGACGGAGGCGGCATAATCTTAACCAATAAGCACGTCATCGCCGACCCGAAGGCAGCTTACACCATCATTACCATGAACGGTGACAGATTCGACGCCGAAGTGCTCGCCCGCGACCCGTTGGATGACGTCGCGATCTTAAAAATAAAAAGCGGAAAAAAACTGCCGGTCGTTCAACTGGGCAGCTCCGATAACTTGGAACTCGGTCAGATAGTCATCGCTTTCGGGAACGCCCTGGGAATTTTCCGCAACACCGTCTCAACCGGCATCATCTCCGGGTTATCCCGGGCAATAAGCGCCAAACCCGACCCATTAGCGCCCGCGCAGGAGATGCGCGGCTTAATCCAGACCGATGCGGCCATTAACCCAGGCAACTCCGGCGGCCCTTTGACCGATATTTTCGGCAAAGTTATTGGCATCAACGCCGCGGTCGTCTTCGGCGCCCAGAACATCGGTTTCGCCATTCCTATTAAGGCGGCGGAGCGCGACTTAAAGGATTTAAGGTTGCACGGCACCATCCGCCGGCCGTTTTTAGGTCTCCGTTATCTCACTTTAAACCCCGACTTGAAAGAAAAATTAAATTTGGTTCACGATTACGGCGCTTTAGTGGTTAAAGAACACCCCTTGGACCAAGCCGTGGTGCCAAATTCACCGGCTGCCCGCGCGGGTCTTAAAGAAAACGACATTATTTTGGAGTGGAATGGTGAACGCATTACGCCCGACAAAAATATTCAGGACTGTCTGGAACAATCCGAAGTTGGCCAAACTGTTTCCCTAAAAGTAGTAAGGAACAAAAGGGAATTTTCAGCCAAAATCGTTCTCGCCGAGCGGAAACAACTGTCTTAGTAAGTGTAGATATCCACCAAGAGGCCGTTGCGGTCTAAAAGCAGGAGCCGGTCGTGCTCGGAACTAAACGGCAAAACCTGTTCCAGCCAGATGCGTAAGCCGTACCTGAAAAAATCGGATTCAGCCGAATGCTCGTTGTAGCAATTTTGATAATTCAACTGGTTCAAAAATTCCCGGCAGGCCGCGTCATTTTCGCTCGAAAAACGATTCAGTTCCTCCCCGGTCGGCTGCTCGCAGGCCGAAAGCGATAAAATAAACGACTGGCAGGCGCCCGAGAAAGTGTAAATGTTGCTCCGATCCGGGCGCGGGCAGTTATTCGGCAGTTGGGGATTGAAACTGTAAGTTTTATTCAAGTAGCCGGTACATTTATTTAACTCAACGTTTTTAACAAACGAGCTCCGGATGCTGTAAACCGTGGCCGAAGTGCCGGGCCGGAGAACAATATTTAATTGATTAACCGGTCCCGCTCCACCCGGAGCGCCATAGATGACTATTTCCCCTTTATTGGACCGGACGCGCCAATTGGTGATATCAATGAATTCTTTTAGGGCGGAGGCGGTTCGGATGGTAAAACGCCCGCCGAAACCGGACGAAGGCGGCCGCACAACCGAAGTGAGTTCAAGTAGTCGGTAATAAGGCGAGAGCTGCTCTTTAGTAAAACCTTCAGGCGGCTGATCCAGAGGCGATTCTCGCTCGAAGCCAACGTAATAACCGCCGCTCTCCGTCTTGCCGGCACCGGTCGTGATGCCGGATTTCCCCGGTTCAATAAGCGGGATTTGAGGCGCGGTTTCCTTGTTGTAAACCGGCCCGAAAACCCTTTTGAAATCAATCTGGCCCGTGACCCAATCGCCCGTAAAGTAAAGCACGGCTACGATTATCAGAAGTCCTATTAAAATAGCTGCGCCCTTCATACCTTAATTATAGTTCAGACGACGAAATTAATAAGCCGGTCTTTGACGAAGATGGTTTTTTTGATTTTTACTCCGGCAAGCAGAGATTTGATTTTCTCTTCGTTTAAGGCAACATTGCTCGCTTCTTTTTCGCTTGTGCCCCGCGAAACCGAAATTGTCGCCCGGTGCTTGCCGTTTATCTCCACAATTAAATCAAAAGTTTCTTCCCTTATCAGTTTCAGGTCGTATTCCGGCCATTTTTCTTTATGAATGGAATTTTTATTGCCTAATTTTTCCCAAAGCTCTTCGGTAATATGCGGCGCAAAAGGAGCGAGAAGTTTTAAAAATGACTCCCAATCTGCACGTGCAAGCGTCTGATGATAAAAATTAACCGGAGTACGTGCTTCAATATCGTTGAGTGCGATCATAAGCGCGCTCACAGCGGTATTGTAGTGAAGGTCTTCAATGTCCTCGGTTACTTTTTTTATCATTTGAGAGAGAATGCGGGTTAGCGCAGGGTCAGGATCTTCTCCGGGAGGATTTTCCATCGCCACCCCAACTTTCCAAACTCGTTCCAAAAATCTGGCAACGCCCAGTATGCTCGAATCTCTAAAATCTCCGCCCTGTTCAAACGGGGCAATAAACATCAAATACATCCGCAATGTGTCGGCACCGAATCTTTTAATGTATTCGTCGGGATTCACGACATTGCCTTTGGATTTGGACATTTTTGCGCCTTCTTTAATCAAAAGGCCGTGGGCGCGGAATTTCGGGAACGGCTCTCCATGCGGCGCCGGCGATTTGCCGAATTCCAAAAGTTTTTCGTCGTGGAGCGCGAGCGCAAGAAAGCGAACGTAGAGAAGGTGGAGGACGGAGTGTTCAGCCCCGCCGGTGTAGAGATTTACCGGCAGCCATTTTTTAGTCGTTTCCTTATTCCACGGCGCGTTTTTTTCTTTGACGCTCGGATATCGGAGGTAGTACCACGCGGAATCAAGAAAAGTATCGGACACGTCGGTTTCCCGCCGCGCCCTACCGCTGCACTTCGGGCATTTTGTTTCGTAAAATGACTTGTCACTCGCCAAAGGCGACTCGCCTTTCCCTTTCGGTTGGAAATCTTTTATTTTCGGTAAGATAACTGGCAAATCCTCTTCCGGCACCGGCTGCCAACTGCATTTATCACAGTGAATCATCGGAATCGGCGGCCCCCAGTAGCGCTGACGGGAGACAAGCCAGTCGCGGAGGCGGTAGTGGGATTCGCGCTTGCCGTCCACAAAGTCGGTGATTTTCCACTTCGCCTCCTCCGCGCTCATTCCGTCAAATTTTCCCGAACGCGTTAAAATACCCTGCTCGCTCACCCGGCTTGATTCGTGGAGAGCGCTCCGGCCGGGGAAGTCGTCCGGGTTCGAAGCCCGGTGCCATATGAGACGCATATCCGTAACCCAGTCAAGAAAGCGGTCAACTTCTTTTTTATCCACCCAAACCACGTCATGAATCTGGTTTTCCTCGTCGGCGATTTCTTCTCTTTTCCCGTCAGCTAATTCAAAATACAGGCCGTGAAAACGCGCCCAGCGGTTTTCGTTCTTCACCGCATGGTAGAACAGCGCATGGACAATGCCGCCCAAGTCCCTGACAAATTTTGCCGATTTATAACCGGTTTCTTCGCGAATCTCCCGGGCGGCGGCTTCAGCCATATCCTCGCCTTTTTCGATGCCGCCGACAATAAATCCCCGCCAATCAGTTTTCTTCCATTTGAGGCAAAGGTATTTGTCCTCGGCCCAGTGCTTCACAACCGCAACGACGGCATCCCTTTCTTTGAGAAGCAGGCCAGGGCGAACCCCGTCTATGTCGTCGGTCTTCACGAACAACGGCTCAACGACTTCCACAATGGGCAGTTTGTATTTTTTAGCGAATTCCCAGTCCCGCTCGTCGTGGGCGGGCACCGCCATAATCGCACCCGTGCCGTAGCCGGCGAGCACGTAATCCGAAACCCAGACGGGAATTTCTTTCTTTGTCGCGGGATTTATCGCTGAGATGCCGGAAAAAACTCCAGTCTTTTCTTTTTGTTCCTCGCCGCGGTTCCTCAACGCTTCTGCAACATGCTTCTTCACTTCCTCCGGCGCCTCCCAACCGGCATCAACCCATTCTTTCGCTAACTCCGGCGAAATAACCATAAAAGTCGCCCCGTATAGCGTATCCGGACGCGTAGTAAAAACCTCGATTTCTTTAATTGAAAATTGAGAACTGGAAATTGAAAATTTTATTGACGCTCCTTCTGATTTTCCTATCCAATTCCTTTGCGCTATTTTCACCCGTTCGGACCAGTCGATCTTTTCCAGATTTTCCAAAAGTTTTTCAGCGTACTTGGTAATTCGGAAAAACCATTGTTCCAATTCTTTCCTCTCGACAAGCGTGCCGCAACGCTCACACCGCCCGGTAATTACCTGCTCGTCGGCCAAAACGGTCTTGCACGACGGACACCAATTGACCGGGGCTTTCGCGCGGTAAGCCAGGCCGCGCTTGAAGAGTTGAACAAAAATCCACTGGGTCCATTTGTAGTATTCGGGGTCGTAGGTTTCCAATTTTTCATCCCAAGCAAAACCGTTGCCTATAACCTGGAGCTGTTCATAGAAACGCTTCTCAGAAACTTTCGCCTGCTCCATCGGATGGGCTTTGATTTTCAAAGCGTAATTTTCCGAATGGATGCCGAAACCGTCCAAACCGATGGGTTGAAAAACATCATAACATTGCATCCGCTTCATCCGGCCGTAGATGTCGGCGCCGGTGAAAGCGTACATGTTCCCGACGTGGAGCCCCTCGGCCGAAGGATACGGGAACATCATCAGGTTGTAGAATGGCCGCTTGGCGCTCTTCAAATCCGGCTCGTAGATTTTCTTCTCGCGCCAGTACTTCTGCCATTTCTTCTCGATTTTCCCGAAATCATATTTAAGCATGAATATGCTCATTTTAACGAGAACTTGGTGTTTTCTCAAATATAAAAATGAAACCGGCTCATGCGCTGTTGCGCACGAGCCGGCCCTTGTCTGTACTGGTGGATTAGAGCTTATCCACCACTTCCCGGAGGAAGTGTTGCGCTTCCCCCATCTCGCCATTCACAATGAGGCGAGCGAGGGCGTTCTTGACCCCCTTGGAGGTATCGTAATCAACGAACTCTTCGAAACCTGCGTGATTCAGCACGCACCAAGCTCTGGTGCTCGGGTCGGGGTGCTGAACGGTAGCGAGCTTCTCAAGAAGCAGTGACTTGAGCCGTTCCTTGTTCGGCTCGAACTTTGCGGGATCCACCTTGAGTGACGCGGGTGCGATCGCGAGAAGCACCGAGAGCCGCTGACCCTCGATAACCCCGTCGAGTCGGGCGAGGATCGGCGCCAAGTCTGTCTTGGCGCTGGCTCTCAACAGAAGCTCCAACCTGACGATAATGAGGATGATGATAATGAAACCCACCACCCCGAGGACATTCCACAGCTCGATGTAGGTGTCGATTCGCATAACTCCTCCTCCACGCAATGCAGAGAAACTAATGACAGAGACCTTATTGCCCCCGCCTTCGCTCCCCCGCAGTCAAACAACTGCCTTAGAGAGTATCATAATATGAGATTTTTGTCAATCTGCAGGAATAACCTACAAAAATCGCTAACCCTTGCGCCAATTGACTAGATATACTCAAGTTGCCTCATGTTTTAACATATGTAATAACATAGGGCAACTATGTTATAATGAATACAATAAAAACATGGGAAGGAGAGTCGTTGAAGATGAAAATATCAGAAAGATTCAAAAGGTCCGCCGGAGCTATTATGTGAGTTTGCCGGTGCGCATCATCAGGCGTTTTCGGTGGCAGGAAGGGCAAAATGTGGTAGTAGAAGACCACGGCAAGGAGATAATAATTAAGGACTGGAAAGGATGATTCCAATAAAACAATCTCCCCGGCAACCAGAACGGTCACCGGGGAAACGCTACTTGCCTCCGACTCTTGAGAGTTGGACGTGCTTGCTAACCAAGCCGCCCCGACGGTTAGATTCCACAAAAGTCAGGCGATAGGGCAGGCCTTTGCGGCAGAGAAGCTCGTTTAACTCCTTTCTTGCAATCCAGACATCGCCCAAGCCCCGGGAATGAAACTCCGTCTCTAGTTCCCGGCCGCTCGGCGGATTCCCACCCCGCTCTCTTAGAAACTCCACCAAGAAGCGATAGCGGGGAGATTGAAAGACGCCGGTTATTGCAGCCCATTCCTCTGCCGTAAGCCCTGACAAGGAACTATCCATGGCTCCTCCTTAAAGACGCGGGTTCTAACCCACATCATAAAATAAATCATCCTAAATTGAAAACAGTGCCAGCGTTTTCCAAAATCTGCGCCACAATTGCTTCAAAGCTTAATTTTTTGAGTTCCGCCAGTTTTTTGACCACTTCAATCACGTAGAGCGGTTCATTGCGCTTGCCGCGATACGGAACGGGGGCGACGTAAGGCGCGTCGGTTTCGGATAAAATTCGGTCAAGGGGGATTATTTTGATAACCTCATCGTAATCCCGCACAAAAGTAATCACGCCGCCGAAGGTGAAGTAAAAGCCGAGTTCTAGAAGCTTTTTGGCGTCGGTCGGCGTTCCCGAGAAAAAATGGATTACGCCGGGATTGTCTGGAATTGTAAATTTTGAATTATGAATTACGGTTTCTATTAAGTCGTCGAAAGCGTTCCTACAATGGATCATCAGCGGTTTCCGAACTTCGTGCGCCAACTCAATTTGCTTTAGAAACGCGTCTTTTTGCTTCTTCTTGGCCTCTTCGCCGCCATCCAAACGGAAGTAATCTAAGCCGCACTCACCTATCGCCACCACCTTCGGGTCCTCGGCAAGATTTTTGTAATATTCGTAATCAAATTCCTCGCCCCGGCTCGTAAAACCTTTCGCAGCCTCGCCGCCGCCCAATTCCTGGGAATCGTGGTACGACTTTGAAGTGTGAATCGGGTGCAGGCCGACTGCCGCGTAAACGTTTTCGTACTGATGCGCGAGTACGAGCGCCGCCCGCGAGGTGTCTTTTTGGGTCCCAATATTTATCATCCCGACGCCGGAGGAGTGGGCACGGGCCAAAACCTCCGGGCGGTCCGAATCATACGCCGCAAATTGGGCGTGAGTGTGGGCATCAAAAAAACGTAGAAGCGAATTCTTAGACAAGCGACGGCTTATGGTCCTTCTTCTCAGCTAAGTAATTGAAAATTTCCTGAGCCATCACCGCAATGGGGACGGCAAGAACAATGCCAATAAAACCGGCAACTTGGGCGCCACCCAAAAGCGACACTAAAACAATAACCGGGTGGACATTAATGGTTTTGCCCAAAAGAATCGGAATCAAAACGTTATTTTCCAGCTGCTGGACCAAAAAGAAGAAGCCGACGACGTAAAGCGCGAGAGAAAACGAATTGGAAAGAGCGACGAGAAATGCAACGGCGCCGGCAACCACCGGGCCGATGATGGGCACGAGCTCCAAAATAGCCGCAAGCAATCCCAAAATTAAGGCGTACCGCACGCCCAAAAGCCAGAGCCCGAGTGTCACCACGGCGCCCACCACCAAACTCAAAGCGAGTTGGGCACCGAGCCAGCGCCGGATCTTTGTTTTGAACCTTTCAAAAACGGCAAGTACCGGCCGCTCATAAACGTCGGGCATCATCACCTGCAGTAGCCGCTCCGTTCCTTTTTTATCAACGGAAAGATAAAAAGCAATGACGAAAGTGGCGACGACAGCGATGATTTTGCTGAAAACCGAAGAAATCGCGCCGGTGATGGAGGCTTGGGTGGCGGTGATGATGCTAAGGGCTTTATCAAGCGACAAAGTGAAACTCTTGATGATTTCCTGCGGCAGGCCGAAACCGATGACCGAGGAGATGACTTGGTTCAAATCTTCCAGGAACTTGCCGGCCTCAAGCGCCAAAACCGGAATGATGAAATAAGCGGCGGTGACCAAAATGAACAAACCCAAAAGAAAAACAACAATGGTGCCTAAGAGGCGGCCGATGCGGTGTTTCTCCAGAAATCCCACAATCGGGTCAATGCCCAACGCAATCACAATACCCACAAAAAGCACGCCGAAAGCACTGCGGGCGAGATAAAGCACAACGATAATGAGCAGGAATATGAGGACCTGCCAGAAAGTCCGCCAACTTAACTCAAAACGCACCTCGTTCATCAGCTCTTATATTTTAAGTATATCACTAAAAGATTTCTCTTTGAAGGGGCCGATGACAGCAAAATTCAGACCTTCGTTCCGGAAAAGGTCGCGGGCGACCGACTGAATGTCTTCGGCGCTTACGGCCTTAATTTCTTTAGCGAGCGCATCAGGCGTCAAAATCGGGAGGTTCTGGATTTCCTGGAGACCGTAATAAAAAGCGAGTTCGTCCGAGGTTTCAAGCGATAAAAAGAGGTTGCCCACCAGATGTTCCTTGGCCCGTTCAAGCTCCGCCTCACCCACTTTCTCGTCCCGGAAGCGCGCAAATCCTTCCAAGCTCGCTTTAATCACGTCTTCCAACTTTTTGTGGTCAACGCCGGCCCACATCTCAATAAGCCCGTGGTCGGAGTAGAGGTCAGCGCTGGCCCGAACGTAGTAGGCGGCACCCATCTCCTCCCTGATTTTCTGCCAAAGCCGTGAAGAAAAACCGCTTCCCAAAATATCGGCTAAAACCTCAAGGGCGAACCGGCGTTTGTCAAACAAACTGAAAGCCCGGAAACCCATAACAAGATGTGTCTGGTCCGAATCTTTGGTTTTAATGAGTTCGGCGGGTTTATCTTGCGATTCATGAACCGGAACTTTTCCCGATTTTTTGCCGTCTTTCAAACCGCTGAAATAGCCCGCAATTTTTTTCTCAATGCCCTTTTCGTCAAAGCCGCCGGAGACGACAACGGTCGTCGCTGGAGCAATGTAGTGCTCGCTCCTGTACTTCATTAAATCTTCGCGGGTGAGGCGCGCAATCACTTCTTTCCGGCCGGCGACGTCCCACCCGGCCGGCTGGTCGCCGTAGACGAGCTCCATGAAAAAATCATGAATCCGCCTCTGGGGCGTGTCTTCAATCATGTTTATTTCCTCGGTAATCACGCCTCGCTCCTTGTCAATTTCTTTCGGGTCAAAAACAGGATTTAAATATACGTCGGCAATGACATCCAAAACTTTTTCCAATGATTCTTTCCTCGCTTTGACGTGATAAGCGGTCATCTCCTGGGAAGTGAAGGCGTTGTAGTTTGCTCCCATGCCATCAAGCTCGGAAGAAATATCAATCGCCCGCGGCCGCTTCGTCGTGCCTTTAAAGCACGTATGTTCAAGGAAATGGGAAAGGCCGTTTATTTCTTTAGTCTCGTATTTGGAGCCGGCTTCGACGGCAACGGCGACCGTTGCCGCCAAATTACCGGGCTGGGGCACAAGAATCAGTCGCAAACCGTTGTCTAAAATTATTCTTCTGAAATCCTGCATTTATGAGATTTTTTCTTGGAAATAAGTTTTGAGGTCGGCTATTTTTATCCGTTCCTGCTTCGTGGAATCCCTGTCCCGGACGGTCACGTCGCCTTGCTCTAAACTGTCAAAATCAACGGTGACGCAAAAAGGAGTACCGATTTCATCCTGGCTGTAATAGCGCTTGCCGATATTGCCCCGTTCGTCCCAAGCGACCACGAAATCCTTCTTGAGGTCTTCGCAGATTTTCCGCGCGAGTCCCACCAGTTTCGGCTTGTTCGCAAGAAGCGGGAAAACCGCCACTTTATAGGGCGCGAGCGTGGGATGAAGCTTCAAAACCACGCGCTCTTTTTCTTCGGTATAGGCCTCGCAAAGAAGGGCGAGCATTATCCGTTCCACGCCGGCCGAGGGCTCAATAACGTAGGGTAGGTATTTCTCTTTCGCTTCTTCGTCAAAATATTTCAGGTCTTTGCCCGAACCTTTCTCGTGGGCCTTGAGGTCAAAATCGCCGCGGTTCGCAACTCCTTCTATTTCCTGCATGCCGAACGGGAACTTGTACTCAATATCAACGGTCGCCTTGGAATAGTGGGCGCGTTCTTCGGGCGACTGCTCGCGCGGCTTCACATTTTTCAAACCTATGCCTTCGTACCAATTGAGGCGGTTTTTAACCCAATCCTTGAACGCTTTTTCGTCATCGCCCGGTTTTACGAAATACTCCACTTCCATCTGCTCGAATTCGCGCGTTCGGAAGACGAAATCTTTGGGGTTGATTTCGTTCCGGAAAGCTTTGCCGATTTGGGCGACGCCGAAAGGAATTTTCACCCGCATCGTGTCAATGATATTTTTGAAATTGACGAAAATGCCGCCCGCCGTTTCGGGCCGGAGATAGGCGGTGGAGGCGGAATCTTCGGCAGGACCCACAAAAGTTTTGAACATGGTATTGAACTTGCGCGGCTCCGTAAGTTCCCGGCCGCCGCAGCTTGAGCAAACGCCTTCAAAATCATCGGCTTTGAAACGTTCATGGCATTTTTTGCATTCAACGAGCAAGTCGGAAAAACCGCCGACGTGCCCCGAAGCTTCCCAAACTTTCGGGTTCATGATTATGGCGGAGGAGACGCCCACCACGTCGTCGCGGAGCTGGACCACGTCGCGCCACCACGATTGCTTGATGTTGAATTTGAGCTCCGTGCCCAACGGCCCGTAATCGTAAAAACCGGCGAGGCCGCCGTAAATTTCCGAACCGGGATAAATAAAACCCCGACGCTTGGCTAAACTTGATATCTTTTCCAGTAAATCCATCGCTATGGTACAACTTTCCCGCCGTTTTGGCCTATTGTTATATCATCGGGCAGAGATGAATTTAAGGCAATATCAGAACTTAAGAGTTCCAAGCCCGTGAATTCGTCGCTCGCCCGAAGCGAAGTGCTGCCAAGGAGTAATTGGAAACGACCGACGTCAGCTGGGGAAGGAATAGCTTCAATTTGGAAGACCGATTCAACCGGCGAGTCCAAAACGCCCTTAGTCGCGCGGATTTTATCAATTGCCCAGACGACTTCGTTCGTGTTTTCATCGTACAAAGGAACGGAATCAATGTTACTCTTCACGGCGCCGGTCCACCTCACTCCCGGCGACAAACTCGCCCGGACGCTCACGTCTTTCACGTCCGTTGAATAATTGCGGATGAGTAAGTGGATGGAGTACTGAGTGGGCGCGCCGGCTTTGGGCGGCATCGGCCCCAAATTCAAAATCCCCGAATCGGCGTCACGGTAGAACCCTTGGGCGTCAACGACAACAATGCCGGCCACTTTTGTTTCCAAATTAAGGGCAGCCTCCGTCACGTCGGCTTTAAGATAGTAGGGCACCGAGGGGGAGGTTACTTTCACGTTCGCTCTCAAAATGAAATTCTTGTCATTCAATCTCGTGATGGGAAAACTGTTTTTAAGATTAACGGAAAAACTCACCTCACCCGAACCGCCTGCGTCAAGAAGCCGCAGGTTCTGAGAAACGCCCGCGCTCCAAGTAATCTTTCTCGAGGCCGGATTCCAGTTGCCGTTTGTGTTGATTGAAGCAAAATCAAAAAGGTCGCTTGAGAGCTCAACTTCAACAACCACGTCGGCCAAGGCGATGCCGCTTAAGTTTCTGTACCCAATGGCGTAATTCAAGCGGTCGCCCAAGCGCGGCACGTAATTCTCCTGACGGTTGATTAAAACCGAGACCTCAACCGGCGGCGGCGCCAAACTCAAATCAACATTGGTCTCAGCAAGCGGATATTCTTCGCCCAAAAACACGGCCGAAAAAATAAGCGGGATGGCAAGCGAGCCGTCCGATTGAAGAAGGCCTCTGATTTCCAATTTTCCCTCCGAACCGGCCCGCACTTCGCCCAAACGCCATAAGTTGTTGAGAGAATCGGGCGTCAAGCTTGCGGAAACATATTTGAACGAATTCGGGTACTGCGCTTCCAAAACCGTTTCCGGAAAATCGAAATCAGAAACATTTTTATAGCTTATTTCCACCTCAAACGAGGAACCGGGCAGGACCTGGTCGGGTTTTTTAACGGTGAATTCCACGGCGTTTCCTCTAATTTTTACTCTGTAATTTTTGGAACTCTCAAAACGGCTCCGGCCTCCGCCCAAATAAGAGAAACGGAAGGAAATTTCCTCCTCGGAGAGGGCTGAACCGGTCCCGATGAACTTATACGTTCTTTTGGTGAAAGAGCCACTGCCCATGTCGCCCACCGAGTCGGTGACAAGCGAGGAAGAATCCGCGCCGCCGAAAACCGCGATGCCGTGGGAATAAGTGACGGCAATCTCGGCGTTGCTTATCAATCTGTCACTGCCGTTTTCGACGCTCACGTTAATTTCGAAAGGTACGCCGCGGAAAACTTCCTCCGGTCCCTCGAGCTCCAATTTCACGTCGGCCGAGGAGTTTCTTAAATAGAGATAAACAAAAGAAGCGGCACCCAAGACGACGATCACCAGAAACCCGGCAAAAATCAAAACCAGGCGTTTCAGCCATCGCGTTTCCGCAAGCTCGGCAACCGATTCGGTTTCCTCGGCGGAGGGCGGAGAAACGTAGGGCGGCGGAGGCGCTTCCGGCAAGGATGGTCTCTTAGAAACTCTTTTTTTTCTCCTAATTTCTGCCATTTCAGGAAAGTTCAAAGATTTTGGTCTTTTGGATGTTGAACTTCAGAGTGCAATCGGTGCATAAAAACGACTGGTCAGCCGGATGGAAATAGGCCACTTTTTCCGTCCGGCAATTCTCGCAAGCGGCGAGTATCGGGTCGTAACCTAAAATTTTCAAAAGCGGGTTTGTTCTCAACTTCGCGGACTTCAGATCACCGACCAATTGGTGCCAAAAACGCAGATCAGGAGCGGTCTCCGGTAAAAGCGACTTTACGAAGACTATCATTTTCAAAAGCGAAGCGCTCGGCTGGAAACGCTCCTTGGTGACGACATCAGTAACCGTAAATTTGTTCTTATGGACCAGACGAACATCAACTAAATTGCCGACGTCAAGGTGAGGTGAAAGTTTGGAGGAAAGACGCGAGCCCCCCACGACCCGCGCCCGGAGCCGGCCCAGGTCCCGCGTGTACAAATCAACGGAGCGGTCGTATTCGCCCGAGTGGTGCGAACCCAAGACAATGGCTGGCGTCAGATATTCTCTCATTAATAGAGTATCAAACCCAAAAACCTCTCTAAAGACAAGGCGCCGCTCCCCAAGGTCATGAGAATAAGAGCGGCGGCGAGAATAAGCCAGTCAATTTCCGATTCCCCGGCAAACATCTTGTCTTTTTTGAATTTTACAAGAATGACCAAAAACTCTACGGCGATGAAGACCGAGGCAAGTTGGGTGAGGAAACCCAAAACCAAGGCCAGGCCGCCCACGAACTCAACAAGCCCAGCAACCACTGCCCAAAAGTTTCCTGGACGGAAACCGACGCCTTGGAGCCACTCGCCTGTCCCTTTGATATTTTTCAGCTTGGGCAAGCCGTGGCGCATTAAAACTAAACCAACCACCACTCTTAAAATGAAAATGGCTGAGTTGCTGAAAACTAAAAGAGGTTGAATCATGTTTCGTTTCAATTATTATAACAATCATGAGAATATTGGCAATTGAAACAAGTTGCGATGAAACCGCGATGGCGCTCGTGGAGGCAAGCGGCGGGTTGAATGCGCCTAGATTCAAGGTACTTAAAAATATCATTTCCTCTCAAATCGAAATCCACCGCCCGTTCGGCGGGGTGGTGCCGAATCTCGCCAAACGCGAACACATCAGAAATCTTCCGATAATTTTCAAAAAACTAAAACCTACAACCTACAACCTAAAACCTGATTTAATTGCCGTAACGGTCGGTCCGGGCCTTGAACCAGCACTCTGGACCGGCGTAAATTTCGCGAAGGAAATCCGCAAAAGCAATTTCCCGAAAGCAAATTTAGTCGGTGCAAACCACTTAGAAGGACATTTGTACAGCTTCCTGCTTTCAAAAAAATACGACTCGAAACCAAAAAATATCTTCCCGGCCATCTCTCTCGTTGTAAGCGGCGGACACACGATTCTCGTTATGATGAAATCGCTTACAAACTGGCGCAAGCTCGGTGAAACCCGGGACGACGCGGTCGGTGAAACTTTTGATAAGGTGGCAAGAATGTTAAACTTTCCCTACCCGGGCGGACCGGAAATTGAGAAATTAGCTAAGAAAGGAAATCCCAACGCTGTAGATTTTCCCCGGCCGATGATTAATCAGAAAAATTATGATTTCAGCTTTTCGGGCCTCAAAACTTCGGTGCTTTATTATCTGCGCGACAATCCAAAAACAAAAAAAGCCGACGTAGCGGCGAGCTTCCAAAAAGCGGCCATTGACACGCTTGTCGCGAAAACGCTCCTCGCGGCAAAGGAATATAAAGCCAAATCAATCATGCTCTCCGGCGGCGTTGCGGCCAATAAAGCACTTCGCAAATCCCTAAAAGCTGAAAGCTATAAGCTAAAAGCTAATTTCTTGGTTGCTCCCCTTAAATTCAACACCGACAACGCCGTGATGATTGCGGTTGCCTCTTATATCCAGCACCTGCAAAAGAAAAACCGCGCTATCCGCGCCCAAGCGAATTTAAATCTGTAAATCCAGTATTCCCCTCAAACCGGCGATTTGCTTTTCCAAACTTTCTTTTCTTTCCTCCAAAACCTCGCGGCCGGCGACCTTCCCTTTTTCCCCTTCGGCATCCAATCTCGCGATAAGGTCGGTGTAAAGCGCGAGTTCCCGCTCCATTCTCACGATTTCTTCTTCAAGACGCTCCCGCGCAACCGCTTTGGGGTCCCTTTCCGCTTTGGGTTCTTCAACCTCGGGTTTTTCAAAATCTATGCCCATAATTTATAATGCTATCATATTAAAAATGCTCGATACCCGCTACGACCACAAAAATCTGGAAGAGAAAATCTACAAGCTTTGGGAAAAATCTGGTTTTTTTAACCCTGATAAACTGCTCAACAAAAAGGCCAAGCCGTTCACTATCATTATGCCGCCACCGAATGCAAACGGCGCGCTTCATATGGGCCACGCGGTCGGAATGACGCTCCAGGACATTATGGTTCGGTGGAACCGGATGCGCGGCAAAAAAACTCTGTGGCTGCCGGGCGCCGACCATGCCGGCTTTGAAACTCAGGTTGTTTTTGACAAGAAACTAGAAAAAGAAAGCCGTGACCGACGGACAATTCCCCGCGACGAACTCTACCGGGAAATATGGAATTTCACCCAAAAGAACAAGGAAATAATGTATGCCCAGACCAAGAAATTGGGCGCTTCCTGTGACTGGTCGCGGGAAACATTTACGCTGGACCCCCGGATAATAGACATCGTCTACGGAACTTTCGAGAAACTTTACAAAGACGGCTTGGTTTACCGCGATTTGAAAGTGGTGAACTGGTGCCCGAAGCACAAAACCGCTCTCTCGGACTTGGAAGTGAAATATGCGGAACGCACCGACCCGCTCTACTACATCAAATACGGGCCCTTGACGCTTGCGACCGTCCGGCCGGAGACAAAATTCGGCGACACTGCCCTTGCCGTAAATCCCAAAGACAGGCGGTATAAGAATTTTATTGGGAAAACTATTGAAGCGAGGGGGGTTCTCGGATCCCTGAAATTTAGAGTCATTGCCGATGCGGCGGTGGACCCGAAATTCGGCACCGGTGTCATTAAAGTCACCCCTGCTCATGACGCCGCCGACTTTGAGATTTGGGCTAGACATAAAGATGAAATTGCCGGTCCGAAAGCAGTCATTGACGAAAACGGCCGGCTTAATGAAAATACTGGGGAATTCAAGGGCTTGAAAGTCGCCGAGGCCAGGGGGGCGGTGGCGGCCAAGATGAAAGAAATCGGCATTTTGGAAAAAATGGAACCGAACTACGTCCACCAGGTTGCCACCTGCTACAAATGCGGTTCCACACTGGAGCCGCTTCCCAAGCCACAATGGTTCGTAAAAATGAAACCACTTGCCGAGCCAGCTATTAAGGCACTCAAAGCCAAAAAATTCCAAATTCTTCCCAAACGTTCAGAAAAGGTTTATCTTCACTGGTTAAAAAACATCCGCGACTGGAATATCTCCCGGCAAATCACCTGGGGCATCCGGATTCCGGCGTGGTTTCACGAACCAAAGTGCATACCCAAAATCGGCCACGAAAAAGACGTGATTAAATGTAAAGAAATTATTGTCTCGCCCAAAGAACCAAAATGCGAATTTTGCGATGCTAAATATGTTCAAGACCCCGATGTTTTTGACACCTGGTTTTCCTCGGGTCAATGGCCTTACGCGACGCTCCAAATTCGCGGCAGCGATTTTAAAAATTTCTATCCGACCGATGTAATGGAAACCGGCTACGATATTTTGTTTTTCTGGGTGGCGCGGATGGTGATGCTCGGGATTTACCGCACAGGCAAGTCGCCTTTCAAAACCGTTTATCTTCACGGCCTTGTCCGCGACAAGGACCGGCAGAAAATGTCAAAATCCCGAGGCAATGTCGTTGACCCGCTTGGCGTCGCCGACCTCTACGGCACCGATGCGGTCCGGATGGCTTTAACCGTCGGTAATACGGCCGGGAACGACATTGTGATAAGCGAGGATAAAATCCGCGGCTACCGCAATTTCGCGACCAAAATCTGGAACATCGCCCGCTTCGTGATGATGAACGAAGTAAAAAGCGGCACCAAACCGAAATTTACCGCTTCAGACAGAAAAAATCTCGCCAATTTGAAAAAAATAAAGGCGCAGATTACCAAACATCTGGAAAGGTTTGAATTCCACTTGGCGGCCGAAAAAATCTACCACTACATCTGGCACGAATTTGCTGATAAAATAATTGAGGCGGCAAAACCGCGCCTTAAGAGCGAAAACAATCCCGATAAAGCCGCCGCTTACAAAACAATTGAAACGCTACTCACCGAATCAATTAAAATGCTCCACCCTTTCATGCCCTACGTCACCGAGGAAATCTACCAAAATCTGCCAAACCGCTCGAAAGAAACGCTAATGATTGAAAACTGGTAACCATGCTCGTTTTTGCCTTTTCCCTGTTTATTCTTTTAATCGCTGTTCTGCCGAGTTTAGCTTGGCTCGTTTTTTTTCTGAAAGAGGATTTGCACCCGGAACCGAAGCGATTGCTATTTCTAACATTTGCCGCCGGTGCCTTATCCACCATTCCCGCGCTCCTCTTTCAGATATTTTTTGAAAGCACGCCTCTCGCAAGCGTCCTTGGGCCAATCTTCGCGCTTGTTATTCTTGCCTTAATTGAAGAAGTTTCTAAATTTGGGGCCGCTTATTTTGCAATTGCCGGAGACGAGAACTTCGACGAACCGGTGGACGCGATGATTTACATGATTACAGCCGCTCTCGGCTTTGCCGCCATTGAAAACCTTTTCATTGCTTCAAGCACTTTCTCGGTTGTCACCGCCGCCTCGATTTTCGATACGGGCCAGGTACTGCTTTTGCGATTCGTCGGCGCTACCCTCCTTCACGTCCTTGCCTCGGGCCTTTTAGGATTTTATTGGGCCAAAAGAAAAATCAGCACTGGGCTCACAGTCGCTACCGTCACCCACGGCATTTTCAATTACCTGATTTTGAGCTTTGAGAACGCAAATCTTCTCTACGCCACCATTTTTCTCGTTTTAGCTATGTTCTTCCTTTTTCAGGATTTCGAAAAATTGAAAGCTAGCCGGTTTCAGTGATATAATCTTAATTATGGGAAATAAAGACGAAATTTTCGCGGAGCTTGCTAAAACGAAAAGCGAATTGAAATCGCTCCGGATTGAAGCGAACGAGCCGCCGGCGGGAATCGACGAGGAATCCGAAGGCCAGCTCACAGTTGACGTTTACCAGACCAAAGACGACATTATTGTCCAGTCAACGGTCGCTGGCGTCGCGCCCGAGGACTTGGAGATAAACATTACGAACGAGGCGGTGACGGTGAGCGGCCGGCGGGAGAAAATGGAAAAAGTGGAAGAAAAGGATTATTTCTACCAGGAGTGCTTCTGGGGCCGGTTTTCCCGCTCCATCATCCTACCGCAGGAAGTGGACCCCGAGAAATCCACGGCGAGCATCAAAAACGGCGTCCTCACCGTCAAGATGCCGAAATTGAACCGCAAGCGGGCCAAAAAATTAAAAGTGAAGTTTGACTAAGCGGTTGAACCGCTCTCCCCGATCGAATTCGTTTTTGAATTTCTCGAAACTCGTCGCGCCGGGACTGAACAAGATAGTAGTTGATAGGTTATAGGTTTTAGGTTTCAGATTTACCTTAACTGCTTTTATCAGAACGCTAAGGTTCTCAAAAATGTACGGCTTAATTTTTCTGAAATAGCCCGCCTTTTTGAGAGCCAAAACCATTTTCTTCGTGGCGCTGCCGTTTAAAAGAAAAAGATTGCCGGGTTTTACGCATTTTTTCACGGTTCGCGCCCACTCGGTGAAACCCAGCTTCTTGTCCGTGCCGCCGGTTATCAAAAACAGTTCGCCGGTGTTTCTAAACCGCCCTAAAGCGGCTATTGTCGCCTCGGGAGTGGTTGCCGTGGTGTCATTTATGATCTCAAGGTTTTTTCTTTTAAGGATTATTTCCTGCCGAAACCTGATCTGGGGCAAGTTCTTTATGGCTTTTTTGATCTCCTGAAGAGTGATACCGAAGTGGCGGGCTACAAGTATGGCGACGTTCAAGTTGTAAAAATTGTGGAGGCCGTAAGCGCGTTTGAATTTTTCTAGGTTCAAACCGAGAGAGACGGGGAAATAGACGATCTTGCCTTTGGGTTTGAAACCGCGGAAAAACTTCGTCCAGGAGTTGTCTTTGTTTAAAAGGAGGAAGTCGTTCTTGGATTGGTTCAAAAAAATATTGGCTTTGGCTGAAGCGTAGCTTTTCATCGACGGGTAGCGGTTTAAGTGGTCGGGATACAAATTTGTGATCACAGCGACATGCGGCGACTTGCCGGATTGCGGCAGAAGTTCCAAATGCCAAGAAGAGAGTTCCACCACCACCGGGCTTTTGCTGTCCAACTTATCCAGGGCGGCGAGCATGGGATTATCGGAAGAGTTACCAGTCAAAGCCGCGTGAGAATATTTCTTTTTTAAGAAGTGGTAAATCCAGTTGGCGGTTGTTGTTTTGCCCCTAGTGCCGGTCACGCCGACCATCGGGTTTCGGCAAAACCGAAAAAAAATACTTGCTTCGTTTTCCAATTGCGCGCCGGCTTTTTTGGCGATTTTCAAATAAAGCGTTTCGCGTGGAACAGCCGGATTCACGACAATAATTTCGTTGTTTCTGAAGTCGGAAACACGGTGTCGACCAAACACAAATTTAATCTTTCGGCGAGCTTCGCCCAAAGATTTCAATGATCGCTGAAGTTCCCGGCGTGGCTTCAAATCCGTCACCGTGACCCTAGCGCCATGATTTACAACCCACTTTGCAGCCGAGGCACCGCCGCGCAAAAGCCCGAGACCCATCACGAGGACTCTTTTATTTCTAAAATCCATATTCATCTCCTCCTTTTATTTTAGAGGAACGGAACGATAAGAAGAGCAACGATGTTTATTACCTTAATCAATGGGTTGATGGCTGGACCGGCGGTGTCTTTGTAGGGGTCGCCTACGGTATCGCCGGTTACGGCCGCTTTATGCGCTTCCGAACCCTTGCCGCCGAAATTGCCGTCCTCAATGTATTTTTTGGCGTTGTCCCAGGCGGCACCGCCCGAGGTCATGGAAATTGCGATAAAAAGACCGGAGATAATTGTCCCGATGAGCATGCCGCCCAAGGCCGCGGCACCTAATCCAAAACCGACGGCGAGCACGGCGACAATGGGAAGAAGGGCGGGTAAAACCATTTCTTTCAAGGCGGCACGCGTTACAATATCAACCGCCCGGCCGTAATCAGGTTTGGCTTTGCCTTCCATAAGTCCTTTGATTTCCCGGAACTGCCGGCGGATTTCCTCCACAATGGAACCGGCGGCTTTTCCCACCGACTTCATCGCAATGGAAGCAAAAAGATACGGCACGGCCGCTCCCAAAAACATTCCGACCAAAACTTTCGGATTCTGTAGGTCAAAAGCCACACCCCCAAAACGTCGGCCAAGTTCTTCAACGTAGCCGGCGAAAAGGACGAGGGCGGCGAGCCCGGCTGAGGCGATGGCGTAACCCTTAGTCACGGCTTTGGTCGTGTTGCCGACCGAATCCAGCGCATCGGTGATTTTCCGAACATCCTCCGGAGCGTGCGTCATCTCGGCAATGCCGCCGGCGTTGTCGGTCACCGGCCCAAATGAGTCAATGGCGACGATGATGCCGGAGACGGAGAGCATCGCCACTGCCGAAACGGCGACGCCGTAGAGGCCCGCCAAGGTATAGGCGCCTAAAATTCCCGCGCCGATTACGATAATCGGCAAAAAGGTCGCTTCCATCCCAACCGAGAGTCCCAAAATAATGTTTGTGCCGTGGCCGGATTTGGAAGCATTGGCAATGCTTTGCACCGGCCGGTATTTTTTAGCGGTATAGTAATCAGTCACTAGAACCATGAGAGCCGTGACCGCAAGACCGATTAAGCTTGCAAAGAAAACGTTGAGATATTCGCTTCCGAAATAAAATCTGGCGGCGAAATAAAATAAAACCGCCGATAAAATGAGGGCGGCCGCAAGGCCTTTATAGAGAGCGCCCATTATTTCGCTGTTTCTCACCCGGACGAAAAACATCCCCAGAACCGAAGCGAAAATCGCGAGCCCCCCGAGCACGAGCGGGAAAAGGAGCGACCCGGCCGAGGCGCCGAAGGTACCCAAGAGGATGGCGGCGGTCAAAGTCACGGCGTAGGTTTCAAAAAGGTCGGCAGCCATGCCGGCGCAGTCGCCGACGTTGTCACCGACGTTGTCGGCTATCACGCCCGGGTTCCGCGGGTCGTCCTCCGGAATCCCCGCTTCAACTTTGCCGACCAAATCCGTGCCGACATCGGCCGCCTTGGTGAAAATACCGCCTCCCAACCGGGCGAAAACCGAAATCAAGCTCGCCCCGAAAGCGAGACCAATGAGCGGCGCGGTTTCGCCGCCGCTTGCGATGTAAAAAACCGAAACCGCAAGGAGCCCCAAGGCGACAACCAAAAGCCCCGTCACGGAGCCAGCCCGGAAAGCGAGGGAAAGCGCCGCCCGCAAGCCGCGCTTAGCCGCTTCCGTAGTTTTGGCGTTGCTTCTCACTGCCACGTTCATGCCGATGAACCCGGCAGCGGCGGAGGCGACGGCGCCAACCAAAAATCCGAGAGCGGTGAGCCAAGTAAGCGCGAGCCCGATGACAACAAAAAGAATTGCGGCGACGACGGCAACGGTGCGGTATTGACGGACAAGATAGGCCTGGGAACCTTCTTGGATGGCGCGCGATATCTCAATCATCGCCTCGCTCCCCGAGGGTTGCTTTCGGAGCCACTTTATAAGATAAGCGGTGTAGAGAACGGCAATCGCAATGGGCACAAAAATTAAGTACAGCATTTAGATTTTATTTTAACAAATTTATTCTTTAAACGCTCTCACCCTCGGATTTTTCTTCATTCAACTCTTCGGGAGATTTTTCCTCCATTGCCGCTTCCACTTCGGAGACGCCGCCTTCCTGCACTTCCTCCGGCCGCGACTGGCTCCGAACGTCTATTTTCCAGCCGGTGAGCTTCGCCGCCAAGCGCACGTTCTGGCCGCCCTTGCCGATCGCAAGTGATAACTGGTCTTCGGAAACCAGTACTTTCGCTTCCCGGCGCGGTGAAATTTCCACAAGTTTGACTTTGGCCGGGGATAAGGCATTTGCAACAAATTTTTCGGGGCTGTCTGACCACTCAATCACGTCGATTTTTTCGTTCCCCAGTTCGTTTGTAACCGCCATCACTCTCATACCGCGGCCGCCCACCGCCGAACCCACCGGGTCAACGCCCGCTTCCTTGGAAGCAACGGCGACTTTGGTGCGGCTGCCCGCCTCCCGGGCAATAGCTTTGATTTCCACGATGCCGTCGGCCATCTCCGGCACCTCTAATTCAAAAAGCTTGATAACAAACTTCGGGTGGGAACGGGAGAGAATAATGCCCGGTCGGCGCGGGTCGTCCTGAACGGCAAGAACAAGAAACCTGAGCCGCTCGCCCACCCGATAATGTTCGCCGGGGACACTTTCGTTGTAGAACATAACGCCGACCGCCCGGCCCAAATCAATATAGACATTACCTCGTTCAAAACGCCCGACGACGCCGGAGACGATTTCGCCTTCCTTGTCGGCGAACTCCTCTTTTATCGAGGAGCGCTCCGCTTCGCGTAAACCCTGGAGCACCACTTGTTTGGCGGCTTGGGCGGCGATGCGGCCGAAATCAGCCTGTGTCTCCAACGGAAACTCGATTTCGTCACCCGAGACCGCGTCTTTTTTTATTTTCTTTGCTTCTTCAACAAAAATATGACGGTCAGAATTGTAGCGGGGAAGCGTTTGCTCTTCTTCATTCCCGACGCGCTCTGCGGTCGGGACTCCAACCTCGCCCTCGGCGAGCGTCGGAGCTTCACTTTCTTCAACGATTCTCACCTCGTGTGGCTCTACAACGAACTTAACCTGGAAAAATTTAATGTCTCCCGATTTCAGGTCAAACTTGGCTCGGATAAACTCCGTCCGCTTCCGGTATTCTTTTTTGTAGGCGGCGGCAATCGCCGACTCGATGGCGTGGAGAACCTCCTCTGGCTTGATGCCTTTCTCTTCGGCGATTTGATTAACGGCTATGGCTAACGCTTTTAAGTCCATTTTACTAAAGAACCGCTCACTTCGGAGCGGCATTTTCACGTCTAACTTTAACCTAGGCGGTACGGGAAGTCAAATCCTACCTCAGCCGCTTCAGGGCCTCTTGAAATCCTGCGTAAGAAGAGCTTATAACCAACGTGTCGCCAGTCCAACCGTAGTTCAAACCGGCGCCGGATAAACTGAAAGTTCGGTACCTATTGGAAACGCCCTCGGTCGTGCCATTCTTCCAAGCTGAAGCTGTCCCGGGGTCGGTAATAAAGAAATTGGGTAAATTGGCGCTCGTCTCTATTTTTTGAACGGTGGTTTTGGCTTCCGTTAGCGAAGAGCCGGATCTCAGCTTAAGAACGATGACCGGCCACGTACCTTTGTCGTTTGTGTAAGTCGCTAAAGTCAGATCGTTTTCAAAATCCGCGGAAACAGTGGCACTAAACACATCGGGCAAAAACGCGCCCATCACCCCGCTCGCGCTCAAAATTTCGCCGTCGGAATTCTTGAAAATAATTTCCTTAAGGATCGGGACTTGAGCGGTTGAAAATTCCAGCTGACCTTTTATTGAGCTTATGCTTACGATTCCTAAGGTAATGTTAGTGCTCACGTCCGCCGCGGTCTTGAATAACGATTTGTGTTCAAGAAGTGTTTGGCTTGGAGACGGCGTAATTTCTTCCGTGGTAGTAGCGGTGCTTGTCATTGTCGTGGTCTCCCCGCCAACTACCGGTACCTGGGGGACAATTGGCGGTGTTGGCGTTTGCGGCGAGGCGGGTTCTTGGGCCGCCGGCGGGGGACTTTCAATTTCGGAAACACCGCCGAAGAAAGTGGGGTAAACGTAGAAATAACCGATGGCGCCCAAACCAACGACGATTATTAAAACAAGGAGACCCGCAAAAAGCCCCTTTTTGAATTTCGGCGCGGCGCCGAATTCTTGCATGCCGGCCGGCGGCATCTCGGCGGGCACAGGCGACACCTCGCCTGGCGTTTCAAAAACTTCGCCGAAAGGTTTTTTCTCTTCCTGGGGAACCGGTTGGGATTCTGCGGGAGCAGCCGGCTGATAAGGTTTGGGCGCGCCACCTCCGGTGTCCGCCATTGATTTTACGTCGGAGCCGAAAGTCCGGACGTCCACATCCGGCATCTTCGGCGTTCCCGGAGAAATAAGAGGTGACTCGCCCTCACCGGTGCCTATAGGCGGATTTTGGTTCTGGTTAAAAGGATTAAAATTCTCGCCTGCCATTACCTACATTATAGAACATAGCGAGGCGCGCCGTTGTGGATAAGCCCAGTACAATTACCCCGCTAGCGCTTACGGCGCATATCATCAAATAGAAAATCCAAGTCGTGCAATATTCCCAGCAAGAGTCACTACTTTCAAAATTTACTTTGTTATTCAAGCAGAATGGCGGGGTAATTGTACTGGGTAAGCCCCCAGAATTATTTTATGTCCTTAAGAGAAAGGCCGATTTTACCGTTTTCCGCTCTGATGATTCTCGCTCTTACCCGGTCACCTAATTTCACGACGTCCTCCACTTTTTTCACGAATTCATTGCTCAACTCCGAGATGTGAATCATGCCGTCCTGACCGCCGCCTAAGTCAACGATAGCGCCGAACTCCAGGATTTTCACGACCGGTCCCTCCACGATTTCGCCGATTTTGTATTCGCGGACAATATTTTCAACAATCTTCAAAGCTTTCTCCACCGCCTCGCGGTTCGTGCCCGAAATGAAAACTTTACCGGTCTGTTCAATGTCAATCGCGGTATCGCCGCCCACTTCCGCGATGATGCCGTTTATGATTTTACCGCCCGGACCGATGACCTCGCCGATTTTCTCGGGATTGATATTCAAAGTGAGAATGGTCGGCGCAAAAGGAGAAATCTGCTCTCTGGGCGCTCCAATGGTTTCTTTCATAAGCGCTAATATCTGCGCTCTGGCCGTTTTCGCCTGCGTGAGGGTACTCTCAAAAATTTCTTCCGTGATGCCGTAAACTTTCACGTCCATCTGAATGGCGGTCAGTCCCTCTTCGGTGCCGGCCACTTTCAAATCCATGTCGCCGTGGTGGTCTTCCGGACCCTGAATATCGGTCAAAACCTTAAACTTCCCGGACTTATCGTCAAGCATGAGCCCCATCGCGATACCGCCCACGTGTTTCTTAATCGGCACGCCCGCATCCATTAAAGAGAGGGAGCCGGCACAGGTGGAGGCCATGGAAGTGGACCCGTTGGAAGACAATGTCTCAGCGACAATGCGGATAGTGTAGGGGAATTCCTCTTTGGTCGGAATCACAGCTCTTAAGGCTTTATGAGCGAGGGCTCCGTGGCCGATTTCCCGCCGCCCGGGACCGCCGCGGCCCTTGCCGACTTCCCCGGAAGAAAACCCTGGGAAATTATAATGAAGCATGAAACGCTTCCGGCCGCTCATCTCCATTGTTTCAATCAGCTGTTCGGCTGCCGGCGAGGCGAGGGTGGTCGCCGCCAAAATCTGCGTCTCGCCTCTTATGAAAAGGCCTGTGCCGTGAATGCGCGGGAAAAGACCGACTTCGGCGTAAAGTTCGCGGAGTTCGTCTAGTTTCCTTCCGTCCGGCCGCCGGTCGTGGTTCAACGCTTGGTCGTGAACGAATTTATCAACCGCCTCTTCAAAAACGATGTCAGCCGCCTGCAGAACCCGTGCCTCCTCGCCGGAGGAAACAAGATGTTCCAGAAACGCAATTTTCAAATCCTCCAGTTTATTCCCTTTAACTGTTTCCGCAAGCTTGCCCTTGATAAAATTTTCCACGAGTTCTCTTACCCGCGGCTCCGGCTCCAAAAGTGCTACTTCTGTTTTCTTCTTGCCGATTTCTTTTGCGATTTTTTCCTGAAAATCGATCAGGCGGTTGATTTCCTTCTGACTATTCTTAAAAACTTTGACCGCTTCGCTCTCGGGAATTTCGCACCCTTCAAATTCAATCATGTTCACGCGGTCGCGCGGCCCGGCAAAAAAAGCGTCATAGCGAAGTTCATCCTTGTCGTTATAAACCACTGTTCTTACGCCACCGACCGGTCCATTCCAAGGAATATCGGAGATAGCAAGAGCAGTTGAAGCAGCAATGAGCGCCACGGCATCGGGGTCGTGTTTTTCGTCGTAGGAGATTACCGTTATCGTCACTTGTACTTCACGTCTTAAGCGCTGGTCAAAAAGCGGTCTGATAGTCCGGTCAACCAAACGGCCGGATAAAATCGCTTCGTCGGACGGGCGGCCTTCGCGCCGAATAAACCGGCTGCCGAGAATCTTACCGGCAGCGTAGAAACGCTCTTCATAGTCAACGGTCAAGGGGAAAAAGTCGCCGGGTTTGTCGTTCTTGCTCATTACGACGGCCGCCAAAACCGCGGTGCCGCCGTGCCGGCCGATCACGGCGCCGTTCGCTTTCCCCGCCAAAGTCGAAACTTCAAGCGAGAGTTCCTCGCCCAAGAGTTCGGATTTGTAAATTTTCCTTTCTAAATCCATTAAAGTGAATTTCTTTTCCTGATTTTCAAAAGAATCTTAGGAATGTTCTCCATTTCAATAAAGCGGTCGGCCACTTCCTTGAGGCGGCTCGAGGTGGTGCGGGAGAAAGCCGCCACTTCCACTTCTTTCCCTCTGCCCCATTTCAAATATTCGACGAGCGGCACGAAATCGCCGTCGCCGGTGACGAGTATCACGACGTCGAGCGAATCGGCCATCCGAATGGCGTCAACCGCCATTCCCACGTCCCAGTCGGCTTTTTTGGCCCCGCCCGGATAAACTTGCAAGTCCTTCAAGCGCAACTCAAAGCCGCTTTTCTTCAACGCCTCAAAGAACGATTCCTCGCCCAAGGCGGTATCGCTTTTTACGACGTAGGCCATGGCCCGGATCAAAGGCCGGTCCATAACCAAGGTTCTCACTAATTCCGTGAAATTGACGCGGGCGCTGTATAAGTTTTTCGCCGAATGATAGACATTCTGGACATCCAGGAAAATTCCGACCCGCTGGGCCGGATGGGCACTCGCGTTCTCGCTTGTCTTCATATGTTATGCAACTTCCAGCTTAAGTTTTTTTACGATTTTGTCGTAGGCCTTTTCGTTCTCGCCGCGGAGATATTCCAAGAATTTCCGGCGCTTGCCAACCATCATCAAAAGCCCTCTCCGGGAATGGTTGTCCTTGGGGTGCTTTTTCAAATGAAGGGCAAGCTCCTTGATTCTTTTGGTGATGAGTCCAACCTGCACTTCGGCCGAACCGGTATCGGTTTTATGAACCTGATATTCCTTAATAACCGGCTCTTTTTGTCGTTTTGAAAGCATTTTAGAGAGATTACCGCAAAATCTGTTTTTTGTCAAAAAAAACGCTCCGTTTGTATTCCCTCAATCGCCGGCGGTTCGGCTCTTCCAGCGAGAGCCGACCGCCTGCGCTCTCGGCAACAAAATCCGCCTGCAGGCGGAACCAAGCTTTTGTTGCCTCCGAGAGCCGCTCTCGGGAACACAAGCGTCGCTCGGGTGGGAAAGGAACGGTTTTCTTAACGAAGCTAGAATCTATTATTTCTTAAAAATTTTTATCTTTCTATGTTTATGTTTTCTTTTCAGAAGAAGAACCGCGATGAGTGATGCAAGAGCAACGCCTAATAGAATAAGAGGATTTAGCGGCGCTAAAACAGATACCACAGCCAAGCTTAATGGATTAAGCGGCGTTTCCAATGCGACGGGGATTGTTTGTTCCGCTTGTTCTACGGCCGCGGGTGCCGCCTCCGATATTGCTGGCGCGGATGCTGGCAACTTTGGGACCGCGAAATCGAATATCGCTTGCTGCAAAGAAGACGAAAGAGAATTGTTGTTGGAAACATCTAGAGCTACAGAATCGCTGCCAAAATTGAGTGAAGCAGAACCGGCTTTTCTAACCCTGAAATTTATGGTGCCCAAAGATTGTCTAGAAGAAAGACCTCCTGGGTAACCGCCTGTTTTTATCAAAACGCCCTGCGTGTTATCAATGAGGTCGTAGTCGGATTGGACAAGCGGTATCCATGGTCCCGAAAACGTGAAGGACTTTATTTCCAAAATGTCGGCGGGATACTTTACTTTTGCTTTTACGGTGTACAAAGAAACTCCTTGCGGATCTACAAAAATTTGAACGGTAAAGACCTGTCCCTGCTCATAAGAACCGCTGCTTGGGGTAAAAGAGAAATTTGATGCAGCAAGCGACGCAGCCGGGGTCAAAAATACTAAACCAATTGCTACTAAAAATACCTTTCTCATATTTCTATCACTCATTTCGACCAATTAATCATTAATATATTGAAGTCAAAAATATCAACCCTGCCGTCGTTGTTAAAATCAGACGTCGCCTCCACACTGATTTTCCCCCAATTAACCATGAGAGAATTGAAATCAAGAACGTTTATCTTGCCATCGTTATTTGCATCGCCTTTAGAACTTAATGCGCCTAGCGTTGACAACGAAGTTTGTGACGGCGATGAACCACCGCCGCCGCCTCCTCCGCCTCCGCCGCTACCGCCGGACAGTGTAGTAGCTTCGGTAAATGCAAAAGCGAGGTTTTTATTTATTGTTTCCCCACTAACAAAAGGGCTGTGTGTCTGAGATACCGTCCCCTTTGTTTCCATCCCTCCATATAATGAGGGGTTCTGAAACGAAAATACAATCGTTCCCGAAGAACTCCCTACAATCAGTTTCTGTTTCGTGGGGCCGGTATATCCATATACACCACTTTCTTGTGTTACTACTTGCCCCATCACTACATCACTGACGTAGGCCCTGATAAGCGTTCCGGCAGGAGCTGGTTGCAAATTTATTGTCACGGTGCCCCAAAATGCCATAGGAAAGTCAGGAAAGGGTTCGGCCATTACAAATACCGGAAAAATGATGCCGCTTGTTGCTAATAATACTAGGTACTTCTTCATAAGACATGAGATTGTTGGTTTAGTTGGACCGTGCGTAAGTCGTTGACGGGAAGGTGTCAATGAAGACGCCGTTTGCGTAGTCAGCTGTTCCACCCGCCGCGCCTTCACCGCCATAGGTGTGGCCGGTTGCCGAGTTGTCTGACCAGACGAAACCGGAGTCGGTGTCATTAACTACCGTGTTAACTCCTGTGGTGCTGTCCGCGACAGACGTAACCACATCGCGCCAGGCAGCGCCCTTAAGGATGCTCGCCGTTGTCGCGTCAGCTCTTAGAACCAGCTGGGTGCTAATTGAAGAGTTGGAACCGGGCGCCGTCACCGTACCGCTAAGCTGATAGTTCCTTGAACCGCCAGCCGGTATGGTTTCCTCAGTGGAAAGGTAGACGATG
>LCQK01000005.1 GCA_001004105.1 Candidatus Jorgensenbacteria bacterium GW2011_GWB1_50_10
CGCACAGTCGCGTACACCATGACCCCGAGCGGCAGTTCATGGAGCGTACAAATCAGCAACCTTCAACCCGGCACATACTACCTGAACGTCGGCGTAGAAACAACGCTCGGCACACAATGGGCACTATCCGTAATGAAAATGAGCTTCATCAACGCAGCGGTCGTAAACATTCAAGGAGGCAGCAGCGGAAACGGAAACTGGTATGACTGGTTCACGCCAATCCGTGACTTCGGAATAATCCTCGCAATCGTCGGACTCGTAGCAACGTTCTACTCGATGCCTCGAAAACCGTAACCCCGAATATAGGTGATTGCGGAAATGTCTAGCACCGGAACTTTGAGGGCAGCGCAGGTTCTACTGCTGTTTTTAGGTTTCGGTGTTATGCTATTGGGAGCGTTTTTTCCAGTAATTAACACTTTCGTGACTCAGGCAGTTATCAACGTTGGTGGGGGTGCTGCCCCGCAAATCACGGTGAACTCGCAGGCAAGTGCGCTAACAATTCAGTGTATCTCATCAGGGGCAACATGCGTAACGGTTACTGTCAAAGGGTCAGGCTTCACATCAGGCGGTCAAGTTTCCGTAATCCAGTACGATGCTGGCCGGGTCACGAAAACACACTCAACGGGATACCATTCAGCCGACTTTTCTACAGGAGTCACCTTTGAAATATGGTCCGGGTCCGATAAAGCCATAATCAATGCCGTTGACCAGTCCACAAACAAGCAAAGCAACGATGTTCTATTAACCATCACGCAGTACGGCACACCACAATTCGGAACAACCGTCACAATGGAAGACGGAACAGGGCAAACCTTCACGCTGTTCACAACCAGCAACGTTCAAGCCAAGAGTCCCCTATACTTCAGAGTCGCAGTCACACAGGGCGCGAGCAGCGTACAATCAATGATGTTAACGAACTATCCGCAAGGCAACATCAACGGACTAGCAACAACCCCACTAACAAGAGGGGCCGCCCCGCAAGGTTCCCACTTTCCATCAGACCAAAACAGTTGGTATGGTTCGCTTACCCTAGCGCCAGGAACTTATATTGTCCAAATCAAAATAAATCCGACTTCGGGCACCCCATTCTATGTTATCAGTATTCTCGGATATGTCGGTGTACCCGCCCCGTACGATACCGGCTACGTAGCTGGAACCGGAATAATGCTCGTCGGAGCCATCATCACGCTGTCTGCCGCTTTCGCTATCCCGTCTAGGAGAAGTGGTATGCCATGATGCACCCTCGTAGAATTAATCTGCCAGTCCTACTGGTCAGTTTGCTCCTGCTCGCGGCAGCAGTATTCTTCTTCATCAACCCGCCCGTACAGTCGCAGGCAATAATTGAAATTGCTGGAACAGCAACCACCGCAACCTCGACAGCAAGCCAGACAAGTTCCACTCAGACAACCACGTACACGAGCGGCTCATCCACGTACACCAACACGTACACATCAACCTCAACCACGACAACCAACCCACCGCCCACAACAGCCCCGGCATGGTGGTTTTACGTGGTCGTCAGCATATTCGCGGTGACTGGCGCGATTTTATTGGTTAAAGGGACCGGATTAATGTAATCTGAAATGGTTAGTAAACGATAAGAACGTAAGCGGGGTTATCTACGGTTGTCGGGTAGGATGATTTGCGGCTGGCATACCGAAAACTCATCTTGTACAGCCTACTGGTCTTAACCATCATCCTAATCCCAGCCACTCCGCAACCTCAAACCCAAACCACGAACACACCAACAAGCGGTTCCAGTAACCTGCCGAAGATTCCAGAGCACCAGAACTTCTGGGACTTACTGCCAACAATCAAAACATGGCTGGAGAATCTGGGTAAGGATACTGCCCGTTGGTATCCACAATTAGGGTACATGCAACCCGTTTACGCGGCGACAAATTTCACGAATGGGTTTGAAGCCAACAACTTTGATTTGTGGACTGATGGTGGAACAACAACATGGCAAATAGGTACTAGCTCAGTACCGGGAGCACCATGGGCACCACATGCTGGAACATATATGGCTTATTGTGATGGAACTCATGATGGGGATTTAATATCAGACAACATTAATTTGTCAAGTGTTACAACATCATTTGTTGTTGATTTTTGGTATATGGATGATGATATTGACCCAGCAGATACTTCGGATTTATACTATTACGATGGTGCTTCGTATGATTTAATAGCTGACCTCAACTCTGCGACAGAGGATACATGGCTCCATTATCAACAGACAGTTACAGATTCTCAATATTTCAAATCCAATTTCCGAATTGACTTTAAAGAATCTGCTGGTAGTGGAGAAGTTTTATTTGTAGACGATGTTCTAGTAACATCAAGCGCAGGTAATCCTGTCAGTTTAAGCGACTCAGCGAAATTGACCGATACGTTGCCGTACAAGTTTGTTGGCAAACGATTATCTGAAGCCAATAATCTCATAGACCAATTATTCAAAGGACAACCGAGAACGAACGCTGACATGTTAACTGTAACTGATTCAATTCTCAAGAATGCGGGAAAACCATTCACCGATGTCATGAACTTGCTTGATTCAATTCAAGTAGGCAACATGAAACCGCTCAGCGAATTCATAAACCTGATTGATGCTTTAACCGCTCAGAAAGGTGGTGGTGGACAGAGCAACCCAGTAAGTCTCGCAGACGCGTTGAACCTAGTCGATTCCTTACTGAAGGGAAGCGAAACAACAATAACAGAGTTCCTAACTCTAACAGATAATGTTCAACTTAGCAACCTGAAACCGTTAACGGCCACCGTAACATTCATCGACGTTCTAGGACACGCCGTTCTTAAACCATTACCAGAAACACTAACCCTCTCAGACGTTCTATCGGTCAAATTCGTCGGACAACGAGGATTATCCGACACGCTAACACTGATTGACTTGTTAGGTCGTGACATCGGCAAACTCCTATCGGGCACGGTTAATGTTGCTGATGCGTTGAACTTCAAATTTGTGGGCACACGCACTCTATCTGAAATTCTATCCCTGTCAGACTCGTTGGTGCTTGCGACGGGGAAGTTTCCAAGCGATGTACTGAATCTTGTTGACTCACTCAGTTCACGTTTCAGTGGAACCCGCAGTCTCTCAGACATCATTACACTCGTCGATACTTTGACTACGCAATTCACTGGCACACGCCAGCTCTCAGACATACTCAACCTAACCCACGCAGTAAGTATGGGGAAGTTGCTCACCGCGAATATTGCAGACACATTAGCCCTAACGGAATTTTTATCGTTCAGGTTCGTGGGAGCCAGACCCCTAACCGACATAGTTAGTCTGCAAGATTTACTTTCACGAGGACATCAAAACCCGCGTTCAATCACCGACGCCCTTAATTTGCTTGATTCAATTCTGAAGAACTCGGGAACCGCTTTCACTTTTACTGAAACGTTAAATTTGAATGATGCGGTATTCTACCAGTTCGCTGGCTCACGCCCACTCAACGACGCTCTAAACATAATCGGTCTACTGACCGCGCAAAGCAGCGCCTCGCAAGCGTACACGCGCTCACTCACAGACATTCAAACTTTGGTTAATTTGCTCTCTGCGATATTCACCACTACCTCTACTGATGACCCCAGTGGCATGATACTTACTAGCACTGGCTCAACAAGCTCAACAACAACCGTAACAAAAACCACTACCACGCCCTTCTTCGGTAACCTCACAACCCTCATAAACCCGCCCTCATACGGCGTGTGGCCTATTGCACTAATCCTCAGCCTCGGAATATTCGCCAT
Source organism: Candidatus Jorgensenbacteria bacterium GW2011_GWB1_50_10 (assembly GCA_001004105.1). Classification (GTDB taxonomy): domain Bacteria; phylum Patescibacteriota; class Minisyncoccia; order UBA6257; family GWB1-50-10; genus GWB1-50-10. The sequence goes on from LCQK01000005.1 coordinate 3,772, forward strand.
AACCATGCAATACGGCATTCCAGAACTATACAACAAGAAAAGATGGCTCATCACCCTCACACCACTAATCCTACTGTTCGGCTTGATGACCTACGTCAGATTATTCAGCGGATTAAGCGACGACGCGAAGTGGGAGTCAACGATTGCGTGGGGCATACTCTTAGCACCCTTAGTCGTTTCCAGCCTAATCACAATTTACTTGAACGTGTCAAAAGTCAGCCTTGAAGAGTTGCGTCAGGAAAATGTTTAAGCACAATTTTCTCATCATCATATTACTTTCAGTAATCACAATAGGCTCCGCTCAATCCGCGTACGCTGACTCATATTTGCTAAACGTGAACTCGGTTTGCATGATTCAAACGCGAGCAGTAGCTTGTAGTCCAAGTATCCCGGGGGCTGATGTAGGCAACCACATAGTTTACGCGTACAACGCTCAGGAACCCGTTGGCACTCCGATTAATCTTTGGGTTACCACTCCGAGTTATGCTGGAATGCCGCAAGGCACACGATGGAACCTTGATGGGTACTATTTGAATGGTGTTTGGAACGCGAACGTTTCCAGCTTCGTCCTAGTCATGGATAAGAACTACAATGCCACTTGGCAATGGCGTCAAGAGGTCAACTTGACCTTAACATCAAACTACGGTTCACCAACGCTCACCGGGGGCGGATGGATTCCAGTTGGAGGCCAAAAAGAAATCTCAGCAGAACAGATTTTCTTCATCGCAAACGTGCAGTACATTTTCATGAAGTGGCTCGTGCAAACAGGAAATGCTTCTATGACTAATCCTAATTCGCCAACAACAACGGTGACGATAAACAATGTGCCGACGATTCAAGCGGTATATCAAATTGTTAACGCGTCCATGACGAACACGTACACGACAACAATTACCACGATAATTAGCGGCTCAACGGTTACCACGACGAGCACAGGCATATTCTCTCACAATCAAGTGACGGTGCAACTGCAAATCCAAGATTCCTCTATGAACCCGAGTCTACTCGCGAACGCGAACGTCACAGTCCTCGATGATGCTGGGCAGCGGGTTTGGAGGGGATTAACAGACCAGTCAGGTTTCACGGCGCAGTTCCAAGTCAACCCAACATTGATTTACACCGTGCAAGTCCAATATCTCGGAAGAAACTACGCTACACGCCAACAGTTCACTACGACCGGCACGTATCCCGTAGACATTGCTGGTTCTAACCCGTTAATTTCGTTACAAGCCGTCGCACCGTGGATTATCCCGATACTCGTCATCAGTATCGTTGTAATCGCGCTAATCTACTATCTTTCAAGCCGACGAGGACCAAGCAAACCGCACGTCGAGTGGGTAAGTCGATGAGAATTCTATCAGACATGGGTACGGCAACACTCCTAACATTTGCGACTGGAGTAGTTATCTTTGCTACTGAGCGGCTTGGACTTACGATGACATATCTCCTATCTCCGTTCCCGTTCTTGACGATGCCTGAAACTTTGCTCTTGCTGGTTTTTGCAGCGTGGACTGTTTGGTTCCTGATTCTGATTATTGCCCCGTTCTTCCGTAAGCCATTTATATCATCTCGTCATGATGGTGATTCAGTGGCTCAGCGTGGCGCGGACATTTAGGCTTTACATTCAACCCATTGTTCTCGGTGCTGTTTTCTTCGTTGCCGCAATCGCAATCTACGCGACCGTCTGGAATCTCATCATAATGTACAACGTTTTCCCGTCCACGCCCGTTTCCGCATCGGGCATGGTCACCGTCACCACTTTCCTGTTAACCACTTCAACGTTCATAACGAACCAGACAACTACGACTGAAGCAACTACTACGAAAATCTCGAATCAGACCACAACCACAGTTCTAAATGAAACCGTAACTGCAACCCGATGTCCAGCAGGCGTAACCTCATGCGCGGGCACAGGCGAGTCCGTAGTTGTCGTCGTAAATCGGCCAATCATTAACACGCCAAACTTCAAACTCGGACAAATGCCAATCTATGTTAGCTCAATGAATCCACCTTCATTAAATTTCTATCACGAAACCTTCTACAGTGCGGTCGCTATTATCTGCACAGTTTACACGGTCACAAGCATTCTTAGTAATCAGAAGAAGATGAAACTACAACAAAGGAGGTTCGCTCGTTGAGTGAAGGCGCGGATGAATTGAAGGTTACCTGTCCGAAATGCCAAAGTCATCTAGCGGTTCCATTGCCGAAATCTCAAAACCAAAGCATACCGTTAACAGGTCGGAACCGCATATTATGGTTCATGATTGGCTTCGCATGTTTCGCGATAATGGCGGTGTACCTAGCCGCGACTGGTGGATTGGACAGCACAATTCTGTTGTTAACGTTGCCCGGAATTTTTGTCCCCCTTCTGATTGGTCAGTGGAAAACGCGAACTTTCGACGCGGCAACCCATAAACTTTGGGAGTGGGTGGGAAAACTGTCATGGCTCGGATTAATCTCAATGCTGGCCTTAAGCTTCAGTGTCCCATTAATATTTCTGGTTCTAGGACTGAGCATCATCGGAGTACCATTCATCGCACTCAACATCGGAACATGGATGCTCGCACGACTAAGACGGAAACCCACAAAAATCCTACAAGTACAACCACAGTGAGGCCGATTGCCTTGAAGATTTTGGTTTGTGGTGGTTGTGGTTTTATCGGGTCACATTTCGCGAACTTTCTCAAGAAGAAGGGGCACTACGTTCGGGTCGCAGACAATAGACCGCGCGGCGAATGTTACCTACCGCTCTTAGCGGATGAGGTGTGGAATTATGACTTACGTGGACCAACAATTGCTTCAATCGCCGTTACAGAAATGGATTGGGTTTTCCAATTCGCGAGTAACATGGGAGGCATGGGTTACCTTTCCTATACTAACGCTCCAATTATGCGTGACAACGCCTTAATCAATCTCAATGTTCTCGAAGCCGCGAAACAGGAAGGAATAAAACGAATTCTTTTTAGCAGCAGCGCGTGCATCTACAGTCATCTATTAGAAACGAAACCCAATGTGGTCCCGCTTAAGGAGTCCGACGCGCTACCAGCTTGGCCGGAATTATCTTACGGTTGGGAAAAACTATTCTCTGAATTTCTCTATCGAAGTTACGCTAAAGATTACGGCATGTCAGTTCGCATTGCTCGTCTACATAACGTGTACGGCACACACTCAGAATTCAAAAACGGACGAGAAAAAGCGCCAGCGGCTTTGTGCCGGAAAGTTGCTGAAGCTGAGAGTGGTGACGCAATAACTGTTTGGGGTGACGGGAAACAGACACGCAGTTTCTTATATGTTGACGATTGTGTTGAGGGGTTATGGCGTTTGATGAACTCAAAATACGATAAGCCTTTGAATATTGGCAGCAACGAACTCACCACGATTAATAACCTCGCCAAATTAGCCATAGCCGCTTCAGGGAAGAAACTCCGAATCAAGCATGACTTGACAAAACCACAGGGCGTACGTGGCCGGAACGCCGACTTGACATTGATGAAGAAAATGCTGCGTTGGCAACCAGAAACAACCTTAGCAGAAGGTGTGCCGAAGCTCTACGAGTGGGTTGAGCAGCAAGTGGTGAAGGCGGTAGCATAGGCGACGGACGCTGCCCCTAGTGTCTGTTATAATTCCGACGTTGAACGAGGCCGAGTTCGTATCACCACTCATTAAAGCCCTTAACCGTCAGACTTTCCAAGACTTCGAGGTTCTAATAGTTGATGGAGGAAAACATGGACCGAGCGTTGATGATACTGTTTCCATCGCTCGAAAAATGGGGGTGCACGTTATTGCCGCAACTTTTCAAAGTGTTTCCGAAGCACGTTCAATCGGCATGACTAATGCTTACGGCAATTTGCTGGTCTTTACTGAAGCTGATACATTACCACCGTCAAATTGGTTGCAATTAATTATCAACGAATTCGACGATGCAACCATAGCGGTTGCTGGTGCGGGTGTACCATTTGATGCATCGAGCCTTGTTTGTTTGGAATATGCGATTTACAATGCACTACGAATAATCATGGGAAAGTTACCGAATCCTTTTCGTCATGTTTCAGCAAGCGCATACAATATCGTCGTCCGAAAATGGGCATATCAGAAAGTCGGCGGCTTTGAACCCGACATGCTTCCGAACGATGATGGAATACTTGGACGCAAACTAATGTTCATTGGCAACACAAAGTTCAGCCCAAACACTGCCACATACATATCCACCCGTAGATGGCGAAAAGAAGGTTTTCTAAAAACAAACCTACATTACTTGTACGTGGCGGAAAACTTCTTGAACTTCCTAGCGCCTTTACTGGCTCCGTTGAAGAAACGGTGGGGTAGGTTCGAGAAAGCGTGAGGCTAGTGCTTATCACAACAACGATTCATGTGCCGAATGTGCTTCGTTCATATCGCAGATTCGAACCCGACATGGAAATTCTCATTGCTGGTGACAGGAAAACTCCGCATGATGAAGTAAGAGTCCTAGCGAATGAAATTGGCAACGCAACGTACTTCAGCGATAAGGACCAAGAGCGAGCGGGCTACCGTTGTTCGGAGGTTATGGGTTGGAACAAGATTATGCGCCGCAACTTCGCGTTACTCGAAGCCATACGGTCACACGCCGAAATAATAATCAGTATCGATGATGACAATCTCCCACTGAGCAACAAACACATAACTGACTTCAACAGCTCTTTATCAACCCCGTTTGATGGGTTCAAGGCCACATCGGAAACGGGATGGGTCAATGCTGCTGAATACTTAGCTCCTAAAGTCTACTATCGTGGTTTCCCGTTCACCCAAAGAAATATTGACCATGTGCCTTCAATGGTAACTGCTGAAAATGCTAAGGTAGGGGTAGCAAACGGTTTAACGTTAGGTGACCCTGACATCAACGCTATCGACCGTATTCTCACCCGTTCCATGACCTATCATGCTTCACCAATTCTTGAATCTGGTTTCGTAGTTGACCAGAAATGCTTCAGCCCTTTCGACTCACAGAACACCGCGTTCAATCGTGAGTTATCACCGCTGATGATGATGCTTATCGGAGTAGGCAGGTACGATGACATTTTCGCTTCCTATATCGCTGAGCGAATAATGTGGGAAACCGACTGGCACGTACACTTTGGCAAGCCTTTTGTTTGGCAGACACGCAACCAACACAACCAGTGGATTAATTTACGGGACGAATTATTCGGCATGGAGTACACTGAGAAATTCGTTGAAGACCTGCAAACGGCAGAACTGGAAAAGAACGATATTATCGGCAATCTGCAACGTGTCTACGACCATCTCGCTAAATCCGACTACTTGCCGCAGATAGTTTTCGATATGGCACGAGCATGGCTTGAGGACTTGGAAACAGTATGCTAATCGCAGTGAGGGAGAGGGTTAGGCGTTTTCTACGTGAACTCGCGCAAGTCCTATCGTTAGGCAGCGCGCGTCGGATGAGTTAACTAAATATATTACTTACGGCATAAAACAGGTCGCATGACAGCAAATGAGCACGTACACACCCGCCTACTCTAAACATTCAGGATGGATGCAAGCTGTTCAGGAAGAAATCACGCAAACATACGATGTCGTCCTATTTCAACCGAAAACTGGCATCTACGATTTTCTCGATTGGGGTCGAATGCCCATCGGATTACTTTCCGTTGCTACTCCACCATATCGAAAAGGGTACTCTGTGAAAATTATTGACCAGCGAGTAGACGACAACTGGCGAGAACATTTACTGAAAGCAATTGGTGCGAACACAATTTGTTTCGGTACTACGGCTATGACTGGTTCCACAATCAAACATGCAGTTGAAGCATCAAGATTAGTCAAACAACATTTCCCTGATTTAACAGTAGTTTGGGGTGGGATACATGCGTCCCTTACCCCAGAACAAACGCTAGAACACCCAGCTATCGATATAATTGCCATATCTGAAGGTGACTTTACATTTCTCGAATTAATTGAAGCGCTCAAAAATCATACTCCGCTAACACAAATTAAAGGCATAACCTACAAAGAAAAAGAAAACGGAAGCTACAGGCAAATCACAACTCCCGAACGACCTTTCGAAAGAAATCTCGACAACTTGCCTGAACTCGCATACGAACTTGTCGAACCATATATGGAAAGGTATGTTGAACGTGGAACTGAAACTGGTCGAGCTGGGGACTTTGTATTTTCTAGAGGCTGCCCATTTCGATGCGAATTCTGTTACATACCCGCCTTTGCCCGGCGTCAATGGAGGCAACATTCACCGAAGGAATTGGTACGACGCGTTAAGCATATTGTGCAGAAATATAATTTGAATTTCATTTGTTTCTTAGATGACAATTTCTTCACGCGTATTGATAGCGTTAGAGAAATCTGTAAACTTTTCATTCAAGAATTGCCGGGACTAAGATGGAGGGCGGTTGGATTAAGAATTGATACAGCAAGTAAAATGGTGGATGAGGATTTCAAATTGCTTTGGGACTCTGGTTGTCGTGACATCTACATCGGAGCTGAAACTGGTGACCCCGAAATGATGAAACATATTGACAAAGACATTACAGTTGACGCCATGCTCGCGGTAAACAAGCGGCTTGCTAAAACTCCGTTAATCGTCAAGTACACGTTTATTTGTGGATACCCGTTTGAACGAGAAGACCAATTACAGAACACGATTAAGGTTGCTCAGCAACTTGTTCGTGAGAATCCCAATGCATACGTTCCTTTGAATCTATTGACCCCTTACCCCGGGGCGAAAACTTATGACGAAGCCGTTGAAGCAGGGTTTGTTCCACCTAAAACACTTGAGGAATGGGCTGCTTTCAGCCTTGATGATTGGATGCTCACCTATCCGAATTGGCATACGAAACAACAAATTAGACGGTTAGCAAGCATGGCTTTCAGCGCCGTGTTCGCTAATCCGAAGGTTGCCAGCCGCATCGACAATCGCTTAATCCGTTGGCTGTTCAAACTGTACGGCCCAATCGCACGTTTACGTTTCAGGCATAACTGGCACGCGTTCCCAGTGGAAAGTATGATGGCTCGAATGATTCTGCGCCATGTTTAAGACATGCGTTAAGTGCGGTTCGCAATTCGGGTGTACGGAAAAAACCGATTGCTGGTGCATGAACCAACCGCAAATTAAGCTGGATATAAAGTATCGTCATGGCGATTGTCGTTGTCCAAGTTGTCTGACTAAGTTGAAATAGGTTCGATTTTCCTCTTTAAAAGAGGAGGCTGCATGTAAGGCTTTATATTCGCTACGCAATGTCATACTTTGTGCTATTAACCGCGGAGTGGAGGTGATATGTTGCAAAAAAAGATAATTGCTGCAATAATCCTCATGGTTGCTGTGTCAGCTTTCGTTATAGGAAGTGCAGTCACATATCAGACCCACCAAATTCAGGCTCGGGAAAACTTAGCTTTCAAGAACCCCGTCGTTTTGGACTTGTACAAGGTTTCACCAGACAGTTCGCTAGTCATGAACGGTTGGACATACCTTGGGCAAACGCCACAAGGTTATCACTATCAATGGCTTGGGCGTAACAGTATCATGAATCAAGGACAGAATTGGCAGAACTCACTAATCCTACAAAAAGGTGGAGCAGGAGGAATCACCTACATCGCGCTCTCAACAGGAACATACGGCGCTCAGACAGATACTTCACTTCAAGGCGGAGAAATCGGCAGCGGACTTGCACGAACATCAGCTCAAGCAAACCTAATCGCCGCAGCGGGCTCAGGTTCAATCACTTTCACACTCATCAACACTTTCACCTACACAGGAGCAGCGGTTCAGAGCAATGTGCAACTTGCAGGGCTATTCACAAGCTCACCAATCGGCACTGGAACCCTCTGGGCTGAGACAACCTTCGCAGATTTCGTAAGTCACATGAAAATGATTTACGGAAGCGGAACGGTGAATCTCAGCTCGGGTGATACCTTGACCATAAAGCCACTTGGAATATTCTCAGTGGTTTGGGAGACATGGACAATCACCTCGGGTGGAGCTTAAGTGAGTAAACAATCCTGCAAGTCCTTTTTTTATCATTATAGCGTAAGCTCTATTTCTTTCATTTCATGTTTTAATTTGTGGTGAAGTTGTTATTCGACTGAGCTTGATAGGATGAAGTGGAATTATCGAGGCTTAGATGTCGTACCTGCCGCTCCGGGGGGAAGTTGAAATGAGCTTTAGCCAAGTTCTTAGTTCTCATAAGTGGGCCGTATTTCTTCTATGTGTTTTCGTTAGTCTCGACCTTGCGTTATTGGCCGTCCCTCCGTACTCGATTTACGATGAAGTGGTCTACGTGCCTGTGGCGTATAACATGGTGCGGCTAACACCGCAGCCTTTGATTCCGCGTTTTCTTGGTAACCCAGTAACCGTGGCTGGGTCGTTGAATCTCACAATATACTATCCAAACAGAACATTGGGCCAAGATTTCAATTTAGAACAGCCACCTTTAGGTAAAGTTATCATTGGGTTTTTCGTCTACGCGTTTTCTCCGAATGTTGTGAGTTTCTTCTGGGCGCGTGTTCCTAGCGTTATCATGGGCGCGGTCGCTTTAGTGAGTATTTATGGTATCGGGTTAACGATTTTCAATGAAAAGAAATGGGCATTACTAAGTATGGTCTTCCTAAACTTCGATACGCTGTTTTGGATTCACAGCCGAGCCGCACTACTCGACATTTACATGCTCGCCTTCATGATGGTCGGAATATTTCTATACTTGAGAAATCGCCCGTATCTCTCGATGTTTTTCTTAGCGTTATCTACTCTATCGAAATGGACTGGAATTTTCGGGTTATTTATCGTGTTAATTTATTCGCTAGTGCAACGTGAGGATAACTTGAAGCAATGGGTCAAACAATCAGTGATAAACATCAGTCTATGTGCATCTATAGTGTTCATAATGTTCACGGTTCTCCTGCAATTCTTCGGGGTTTCACACAATCCCTTTACAGAAATTATGTTATACCTAAAATGGAACTCTAGTATAAATTGGACGCTGAGCCTCGTTCAAGGAGTGCCGTCAAGTCAGCCTTGGGCTTGGCTATTCAATCAAACCCCTGTGCGATACGCGTGGCTTTTTGACCCTGCAACAAACTTGGCGCTGATAAGTTTCTGGGCGCAAATGAATCCCGCCATAATTTTCATGGCTGTACCAGTCATGGCATACGCTAGCTACGACATTTACAAAACTAAAAGTAGCTCTAGCACACTTATCTTGATATGGTTCATGGCAACATGGCTACCGTACTTCGTAATATCAATAGGCGGAGCGGAACAATTTATTCATCACAGCTTAGCAATGTTAGTGTCCGTTGTACTAGGGGTAATTAATTGGTTGCGAACCCAACGTAAACCCTTCATCATTGGCTATTCTGCTTTCGTATTCGCCGCATGGCTATGGGCATATCCATATCCGTTTCTGATATTGTACATTACAGGAGCGAGCCGATATGCACTGCCTCCATTGAACTTCTTGTTTGGGGCATAATCACTCCACTATTTCGTGTTGTTGAATAAGCCTTAAATCCCTACGTTATCATCATGATGATGTTTGTTGGAAAGGGTTAAACTTTGATGGCGAATAAGCGAAGCATTACTGTTTTAGTCGTTTTCATGCTACTCAGTCTATCAGCGTTGTTACCCGTTCAGGCGATTGTGCCACCGTCGAGCGGCCAGCAATTATGGTGGAGGTTCACTGAAGGGTCTGGTTCAACAGTCGCGGATACGTCTGGTAACGGTTACGCGGGCACATTCACTAATGGTCCAACATGGGCAACTGGTAAAGTGTCAGGTGACTACGCGGCTCAATTTACGGGTGGTACGCATGAATTCGTAACCACTGTTCTGGCTCCGGTGGGCTTATCAATCGTTGGAAATCAAGTTTCTGTTTGTGCGTTTCTACAAACTACTCATCATCCGTCCGACCATGAAGTAATCGTTGAAATGGGTGAGAATGAAGCGGGAAGCTATGGCTTGTTCTTCGAAAGCGACGGCGCAATTTTGTGGCAAACTTCAGCCGGTGGGGTGCATGGCGCAACGGTTGGCCTTTGGGATGGTGCTTGGCATATTATTTGTGGAGTCTACGACGGCACACTTGGAAGTAACCAAATGACGCTTTGGGAAGATGCTGTCCTCGACGTTAACACTGGTACAGCTACAGGGAGCTTGGGAGGCAATGCTCACTACTTTACAGCGGGAGGATTTCACACTTCAGTCGCATATCAACTTGGAGGTAGCGGAGGAGTAGCGAACGTAGCTGAGGTTATGGTTTATAATCGTGCGCTAAGCGCAGGCGAGGTTCACGCGATTTACGATTACGGTGTGCAGGTGGTTACGACCATGACGGCAGTTACTACGACGACTGCTACGAGTCTGTCCACGACTACGGTGTTTTCGACTTCCACGAGTCCGACAACCACTACGGTTACGAGTGGTTCCACATCAGTTTCCACGAGCGTGTCTACGAGTACGCGCACAAGCACTGTGACGAGTGTTAGCACGACGACGAGCGTTCGTTCCACAACCACCACATCCACAGCTACGAGTCCACAGCCCTTCACAATCCAAACGAATTCATCGCTAATCAGTTACTCTGTCAGCGGGAACGGGTTGAATATCACCGTGAGCGGTCCAGCGGGGACTGTGGGGCATACTAAAGTGGCTTTGTTGAAATCTTTCTTCAACACTAGTCCAATAGTGTATCTCGATAACGGCCACGCGAACCTGATTCCGCCAACCACAATAACCAACAACTCCACCCACTGGACACTGGACTTGTACTACCACCAGTCGCAGCACCAGATTAGCATAGTCGGAAACGTTTTTTCCATTCCAGAATACCCTTCAGAATTCATAACATTGCTGCTCGGATTAACACTAATAATTTCGCTCGCCGTTCTGAAACACAAAACCGTTAAAAGCCTTTAATCGCTCAGTAGCCTACAGGCTACGTTCCCTTGCGACGCCACCTAAAATATTCGCTCTACTCGCTCTTAATCGTAGCCTTCATGCTCATACCATTAACACCGAACCTTAATCAGCAGCAGAACACGCAGCCAATATCGCCAAACCAATTCACTATTCCAGCGATTCCTGAGCACCAACCCTTCTGGGATTTCTGGTTAACAATCCGTGACTGGTTAATCCGCAATCTACAGTCGGGGCATCAACTTCAAGGCTTCTTCGGCTCCTTCACAAGTAACATTCCCAAATGGATACACCCCTACGAACTGTTGCCAACCGTTCAAGCTGCGAACCTCGGCGGCTCAACTCTTGGGAGCCTAACGTACGTTGACCCATCATTTTCCTTAGTGGGGGGCAAGTACGATTACGCGACAACCTTCGGCCACTACACGTTATCGTTGGCGAAGTCAGAGAACGCTTACATCGTATCATGGCAGTCGCCCGACGCGGTTGGTAAGAAGGATGTTGCCAGCACCGCTTTCGTATTACTAGAGAACGGTAATTTCCTTCCAGATTCATGGAGTACACAGGTTACATTCACCGCGCAAACCCCCTACGCTCTAAGCGACCATTTTGATGGTTCGTGGGAAATCAGGCAGAAGTCAACTGGACTTCTGATTGCAACCTCGCATCTAATTGTTCAATTTCAGCGCACTGCCCTACCGAAGATTAGCGCCAACATAGTAAAAGAGTGGTACTACACTAACCCGCTGTGTACTTCGTCGCTTGATGATTGTCCGACTGAAACCTACTGGAACCAAGTAGGCTTAGGTTCGCTGCAATGGGTGTGGCAGATTGCTCCTAACACTGGTTGCGATAGCGTTAACGGACTAAACATAGTAAACCTCACCGCATCAAGCGACGGCATGAAGTTGTCCGAGTCTAGCAAACTTGACTTTAGTTCGTGCGAGTGGTCAGCTTCATGGCAGGAGTACGGCTCACTACCTGTTGAGATACAAGTTAACGGTGACAAGAAAGGCAAGGGGGTGTTTTCGAAAGGAGCAATCGAAGTCAAGTTCCCGGTCAACATGACCACGATTGACCCCACGTTCGGAATCACAAGCACAGGCTCAACGAGCTACCCACGCGCGAAAGCTATGACGGCAAATGGTGATGCTCAACTTGATACGGCACAGTCAAAGTTCGGTGGTTCAAGCAGCCTCTATGATGGTAATGGTGATTATTGGAGTACGGCTGATAGCGCTGATTGGGCTTTTGGAACTGGGGCTTTCACAATCTCCCTATGGGCGCGTTTCAATGTGTTGCCCGCCGCAAATGAGTACACTTGGTTTCTATCGCAGTCAGTTGACACTACGCATTTCTGGTATTTCGCAGTAAAGAATAACGCTGGAACCTACGAGTTCAGGGTGCGCAGTAACGATGGGGCTGGTGCTGGCTTTGATACGGCGATTGCCACGTCCTTCTCCACGGCAACTTGGTATCACATCGAACTTGACCGTAGCGGAAATACTCTCTACATCTTCAAAGATGGGACTAGTGCGGGTACTTCCACGGAAACAGATGCTAACCCTGATGTCGCAGGGTCTCTCGTGATTGGTGGCGACGCAGTTTGGGCTGTGTACCTGAATGGTTGGGAGGATGATGTTCAAATCATGAAAGGAACTGCTCTGCACACGTCTAATTTCACAGCCCCCACCGTTCCTTACTCTCGTACTTCCGGTATGGGAATTGACTTGCACTTTGACGGAGCTGACGCAGCAACTACCACCGTCGATGATGTGCTTACAGGGCAGACGCTTTACACGAAGGCTACTCTCAGCGGTTCCGCGACGGTTACGAGCGTTAGCTTCTGCTCCCTCACCACCTCTGGAAGCGTGGTTCTTGGAATATGGACCGATAGTAGCGGACCGTCAGTTCTAAAATGGAATAGTTCAACCTCGGGTACATCCGTGAACGCGTCAGCATGTTCAGGCTCCTCAAATTGGACTACGATTAATATTAGTAGCGGTAGCCCTACCGCGTTGAATCTTGGCACAGCAACATATTGGCTTGGATTTCAATGGACATTTGTTTCAAACACTTACTATGCTGGTCCCGCATACGCGTCAGGTGGCGCGAACACGGGCGCGTACACTTGGGATAATTTCGGCACTTTGCAAAGCACCGTATCGAGTCCTACTCTGTCCACGGAGAATTACAGTGAATACGTCACATACACGGCGGGCGCATCAGGCACCCCATCGGAAACCGGAAACGTTTCAGATGCACTGGCGCGTTTACGCAACGTTCCTAAATCGTTCTCTGATGCATTAAACCTAATCGATTCAATAATTAAGAGCACTAGTAAACCGCTGACTGAAACCCTGAACTTGACCGATGTTCTCAGCTTCAAGTTTGTGGGTGCAAGAAGTTTCACTGACGTTCTCAACATTACGGAGTTACTCGCGCGTGGAATCGGTAAGCCGCTCTCGGAAATTCTCAATCTCACTGATGTGTTATCGTTCAGCTTTGTGGGCTCGCGTGGACTTTCAGACACACTCAATCTAGTAGACTTGTTAGCTCACAGAACCGGCAAATCCCCAGCAGAAACGTTGAATCTCGCCGACATTCTATCGTTCAAGTTCATTGGCACACGCACCCTTGCTGACATGCTGAACCTTACGGATGTGCTATCCCACACCGTCGGTAAGACGCTATTCGATTTCCTAAATCTTACAGAATCATTATCGAGCACTTTCATTGGTTCACGGGCGAACACGGAAACCTTAACCCTCACAGACTTAATCGCGAGAGGTGCCGGAAAAACCCTTACAGACCAACTTATTCTAGCCGATACTTTTCTCCGACAATTCTTTGGCACACGCACACTCGCAGAAATCCTTAACCTCACTGAGTCCGTAAACACCGGCAAAGTGCTCACTACAAATCTCACAGACATGGTAACAATAACAGAATCCTTATCGAACCTCTACATGTTCAACCGGCCACTCGCAGATAACTTAATCTTAACTGAGCTGCTTAACTTCTCAGGACGCTTCAGCAAATCCTTCACCGACGCGTTAGGCATAACGGATGCACTATCGAAAGGCGGAATCAAATATCCCACAGATATTTTGAATCTCACAGATTCATTAACGCGTTCATACTTCGGACTTCGCAGCAACACGGAAACGTTAACACTAACGGAAACACTTAACCGTCAACAATCAATTTCATTCACGCTCAGCGACCTGCTCACAATCACCGATAATTTAACAGTAATCTTTCACGCGGGCGGAGGTGGAGCCGTAATCAACGTATCAATCGCGGACGTGTTGAACCTTTCAGAGTTGCTCAGCAAACTCCTAGTTCCAGCGGGCGGCACTGGCAGTGGTTACGTTGCTAGTCCAACTCCGTTGATTCAACTCCAACTCGCCGCTATCCCACGCATCGCGACGCTCGACTACTTAACCGCGTACCCAACTAGCTTCCAACTGTTCCTCTTCAAACCAACAAGCGTCGTCCAAATGCGTTTCACAGCCCTAAACGGAAACCGAACCCAAGACACGCTGAATGTCTGGTACACCATCAACCGCAACAATCAGCCCTACCTCACCACGCCAAAGGAGCAGCATATCATAGACCCGAACACGCCAACAACCTTCAGCAGTTGGCTTCTACTTGAACAAGCCGGAACATACCAGATTATAGGCTACGCGGAAGGTACAAACCAAGTAACTCTACCGCCGCAAACCGTCACGATAACTACGCTCGATTTATTTTTAGCCACTATCCTACTTTGGAGTCCAATCGTAGCATTAATCGCAATCGTCAGCTACATGAGCATCAACACTGTCCGAAACAGACGCGACGAAGCAAGAAGGAAAGAAAACGAACCACCAGAAGAGTGAGAACGAAACTTGAAGCAAATTCATTTTTTCCTAATCACGTATGGAAGCCCGTTTCTCGTGTTTTGGTTAACAATGGTATACGTCGCAGTTTACCGGATTCCGTTTTTATGGTTACTCGTTTACGCGGCGGCGATTATTAGCGTTCATCAGGGAGTAATTTTCATTTACCAGAAAAATCAAGCGCAAATACAAAAGTGGAGGTGGGAACGAGCCGTCCGAAAACAGGAACTTCTAAATAGTCGTACATCTCAAACACATATGTCATCATCATGACGGTTACCCAGTCATCTACACATTTCGCGTCCACTTCAATAGAGTTGAAACTGGAATGAGTAAACAACAAAGCACCTACATTGACCCCGCGTACGCTAGAGTTCAAAGTTCGCAGAGTGTCCAACAAGTTAAAGCACAATTTGCTCTGATAGGTATTATAGTAGGAGGAATGATGTTTGTTTTCATAGCGTTTTTCTACGCTAGTACTACGTGGGGGATGCTTGTTGGGCTTATCATCGCAGGATTAGGTAGCGCGGGAATTATCGGTTCTTTATTGGGATATTATTGGTTAGCCATAGTACTTCCTGTAGGTTCAGGAATCAACTTGTCAGCCCAAATTTTTGAACTTCCAAGCCTCGCTGGAGGTGTGTACTTGGTGATGAATCAACCCATCGTAGAAATTCCAATGGATGATGAGGAACGGTTAATGCCCGTTCGGGTTCCTATGGGAATCTACAGGAAAGAAGCTACTAACGCTGGGGGTTCACAAACTCAGCAAAGTGAAGGATTAAAAGTGATTGAGGAAGTTCGCGGTATCTGCCCTTCATGTAAAAACGAGATTGAATTAGAGACAGGTGAAATTTACTATGAATCACCATTTATGCAGTTTTCCACACACGGATACGTTTTAACTCCAAGTCCGGGTACAGCACCTTTCGATAAAGCGGTAATTAT
Organism: Candidatus Jorgensenbacteria bacterium GW2011_GWB1_50_10; assembly: GCA_001004105.1. Taxonomy (GTDB): domain Bacteria; phylum Patescibacteriota; class Minisyncoccia; order UBA6257; family GWB1-50-10; genus GWB1-50-10. The sequence goes on from LCQK01000005.1 coordinate 19,522, forward strand.
CAGTCCATGTTCCCTCGGCGAATTAATAGACGTTCAGGATTTACTTATCTACAAAGGGATGCTCGTTATGGGGCGAGTAACTTATCTTAGTTTGGGGCGTATTTTTGAAATGGATTCAGGTACAGACTTTAGTGCGCCTTGCTACGCTGTCCTGTTTTCCACTTGGCATGTTCAACTCGCGCAAAGGCTTGCGGGATTTACTCCGGCCTACATGGTTCCTAACAGGGAAAAGATAATTTCATTTTATAACATGTGGGGGATTACCGAAGCAATGAAGTTGAAGCAGCAACTCGCCACCGCCAAGTCCCGTATTGACAGTTTAGAGGCGAATCAGCCCGAGTTCCGCATGGCCCTCGAAGCAGGCATAGCGCATGAGCGTAAGCAGGAGGAGCTGATTGACCTGTTTCCGCGAACCGCAAGGACACGATGGTTCCAACCCAAATGGATAGCCCTAGTCGCCGCAGTGATTATAAGTGCCGTCATCATCACATATCTACTTACGATAGGGTTCAAGTAGAGTAGAATGTAATGAGCCAAATTTCCGTTTCTCGACTTAGACGTAAACCTTCCCTTGTGCGAGGTAAGGAGGAGTCGGCTACTCAACGTGCGGAACGGAAAAAGTTCATACGAAGTATGATGGAGGAGCGCACAAGCAAATTCGAAGACACCACGTTAACCGAACAAGTAATGGGCAAAGATAATCAGCCATTAACTCACAAAGAGGGCGGACGTGATGTTCCAGTTATGCGTCCAATCTCGCAAGCATTTGAATTATCCCGCGCCATCGAGGTTGCAACCCACGGTTGGGGACTCGGCAAAAAATTCCCAATAACCAAAGAAAATATTCTCGCATTCAAGAAACTAACCAACATAGCCACGCTCTACGAGCAAGACCTCGGCCCAGACCACCCCGCAACGAAATGGATACTCGGAAAACTACAAAACCACGCGCTCACCCTCTGGCCCCGAGGCAACACCTACGACGCTAAAGAAATAGACATGGTGGAAGCCAAATCAGACGCGCAGGAAATCTTAACGAAAATGCTAGCCGAACGATACGGAGCAAACTTACCAATCTCTCCCGACATCAAGAAACAGGAGCAGCAAGAAGGAGAATAAACACGTCACTACAAGTTTCCACTACTTCAATTTACGCTATCCCAGAAAAAACAAATTCTCGTTTCAACGCGAATAGCGATTGGTTCATCCGAGCCGTCATGAATGACATCAAGGAAGGCGACCCTCCAACAATCATAATTGGAGGAAGAAAACGAATCGGAAAAAGTATGCTTTCAATAAAAATTTGTGAAGCCATCGTTGACTCTTGCCACGAGATGAAGTACGCGTATCGCGATAAGGGTATGCCGACTCAAAGCCGATATGATTTACGCGACGCTAAATTTGACCCCACAAATCAAGTGCTATACAATCTAAAATCTATTCCACGTTTACTTCATCCTCCTCCACCATTAGGTGACGGTTTACCATACGGTAGCCCAATCATTAGCGATGAAAGCAGCATTAACCTAGGTGTACTAAACTTCAACAACCCCGTTGTTAAAACAATCGCTGCCGCACATGATGCGGCGGGCTTTCGCATAATACCGTGGATTCTCAATGTTCCCGGCTCAGTTCTCCGTGTTGCTTACCAGTTCCGTGAAACGGCATCCTATTTTATGCAAATGAAAGCTCGTGGTGTTGCTAAAGTGTATGCTTCAAACCCAGTCGTCACAGGGCGCGTTTTTGTGAAAACTATTGGTTGGCTCGGATACCAAGACCCATTCACCAAGAAGGTTCTTGCAAGAATTAGTGTGCCAACGGAAAAAAACATGCGGTTGTATAATGTAGTCAAAGACCTCTACTTCAGGAAACAGTTAGCGGTTAGTGAGCGTAGATTATCGGAGCTTTCTGAGGAAGGCTTGGCCGGACCTTACGACTTAAGCGATGAAGATGAAAAGAACTTAGCTAGCGCAATCGGCAACATGGAACTAGTTAAACCGCGAAATTCAGCAAATGTGAAACGTCATGATGATGATGTAGATTAGCCGAAACTATCAAATAGGAAGCCAACACATATTCAACCTCAGCAAAAGAGGTTCACACACTTTGAGCATGAGTGTCGGTCGGAGTCGAGGACGCAGACGATATGTTGGTCGTCCGCGTAGACGTAGCACAACCATCAAGCTGCAAGACAAGGCAACACGATTGGGACGAACTTACGATGTTTACACAAACCGATTAACACCTGAACATGAGCGGGTGATATTCGCGAAAGACCCCGAGTTTCTACGCGCTCCCGTTGGAACTGCTTTCTCAGCGCAATATCTTGGAAGAAGCTATAGGGGCAGAAAGTCGATTAGACTAGTCCGCAGAGGAAACCAAAGCGTTAGCGTTCCCGTTCTTGAATGGCAAGTAAGCGGCGGAAAATAGTCTCTAAAATTCCAGTAACGCCGTTTTCAGCTTCAAGTTGAAGCATAAGTCTTATTAACTCGCCATCGTCATGATGACATAACTTAATCGTCATCGTGATGGTGAAATTGGCAGACCTAGAAACGAAACCGAAGCGGAAAAGTCGCGGTCGAGGACGTTCTGCGCGGCAAATCAGTTTACCGTCAGGTGAATGGATACTTGCGGATTTAGTTGTTGAAAGAGGCAGATACAAAGATGTGTCTGCGCTTTTCCAGAAAGCCTTCGAAGACTTGATGGATAAGGAAGGCATGGTATTGAACGTTAAAGTTGAGGAGATTGGTGCCAGAAAGCGATAAGCCGCAACAGCACACTCTTCGCCCAGCCGACAGCACCGTCACGCCGTTAACCCCTGAAGAACGGAAGTATTGGGGTCGCATTGCCGGACGCACCACTCAAATCCTCAAACAGAAGATTCGCGAAGGAAAACTGAAGCGGTCAAGCGGCAAACGACGCGGACATGTGAACAAAGTCGCAATCGTCATGGTCTTGCTCGCAATTGTGTTCTCGGTAACAATAGCTGTAGCACAATACAGAGGGCAATTTCAAGCTCAAACGCAAATAGTGTCTCCCATTATGATTCCGCAAACATCATTCACGATTCCCAACATCATTTTGAATAAAACTGCTTCGCTGATTATTGATAATGCGTTCTACGTGAACACGTCAGGCAACACCATTACGTATACGTTTCTAGTTTACGGCTCCACCACGGTGAACGGCACAGAAACACAGGACATGACGAAACTTTTCTATAACTTTCAAATTATCTTTTCAGATTACTCACGCAACGTAACCTTAACCAATCTCCTATTACCCAATCAACCTGTATCGTTCACATATCAGAATAATTCAAATCAAGCTTTCCGCATCATAATCGTCTACTCGTCCAAACCAATCCAAATGAGCACAACTGATACCAGTACCCCATTAACGATAAACTTCACGTATGGTTACTCGGGACAGTGATTTGAAGTTGAAGAAATTGTTTTCAATCGTTCTCGGCGTGATGCTCGGTCTTTTAGCTATTTCATTTGTTGCTGCCCCCACTGCGCTGACGGGTTCGTTTAAGGACGATTTCAACGACGGAGTGGCCTTCGTGAATAATTGGAATGTGGTCGGTAATCCACCTTCGGTTCCCGTGAATGGCAGCTACGTGTCAATGACCGCGCCAAGCAGCATCGCGACGAAGCAAACATTCCACCACGGTGTCTTAACCATGAACGTTAGCCTAGTGAACCAGACCATGACTAGTGCACTATGGGGATGGAGTCTTATGCTTGGCAGTATGAGTACGGGGGCGTTTTTCTACTACAACGGCACAACCGATAAAGTGTACGCTGTGGTGGGGAATCTGGCTTCTGCACCAACCTGTAATACGGGCTTCGACTGCATCAACGCCACTGCCCCACAGTACAGTAAGAATCGTTACACGGAATATTCCATTGTTTGGAGCTACTCATTATCATCAACACCGTACTTCATCTTCAGCATCAACGGCACGCCCCTACCAACCTTAACGCCCACGGGGCAGCTTCAAGCGATTGACTACTTCGCGTTCCCAGCTAACATGACCGTGAAGGGCACAACGTCGCAGGCCAAATTGAACTCGGACTACGTAGTCGTTTCGGGAACCACGCAGACAGTTCAAACCAGCACTACTACGACTGGTGTAACCGTGACTACAACCGCGTCTACGACGTTGATTTCTTCAACTACTACTTCTGCCACGTCAACTTCGATTTTAGCTACGACCACGATTAGCGGCGTGTCCACATCATTTACGAGTACAACCACGTCGGTTTCAACTTTGACCTCTGCCAGTACAACTCTCACTACGGCCACGACTACGAGCACAACGTACAGTTCCAGTTTCACTACGACGAGCGTAAGCACTTCAATCAGTGAAACAACCAGTTTCAGCTCGATAACCCTCCTCACCACCGCCTTCTCAACGACGGTTCAATCCGTCTCGGAAGCACCTTGGAGTGAGTATCTCTTTGCCACAGTCCTCGTCGCAATTGCCGCAATAATCATTGTAGTTCTCCTAACCCGCATGATGCGAGGCGGAAAACCACCAACACCGACCATTGAAACAGGACAAGTCCGCGTCGAAGAAGAAACCTGACCTTAAACTCTCGTCATGACGATATTTTTCTGAAAATTACGCAAGTCTTAAATCCGAATCGAACTCATTCATAGTACCGACTGAAAATGTCTGCAATGCCAAAAATTCAAACATGGCTTGGGGTTCTATACGCGTTTTTCGGAGCCATAGTCGGGTTCTTCGTGGGGTATGTAACAGCGCTAATCTTCAAAATCTTCATGGGCTACATGAGCTTAGCACAGGGATGGATACTCGGCTCTTGGGTCATCCTACTTCTAATCGTGCTAGGTTGGACCGCCAGTTTACTTTCCACAATGCGCGTCAAAGCCGTCGCGGCGAGCAATTGGGTTGTATTCAGCAGCTTCTTCGCCGCAGCACTGCTCATCATGATAATCATTAGTCTCCTGTCCCCACAGGGCTTCGCAATCTGGGGACTCTAACCCGCAACAAAAAACTCTCCCATAACCCCAACTTTCTTATGCGCCCTTAGCGTAGCATGTGACTTGATGAATCATGAGCTTTCAGCGTGGTCACGGCATCGCTTTAGCTGAACTAATTATCATCGGAGCGTTGGGTTTAACGGGATTACTTGTCAGCCGTCCGTGGTTTGTTGTAGGTTGGGATTCTCTGAATCCAGTCGCCGCGCTTTTTGTTTGGTATGTGTTGCTGACTGTTTGGCTGTACGCACTGCTCACTATAATCCAGTACGTGAGTCGCGGTCCGATTAATATTTCAGCCGGAAAAGCGTGGCGAATACGTGGAGTCGGATTAACTGAAACGGTAGCGCTGGTCATGTTTTTCTTCGCGTTCTTCATCGTGTGGAATTTCTTTGAGTCAGGTTACGCCACGGATATACTTGGAGCGGCACCAGTTCCAAATACCTTTTTGGGCACTGAGGACTCAGTTTTTTACATTCTCTACCATCAATGGTTAGGGTTTAACGTTCAAACCGCCGGATTTCTAACTTACGCTGTTACTCCTATGATTCTCGCGTTCGTAGCGGCTTTACTGGTTGGAACGAAAAGGTACTTGCAATTCCTCCAAATGGCCGGACGAGGATGAACTGCTGTGAAAACAAAAACCCGTCATGATGATGGTAACAAGCCGAAACTGCTATATTCTCAGATGGAACTATGGTTTCAGATGTAGTTGAGATGTGGATGCTTTGAGTCACGCTAAAGGGCGCGCTATGATTCTGACCACAGGATACGCGCTGATGGCTATAAGCCTCATATTCATGTTCGTCGTAGTCGCGTTTCCCCACGCAGTTGGACTTGAAACAATCGTTAGCAGTGTGCAGTTCTACACACAACGCAGCATCGTAGACAACCCACTCATAGGAATATCAAACACTGGTCTCCCAAGCGGCTATGTTTCAACACCGTGGTATGCACCAACTGACGCGGGACGCATAGACCAAAAATATGCGTCGGCTAAGTCGCAGGCGATAGGCGACGGATACTACAACTACAATGACCTCAAATCACAAGCTACGACCTCATACCTAACCGCGACATTATTCAACTTCAGCATTCCAACAAACGCCGAAATCAAGGGTGCACTGGTTCAAGTGGTGGGTCACTACTCAATCACCTACACTGGCTATAACTTCCCTCACGCGGGTTCCGTGAGCGATAATTCAATCAGAATGATTATCTCTGGGCAAAGTTCTGGCACTGACCACAAGGGTGGTGGGGTTTGGCCGGTTGATGTTGACTCAACTGTCACCTACGGTGGAAGCAGTGACCAATGGGGAAACCAACTAACACAGGACGTAATGATGCGCCCAGACTTCGGAGTTGGAATAAGCCTAGCTCTGACTGAAGGCTACACCCGGACAGTCAATTATGGTTATCCAGTTACCTTGACTAATACTGTGTACGTTGACATGATTAGCATGACAGCTACGTACACTCTGCCATCAGAAACGACCAGCTCCACAACATATGTGAACACGTACACCACAACCGCTGTATCATCAACTGTTACTGTCACATCTACTCAGACTAGTACAACCGCGTTCACCACTACCCCTGCAACTTGGACTCAGACGTACAGCCCGACGACGTATACGTGGACTCAGCCCGGAGGCACAACTACAACCACTACGCAGGGCAGCAGCCAGTCAACTGTGACGTTATCAACCACATCTGTTAGTAGGTCGCCGCTACAGTCATTTACCGGGGTCTCAACAAATCAAACATACGCGCTTGCAGGCAGTTTAATGACTTTTCTCACCGGGTTCGGCATGAGCCTGTTTGGAATCAGAAAACGATAATAGAGCAGGGCGAGCGCAAACCCCCGAACTGATTACACCATACTTATTTCCGTCTAAAATCGCAAAAACGAAATGTGCTTTGTGGCATAAATCTTATTAAGGAAAACATCATCATGATGATGACATTCATGTGGGTGTTTTGAATGAAGGTATCCTATCTCATAGGTATCGCTGTTTTGGTTTCGCTTTCAGTTGGTGTAAGTGTTGTACGTGTTCCCGCGATTGGGCTAGTGATGACTACTGACCGACCTTCATACTATTGGGGTGACCCGGTATCGTTTACAATCTCAGGGTACTGCTCCGCAGGCTTAACGTGCGGTTCAACCAGTATGACGCATCATAATCAACCAGTGCTCTACTATGCAGACCACTTTATCTACGGTGGAGTGGACTTGTACGGCCACGCAGCATACGCATGGAGTGTGATAGATGATTTTCCCATGCCGGGCCGTGACTCAGCCTCGTATACCGTGACACTACCCGGTTTCAGCGGTGACTTGAAACCCACAACCCCAGACGGACACTACTCACTAGGACTATGGAACATCGGCGACCCAGTGAGAGGCATACCCCCACACATACAGGTTCAAGCATCAATCGTAATCGGAACAGTGCAAGAAGAAACGGTTACCGCTACTACCGCGATTTCAATAGTCACCATCACTTCGACGGTTACAAGTACGTCTGAAGCCTCAGTCGTCACAACATCTTCTTCCACTTCAAGCATCACCGCCATGACCCCAATCCCCGAACTCCCCACAGGCACAATCACGAGCATTGTTGCCCTAGCAACCTCAGCCGCAGCACTCGTAATCAGAAGAAAACGCTGAAAACACTTGTTTTCTGGTTGCCTAGAAAAACTGTTAAGTAGCAAGTCCACTCTAGTGAGGTGTGTGTGCGGGGCGTTCGAAGCCCCTGAGAACTCCTAGCGAATAGCATGGAGTAAGAGGAATATATGAGTTTCGCCCGCAGCCGGTTAGCCCTATATGGGCTGCTCGTAGCCGTTCTCATACTGGTTCCAGCTTCTCCAATGGATGTTGCCGACCAATCGCCACAAGTTCTATCGAGTGATGTTTTCACTCTACCGAGGTTGCCTGAGCGGTTAGAGTGGCACAGCGTATGGTACTATGTTTCAAAATGGTTAACGCGGCTACGCGTTGAATCTACGATTGGGTCATTAACTAGCAGTGGTTTTCTACCACAATCACCAATCCAAGAAGCCCACGCAACAATTACACGAGTTCAGGGAAATACTCGCGGAGTTTATGCGTCTGGTTCTAGCTTCACGGTCACGCAAAGCTCAACTCCAACGAGTGGAAACTTGAACGTTCTAACCATTACCGCCCGTGTCGGCTCAGGAGTGCCTGCAACAGTTAAAAGTATTTCGCAGACTGGCGTTGTTTGGAGCAAAGTTACTAACGCTGGCAGTGGTGCAATCGATGTTGAGATTTGGGCGGGGGTTGTTGGTTCCGGTGCTAGCGCCAGCATCACTGTGACTCTGACGGGGATAGTGGGAACTGCGGTAGCCAATGTTTGTGAGTATTCAGGATTAACTACGTCAAGTTACCTTGATGTGACTGCTTCAACCTTCGGGTCTTCCACGGCATCTGACACAGGTACAACGGCTACAACGACGCAAGCCAATGAACTTTGGGTCGGTTCTACTGGAGATGTAACTGCAACCCAGTCTACTCCAACCAATAGTTTTACATTGCTTGATGGTACAGCAACAGGTAGTACGTCGAATGCTTTCTTGGAGAAGATTGTTTCATCCACTGGAACCGCTAACTCAGGCACCACGTTGAGCAGTTCGAACGCTTGGGTTGGGAGCGCTAGGTTGGTTCGGGTTCAGGGTACTGTTGGTGGAGTTTTCGCGAGTGGAAGTTCATTCGCGGTGACTCAGGCCGCGATTCCCACGAACGGAAACCTGAATATCATGACAGTTACCACTCGTAAGGGGTCGGGTACGGCTGAGACGGTTAGTAGCATTTCACAGACAAGTGTGACTTGGAGTAAAGTCACAAATCTTGTTAACAACGTACAAGACGTTGAGATTTGGGCGGGGGTTGTTGGTTCCGGTGCTAGCGCCAGCATCACTGTGACTCTGACGGCTGACCCGGGAACCGCGATGGGCCAAGTAGCTGAATACTCCGGGTTACTAACGAGCAGTTTTACGGATGTCACCGCGTCCAATTCTGGGACATCTACGACGCCGGGTACAGGTACAACGGCTACGACGGCGCAAGCGAATGAGTTGTGGGTTGGCTCAATTACAACACTAGTGGCGCACTCCACTCCGACTAATGGCTTCGTGTTATTGTATTATGGGGATACAGGTAGTACGTCGAATGCTTTCTTGGAGAAGATTGTTTCATCCACTGGAACCGCTAACTCAGGCACCACGTTGAGCAGTTCGAACGCTTGGGTTGGGCGTTAACAGACCAGTTGGGTTTCACGGATTTGTTTTCGGGGAAAATTACGGGTAGGCTGATTGGGGATGTGTTGAATTTAGGTGACACCGTTACTGGTCTCACTCACATTACCAATCGCGTTTTATCTGACACGCAATCAATCGCTGACGCGTTAAGCTACGCGTACACTTCCATTAATACACACAATTATCCTTCACCGTTCATTGAGTCCCTCAAGTTAACCGACCAATTTACCCGACAATATTTCGGGGGTGTCACGCTATCTGATGCGAATAATTTTGTGGATTCATTAACCCGCTTACGGAACGTTCCAATCGTACTCAACGAGGTGCTGAGCCTAGTGGATTCTCTGTCGCGTTTCGGTCCCCCAGCAGTTCCGGGCAGCTTCACGGCGGTTAAGGATACGAGTAACCCAGTCGGAACCATAGACCTATCGTGGACTAGTGACCCGAACGCTAACCCAGCCGTTACCAGTTACACGCTTCAACGTAGCCCTGACCAATCCACATGGACCACCATCTGCACTTGCACCACTACCAGTTTCGCGGACACGGGGTTAAGTCCAGCAACAGGATACTACTACCGCATCCGAGCCTTCAACGGGCAGTATTCAGCGTACTCAGGCATCGCCAGCGCGGTCACGGATTCATATAATGTTGGAGGAGGCACCCCCACAACAACCTATACGCTCGTAGTTCTAATCAAGGATTTGCTTGGCACACCGCTTCAAGGCGCAAGTGTAAGTCAAGGCAGTACCAGTCTACTTACCGACGCGTCTGGTTTAGCGAACTTCGGTTCCTTAACTTCTGGTTCATACACGTTGAACGTTTCAGCATCAGGCTGCACAACCACAAGTCAACCCATCAGCTTAACCTCTGACCATCCCGCGTCAAACCCGTTCATAGTCAACGTGCAGTGCGGTACACAAACAACAACAGGAACTACGCCGAACCTGCCCGCAATCGAACTCTTCATCCTACCAATCTTAGGCGTAGCATTAGCAGGTATGGCAATCGCCGTTTATGTGAACGAGCGCGGCAAGAAACGGAAACGGGAGGCACGGTAAAAATGGCAAATTTTACGTGGACTCTCATAGTTCTCAGCACTCTTGGAAGCATAACAGCCTTCGGACTATTCCTCGCGAACATAATCACTACTGGCAATAACCCAATTATACTCTGGGTTCAATCCATTCCACCACTAGAGTTTCTACTGGTCTTCGTTGCGCTTCTAATTCTCGTTGGGGTATTGCTCAGACCTAAACCACACCGACGACGATGAAAACATAAGTCAACTTTAAGCATAAGACTTATCAGTTGTTATCATGACGACGTTTAGTAGTGATTGTGTGTGAAAACGAAATTCGTTCTCATAGTTGTGCTTATGGTGGCCGCTATATTGCCTGTTGTTCGTGGACAAACTCAGGACTTCACTGTTTCGTGCCCACCACTAGTTGCAATCGTACCCAACCAGAACTACGTGTTCAAACCAACCATAATCCTATACCAGAATTTCGTTGAGCAAGGCGCTGAACTCTTCATAGGTGGCACAGGTTTCTCAATCAACAGTACCGTTAGCGTGTATGTGAAACAGCAGTGGGATATATCCGCCATTGTTGTCGCGTTTGAGACGGAGCGGAACGGAACATTCCTACAATCAATACATGTCGGTGACAATATGCACGTAGGTGCAATCTATGACGTGTGGGGCATAGACAAGGCAACAGGAACGCAAGCCCGAGTCGTAAGCGTTCAAGTCATCGCGCCAAGAACCACTAGTAGTTCCCTTTCAGGTTCCCGCGTAATGTGGATTTACCATTACTTAGAGTGGTACGCTCAAAACAAGCAGCAAGTCGATTCTTTGATACAGTTCGCTGACGCAACATACGACCAGTACGCGCGAGATTTCGGCTTCAGCCTAAACCCACTTACAGTTCAGGTCACAAATGAGGGAGACAACATGAGTCGTCTATACGTTGGTTGGGCGTCGGGAACAACAATCGGGTTCAGCGCGAACCTCATCTCAAACGACTATCTAGCTCGCAGCTTCATCTCGCATGAAATGGCTAACGTCTTCCAAGGCAACATCACAGGTGGTTGGCCGTGGGCTGACGCGAAAGGAATATGGAACCAGATTTCGCAGAAAGCCCAAAAAGACAACTACCCAAGCCCGTTCCCGTACGCGGCTAGTGCTAGGGTTCTACAGGAGCTTGGGTACGGTAACTATTCACAGGTGAAACTTGATAAGGTGACAGGGGATTGCGGGGTATCATTGCTCTGGGCGATATACGAGAAGTTCGGTTGGTCACCATACACGACACTCTTCAATTATCTGCGCCAACAGCACGTTAACCTATCGAACTATGACGACGAAACCGCAACCGCGATAATCATGGTGTTCATGAGTGCTGGTACAGGATACGACTACATCTCACTATTCAATGAAGTGTTCAACATGCGTGGCGTCAATATTCAACAAAGCAAAATCAGCGAAGTCTACAACATGTTCACAGGACTACCCAGCATAAGTAACCTGCAACCGACAGAAATACAAGTAACCAACACCTCAATCCCAATCCCCGAATACTCTGACTATTTACTACCATTGCTCGTTTTACTAGTCGTGCCTGTGCTGCTCAAAGGGAAGCATTACCGGTTTCAGGCATAAAGCTCTTAAGTATCATCATAATGATGTGTGCGCAAAGACTTAAGAACTCACACGCATGAACTATCAAGCGGCGAAACGCGCATGAGTTTCGGAACACCCGGTAAGGTGCAATCGCTGTCTATGGTTTTCGTGGTCCTCGGAGCTGTTCTGTTCTTACTGATTGGTTTCATTGAACTCGGAAAATCTGGGGGTCTTGATGTGTTGGGTTCCATGTGGTTCTACCTTCTCATCGCCATAATAGCGGTTCCACTTATCTTCAGAGGGAGCCGCATGTTTGCTCTGCCACTCGCAGTTGGCGCTTTCAGCTTCGCGCTGGCCGCCTTATTCCTATACGCTGGGAACGGATACCATCTATCAATCTTGTTCGGTTGAGAAAAATATCCTGAATATCGTCATCACGATGATAAACGGATAGTCTTAAATCGTTACCCCTTGTCACTAGGGTTAGGCGCGCGGTTCAATGAGTGCTCGTTTCCGTTTGCAGCGCATGATAATTGCTACTGGACTCGTTTTTCTGCTGTTCGGCTTCGGGCTCTTTACGGTAGGCGACCAGCTTGTACTCGCAGTAAACCAGCAACTCACATCAGTCTCAGCAGGCTCCCTAGTGCTACCTAGCACAGCCACCATAGGAAACACTGTGACCGCCACTGGCTCTGGCTGGCCCGCATATGAACGTGGCAATATCTTTATTCTCATCAGCACGACTGGATACGGATTATGGAATTTCGCCGCTGACGCGTTTGGAGCGTGGTCAAGCACATTCACGATTCCAAGCTCCACGTTTGATGGCACTCCAATCGTTCCGGGGAACTATAATTTCTACGCGTACGGCTGGGACCACGACATCAAAAGCGCATACCGCGTCGTAACATTGTACGGTGTCAGCGGATTCGACTTCGCTGTTTCAACGGGCACATCGTACATGAATCTGAATCAGGGCCAGTCCTCAAGCACATCAGTCACCGCGACACTTACGTCAGGCACCACAAAACAGGTTATCCTAACAACTAGTGATTGCCCAACGAACGTAAACTGTGCAGTTACCACCAGCCTCGGCTACCCCACCTTCACGAGCACGCTGAACATTAACGTATACCAGTCCGCAACCCCCGGCACATACGGTGTCATCGTGCAAGGTCAAGAAGTTAAATCTGGCGGAGGAGGACTAATCCGCACAGCCCAAGTCCTACTCGTCATCAACGCGCCACCACCACCCACCCCATTCGACTACTCTATTTACTCGTATGATGCTGGAACAATCACTGCCGGTCAAACCGCTTACGCAACGGCCAACGTTCAACTCGTAAGCGGGACATCACAGCGCGTGAATCTTGCACTCTCTGGCTGCCCATCATCATCCACATGTTCAATCGTCCCCAACTACGGTAACCCCGACTACTCTGCACAGGTAACCATTGCCACAACGGGTAGCACCCCAGCGAACACGTACATGCTAAGCGTAACAGGCACATCAAGCTCCGCTCCAACACACACAGCCACATTCTACCTAACAGTCCAAGCCCAACCCCCACCCACACCGTTCGACTTTGACCTATCCAACTCAGGACCAATCACAGTAAACTATCCAAGTCAACCGTTAGGAAGCACAACTGTTACAGTGACGTTAACTCAGGGGCAAACACAGTCCGTGTCACTTAGCGTGAACGGCGCACCACCCGGAGTGACCTGCACGAAGAACCCGGCAAGCGGTTCACCCACTTTCATTTCAACCATCACCTGCACAGCCAGCGCTAGCGCAGTTGCCGGAGCCTACACCATCACCGTGACTGGCAGCGGAGGGGGAAGAAGCCACAGCACACAGCTTCAACTAACTGTGAGCACTGAAATTTTCGATTTCTCGATTAGTATGAACCCCACTACACTCACGGTCACACGCGGCCAAACCGCCACTGGCACCGTCAACGTGAATCTGCTGTCCGGAGCCACGCAAACCGTAACCCTAACAGTCGGGTCAGCGGGCTGTCCGCCAAGCGCAACCTGCACACTCTCACCAACCAACGGTTCACCCGGGTTCACATCGACACTGACAATTACGACCAGTCAATCCACGTCAGCAGGAACATATAGCCTAGTCATAACAGGAACCGGGGGAAGCAAACTACATCAAACACAGCTCACTGTCACCGTGACCACAACTGTCCCGGGGTGCGATTTGAGTACGCAAATAATCTCAGTGAGCGAGGTTGACAGCCATAATCCGAACGGACAGACCGTTGACAACCCAATAGGCACGTACGTGTTCGACCCAGACTTCACATTAAACGCTCAATTAATCCAGTCCAACTGCCAAGTCACAGGCATCCCAGTTGTTTTCATCTCGTGGCAGGACTCATACCAGCAAACCCCACCACAAACCCCCATCACATACCCATTCCAGAGCACTGGCACAAACACATGGACCACGGGCAGTATCCACAAGGAACCCGGTAGCAAGTGGTTCTTGAACATCGGCGTCACCACCAGCACAGGCACCATTTGGGGACTCCACATATTCAGCCTAACATTCACACAAGGACAGGGCACAGTACAAAGCTTCGGAGTTATGGTACAAGAACTTTTCCCAACATGGATGAGAACTCTCACGCAAATCATGGGCGCAGGACTCATGATGATAGGAATAATCTTCACAGCCATCGGAGCAGTAATCTTTCCAAGACGCATGTAGACATGGATGGAGTTTGATGAATGTCCGCTCGACAACGATACATGACCATCATACTAGCTTTCTCCCTCATAATCATCGTTCTTGCAGCGACCTACGCTTCGTACTCGGCTGTACTATACGTTAGGCGCTTTCAGGATGTGCGCACAGGTTACCGTGCTAGTACACTGTCAGAAATAAGCATCCGTTTCACCTCACAGACTTATACTTCGCAAACTTCCTCAACGAGCACAGCGACCACCTCTAGCGCGATAACTAGCTCCACTAGTACCACCACCGGAACTGGAACAATGTTAACTGCAACCTTACACCTTCCCTTGCGAGCATCGTCACCAACAGTCTGCGGAACAGTAGACTTCGAGGTGTCATCAATCCAGTCAGGAGTAAACGAGATTAAAGCCAGCCTAGTGGTCGGCGACCGTGAGGCAGCTTCATCAACGTACGGAGTATCACCAATGCAAACCTCATCAGGCCCCGTCGGACCGTTCTGCCTCATACAATCTGGAACCATCACCATGCTGCTGTCTGTTACAGATACAGTGACGCAGACCGTTCTCGCTACAGTCTCATTTGACCCATATCGCACCTTCAATGAATACTTCGCGGACTACCCTGTTGATAGCAGAAGCTACGGGTACCTCTTACTGTGGGATGCATGGTCCCCGCAAACTAAAATCCTACGTGTCCTCCTGTCCTCATTCCATCCAGTAGAGGAACGTCAAGCAGTAGTGAACTGGTTTACGGCAAGCGCGGCTTACGCTCAAGCATACGGCGGAACTTCGCTATTCAACGTCTTCATACCAAGCTTCACCGTGAACGGGCTTAACGCCACTGGAAATGAAAACGTCATATTCGGCTATGATAATGTTGGAGCCTGCGGTGAAGGTGGAGCGGCAGCATACGAAGACTACACGGGATTCATAATGAAAGCCGCCGTTTCAATAAACGTCGGGTTCAGAACCGGCACAGGGGTTCTAGGATGTCCACCGCTTACCTCACTGCTTCAACACGAGATAGGACACATGTTCGGGCTCGGACACAACTTTCTATACAATTACCCCTCTATCCCAAACGCGAACCAGTACCGCGTTGATGTGATGGGCTACGGCGACTTGTACGCTGGCAAAGCCTGCATAACCACAATGGACCTATACGAGCTGTCGCTGAAATTTGGGGCACTGCAAAGCGGCGAAGCGAACATTTGGGGAAGCCCACAAATGCCAACACAAATCCCCTACCAGTGCATAGCCCAAACCCCATGACTCTGAATTTAACTTATGCGAGCGGGAATTCCCACATGCTTCTAGCGGTGGGATGAAAGCGAGCCTTTTTATGGTGCCTAATAGCGTAGATGCGTTTGAGCGCCGATGATTCGAACCTACAAGTACAGGTTCTACCCAAACAAGAAACAAGTCGAACCCCTAGAACATACGCTTGACCTTTGCCGAAACCTCTACAATGCCGCTCTCCAACAACGAATATACGCGCATAGACTTCGAAGAAAAAATCATTATTCTAAACAGCAAAACGAGTTACCCGCCCTCAAGAAGCAATTCGCTGAATACCGCTCCGTTCATTCATTAGTTTTACAGGACACCTTGCACAGGGTTGATAAGGCATTCAAAGCGTTCTTCAAACGCGTTAAAAGAAAACGGGAAGGCGAAAACATCAAGGCAGGTTTTCCGCGTTTCAAGTCTAGGCAGCGATTCAACTCGTTCACGTACACTCAATCCGGTTTCAAGTTACTGAAAAATGGTCATGTGTGGCTGTCGAAAATTGGTGAGCTAAGAGTTTTCAGACACCGAGAGCCAATCGGGGAAATCAAAACGGTTGCTGTGAAACGGGACAAGGTCGGAGATTGGTTCATCACAATCGCAACTGAAACACTTGACGTTCAACCACGAAAAATAAGCACTGCACTTGGCGTTGACCTTGGGCTGAAAAACTTCGTAACATTGACTTCGGGTGAGTCGATAGATGCACCGAAACTTTTCAGGAAAACTGAGCGCAAAGTTAGGCGAGCGCAACGAATCTTATCTCGCAGAGTGAAAGGTTCACGGAACCGTGAGAAAGCAAGAATCCGACTCGCCAAACTATATCGAAAAGTTGACAGACACCGAGACGACTTCATTCATAAACTCTCACTATGGTTAGTAAGAAAAGCCGACTTGTTGGTGTTTGAGGATTTGAAAGTCGCGAACATGATAAGGAATCATACGGTTGCGAAGTCGATTGGTGATGCTTCTTGGAGTAAACTGGTTCAATATTCCTCTTACAAGGCTGAGAGTGCCGGTAAGAGAGTTGAGTTGGTTGACCCAAGAGGGACGACGCAGATTTGTTCCGGGTGCGGTACGGTGGTTAGGAAGTCTTTGTCTGAGAGGGTTCATCGGTGCTCAACTTGTGGGCTTCTCTTGGGCAGAGACCTAAACGCCGCCGTAAACATCTTGAACAGGTCGGTACTGAGGGGCACTCAGGAACGTACGCCTGTGGAGACTACGCCAACACCCGTAAGGGCGAGCGTGGTCAAAGAAACAGGAAGCCCACGAGCTTAAAGCTGTGGGAGGATGTCACGCGAATAGTGCGAAGTAGGAGATAATCCTTATAATGCTGTTGCACATCATCATGATGATGGTATATGAGTGAGTGATGTTGAACAAACGTCAAATTATCTTCTCAACTCTACTTGTCTTATCCGTGTTAGCTCTTGTCGGAGGCAACGTGTCCGCTCAGAGCGTTCAGCAACTAGTCACATCCACAACTTCAACTACAGTAACCACCTTCACAACGTCGGTAACAAGCCTCAGCTCAACCGTCATCACCGCAATCTCCTACACGACGCAAACATTCACGGGAACATTCACGCAATCCACCACAACCCAAACCCTATCGCTGACTACTAGCGCATTCGCCACATTAACACAAGCAATCGCCGTAACCAGCACCAGCACTTTCCAAGTTGTCAGCCAACTTGTATCAGTCAGCTCAGGCTCAACTGTCACAGTCACAAACGACCCCACATTACTATTCTTAGGCTTAGGAGTAGCTCTCGTCGCAGTGTTTGCAGCAGCCCTAATCGTCTGGGCACTAAACCAAAACTCATCTCCACCAGCAGTTTCAACAGGATACTTACAATACGGTGGATACTGGTATCGGTATGACCCACTTACGGGGCAATACCACCTAATTCAAAGTTGAACTGAGTGGTAATGGTGAAACGTGAACGTTTAATCAACGGAGTCATTATTGCTATGGACCGAAACATGTGGAAAAACAAGTAGCTTGAGTTCACCCTCTTTTGTCCTATTGTAAGAAGTGCCCTTACTGCGGCATAGATTTTGTAACAAACGATAGAAGGGCGGTTTTTTGTAGTAGGCATTGCGCTAGAATTGTTACTAATACAAAGCGCTATTCGTTAGCCAGAGAAAAACTGGAACAAAGATTATGCCGAACATGCGGTAAGAGTCTTGCTTTAACAAAAGCACTTCCGTCTAGTCAGCAGAAATATTGTGGTAATTCTTGTGCCACAACGGCCAAATGGACTCGGCCAAGCTATAGGTTTCACCAGTCTCAAGTCCATTCCACTGGGAGGCATTTTTATTGGCATGTTTGCCTTCAATGTGGGCAATCGTTCGGAAACTATATAAAAACTTCGATTTCGAAGTTTTGTTCGGTAAAATGTAAGAACCGTCATCAAATCTCACGTCGTCTAGCGACATGTGCGTACTGTGGAAAGAATTTTGTGACATTGAATCGTCCAAAAAGGGGTAAGTTTTGTAGTTGTAGATGTTACACTCTCAAAAGGCAAGCAATGTCAAAGGAAACATATTTGCCTAGCCCTCAACCTAAACGTGTTTGCTTGCGGTGTGGTAAAAACTTCTTCGACTACAAGCATCCATACACATTATTGCGTAAGTTTTGTAGCGTCAAATGCGCTAGGCAATATGCCTTTGCTGATAGTGCTGCTAGACAACGTATGAGAAAGATTCGGCTACTCCACGTCTTTCCGGTAAAAGATACGAAAATTGAAGTTGCATTACAGGATGAACTTCGTAAACGCGGTATCAAATTCGTGACACATATTTCATTAATCATTTGTCAACCAGACATATTTCTCCCAGAGGCGCGCCTTGTGGTATTCGCGGACGGAGATTATTGGCATGGATGCCCAATACATTACCCAATTCCCACTAAACGGCAACAAGAATACATCGATAGAGATAGTTATCAGGTGGCTTATTTAACTCGACTTGGATATAGGGTGCTCCGCTTTTGGGAACACGAAATCAAAAAGGATGTTGTAGCGTGTGTGGACCGAATAGTTAATGTTGCAGCGGGTGTAACCTCTAAATTTGGCCAAAATCGTTTGATACAGATATAGGATGCAATGGATTTGAGCAACAATGGAACATGAAGATTTACTCGACAAGGGTTCATACCGAAAAGCGAGGGGTTTACTAGCCATATGGCTTCAGCGTTTGCATGAGGAGTACGAACGGGAACTGCTAGTGGGATTATCCGCATTCTCCGTCGGAGTATTACTCGGCGTTATTCTCGGACGCACCAGCAAAGAGTAGCAATGTGCACCCAACAATATCGTCATGATGTCACCTAGCATAAAGCATAAAAACCCTTAACCGCCCTCTTTCCGCTTAGAACATGTTTGACTTCACCAATCAACCCCAAAGCGCGCGTCATGGTTCAGTATGCTACTATCATAGTTTTCTTCGCAGTCAGCAACTTCGCATTGTACCTGATGCAGAAGTACGCGCCCGACCTGATTCCGGTAATCCTGCGCTCTTGGGAAGGATACGTGGTTACCAGTTCGGTTGCGACAGTTCTCGGGTTTATTGTTAGCCGCCTCACGGTTCCCAGCCGCGCGATTCAACCTGTAGGACCAAACATGATTCGTATAGCGGGATGGTCAATAATCACAACGTTCTTCACTGGCATCATGCTTTTCACGTTTGAAAGGTTAGGGTTCATAACAATCTTCACCTTGCAACCGCTCGCCTTCCTAACTTTGGGCGAAACATTATTCCTTTTGTTCTTCGGGATATGGTTTGCTTATTTCCTGCTCTTTAGCTGGTTCGCTCTTATGCGATTCTCGCGTAAAACAGGAATGTGACCTCAGCCATGTCTCTGGCTCCTCGTAGGTTTCTGCTCGGATTATTCACGGTTGTGTTAGTCGCGGTTGGAGCACTACTGATTGCGGGTGGAGTTTGGTTAATGATGGATTTCTGGTCTTGGTCGTGGTATAACCCATACCAACTGAGCCCCGAGACTTGGCGGTTCTGTTCACCCGGGTATTGGATATGTGTAACTCCAGCTAATGCTTCTTACGTTATGGATGTTGGGATAGGTTTTGTTATCTTGGGTGTGCTATTATCGTGGTTCGGAGTCTTCACGCTTGGGTTCTATATTCGCTCAAGGTCGTGGCCGATGTGACCGCACTAAGGATTTGATGACCGTGCTCTGGCCTAAAGATAAGTTTCGTAAGGAGAACGGTTTTCTAATTTGTAATGATTGCGGACTCACCGCGTTAGAATCTGATGTTAACTATCACAACTGCGAGCTTGGTCGGAAAATGGCTCAAGCAACACCGAAGTCTCATGCTCCAACACCACAACCACAGCAACCGGCGAAACCAGTCGAACCAGAAAAAAAGCCGATGCTCCACGACTTCATATGATGGTGCGAGTAGTGTTCAGAAGGCAAATTGTACTTAAGAAGCCAGTGAAGCGTTGTAGTCACTGTCGCAGGTTTCCAATACGTACCTCGCGTTGTGAGCACTGCAATTTGTGTCTCTGTAGAAGTTGCTGGTCCTTGCTGCATCTGGGGCCGCCTCCTAAACCGCAAATTCCAAGACTTTTCGCTTAGGTGTGCAGTTTGTTGAGCGGTAGTGATTGGTTGCGGAAACCGTATACCCCGCCAACATACTTCTGTTTAACGTGCGGAGCAAGGAACATGCCATATGATGAGGCAACGAATCATCCGTGTTCAGGCGAGCGGCAAATACTCCAATCAATATAACCGGAGGGTTAACAAAAATCTCAGACTGTCCGTTTGTGGTTACTCGCGGCGCAGAACGATACTGTTCACTCTGCAATAAGGCCAAGCATTGTCTGCACCTATCTCAGCACCCATTATGCTAACGGTGTTTCCTGAGCGAAATCTTTTAAGCGCGTATCACCATCATGATGATGATATACAGATGTGAGTTTCTCGATGAACACTAAATTGTTTTTCAGTTTGGTTCTGCTTGCAGCGTTTCCCGCTGTCATAGCCACGCCTAGCGTAAGTCCGACGAATTTAACGATAACTACGTCGTACCCAACGACTACTGTTCAACTTACGACAACCATAACTGGTACGGCGAATACAACGCTAGTCCTCTCTACAATTCTTGGCCGGACAATAACCCTCACACTTAACAATTTTACAACGGGGCAAACTCAAACTACGACGACTTCCACTACTACTACGAACACGAATACACTGCAAACTACGACAGCCATAACCACGTCCACAAGTTCAACAACAATCTGCTGCCTTGCGAGCTACTCGTATTCCACAACATCCGTGACTTCGACTAAGACCTCGACACAAACAAGCATGGAAAGTACAAGCTCCACCTCAACACGTTTCTCAAGCGTCAGCGCCTCCACAACGGTAACTTTAACTTCCACGAGCATGAGTACAATTCCATCTTCCACTACGGTCACTTCGACTTCAACAAGCGTTTCCACAACAACCACCAGCACACTCACAGGCGATAATAGTTGGATTTTCGGCGTAGCCGCACTAGTTCTCGGCGGTGTTATTGGGTTAATGGCTGTTCACAAAATGCGGAAACCGAGCATTAAACAGGTATCCACTACTGAGGAACCGAAGGAACTCAAAGCAACCCTCGTTAAAGAGGAATGAGAGAACGAGTCGCAAAGCCTTTTATATATCGTCATGATGACGTTCTAGCTGGTGGAAAGCGTGGGCCTTAACGATAAGCCGTTGTTTCCGAGTGGACATGTGCGAGGAACAGCAACCGGCGCGGCTCCAATTAATCACCCCGTAATTATTCAGCAACCCGAACCGGAACGCAGACATCTAAGTAAGAGGACCATAGCCATCGCAGCTATACTAATTGCACTTCTAAGCGTCGGAATAGTGGGTGCCGTAATTCTCAGCAACGTGTTAACACTCGGACCGTACACGACCGGAGGCCAATTAGCAATTCAAGTCAGCCAAGTCACCTCACCAAGTTTAGGTGATGGTGCTGGTCAATGCCATACAAGTAATTCAAGTTACACTGGCGCGACTGAGCTTCCAAGCGGCAGCGGAGGACTAATCCAATCCATCTGGTACAAGACAGGAATACGCGTCCAAGCGCCGTCTGGCACATCGTTCAACGTGATTGAGAACTACAACGTAACCTATATTGGGGGTCTCACCCCGGCTAGCGGGGACTTGCACATAGCCTACTGCGATTTGAGTTTGAACCAGTGGGTGGACCTAGAGCCGAGCTATGATGCTGCAACTAAAACGTGGAGTGGAACAGTCACAGGAACCGGATTCGTGCTACCTAACGGGTACGACGCAACCACACCTATCCTAGTATCAGTTCTGAACCCGGGCACGTACACTTCACACATGTGGTTCACCAGTGTCTAAGCCCTTGCCATCTTTTTCTGTTCTAATCCTTGGATTTATCAAAGGCGAGCGGGAATTTACGCCTGTGGAGAGGCCACCTCTACCTTCGAGCGTTCGAAGGCAAGTAGCCTCAACGAAGCAGGAACTATACGCGAGGGGAATGTTCATGCCCAATGAAAAACCCTCTGCTGGAAGCCCACGAATTCATTCGTGGGAGGAAGTCACCTTTGCCGTTCAACTGTATGATGTTGGTGCGTGATTTCAGACTTGAAGGAACAAATTTCAAGCTGTCGTGAGTTTCTACTCTATTGGTTGGGGTTTTTCGTTGTTGCGTTCAGCCTCGTCAGCATCCTACTAACCATTTCGGGGCTGCTAGTGAACGTTCTCAGCACTCAATGCTACTACCCGTACATTTCGCCAATGCTTGGAATAGCGCAACCTCAAAGTGTTCCAGCGCAAACTACCACCATGACTACTGTGAACGGAACTCAACCCATGTTGCCTGACCAAAACTATTCATATCCATCACCTTACCCGTATTATTGCAGCGGAAATCTCACAGCCTACGTAATCCAATTCGTCTTCAGTCTGCTCGCCAGCCTAATCTTCGTTGGCGTCGGCGTGTACATGATGATAAACGGCAAGAAACAGTAACAGCAAAAAAGGAGAAAAGTCTGAGATGCCTGCGGTTGGTCGTAGGCGTGACCGTAAACGGGAACAGGGAAGACCCGAACATAAACACAGTAAGGGCCGGAAACATGCAGCTAAATCCCGTAAGGGTTATGTTCCGCGCAAGTGGGATAAGCGCCTGCAAGCGGGGCAGCGAACCCTACAAGAGTGTGCTGAGAAAAACTAGCAAACTAGTGAGGATTGAAAAATGTCCGAAACATGCAAACACAAAAACAAACGTTACCTTAAAAGTGGCATAGCATACTGTCCCGACTGTGAAGCTTGGAATGTGTAATGTTCCTTGCGTGGGGACGGTAACTGATAAATAGCGAGAGCAGAGAATTTTCAAGCAAACACTTTTATAGTTTGTACGTGTTAAACTAATTGAACTGTTATGTCATTATCGTACGCCGACTTTGACGAGCTTCAAGATAAGCGTGAGCAAATCATCGAGGCATTAAAGAACGGGGCTATGCGAGTTAGCGCAGTTGGAGAACAGGTAGGCTTAAAGAAAGCCACACTCGACTACCATATTCTGAAATTAATTGGTTGCGGGTTAATTGAAGAAAAGTATGAGGGCAAAGCCGCGTACATTGGGCTAACCGCCAAATGCCGCGAGATGCTCCGCAAAGAACCGGAGAACGTGAAACGGATTCTGCAAGAGAACGGACGCAAACGCAAAGTTAGACCAGAATTGAAAATTGCTGCGCTCAGCGTAATGTTCGTTCTTATTCTTGGCGTAGGTTTGTTCTTCGGTGGGCGTTCAGCTCAACCCATAACTCAGATAGGACCAGTAAGATTTCCCGTATTGTTGCAATTCATGATGACAAATGACTTTGTGGTGCCACTGACCAACGACTCTCTCAGCATAGGATTCAGAACGTACTATCCCTCGCTTGGTTCAGAGATTGCAAGGCGTCAGCTCGTCATCTTGAACGCTACTGTAAACGATACTTTACAATACACCTCAGTCAAAGTCTACGCATGGACAGCAAACAGCACATACGTCATCGGTCAGCTAGACTGGAACCCCTTCATCATGGTGCGGCAATGCCCCACATGTAGCCCCATTCCCAGTGACCCCTTCAAACTAACGCCCTACAGTAATGGAGTCTTCGTCGTCCTAGACAGGCCACTGCAAAATGGTGAATGGATAAGCGTAATCATGTTCAACGGCAACACGGCAATTGGAGAATGGAACGGTGTAGTGTATTGAGTTGCCAATCTAACCAATTAGAGGACATGGCTCGACATATCGCTACACAAAGAGGAATTAACATCGATAAACTTACACACGAACAGAAGGGCTACGTTATGCTTGAACTACTAAGCACTTTAGAATACTTAGAAAGCATTAATTTCACGAAAGGAGGGTCATGCAAAATCACCGCTAAAGGACGGAAAGCATTACCGAAGCTACGAAAGCAATACCCTGAATTGGCACGAAAGTTCGGTCAATAAAGTTCCGTCGTGGTGGTGTGGGTGGATGGTAACTGGTAAATAGCGAGAACACAGAGAACTTTCACGAGGGAAGCAAATACTTTAATAGACAGCAAGAGGGTATCGTCATGATGATGTGACACAAATGGGAATATATGATGCGATTTGGTGCAGTAAATGTCAAGTCATGCTTGATGAACGAACAGACGATTCGGAATATCATCGGAGTCCAAGCCATGAACCAAGAGATGGTCAGACCCCCTCACCGCTATTGCACACATTTGACGACGATGGGCGGTGAGATTGAATGAGATTAAAGCTTAAACAAAAAGGACTTACAAGACACGACGAACGTTGCCCTAATTGCGATGGATACGTTAAGTTTTGGACGGATGAAAAAGGAGTATTTGTAAAGTCATCTAGTTTAGATATTGGACGCGCCGGCGAACTAGTACACAGGGAGTGCGGCGCGGTATTATCCTATTAAGTTCCGTCGTTTGTAAGAAAAGTTCCGTGTTTTTTTCTTCTATCAT
>LCQK01000006.1 GCA_001004105.1 Candidatus Jorgensenbacteria bacterium GW2011_GWB1_50_10
GTTGTTGCTCGATGACATGCCACCCCGAGCCGGGGTTAAACGGATGGGGGCGAAGTCGAAACTTGTACGCGAGGCGCAACCGGCCATTCACTTCCTCAACTTGTGAATCGAGCACTTCAAAATCCTCCGCGGATTCAAACCAGCTAGAAAGATTCTCGATTACAGCGGCAGGGTCACTCCACTCAAACGAACCCGGCGGTAGGAGGGCGCGAAACTTTACATCCGGCGCCAAGAAAGTCTCCATTTGTTTAAAGTCACGAGCGGTCAGCGCCTTTAAGAATGCTTCTCCTGTTGTTCGTAAATTCTTCATATAATTTGTTATTTATTATGACCCACTTTAATTGGAGGCCATTGGCAACCTGAAGCCGCCACTGGCCAGGCACGAACTCAAAGGTTAACAGTCACTCGCAAGAAGGTAGCAGGTATTGAAGTGCCGCCATCAGCGCTCTTGTTTTGCGCTTTCGCCAGTTCCACAAGTTGGCTGCGGAGTTCCTCAACTTTTCCGCTTTTTTCAGCCGCTTCGAAAGCGTTCATTGTTGGGCCATAGAAACGTCTAAAAGATTCGATGACTTCTGCCGGGCTTTTGTCAGGCGCTATAAAGGAGTATGTGTCCTTGACCATGGATATTTTCTCTTTGGGCACTCCGGCCTGGCCAAAACGCTCGATGATGTAAGTTTCCACACCCCAAGTCATTGGACTGATGAAGCCTTCAGGAGGCGGCGGCATAAACGATGAGCTTATCTTCAGCAACTGCGACACGAATGAGGTTGGATCGTTTGGGATCCAGTTGCCCATCACGATACGACCACCCGGCTTTGTGACACGGACCATCTCCTTGGCTACGTCGAAGGGCTTGGGAGCAAACATGGCGCCGAATACAGAAAGGGTCAAATCAAACGAATGGTCGCTGACCCCTTGTAGATCACTCGCGTCTCCCTCTTGAAATGTCAGTTTGTTGAGACCCATCTCCGCAGCTCGTTTGTTCCCGGCGTCAACGAGGTTCTTGGCAATGTCAATTCCAACAACTTCAGCCCCCAAAAGGGCTAGAGGAACTGTCGTAGTGCCATCTCCGCAACCGAGGTCTAAAACCCGTAGCGGCGCAGTTACCCCAAGAGACTTAACGATTGCTTCGCCAGATTGACGCATGAAGGCGGCAATTTCAGTAAAGTCGCCTTTCTCCCACAACGCTTTGTTTGGATTCATATTTTTATTCTCTTTATTTAATTATTAATTTTAATTGTTATTATTTTTCGGGAGTTCCATATCTATCTTGCTTGAAAATTATAACAATTTTTCTATTGGGATATCAAGTGCTTCATTTCCTAACTGGCGGAGGGTAGAGGACTCGAACCTCTAAGGGCTTTCGCCCGCCGCTTTTCAAGAGCGGTGCATTGCCATTCTGCCAACCCTCCCTCGGTTTTATTAAATTACTTCAATTAAGGTTCCTTTTCAACGACAATGCCCGATGAATTGCATCGGGCATTTGTGCGCTTACGGAATCTGACTAGTGGTTAGCCTGCCAGGTCCCAGTGAAGGAAGCTGCTGCGCTGCCAAGAGTAAGGAGACAAGAAGCATTGCCGGACATCTTGTTCGGCGGCGAGCCGATAAGTTCTCCGCCGTAGTTGCAACCTCTGTCGTCGGAGAAGGTAACGCGCTGGTCATTAATTGTTCCTTGGGAGAGCGCTCCCGCGGTAAGACCGAGGTTCACCGTTCCGGACGGCGTGGTGCAGGCAGCTGATTTAAGTTCGTAGCTGCCGGCGAATGTTTCACCCGTCTGGGTGATGTTGAAGATGCCGTTGCCCTCGCAGGACCAGCTGATGGTCGGGTTAGCGACACTCGCGGTGAAAGACCAGAGACCGGAAATGTCAGGAATCCTCGGCTCAGTCGGTCCGCAAGCGAGCATCACGGTAAGCGTCGGCACAATCAGAAACCGCTTCATGAACACCCCCTGGTTAGTGCTTCAAATATTAAAGTACTGTTTTTGTTCTTGCGTCAATAAGCGGTGGACCTCACGAGACTTAGTTGGAACCAGATTGTAGAAGAAATCGCGAGTTTCCGCGAGCTACAACAGGTTCAACCTGCTGCTGCATGAAGTCTAGGACCATCGTATAACACACGCAGTGATAAGAGCAAGGCGGGGGT
Source organism: Candidatus Jorgensenbacteria bacterium GW2011_GWB1_50_10 (assembly GCA_001004105.1). Lineage (GTDB taxonomy): Bacteria > Patescibacteriota > Minisyncoccia > UBA6257 > GWB1-50-10 > GWB1-50-10. The sequence goes on from LCQK01000006.1 coordinate 2,143, forward strand.
GGGGGTATTTGCAAAGAATCCTCGACTGGGGTAGGGTACAAACTTGGTATGCTATGATAAATACGCACATGAAGAAACAACGGACGGGCCACTTCGATAAACTCCTCGACAAACTAGTCAAAAAGGAAAGAGAAATTCAGAAACTCCCGCCATTGCTAGCACCCGACAAAGCAAAGCTGGAGAATGATTTTGCCATTGATCACCTCTATTACTCCAGCAGATTAGAAGGAACTCACCTCTCTGATGAGCGTATTGAAAAAGCCATTCATGGTGAGTCAGCCACGCCTACCAAGGAATAAAACGGAACTCGAGAACCGCGAAGCTGCAGGATTCTGGAGAACGATTGCGCTCTCGAGAGCGATTGGTGAAAGTAAAGAGAGGATAACCTTATCTACAATCCTACGCATCCATAAAACGATGTTGGGTTCCGCGTATCCGGATATTGCTGGCCGGTTCAGGAAAAAAGAAGATGTAAAAAAGCTGAAATGTATTGAACCACCACCGGGTCGTGAAGTAGAACAAAGGATGTACGCCTCTTGGAAGGAACTTGACGTCAAGCTCGCAACACTACCTAGGCATCCTAAGAAATACACCAAACATCAACAGAAAACTTGGAGAGCTGAGGTTGTACATCTTGCTGCTTGGACTCAGCATCAGATTGCGGCGATTCACCCTTTCTGCGAAGGCAATGGAAGAATAGCCAGGTTAATGACCAACCTGATTCTGCGACGATACGGTCTTCCTCCGACTTCGGTTGATTTCGGACGTAACCGAGAGGATTACCTCCATGCATTGTGTCAAATAGATCGCTTCGGAGATTACGAACCCTTGGAGACTTTGATCGTAAAGGGAGTCATGGAATCCTACAAGAAAGAGGAGAAGCTAAGGCTTCGGAAACGTGTAGCCTAACGGATACCCAAAACGAAAACGCACCCCCATGGGTAGAATCCAGGGAAGTGCGCTCAAAGGCAACCTAGACAGTATTCTTAAGCAGTTTCTTCCTCTGTTTCTGATTCTATATTGGTCTCTTCGAGACCCTTTGTTACTCTGGATGGCAGTACAAATAGGAACTCTGCCAGTGCGTTAGCAAAACCGACGCTCTTTTTCGCGTCCTCCTCGTTTGGTAGATTGGTATTTTCATCTGCATGTCGCTGATCATTAGCATCCAAACGCACTTGGTGGGCCCAACGCGCCATTTCTTTAGTGATAAGATGTTCTTTCTCAGCCTTCTTGATTCGTGGGTATAATTTACCTTCCTTATACCCCTTTTGTTTTAGCATCTCATCAACAGCGCTTGCCGCCAGCATTACAGCACCAGCCGGACTCTGGACGCTGTCCATCGCCTGATTCAGATAGTCTCTGGCTTTTGACGGGATAGCCTCATCTGCCTCTACCTGAGACGGAAACATCTCAATGACGGTGCGAGCCCACTCCTGCGCGGATGCAGTCACTAATCCACCACATCGCCTGCAACGGTACACCCGCCAACAGCGAAGGTTTGTACCGTCGTACCTCTTCGTTTGTGCTTCCCAAATCTTCTCCAAATTAGGGCTCGCAACTCGACAGCGTGGACATCTATCGAGAATCAAATTTTCTTCTAGTGTCGGTTCGGTCTTGGACATATTTGCAGTCATTGTAGCAGATCGCCTTCGTATGCACTAAAAGCAAACATCTGTTCTAGCCTCCTCGCCATGCACGGCAGAAGCGATAGGAAGAAAAAATCTGTGGTACTCTCTCCGCATGCCAAAGGGCGATGGAAAAATCAGAAAAATGATCCAGGAGGAGTTTCCGGAGATGAGCGAGGAAGAGCAAGAGGAACTCGAGAGAGAACTCTACGAGTTCGCTGAGCTCATGCTGGACGTTTACTGGAATTCAAAGGCGAAGGAGGCGGAAAAACCAGAGGAGGAACCGCCGGGCGAGATGGGTTTCAGGACGGGAGAATAGCTTTCGGTTCTATTCACCAGAGGTCGGAAGCTAATCTCTTAGGAACTACTCCACCCTTGACGACCAAAAACCGCTTCAGAAGCGGTTTCTTGTCAAGGTGGCGATTGTTGCCGCAGGCGGCAAACCGGTGGACCGTACCGGATTTGAACCGGTGACCCCTTCATTGCAAATGAAGTGCTCTACCACTGAGCTAACGGCCCGTGGACCCACGGGGAATCGAACCCCGATCTCATCCATGCCATGGATGCGTAATGCCACTTTACTATGGGCCCTGGTGGGCGCAGGAGGGATTGAACCTCCGGCCTCTTCCGTGTCGAGGAAGCACTCTACCACTGAGCTATGCGCCCATACTGATTATTCTTTCACAAAAATCCTTACTAAGGTTAATCAATTTACGTTGAATTGCAACATTGCCCCACCTTACCATACAAACTCCTTTGTAGTCCGGGTAAGTCTTAGATCCCACAGTTCTTTTATCAAAGTAAACAAATTTAAAACACTGTAAAGGGAGATTAAGTTCAGAGGACCAGTAATTTCTAATTTCCTTTTCGTTTTGATCGGCTCTAAGGTGAAGTTGGCATTGTAACTGATCGTTCTTCGCACCATAACACTTTTTAATAAGGGTAACGAATGTTTTGAGTATGAGCGGATTGGTGTTACCCATACCAGTTACATCAGTTTTTTTAAATCCTTCACCGAGATAGAGCATTGCTAATGCTAATTCAATTACGTTCCTATCTCTCATATTTATATTTTTTAATATTTTCCGCGCCTGTTGGGCGGCCTCCGCTAATCTTTCTCGTTTTTGGGTATTATGCCAAACTACTGCCCTTTCCCGCGCCTTCACCAACGCATTCTGCCAATCACTAAAAAGTTTTTCTTTTTGTTTTTTCGTGAGCTCTATATTACGAAACCAACCACTCAAAGTTGATCTTGGTACTTTAAGTTGCTTCTCAATAGTCCTTATTGAGTACCCTCTCTTTCTAAGCTGTATAGCTTTAGATTTTAGTATATTAGACCTCACTTGTTCATTGTATCACACTATGGTACGAATAAAAGAGTTCTTAATTGATTGAGTTTGTAAATGAGTCAATTTTAGTTTATAAGATAAACAAAGCCCTCGTAGTTCAATGGATAGAACAGCGCACTCCTAACGCGCGGATGGAGGTTCGATTCCCCCCGAGGGCACGGAAGCGTGCCAGAGCGGTTGAATGGGCCGCACTCGAAATGCGGTATGCCGGAAACGGCATCGGAGGTTCGAATCCTCCCGCTTCCGCAGTTATTGTATAATTGAATTTATGAAGAACTTTAAAAATTTTTTGGTTGCCGCCCTGACAATTGTTATCGCCGTAGGCGGCTTTGTTTTTTGGCGCGGCGAGCCGAGAGTGAGCGTCGCGGCCACACCTAAAAACATCATCGTGGTTCTCACCGATGACCAGCGCTTCGACACGCTCTGGGCAATGAATAAGGTAAACCAACGACTTGTAAACAATGGAGTGACGTTCTTAAATGCCTTTATTACCACGCCAATTTGCTGTCCGACCCGGGCAAGCTTGTACTCCGGCGGCTACTTCCCCAAGAACACCAGAGTTTTGACTAATAATCTGGAAAACGGCGGTGTCCTGCGGTACTACGATTTGAACACCATTGCCACGCTTCTCCAACAAAATGGCTACAAGACCGCTTTAATCGGCAAATACCTGAACGGTTATGACAATAAAATGGCGCCGATTGTGCCGCCGGGCTGGGATAAGTTCGTCGCTCTTAAAGACGATTCTGACTGGAACAACTTTTCGGTTATAAACGGCTCCTCTACCTGGAGCGCCACCTCTACCGGCACCGAAGTCCAGATAACGCAGTACATGACCGATTACTTACGCGATCAGGCACTCGCCTTCATTGAGCAGTATAAAGCCGTGCCATTCATTGTTTTCATTAACACCAAGGCGCCACACGCGCCGGCCACTCCTGCCTCAGGCGACAAAAATTTGTTCAGTAATTTCACCAACAATCGGCCAAGTGTCAATGAAAACAACCTAAACGACAAGCCGCAATGGGTTCGCGATTCTGCTGATTACGCCGACCCTAATCCTTTTGCCCGCGACCAGCTGCGGAGCTTGCAGGCGGTTGACCGCCTCGTAAACCAGCTCTGGCAGCGGATTAATCTCTACAACCTTGTCACTAAAACTCATTTTGTCTACACAAGTGACAACGGATTTCTTTGGGGTGAACATGGTCTCCAGCGCAAAGCCAAGGCCTATGAAGAGTCAATCCGTGTGCCGCTTGTAATAAGAAGCCCGGAAGTAGTGGTGAAATCTTCAACAACCACTTTGGACGTCGCGGTAAATTTGGATTTGGGCGCCACAATTTTAAGGTGGGGCGGCGTTTCGACCACGACTGATGGTCTTGATTTAGGGCCCATCTTAAGAAACGAGGCAACCAAATCGACTTGGGCGCGGGAGAACGGCATCATCTTCCAGAATTATGGCCAGGAAAACACCGAACGCTACAACCCGCCCTTATGGCTCGCTTGGCGGACTAAACTCTACAAATTGGTGGAGTATCCCACGACCGGCGAGAAAGAATTTTATGATTTGACCGCTGACCCCTACGAGATGCAATCCAAGCACAATAATTCAAACTTCCAGACGCTTATTGCCCAATATTCCGCGAACATTGCTGCGAATGACGGATTGATAAGTCCGATGACAACTAGTACTTTGCCAGTTGCCCAAGTTGGCGTTCCTTATAGTTTCCAGTTCCCAGCGCTGGGTGGCAATCCGCCTCTTACCTGGTCTTTGTACGGCAACAAACCTCTTCCGCCGGGACTCGCCTTAAGTTCAAGCGGTTTTCTTTCCGGGACGCCGACTGAAGCAGGCACTTTTACATTTGACGTGGAAGTGACTGATAGCTCTGTTTCTCCTCAAAACGGCAGAACGCAATCGTTTGTAGCGGAGAAAAATTCTCTCACAGTCAATCCTTAATTACTCAATCGTAATCGTCACCGGATCGTGGTCGGAAATCGGGTCTTTCGGCTGTTCCAGGACTTTGTATTCGGTGATTTTCAGGCCGGCGTTTTCCAGGTTTTTGATAAGAATGTAGTCCAGCCGTTCTGAAACCCGGCTCCGGTTAAACCAGGTTTTGGAAGCATAGCGGTTGCCAAGCCGGACCGTGGGCTTCGTCTCTTCTTTTTTGGAATTTTCGGCGGCATCGCGGAAGCCGGACTTTTTCAATAAGTGCGTGTAATCCTTGTGTTTCGTAATTTCATTGTCGTTTAGATCGCCCACGATTACGGTTGGCGTGTCTTTCAGGGTATCTGCCGCCTTAAAAAGATGCTTCATTTGTTTTGCCCGGACGTGGCGGTCAACGGAGAGTGTCCCGGTATGAAAGTGGGTGTTCATCACGAGAAGCGGTCCTTGCGACGTCTGGACCACGGTTTCCAGCACGCCCTTGCGGCCGATGTATTCGGCAAACATCATGTCCACGAAGCGGCGGTAGGGAACGAAAGAACTTTTCACAATCGGCAGTTTGGAAAACGTGACGAGGCCGCCGGTCAGGTCAAACCGCTTGAAAAGCAGAACCCGACGGCTCCCGCCGTCTCCCTCGCTTATACCGTAGGTTTTTTTACCCAAGAAATTATGGAGCTCGTCGCGGTGCTTCACGTCAAAGGCTTCCTGCAGGCAGATGATATCCGGGTCGATTCTTTGCAAATATTTCCCCAGCCGGTGGAGGCGCTCGTGGCGCTTCACCGAGAACCAAAAAGGAATATCCCAGATGTTGAAGGAAAGTATTTTAATTTGCATACATTGTGCGGGTAGGCGGAATTGAACCGCCGTCTCGTCCTTGGCAAGGACGCATTCTGCCACTAAACCATACCCGCGTGCCCGGGGTGGGATTCGAACCCACAAACCCTTTCGAGTCGAGAATTTTAAGTCCTCTGCGTAAACCGTTCCGCCACCCGGGCATTAAGTTAGATTCTATTTCGCTGAAGTTAAAATTACAAGCGAAACGATGCCGAGAATGACGCCAACCCACCGCACGAGCGAAAGTGTTTCTCCGAAAATAACCATTCCAATAAACATGGAAACAAAAATTATAAAGATGCTGTATATGACGGTGGTTACCACGAGACTCTCCCTGAGGAGCGTTGGAAGATAGAAAATGGCGACCGCGCCGTAGCTCAAAAACGACAAGAAGTAAAAAATGTTCTTTTGGTTCAAAGACCAAGTTTTACCGAAAAAATCCCCAAAAGCGACAAAACAAGCACTAATTAGCAAAAGGATGATGATGGGGATTTTATTAACAAGAGTTAGAAAAAAATTCATCAAATTGAGGCCGAGATGGGAATTGAACCCATGTATAAGAGTTTTGCAGACCCTCGCCTTACCACTTGGCTACTCGGCCCTAAGCGCTTATTTCAAAAACAAGATTCGGGGAATTCCTTATCCTCATCTGTTTCAAAAGCAGATGTTCCAGCCGTCTGTGGCTCCCGTTTAGCGCGGTTACCACTTCCAATTCTTTCTCCCTCGGCAGGACGCCCAAACCTATTTTAGCTTGCAATAAATCCGGCGAAACTTCAACCGTGAGCACCGTGACGACCACCCCCTCAAAGTCAAAGTCACGGATAAGAACCTGTCCCAGCGCCGCTTGAATCACGCTCGCGATTTTAAGATTCCTGTACTCCCTCACACCGTTTAACCGAAAATAAGTTTTTGGCCGACTTTGATTTTCACGTCGCTTTCAACGAGAAGGCCGACTTCGCTGCCCGCCTCGGCCTGCGGTACGTCAATCTTCCCGGATTGGAGATTTATTATTTTCCCCTCGCCCACGTCGTTTTCATTTTCCGAAACCGAAAATTTTTCGCCGTTTTTAACGAAGCCCTCGGTAATCCTGCCGCCCACCACCTGACGCAGGCCTTTCGGCTCTCCGAAAGTCGCAAGAATTTCCAGGATTCTTTTTTTGCCTTTCGCGCCGCCAGCGATTTTTTCCTCCAGTGTTTTTTCCAATTCGTGGATTATCTCCGATGTGAAGATTTCCGTTTTTTGGGTTTTAGCCAGATTCTCGGCGGCCTTATCCACTTTAATCTTGAACCCGACCAGAATGGCGCCCGCCGAGGCGGCGAGCTTAACGTCGGTTTCGTAAATATTGCCCACGCTTTTCTCCACGACGATGATGGGCGAAATTTTCCCGAGTTTTCCGATGACGTGTTCCAGCGCCTCAAGCGACCCGGCTTCGTTCGCTTTGAGGATTATTTTAACCGCTCCTTCCACCGTTTCCGGCTGGATTTTTGAGGAGGCCTTGGCCTTCTTTTCGATTTTCAAAACGGAGAATTCCTCGCCGCCCTCGGGCATACCCTCAAAACCCAGAATCATCGCCGGCGCCGAAGGTTCCAGGAATTCAACCTGTTCGCCTCGGAAATCCTGGAGAATTTTGATTTTACCGCTCGCAGAGACGGTGTAAATTTCATCGCCTTTCTTGAGCTTACCGCCGGTCACGATAGCGCCCACCATGACGCCGCGCCGGGAATCAAGATGAGCCGTAAGGATTATCCCCGAGGCCGGCAAGGCGGGGTTATAAGTCAGATTTTCCACTTCAGAGGCGAGAAGAATCAAGTCCAGAAGCCCGGGGACGCCCTCGCCCGTTTTTGCCGAGACGCCATGCCAGGAAATATTGCCGCCGAAACCCTCGAGCATAACGCCCAACTTGGCAAGTTCCTGCTTTACCTTTTCAATGTTCGCGCCGGGCTTGTCAATTTTGTTTATCGCGACGATGTAGGGAATTTTTGCCTCAAGAATGTGTTTTAGTGCGTCTTCGGTCTGGGGTTTCACGCCTTCTTCGGCCGCGACAACCAGAATCGCGAGGTCGGCCACTCTCGCGCCGTGGGCGCGCATTTTGGAAAAAGCTTCGTGGCCCGGCGTATCAATGAAAGTGATTTTTTTGCCGTTATGGATTATTTCATAAGCGCCGATTGATTGGGTGATGCCGCCCACCTCCCGCGAGGCGACGGTGGTTTTGCGGATGTAATCCAAGAGCGTGGTTTTACCGTGGTCCACGTGGCCCATCACCACCACAATTGGCGGGCGCGTCATTAAATTTTCTTGCTTTGGAGAAACCATAAGTATTTGTAAAGCTAACAAAAAAATGATATAAAAACAAGGAAATCGGAACAAGGAGAGGTGGCTGAGCGGTCTAAAGCAGCTTCCTGCTAAGAAGTTGAGGGAGAAATCCCTCCGTGGGTTCGAATCCCACCCTCTCCGCTGAACTGGCCCTGTCGTCTAGTCTGGTCCAGGACACAGGCTTTTCAAGCCTGGTACACGGGTTCGAATCCCGTCGGGGCTACAAAATTAGAAAATTCCGTTAAAATTAAATAATGCCTAAAAAGAACAAAGAAGAGGCAGTGCAAGAACTAACCTGGCGGGCGGCCGAGTATCAATTCATGGAAAAAAGCGTCGGTTGGTACTGGTTTGTCATTATCGCCGCAATCGTTCTTATTTTCTTGGCCGTTCTCGGCAGAAATTTTTTCTTCGGCGTTTTTGTCGTGCTCGCGACGGCGGTGGTGATTTTCTTCGGCCGCAAACGGCCCCAAGTGCTCGATTTTAAGTTATCGGATAAAGGCGTTGCCATCGGCGAGAATGTCTTTTATGATTATGACCGCCTTGAGGGTTTCATGATCTTGGAAAAACCTGGGCGGCTCGACGAAATCGTGCTGAAGAAAAAAGCGGCGATAAATCCTTTTCTGAAACTTCCAATTGATGCGAAATCCGGGAAAGACGCCGAGATAATTCTCCAGGGCCATCTGCCGCCGATTCAATACGAAGAATCGCTTTTGGATGTTGTTTCCGATTGGTTCGGGTTCTAAAATTAACCGTAAGCCCTCGTCGTTCAACGGATAGGACACAAGATTGCGGATCTTGTGATAGGGGTTCGATTCCTCTCGAGGGCACCATATGGATCTAGTAAGTAAAAAATGCGTGGCTTGCGAGGGCGGCGTGGAGCCGTTCACTAAGGAACAAGCCAAGGAATATTTGAAGGAAACGCCCAGTTGGCGGCTAACGGCCGACGGCTCAAAAATAGAGCGCGAGTTTGAGTTCAAAAACTTCAAAGAATCAATGGCGTTCGTGAACAAAGTAGCCGATTTAGCCGAGAGCGAGGGTCACCACCCCGACATTCACATTTTTTACAGCCGCGTGCATCTAGAACTCTTTACGCACTCGATTGGCGGTTTGTCGGAAAATGACTTTATTCTGGCCGCTAAAATAAATTTTATTCGGTAATTCTGCCGATTTTTTCGCCGAGAGTTTCGGCTTTTTCTTCAATTCTTACCTCCTTGCCGATGATTTTCTTAACGAGATGTTTGAATCCGAAAATCGCAACGAGAAGAACAAGCATTGCGATTTCTATCTGATGCAGTTTGAGGAGAGTGAGACCGGAGAGAATCAAAAACGAGCCCGCTACCATTGAACCTGCCCAAAGGACGTTCGCGGCCAATCTCCCTCTAATGAATCTTGCGGCGCTTATATTCATCAGTCCCGAGAGCATAATCACGCCGACGTTCACGTAAACGATGAATTTTGAGAGCACTAGAAATTTATCGGCGTGATTATGAAGAAAAACGCGCATCATTGGCCGCCTCAAAATTTTCTCCTTCAATCTCAAACCTCGCTCCGTGTCCTGGAGCATCCGCCCCAATATGTAGAAAAACGCCTCATAAACCAAAAGGCCGATGCCGATCGCTAAAAGAAATCCGCCCCAGCCGAGATAATTTCTAAGGATTAGGTAGACGGCAATAAGAATCGTAATTTCACCCTGGACAACGACCCCCACCGCCAAAATCAGGTGTCGCAAGGAGTAGTTGTTTAAAATCCATTCTCCCAAATTTTCCAGAAGCGGCGTCATTGTTATATTATACTAGTAGAGCGACATCATTATGTTAATCGGTAAAAATCAAGCTAGGTTCAAAGCGTCGCGTTCAAGCGGCCCGGGCGGCCAGCGCGTTAATCGTCGCTCGACAAAAGTGGAAATCTGGGTTAAAGTGGGAAATCTCCCGCTCTCTCCGAAAGACAGGAATCTGATTCGCCGGAAACTGGCGCGCCACTTAAACGCTAAAGACGAGATTTGGGTTGAAAATCAGGAAACCCGCTCGCAGGAGGCGAACCGGGATTTAGCGCTCGAGAATCTGAACGCGATGCTCGAAAGTGCGCTTAGAGTCCCGAAGCTGCGCATCCCGACCGAACCGCGCCGGAGCGCCGTGGAGGGGAGGATAGAAGAGAAAAAGATTTTAAGTGAAAAGAAGCGGGCGCGCCGGGCGAGTCACAAAAACAAATAATGGTGTCTGTAGCTCAATGGTAGAGCGCTGCTCTGTGGCAGCAGATACGTGGGTTCGATTCCCATCAGACACCCCAAAAAATTTTGACGAAATAGCACCGAAAGTGCTATTTTGGTTTTGGCACTTCAATTGAACTGAACCTGAAATCGCGAGGATAGACACGATGGAAGCGAGAAACGGTTTTTTGGCGGTCCGGGAAGTTGCCATCGGCATAATAGCCGACGGCCGGAAGGCAGTTAGCCAGCGAGGCCGCTGGCTTGCTATCTATGCCGCAACAGTTGTCGCCCTCAGCTTTTTGGTCGGCGGCTGGTCAAGGTTGACACCCCTGCTTCTCTGGACCTTCGCCAATGCAGAAACATCGTATTTGGGTTGGAGCGGGACCTATAAGTTCCATCCCTTGAGCGGTTATCTCGCGGTTGCTCTCACAACCGCCACCATTCATCTCACCGCCATGTGGTTCATTCTCTTTGAAGGAGATGAGCCATTCGTTGATTTCGGCCGCTTCAAGCGATTCTTCAACTTCTTCAACTTCAACGTAGAGCGCTACCCGCGTTTCTATGCTTGGATTGGGAAGAAAAAACTCCGGGGACTTTTCTGTGCCGGACTTTGCCCAGAGATCTGGTGGGTCGGTTTCGCTTATCAACGCAATGACCCCCAAAAGTTCGGCGCCCTCGCCGTCATTCTCGGGAACATGACGAAACTCACGATTTGGGCTTGTCTTTGCTACTTCGCCGCCAACGCCGCTTTCTGGAAATGGGTGGTGATACCAACCGTGATTGTATTCGTCGTCTTTTTCCCATCGCGGCTCGTGGAACGGCTCTTGCCGGGAAACGGCGCTAAGCGCTCTCTGCGCTCACTTCGGTGAGCGCAGTTTGCTTTTTATTCCCACGTTGATTTGCTGAAACGGGGTAGGTGAGCTATCGTTATAAATGTTATGAAGACCATAAAATCTGTTGCCGTATTGATGTCGCTTGCATTTGCTTTAAGCGCCGCGGCGCAGACCACCACGACCACCAGCACGCCGGTTCGCGAACGTCTGCGGGACACTAATGAACAAATTCGTGAAGAAAGAGACCTAATAAGAGAACGGGCCGAAACCTTGCGTGAGGACGCCGAAGAGCGGGCCAAAGAATTGCGGGAATCGGCAAGAGAAGCGGCCAAGAAACTGACTGAAGAAGCGAAGGAGCGTTTTAAAGAACAGAGAGAGGAAGCAAAAGCTCGTATTGAAGCCGAAAGAGAAGAATTCAAGACCAGATTTGAGGAAAAGAGGGAAGAAGCCAAACGGGAATTGGAGGAACGTAAAACCGAACTTAAAGAAAAGCTTGCGAGAGTGAGGGACGAGAAGAAAAGAAAAATAGTTGAAAACCTCAACGAAAAAATCAACGAATTAAACGGCGGATTAACCGAACATTATTCCAATGTTTTGGAAAAATTAGAGAAGATTCTTGATAACGTCGCAAGCCGCGCCGATAAGGCCGAAGCTCACGGCTTGAATGTAAGCGCGGTAAGAGGAGCCATTACTGCGGCGGAGACGGCGATTGCGTCGGCAAGAAACGCGGTTGAGGCGCAAGTGGGTAAGGTTTATTCGTTTGATGTACCGACCACGTCAACGTCTACGGCGACATCTACGGACCCGAATCTCAAACTTGCCGTGGGCGTTGCCCGCCAGGCGCTTCACAACGATCTAGTGGCAGTGAGAGAAAAAGTGAAAGCCGCTCGTGAGGCAGTGCGGAACGCAGCCGTGACTTTGGCTCAAATTCCAAGAGTTGACGATTTGGATGTTGATGATGATGACGATGAGGACGATGAAGACACAACTTCAACTACCACTTCAACGGAATAGTGTAGAATAAAAACATGAAAAGAATTGTTTGGATAATAGTCTTGATAATTATCGTCATTGTCGGATTCTTTATCTGGGGGCGCAGAGCTAATAGAGTTTCGGCGCCGACGGGAGCGGATGTGGTGCCGGGCAATGACACCACCGCGGCTATTAACCAGGATTTGGAAAGTTTGAATATCAATGATCTTGACCAGGAATTTCAATCCATTGACTCGGACTTGAATCAGCTCTAGGAAGAAAAAACAACTTACCCCCCCGCCTGTCCATGGACAGGCGGGGTTTGGTTTTTGAGTCATTTCAGGTTTAGAATGAATTCCAATGGAGACCAAGTTTTTCACCGGTAAGGGCGACGATGGTAAGAGCAGAATAAACGGCAATGAGGTTTCTAAATCCAACCCCATTGTTGAGTTTTTGGGTAGTTTGGATGAGTTGAACTCGTGGCTTGGCTATGCCCGGGTGGAAGCGGATAAATTGAAAACTGGGTCCGCCGGTTGGCGGATTGACGTGGCGGCTGTTTTGAAAAACACCCAAAACTCTCTTTTTATTGCGCAAGCCGAGGCGGCGGCTTCGGGCTTCGGCTATGAAAAAAGCCCGAAAATAACGGAGGAAAAGACAAAATATTTTGAGGGGGTGATTGTAGAAATCGATAAAGTCGTGCCAAAAATAGAGAAGTTCATAGTTGTGGGCGGCACCGAACTTTCCGCCCGGCTTGACGTCGGACGGGCGATTGCGCGGCGGGTGGAACGGCAAGCCAAAAAATACGTTCCGGAGGATTCAAATAAAAATCTGACGCCTGAGATGCTGAAATTCTTGAACCGACTCTCCAGTATTTTGTTTGCACTCGCCCGTTACGTCAATTTCGTTTCGGGTGTTAAAGAAGAAAACCCCTCATATGACTAAGGAGAAATCGCCGTTTTCCCTTAATATTCCCGAAATAAAATCGCTCCTGAAAATAAATTACGAAGTCGCGGATTTGAGCTCGGCTTACGCCGTTCTTCATTGGGACCAGGAAACCTATATGCCTAAAGGCGCGATTCACGGCCGGGCCGAACAGCTTGCGACTTTGGCCGGCACGGTTCATAAAATCGCGACATCCAAAAAAGTCGGCCGATTGATAGAGTCGCTCTCCAAAAAAGAGGAAGCGGGCGATTTGAATCTTTGCGATAGAGCCCTGCTCCGGGAGTGGCGCCGCAGTTACGAGCGGGAAGTGAAAGTGCCCAAGCGCCTTGTGGAGGCGATGAGCCGGGCAACGTCCGTTGGAACCGCCGTCTGGCAGAGGGCGAGACAAGAGTCAAAATTTTCAATTTTCAAAGATGTTTTGCAGAAAATCTTTGATTTGAAAATCAAGGAAGCCGAACACGTCGGTTTTGCGGAGAACCGCTACAATCTTTTTTTAGACGACCACGAACCGGGGCTCACGACGGAGTTTTTGGACAAAATTTTCGCCGAACTCCGCGACATCGTGATAGATATTTCAAGAAAAGCCCATTCGGCAAACTATCACATTGACCAGGATATTTTGCGGAAAAAATTGGACGAAAAAGAACTTTGGGATTTTACAATTGCCGTTCTCACGGCCATGGGTTTTGATTTTGACCGCGGTAGGCAGGATAAGGTTGCCGGCCACCCCTTCACAACCGGATTTCACCATGACGACGTGCGAATCACCACCCGTTTTCGCGAGCAATTTTTCACTTCCGGTATTTTCACTGCCATTCATGAGGGCGGGCACGCGATTCACCATCAGGGCGGCGATGCGGCTTTGTCCCGGACTGCAATCCACCAGATGCATTCTCTAGGGCTGGCCGAATCCCAATCGCGCTTTTGGGAAAATTACATCGGCCGGAGCGCGGCCTTTTGGCGGCACTGGTATCCGCGGCTCATGCAATCCTTTCCGGGAGCTGGGTTTGAAGCGGCGCATGAGGATGATTTCGTGAGAGCCGTGAACAAGATTGAGCCGAATCTGATAAGAGTGGACAGTGACGAGGTAACTTACAATCTCCACATCATTATTCGCTACGAAATTGAACGCGATTTATTCGCCAACCGGCTGAAAATCGGGAATTTACCGGAGGCCTGGAACGCGAAAATCAAGGATTATCTTGGTTTGGACGTGCCCTCAGACGCGAAGGGCGTTTTGCAGGATGTTCACTGGTCGCACGGCAGTTTCGGCTATTTCCCGACCTACTCCTTGGGCAATCTTTACGCCGCGCAAATTAACAGGAAAATCCGTTCCGCTTTTCCCGATTTTGACGAACGGATTGCAAAAGGCGAGATGATTTTCGTGCGGGACTGGCTCCGCGATAACATCCATAAGCATGGCGGAGTTTACGGGGTTGATGAACTCATTAAAAAAGTGACCGGCGAGCCATTAAACCCGAAGCATTTCCGCGATTACTTGCAGGATAAATTCGGAAAGATTTATCATTTCTAAGTGATGAAGAAAATATATTTGGATTATGCCGCAACCACGCCGGTTGACCTGGCCGTTCTCGCGGCTATGCAGCCGTATTTTGCCGAAAAATACGGCAATGCCGGTTCGCTCCACGGCCTCGGGCAGGAAGCGATTGCGGCGATTGATAAGGCGAGGGGAGTAATTGCCAAAGTAATAGACGCGGAATTTGACGAGATTATTTTTACCGGTTCGGCGACCGAGGCGAATAACTTGGCGCTAAGAGGCACAATTGAATCTCTATTGAATCTCGCGAAGCGAATTTCGGTGAAGCCAGAATTTCAACAAATAGAGAAATTCAGTAGAGATTTGCCCTTCGGGCGAAATACGATAGAGATTCATAGACCGAAGATTATCGTTTCTTCCATTGAACATGAATCTGTTTTAGAAACCGCTCGGGATTTGGAGAAAGAAGGATTAAAAGTAGTTTATTTGCCGGTTGATAAAAATGGCGTCGTTGATTTGGAAAGATTGAAAAATTCTTTGGATGAAAGAACAATTTTGGTTTCTGTGATGTGCGCGAACAACGAAATTGGGACCATAGAACCAATCGCCGAGATCTCAAAAATCATAAAAGATTTTAATCACGAGATTTTGTTTCACACCGATGCCGTTCAGGCGCTCCAATATTTGGACTGCAATGTGAACAAGCTCGGCGTTGATCTAATGACGCTCTCGGCCCACAAAATCTACGGACCAAAAGGGATAGGCGCCTTGTATATTAGAAACGGCGTTAAGGATAAAATAACACCTGTTATAACCGGCGGCGGCCAGGAATTCGGTTTTCGCTCCGGAACGGAGAACGTTCCATCAATAGTCGGTTTTGCTGAGGCGGTAAAAATAGTCGTCGCGAAACGGGAAGTGGAGAAAAAGAGAGTCGGCGAGTTGAAAGATCATTTTTGGACGGAGTTAAAGAAAATATATCCGAAAGCGGAAATTAACGGCGGCCTGCCTGCCCGCGCAGGCGGGCCTGCGCGGGCAAGCGAACCGGCCTTACCTAACATTCTGAATATCTACTTTCCTAATCAATCATCGGAAGATTTGCTCATTAAATTTGATATGGCCGGCATCGCGGTTTCTTCCGGTTCGGCTTGTTCGGCCCGTTCCACTAAGCCCTCGCATGTGCTCTCTGCCCTAGGATTGCCTCCGGAGAAAGTTAAAAGCAGTATGCGTTTCAGTTTTGGCCGTTCCACAACCAAAGAGGAGGTTCAGGACACCTTAGAGAGGATGAAAACAATTATTTGACAGATGTCTTTACTGACTTAAAATTAGTATCACCATGACCCAAAAAATAAGAGATTACTTAGGCATCACAATCATCATTTCCATAATTATAGTAGCATTATCGGCTTGGAGTTACGTAAGAACTTATTCCCGCTCGGTGGAACCGTCGTCTTTCCGGAGTTTCAGCGTGACTGGCGAAGGGAAAGTGGTGGCGGTACCGGACGTGGCTGAATTCAGTTTCAGCGTCGTCACTCAAGGCGGCAAAGACATCGCTTCGCTCCAGGAAGAGAACGTTAAAAAAGTTAACGCGGCGATTGATTTCATAAAGTTAAACGGAGTGGAGGCGAAAGACGTTAAAACCCAAAACTACAGCGTTGAACCGCGCTACCAGTACTACAGCTGCAATCCAATTCCTTTAGAGGACGGGAGCGTGAGGCCCTGTCCGCCCGCTGAAATTGTCGGATACTCCATTACCCAGTCGGTTTTGGTGAAGGTCCGGGATTTTTCCAAAGTCGGCGAGATCCTTTCGGGCGTGGTTGATAAAGGGGCAAATACCGTTTCTCAACTAAATTTCACCATTGATGACCCGAGCGCATTGCAGAACGAGGCCCGAGCCGAAGCGATAGAGAAAGCAAAGACAAAAGCCAAACTCGTGGCGCGGGTCGGCGGTTTCAGCGTGGGTCGGCTCCTGAATATAGAAGAATCAAGCTATTTCCCGCCAATTTATTACGCGAAAGAAACGGGCTTCGGCCGGGGAGGTGGTGACTTGAGTTACACCGCGCCCGTCGTTGAGCCCGGCTCGCAAGAGGTAACCGTGAGCGTCGTATTAAGATACGAGATAAGGTAAAAATTTATTTTTCATGAATAGGAGGCACTTACAAATAGTGGTTGTTTCGGTTCTCGTTTTAGGAATCGCCGGTTTTTTTGTGACCTCTCCCATGGCGCGGGCGAATGTTTTTGAAGATATCTTGAATTTTCTTAAGAAACCGATTGCTACGCCCGAGATGGACAATGCGCCGGCAGAGGAGGCACCGCTCTACAAACCGGCTATTGATTATGAAGAAGCGGTTGTGGCCGCAATTGATAAAGCGGCGCCAAGCGTCGTTTCCATCGTTATTTCCAAGGATTTGCCGGTCATTGAACAATGCCCTTACGACCCCTTTGCCGACCTGCCGCCGGAGTTCCGGCAATTTTTCGGCGGCGGTTTTCAATTCTCCCAACCGTGCCAAAAAGGAACGCAAAAACAAGAAGTGGGCGGCGGCAGCGGCTTTATTGTTTCGGAGGATGGTTTGATTTTAACGAACAAGCACGTGGTCGCGGATACGAAAGCTGAGTATACCGTCTTGACCAATGACGGCGAAAAATATGACGCCAAAGTTTTGGCCCGCGACCCGGTGCAGGATATCGCTATCATAAAAATCAGTGCTTCGGGGCTTACGGCGGCCAAACTCGGTGATTCGGATTCAATCAAGCTTGGCCAGACCGCAATTGTAATTGGCAATGCTTTGGGCGAATTTCGGAACACCGTCTCGGTTGGTGTCATCTCCGGATTATCCCGCACCATTACCGCCTCGGGCGAGGGATTCGGGACGGAAACGATTCAGGGCGTGATTCAGACGGATGCCGCCATCAACCCGGGAAATTCCGGCGGCCCACTCCTTAACTTGAAAGGCGAGGTTATCGGCGTGAATACTGCCGTGGTTTCCGGCGCAGAGAACATCGGTTTTGCCATCCCCATTAATCAAGCCAAGCGCGACATCAATTCCGTGAAACTTACAGGGAGCATCAAAGTGCCTTACATTGGCGTTCGCTACTTAATAATCACCGAAGACATCGCCAAAAAACAGAATTTGCCTGTTCAAGATGGAGCGCTCATCCAGCGGATCGAAAATGGTCCTGGTGTTGTCCCAAATTCGCCGGCTGAGAAAGCGGGCCTCAAGACCGACGATATTATTCTGGAAATTGACGGGAGAAAGATTGATAAAGACACCACACTGGGTTCTCTCATTGGGCGTTACTCCATAGGAGATATAATCACTCTCAAGGTTCTGCGAGGCAAAGATACGATTACAGTTAAGATTACTCTTGAAGAACGGCCAAACCTATAACCTTGCTTTTAAGAATTTTAAATTGTAAATTGAAAATTAAAGCCCATGCCTAATTTTCACCGCTTTACCATTAAAGCCCAAGAGGCGCTCCAAAACGCCCAGGAAATTGTCTCGCGCGAGAATCACGGCGAACTGCGGGCGCTCCATCTTTTATTCGCTCTTTTGGGCGACGACGACACTTTGGTCCGGCCGATGCTTTTGCGCGCCTCCGTCAATTTAGGGGAGTTAGAGAAAGAATTAGAGAACGAACTCGCGAAGCTCCCGAAAAATTTCGCCGCCCAGGGCAGCGTCAATCAGCTTTATCTTTCTCAGGAATTAATGAAGGTTTTGGATAAGGCCGCTGAGATCGCCATGAAGCAGAAAGACGAATTCGTCTCCTGCGAGCACCTGCTACTTTCGCTTCTTGACGTTCCTTCCGTCGCCCGCGACATTCTTATGCATTTCAATCTCCGGCGCGAGACGCTCCTGCGGGCCTTGGCCGGTCTCCGCGGGTCGGCGAGAGTGACCGACGAGATGCCGGAGAGCAAATTCCAGGTTTTGGAGAAATATGCGGTGAACCTCACAGACAGAGCTCGCGAAGGCAAGCTTGACCCGGTCGTCGGCCGCGAAGAGGAACTGCGGCGTCTCACCCAAATTCTCTCCCGCCGCACCAAGAACAATCCGGTCTTGATCGGCGAGTCGGGCGTCGGCAAAACGGCGATTGTGGAGGGCTTAGCCGAGCGCATCGTCTCGGGCGACGTGCCCGAATCGTTGAAGGAAAAGGAAATCATTATGCTGGATTTAGGGTCGCTCATTGCTGGCACCAAGTTCCGCGGCGAGTTTGAGGACCGTCTCAAGGCGTTTTTGCGGGAAGTTCAGACCGCTTCCGGCCGCATTATCCTTTTTATCGACGAAATCCACATGATTGTGGGGGCGGGCGCGGCCGAGGGCGCGATTGACGCTTCCAATCTTTTGAAACCGGCCCTCGCAAGAGGGGAACTCCACGCCATTGGCGCGACCACTCTTAAGGAATATCAAAAGCACATTGAAAAAGACCCGGCCTTGGAGCGTCGCTTCCAGCCGATTCTGGTTGAAGAACCCGGCATTGAGGACTCGGTCGCGATTTTACGCGGCCTTAAAGAAAAATATGAAGCCCATCACGGCTTGAAAATTTCGGATGAGGCGATTGTCGCGGCCGTGAATTTGGGTGCTCGCTACATCACCGACCGTTTTCTGCCTGACAAAGCCGTTGATTTGATTGACGAGGCCGCCGCGGCGCGGCGTTTGGAATCCGACAGCGTGCCGGGGCAGATTGAAAAATTGCGGCGGGAAATCACGCGCTTGGAAATCGAGCGCTCCGCTCTTTCTAAAGACAAGTCCAAGAAGAAAGCATTGCGCCTGAAGGAAGTGGAAAAGGAACTCGGCAAACTCAAGGAGGAAAATGACGCCCTCTCCGGCAGCTGGCACGCTGAAAAGATTGCCGTGGAAAAACTTCAAAATCTCCGCCGCGAGGCCGAGGATTTAAAAAGAATGGCCGAGGTGGCCGAGCGCGACGGCGACTTGGGCCGCGTCGCCGAAATCATCTATGGGGAATTGCCGAAAACCGAGCGAGAACTCAAATCTTACGAGAGCAAATTCATGAAAAAGACCGCCGGCAAGTTCATTAAGGAATACGTTGATGAGGAAGACATCGCCTCTGTTGTTTCGCGCTGGACGGGAATACCGGTTTCTAGGATGCTCGAGTCCGAAATGAAAAAACTCACCCGGATTGAAGAGGATCTCGCGAAACGGGTGGTTGGCCAGACGGAAGCGATAAGCGCGGTGGCCCGGGCTCTGCGCCGGAGCCGGGCGGGATTAGCTGACGTGGACAAGCCCGCCGGCTCTTTCCTTTTCTTGGGTCCGACCGGTGTCGGCAAGACCGAGCTTGCGCGGGCACTAGCCGAGTTCATGTTCAACGATGAAAAAGCCCTCGTCCGGATTGATATGTCCGAATACATGGAACGGCACGCCGTCTCCCGCCTCATCGGCTCTCCGCCGGGCTATGTTGGCCACGAAGAAGGGGGACAGCTCACCGAAGTCATCCGGCACCGGCCGTATTCCCTCATTTTATTCGATGAAATAGAAAAGGCGCACCCTGAAGTTTTCAATATTCTGCTCCAGGTCTTGGATAACGGGCGCTTGACCGACAGCAAGGGCAAAACCGTTAATTTCAAAAACGCGGTCGTGATTTTGACTTCCAACGTCGGCAGCGAATACTTCCGCGAGATTTCGGGCCTGGGCTTTACTTCCGAGGGTGTCGGCGAACGGACGGCCAAAGAAGAAGGGTTCCGCGAGAAAGCAATGGAGACGCTCCGACGCACCTTCAAGCCGGAATTTTTGAACCGTCTGGATGAAATCGTGATTTTTAACGCCTTGCGGCCTGCGGACATGAAACAGATCGTGGAAATCCAGCTCGCTAAAGTCGGGGAGATGTTGAAAGAACGCGGCATTCAATTAAACATCAAGCCGCAAGTCAAGGAATATATTGCGAAAGATGGTTTTGACCCCGATTACGGCGCGCGGCCGATCAAGCGCTTAATTCAGAAAGTTATCATCGACGCTTTGGCCGATAAGATGGTGAAGGGTGAAATTAAAGATGGCGAGAAAGTTAACGTTTCTCTTAACCGACAAAACCGCGTGGAAATTGCTGCTTAAGACCGTCTTCGGTCTTCTCGCGCTTTTTATTTTTCGGCAGTTTGGTTTTTCGTATTTGTCCGGCGCCGCCGCCGTTATTGTTTTTTGGGGCATTTATCTTTCGGAAGTTCAGGAAAGATATGCGCTCGGGCGGTCTTTTTGGGTAATGGCTTTTGCGGGCCTCGTGGGCGGGAAAATTCTCGCCTCCGCCCCTCTTGCCTTGCTTCTCGGATTCACCGGGCTCTGGACTATCGGTTTTTTTACGGTGCTGGGACTTACCGCTTTTTTCTTTGCGAACCGCCAGTTTGTTTACGGCATTTTTAACACCCCTGTTATTTTTTTAGTTCTCTTCTTGTTTTTTTATATCAGTCAAATCGGTAATTTTTGGAGTTCGGGTATAATCTTATTCTTGCTCATCGGACTTATTTTCGGCGAAGTTTTCCGATTTTTTGAAATTAACGCTCCAAGGCGAACATTCCTCTTCTCCTGGGGATTTGCCGTCCTAACGCTCGAAGTCGCCTGGATTTTAAGCTTTCTGCCTTTGGGATTTATGAATGCCGCCATATTCATCACGCTCGTTCTTCTTGTTGCTCGGGATACCGTCATTAATCACTTTAAGGGAGCCCTTAACCTAGTGTTCCTTCTCAAAGAGCTTGCAATTTTCTGGGTTTTGGGTTTACTTGTTTTTGCCGCTTCAAAATGGTCTCTTTAAAAGCCACTTATGAAGTAACGGGGCGTTTTTCCGGTCGTTATATAAGTTAAGGAGCCGCAGGTGAGTGGAGTTATCCACAGCCCCTTAATTAAAAGCCGATTAGGGCTTATAATAGAGTGAATCAAGCTTAGAGTGAGGCTAAGCTATTGTTGGGCTATTAGGCTTTAGGTCATTAGGCGTTAGGGTTTTTCTAGTGCCTACCGACCTAGGGCCTAGTTCCTGGCTTTGTCTCGCTTTAAGGCGGGATTTTCTTTTGATATCAACCATTGTTTTTCTACTTCTTCCGCTCTCGATCCTCACTAGACGAGTGGTAGGTCGAAAGTAAAGAACGATGTTCCAGAAAATTAAAAAGGTCGACGTACCTAAAAATCAATTTAGGTCGATAAAATTGAATAAAAGTCGAAATACAGAATAAATGAATAGATTAATGAAAAAGACGGCCTCAGTGGGCCTTACGCTTACAACGGCGGTTTGGCTAACTGGCGCCTCTTTCTTAGTACCAATTGCTTCTGCACAGACCGTTGACATCAACGCTCTGCTTTTGCAGATTCAGCAATTAACGCAATTAGTTCAGCAGCTCCAAGCCCAGCAAGCTGGTGGCGTGGTGGGCGCTGGCGCCTGCACGTTCACTAAGGACCTCACCCTTGGCTCAACGGGCACCGACGTCCAGTGCTTGCAGCGCTACCTTAACGCGGCCGGTCACAATGTGGCCTCAAGCGGCGCGGGTTCACCGGGCAATGAGTCAACTTACTTCGGTAGTTTGACGAGAGCCGCGGTGGCAAAGTGGCAGGCGGCCCAGGGTGTTAGCCCGGCTGTCGGTTACTTCGGCTCGATTTCTCGGGCTAAGTACACGGCGGTCGCTGGCTCGGTTACTGTTCCTGGCGGAGTTACTCCTCCGGGCGTAGTTGTTCCGGCCTCCGGTCTCGCTGTAACTTTAGCTGCTGATTCCCCGCTCCCCGGCACTGTTCCCTTAGGTGCAGCTAACGTTCCTTTCACCAAATTCAATGTTGCGGGAACCGGAACGATTAACTACATCACGGTTCAGCGAGTCGGCGCAGGTAAGACGACGGATTTCTCCAACGTTTACCTCTACGACGGCGCGACCAGATTAACGGCCGGCCGTTCGGTGAATTCATCTTCTCACGAAGTGAATTTCACGGGGTTGAACCTCGCCGTTTCCGGCGTGAAAACCTTTACGGTTAGTGGTGATATTTCAGCCACGGCTGGCGCCGCCGACAGAAATGCTTTCCGCGTTATAACTGTTAGCGCGAACGTTTCCGTTTCCGGCTATCCGGTTACCGGCAACGAGATGTCCGTCTCCAACGCCGTGGCTGGCACGCTTACAATTGCGAAGTCCGGCAGTTTGACCAACCCGAACATCGGGACGTCAAACGCCCAATTCTCGCAGTTCAAGCTTAGTGCCGCGAACGAAGACGTGAAGGTGATGAGAATCTCTCTCTACTACACCGGCACGGTTTCCCGCTCTTACGTCTCCAACATGGTATTGAAAGACGTGAACGGCACCACACTAGCCACGGCCTCAGCCTTGTCGAGTAAAGACCTGGCGGTTTTTGAACTTTCAAGCCCGGTAACGGTCCTGAAAGGCGATTCAAAGACCTTCTACGTCTACGGCAACATCGGCGGTCTCTCCAAGAAAGACGAGACCATCATCTTCTACGTTGATGAAGCTTCCGATGTCTACGGCGTCGGCCAGCAGTATGGTTACGGCGCAACCGTCACCAACAACTTCAACTCCACGGGAGCCAACCACCACACGTTGACCCTGCAGGGCGGCACCTTGACTACTTCTTTCACTGGTCCCAACACCGGCGACATCAAGAAGAACGGCAAGGACGTAACTCTCTTTGAGTTTACGATGTCCGCGGCAAGCAACCTGGAAATCAAGAAATTGAACGCCAGTATCGCGACTACCGCCGGTAATTTAGCCGGCGATGACGCGCTTACTGACTTCAAAGTGGTTGATGTTGACAGCGGTTTGGTTGTAGCCGGTCCGGTTGATGTTCCTATTGCGAGCATCTGCGCAACTTGCGCGGGCTATCAGTTTACCGACATCTTCAACATTAATGCCGGTCAGACCCGCAAGTTCAAGATTACGGCCGACATCCCCTCCAACTGGGATGACGCTGACGCTATCCGCGTGTCCTTGACACCGTTTACGACAGCGGCCGATGTGAAGAACCTGGACAACAATACCCTCTTAGTCACGGCGGAAATAGTTCCGTCAACGGTTTTGACGGGTAACGTCCAGACGGTGAAAGCCCCGTCCTTGGAAATCAGTTTGGCCGGTACGCCGGTATCCCAGAGTTTCGTGAAAGGCACGCAACTCGTTCCTTTTGCGGGCATTGGTTTGCGGGCGATTGCCGACGACATCAGAGTGAACACGATTAAGATCACTTCGACGTCGGCTTCAACGGGCCAGACCGACGACATGGCGATTGCGGATATCCAGAGCCTCGCCCTTTATGACGGCGACACCAGAATCTCTGACGTTAAGTCATTGGCGACGGTGGACGCTTCGTCTTCCTCAGCGACGTTCACTAACCTGAACTTCACTGTTCCGAAAGGCGCGAGCAAGGTCTTGACCGCAAAAGCCAATCTTTCCTCAGCGGCCACGATTAACAACACTTATTCGCTTGGTATTGCTGCGGCAACAACCACGAATAACACAACCGGTAACGACGTTGTCGCGACCGACACGGAGGGCAATGAACCGACTTACGTTGGTTCGTTCTCCGGGCCCGGTCCGAACATGCTCGGCACCGTAGTGGTTACCGTTCTCTCGGGCGGCACGATAACAGTCGCGGCTGCTCCGGATGACGTTGACAGTAAAGCAGGTATCGTTGTCACTGACGGCGGCGCAACCCAGCAGGTTTTGAGCAAGTTCCGCTTCACGGCGGCAAACGAAGCGCTCACGGTCAAGAAGTTGAAACTCTTGGTCAACAACGATTCGTCCACAGCAGCAGCGGCTACTTCCACCGCGGAGGTGACGAGAGTCTACCTCTACGACGGCGGCAGCCAAATCGGCAGCACGACCGGTTACTCGGTAATCGGTTCGGGTGCAGCAGCCGGTGATGTTGTGATTGAGGACTTGAACTGGCTTGTCGCGAAAGACGCCACCAAGACCTTAACCGTCAAAGGCACGGTT
>LCQK01000007.1 GCA_001004105.1 Candidatus Jorgensenbacteria bacterium GW2011_GWB1_50_10
AGAATGGAGAGAACTATGGTTAAAACAACGGCCATGGAAAGAAGCACTAAAAGCAGTGCCTGGCCGCTCTGTCTTTTCGGCAGGTATCCCATATCAAATTCAGTTTAACAACCCAGGGCCTCTCGGTCAATTGTATTAATAGGTTCTCAAGAATATTATTGTGGTTGCCGAAGCCTTGGCCGCCTCAATTCCGGTAGCCCGGGCGTCCGCAGCCTCCAGACTGATGGTAACCGAGGGATTAACCCCGCCCGAGCCGGGGCTGCAGGAGAGCGAACAGGCTGTAATTTTAATCTCATCGCTGGTCAGCCGTGCGGAGCCGGAGGCCACATAGCCCGTGGCCCCGACATTAACACAGGAAAACGAGGTTGGAACTCCGTCGGCATCGGAGTAGTTAAGAACCGTTGTGTCCGGGTTAGGGCAGGGGTTAACCACTTCCGCATTTCTTATACCCCTCTCCATTACCGCCAGGGAAAATTCCATATTTTCCCTGACCTTTACTAAAGAGTCGCTTCTGTTGGTTCCTCTTAAGGTTACAACCGTAATTCTGGCAACCAAGATCCCCAATATGGCGAAAATCGCAATGACCACCAGAATTTCGATGAAACTGACACCTTTCGTCCTCATATCTCCCTCCAGTCGGTATACTCCGTGATTGACCGGACCTCGTGCACCCCCTGGGCGTCCTGCCAGTATACTTTTATCTCCGCCTCGACCACGTTTTTGGGCAGCCCTCCCACCAGGACCGTGTTCCGGGTAAAGCCGACCTCCCTTTTGAACAGGGTGTCGGGGATTTCCTGACCGTCGGTACAGGCCCCGATGGTTGCCTCCGACCAATTAAGATTTTTCAGGCAATAAAGGGGGTTGGCGGCTCTTAAGAAAAAGGCGTCAAAGTCCGTATCCCTTTCTCCCCTTAACCACTCGGTGGCCTCCTGGGAATATCTCGTTGCGAGGGATTTGTTTTTGGAAAAGTTGGAATTCCTGATGGCGGAGGAGGCAAGGGCCACCATGGCGACGATAATGATGGTGGCAATTGCCAGGGCCAGGACTACTTCGAACAGGGATTGGCCTCGCTGTCTTCTCATTTGATTTCTCCCGTGGAGGTAATGGTAATGATTGCGGTATTTGCGGTCCCCGCCTGGGTCAAGGTAATTACGGCGGGAGTTGCCTGGGGAACATTCGTTCCTTGTCCCAGAACCTTAAAGACAATCGGGTCCTGGGAAACCGCGATGGAAATATCCGCCGCAACCGTCACGTCTTTGGAGGTCACGTTTCCTCCGGAGCACTGGGCAACCAACCGGTAGTTGTTTGGGGTTATAAGGTCAAAATAATAGCCGCTTAGGGTATTGGGGCTGTTGCAAAAGATATCCAAAGGCTTCTGACCCGAAATGGCCTCCTCCTGGGCGAGTCTTAAATCCCCCCGTATCGACCTGACAACTCCCTGCAAAGCCTGACGCCGGGAAAAATCCCTGAAGGACACGTAGCCTATCCCGAAAATAAGACTCACAATGGTTAAGGCAACAAGAATTTCGATGAAGGTGTAGCCGGAGGTTAATTTTGGGTGGGCGGGTATAGTTTGCATTTCATATCAGGGATTGGTTACTTTGTAATTGCAGGTCTCTCCGCAGTCGGAAGATCCCCCGCAGGTCACGGTTCCCGTACCCTGCTCCAGGGACGCACAAAGCTCATATGTCGTTCCCAAGGAAAAATAGCGGTAAAACCTGGCGGGGGAGTTGGGGTCGGAAGGAGAAGACATATAAACATTGGTGGCCAAACATGAGGTCGGGCTGCCGCTGCCTACAATCTGTGCCGGCCAGTTGGTGTGATAGGTCGCCGCCGGGTAGGCATTGCAATCCGAGTGGTATATCTCGATTCCGCTCCTTATCAGCTCCAGGTCCGCTTTACGCCTCGCGTCCCTGGAGGATTCCCTCGCCCCGGCCAAACCGAAAACGGAAAGGGCAATTAAAATCCCGATGATGGAGATAACCACCAGAAGTTCAATCAGAGTAAAGGCTTTTCTCACAGCGGACAGGCCCCTCCCGCAGGCGGAATGCCAGAGGTCTTCTCTCCCGATTTTCCGTTCGAACAAACTATCCAGTAGGTGGTAGCTGTGGTAGCTGTCACATTTTCAATCTTGGCCCAGATGACATATGAGGTTGCGACGGCGGTACCATTCGAAATAGAACCGTTGGACTGATATTGATAGACGAAGGAGAGGTCTTTGGCATATCTCGGGTCTTGGGGACAGGTAGTCAGGACCAGGTCCTCACAAAGAGTGTCCCAGGCCAAAACACCCGGGCCGTCCGGTCTCTGGGGGTAAAGCCCTCCGCTTTTATTCGCAAAGTTCTCCAAAGCCAGCTGATACTGTTTGGTGTCGCTTCGTCTGACCGTATCCCTGGCCTGTTTCTGGGATGAGGTAAAGGAAACCAGGGCAATTGCGGCCAAAATCCCGATGATGGAGATGACCACCAAAAGCTCAACCAGTGTAAAACCTAAATTTTTCTTCATGGCTTGACCTGATACATCCAATTTGAGGGGCACCAGGCGGCTCCTCCGGCCAATGCTCCTTTATCATCGCTTTTGTTTTCCAGACACGCCGAAAGGGTATAGGTATCGGCATCGGTCTGGACATATTGGTAGGCCTGGCTGGATAGGGGATCCTTAGGAAGGGTTGACATGATCGTTTTGCCGTCGATTGCCCAAGCCTGACCCCACATACACTTAAATGGGCCCGAACCCGTTGATTGAGTACATCCGACTATTACTGTCGAGGAAGGAATTGAAGTTTCTGTAGCCGAGGCGGGGAAGCCTCCGTAGTCGTTGTAATAAATTCTGAGTGCGGTCTGAATATTTCTCATGTCAGCTTTTCTTTGGGCGTCCCGCCCTCTTTCTCTGGCCGCATTAAAGTTGGCCAGAAGGAGAGTGGAGATGATGGCAATTATGGAAATGGCTACCAGAAGTTCAATCAGTGTAAAACCTTTACAAGCTTTGCTTATCAAGGTGAAGCCTTGCTGAACATTGACAAGGTTCTTGCGCAGAGCAGTTTTGTTCATAATTTATTATAGCCTAGTTTAGGGTTTCCGTTGCCGTGGTATTGACGCTTGTAACCGCAAAGTTGCAAACTAGAGTTCCCCCGCAGGTATCGGTTATTCCCGGAACTACTACGCAGTTCCCTCCGATGCAGTTTTTATCTTGGGTATTTTCAAGATGAGCGTAGAGCTGATATTTATTTTGGGTGCTGCTTACCTTATAAACGTAAGTTTGTCCCGAGGCAGGATCTTTGGGAATTGTCTTAAAATATGTAGTTTTTGTGTTCCCGCTGCCATCCACATCCTTAAACTCTCCTGTCCCCCAAGTGCAGGCTCCGGCTGCTCCAGTTCCTGGGTTATACGAACAGGCGGCAACCTGGGTACCTGATGCGGGAGGATACTTGCCGTAGTCCGAATAAAAAATCTCCAGGGCGCTTGAAATCTGCTTCAAATCGCTTTTTCTCTCTGCATCCCTACCCCGCATCTGTGAGGAGCGGAAGCCTCCGACAATGAGGGTTGCCAGAATGGCAATGATGGCCATGACCACCAGAAGTTCAACCAGGGTAAAGCCTTTTTTGACCATATATATTAAATATACTACAAACCGCCCTTGAGTTCTTTTTCAAAGTCCTCAAGGCTCACATCGAGCGGAGTTCCCCTTGAGGCTTTGCCGAAATTACAGATCTGGCTTCCGCACATCAGGCCCCTGGAGATTATCCCGGGGTCGTATTCGGGCATAGCCTTGCCCTCATAGGCTCCGTAAACCTGAAAGTGCTTCCCGGTAGAAAAATAGAGATATGAATACCCCCCGGATGCCTTGGAATCTCTGGGAATGACGCTTAAATAAAGCTCTTTGGAGTTGTCCGAAGGGTCGGAAAGGGAGCTGTCGCCCCAGGGGCAGCCGGTAAGGCGGGGGAAGATCTTGAGTTTATTCACCTCCGGCCGGTTGCCGACAATCTCCTTTATTTCCTCATAGGTGGTCCCTGCGGGGATACAGGCCACTATTTTATTGTCCACCGATGCCGGGGGATAGACGCCGAAATCGTCGTCGCCATAGAACCTTTCCAGTCCCTGGGCAAGGGCGGTTAAGTCGTCCCTTCTCTGGATATCCCGGGAACGGCGTAGCGAATTAAGGTAATTAAGATAAGAGAGGGCAAAAATAAAAATCAAAATCGAAAAGATACCAATAATTTCTTTACGATTAAAAAAGTCTTTCATGGAACCCAAGGTACACACTCATTTAGGGGATTCCCGCATAGACCAGCACAAGTTGGACTTCCGTAATTGGGATCACACTCGACTGAGGGAGAGGGCCTTAAGGGGTTCAAACCAACGGGGACACAAATACCGCTCCTGCAGCCGTAAAATCCGGAAACGGCTCCTGAAGGGTATGGGGCATTGGGGCTCCCCGAATAATAATTTCCGTTTGCGAATTGGCCCATATAGTCCGGGTCGGAAAGATTCTCCAGACTCGCGAAAATCCGATACCAATTGGGGCAGGTTGAGGCGTAGTGGTCATAGATATACGACGCACCCGTTCTGGGATCGCAGGGAATTTTCTCAAGATACGGCTGGAGTCCGGTTCCGGGAGTGCAGACGACAAGGCTGGGTAGAGGGTAGCAATCGTGGTCCTTTTCGTATTCCTCAACCGCAATTTTGATTCTCGCTATGTCCCCCTTGCGCCTGGCGTCATATCCCTTAAAAACCTGGGTGCGGACCGCCCAGAAGGCGATCAGGGCCAGGGCGGCGATAATAACCACAACTATCAACAGCTCCGTTAAGGTTATTCCTTTCGTGTATTTCATAACAGGATTGCGGATAAGATTTTGTCTCCCCAAAACGCAACAATTACAAAAGCGATTGCCAAAAAAGGACCAAAGGCTATTTTGTCCCGTCTACCTGCCTTACCCGTCAAAATCAGTATGATTGCGACAGCCGCACCTGTCAAGAAAGCCGTAAAGAGCCAGATAAGCCCCATCGGCCAGCCGAAGAAGACTCCCGCAAAAAGGGCAAATTTTACATCCCCCAAACCCATGCCCTTGCCGCGGGTGACCAAATGAACGCTCAAGAGAAAAAAAGAAACCAGAATCCCCGAAAAAAGTCTCAGGAAAATATTATCCCCGCCGAAGAGCAGTAGAGCCGAAGTTGCCCCAAATCCCAAAAAGGAGAGCTCGTCGGGGATGATTTGCTTCTCGAAGTCAATGATAAATACCAAAACAACCAGCGCCATGACCAAAAGCAGAAACGGTAAAGAAGCCGGGCCCAGGATATCACGCCAGGCGCAAATGGGGGAGGGGCCGGTGCAGGAGGCAAAAACCCAATAGGTGGAGACAAAGAGTGGGGCGGTGGCCGCCTCAATTGCCGGATAGCGCAGAGAAATCCTCTGCCTGCAATGCCGGCAGCGGCCTTTGAGAATCAGGTATGAGAATAAGGGAATGTTATCGTAGCCGGCAATTGTTTTGCCGCATCTCGGGCATCGCGACCGTCCCGTGAGAAACTGCTTTCCCCTGGGAAGACGATAGCTAACTGCTCCCAGAAACGAACCTATGGCTAGTCCCAGGAAAAGTAGTATTAGTTCAACCACACTAGACTATTGCGGCAAACAAGTAACGCAGGATGTAGATAAATCCGCGTAGGTTCTGGTTGCGCAATCGGTTGCCGTACCAAGACTGGTACTTCCCACTGTAAGAGTATTGACCGACTTTTGTCTTTCGGACTTGCTCTTGGGAACCCAACAGGCATAAACCGAACTAGAGGCTCCTACTGCTTTACCTATGTAAAGCATTTCCGTATCGACGGTTGCCGTGGCAAAATCTCTGTTCCTGAATTCGGTTTTTAGCTCGTTATTAAGAATAAGGAATCCGTCGTTGCCAGCACCCAGACAGCCTGCTAGCGCACAAATTCCCACTCCGTCGTCCTGTCCGCTTATGAAACCGTACGCGGCGTCGTTGTTGGTCGCGTCTCCAGGTACCCAAGGAAACTTACTCTGGCTGACAAAGTATCTGTCTATTGCCGCCAAAAGTTGGCTGGCGTCCGATTTCATTCTAGTATCGCGGGCTCTATTGGCCTGCTCCAGGGGGTTAATGGCCGCGAGAACGGCAGCTGCCAAAACTCCCAAAAGAGCGATAACAATCAGAAGTTCAACTAGGGTGAAACCCTTTAGTTTAAACATGAGCAGTTAGTATAATTCACCCCCTTTCGCTTTCTATATTTAGTATCAACTATTGCGATAAGCTCTGTCAAGGCTTTAAAACTGACTGGTAAGGTTATAGATGGGAAGAATGATGGCAATAACCAAAAATCCGACTCCGAGCCCGAGAATGATCATCACCAGAGGCTCAACCGCCGAGGTTAAGCCCTTGACCTTCTGGTCGCTCTCCACCTCGAAGACGTGGCTGACCTTGCCCAAAACCTCCTCCATTTTCCCGGTTTCTTCTCCGACCGCAACCATTTGGGAGAGGATGAAAGGGAAGGCCTCGGGATGCTTGGAAAAGGAGTAGGCGATGGGAAAGCCTTTTTCCACCTGTTTGGAGGCGTCCCTTAAGGCATCGGCCACCACTTCGTTACCCACGACCCCTGCGGTGATATTTAAAGCCTCGAGAATGGATACCCCTGCTCCCACCATCAGGGCCAGGGTTCTGGTCAGCTCGGTTAAGATTACTTCCCTCTGGAGCTCCCCGATTATGGGAAGCTTAAAGATGAGCTCGTCGGTTCTTCTTTTGCCGGCCGGGGTCTTCCGGTAGGCTCTAAATCCCCACAAGCCGCCGCCGATAAGGATGATCAGAAACGGCCAAAAGTTGACGAAAAAGCCCGAGATGCCGATCAGGATTTTGGTGGCTGTGGGCAATTCCGCGTCAAAGTCTCCGTAAAGGGAGGTCAGACGGGGGATGACGAAAATCATCATCACCAGCCCCACAACAAACATCCCCACGACGATGATTGCGGGGTAGATAAGGGCCCCCTTGACCTTACCGGAGAACTCCTGCTGTTTTTCCAGGTTATCGGCGAGTCTAGCCAAGACTTCGTCGATTACGCCTCCAACCTCGCCGGACTTCAGAAGGGCAATGTAGGTCGGGGAAAAAACCTGGGGATGGCGGGCCGTGGCAATTGAAAGCGATTCCCCCCCTTCGACATCGGTTAAGATCTGGGCGACGACCTTCTGCATCGCTCCCTTAGTCTGCTGCCTAAGGATCAGCAAAGCTTCCGTTATGGGCAGACCCGCATTCGCCATTGTGGCCAGCTGCCGGGTGAAAGTAGTCACGTCGGAGGCCGAAATCCTCTCCCTTAACTTGCGGACAAACCCGAAAAGGCTCTCCCGCGCCGGGAGAATGGAGATGACCGTCAGCCCTCTTTGCCTGACCAGTTTGGCCGCAACCATCTGGGAAGAAGCCTCAACCTCCCCTGTCACCAGCTTTCCCGCTTTATCCTTTGCTTTGTAGTTGTACCTCTTCATACTCTAGACGGTTTTTAGTCCCTGGGGGGAGCGGACGAGTCTGGTTAATTGTTCCGGTCTTAAGGAGTAGGCTTGGGCAGTCTCCAGGCTGATTCTCCCGTCCTTGACGAAATTGGCGAGTGAGGTTTCTATCGTATTCATGCCTATCTCCTGGGAAGTCTGTAAGATTGAGTCTATCTGGTGGGTTTTGCCTTCCCGGATGGCGGTCTTTATCGCCGTTGTTCCCAGCATGACCTCATAGCCCACGACTCTGCCTCCGGCGAGGGCGGGGATGAGCCTCTGGGAAAATACCGCCTCGATGACGTTTGAAAGCTGCAATCTGACTTGTCCCTGTTGTTCCTCGGGAAAGACGTCGACGATTCGGTCTATGGTCTGGGCGGCGGAGTTGGTATGCAGGGTCGCAAAAACCAAATGCCCCGTCTCCGCAACGGTTAAGGCCGCGGCAATTGTTTCGTAGTCCCGCATTTCCCCGACCAGAACCACGTCCGGGTCCTCCCGGAGAACGCTCCTTAAGGCAACCTGCCAGGAGTGGGTATCGGCCCGCATTTCCCTCTGGGAGATTATTGACTTGTCGGGCCGGAAGACAAACTCGATGGGGTCCTCGATGGTGACGATGTGGGTGGCCCGGTTTTTGTTTATCTCGTTAATCATGGCGGCGAGTGTCGTTGATTTTCCGTGGCCTGTCGGGCCCGTCACCAGGATAAAGCCCTGTTTAAGGGTGGTAAATGAGTGCAGGATTTTGGGAAGACCCAAGGCGTCAACCTCGGGAATGGCCAGGGGGATTCGCCTGAAGGCAACGGCAAATGAACCTTTTTGGGTATAGGCGTTTACCCTAAAGCGGGCCTTGTCCGAGAAAGGCAGGGAAAAGTCTATCTCTTTGTTTACCGTCAGCCTCTCGAGCTGTTCGGCTGACAAGACCTCCTTAAGGTGGGCGGAAACTACCTCGGGAACCAGAAAAGCTTCGTTGGGGACGGGAAAAAGTTCCCCGTCGACCCTTACGGTAGGGGGGATTCCGGCAATAAGGTGCAAATCGGATGCGTTTTTGTCAACCGTCAGCTGTAATAATTCCTTGATGTTCATTTTTATTCCTGGGCGACCCTTAGGACCTCCTCAATCGAGGTTATCCCTTCGGCAACCTTAAAGTATCCGTCCTGCTTTAAGGTTATCATACCTTCCTCCCGGGCCTGCTTTTCGATATCCGATGCCGGGGAACGCTGGAGGATTAGCCTGGCAATCTTTTCGGTAACCGGCAAAACTTCGAAAAGCCCCACCCTGCCGAAGTAGCCGGAGCCCCCGCATTCGTCGTCGTTGCCCTGACCTTTATAAAGCTTAAGCTCTTTCTCCGCCGGCCAGAGGGGGCCTAAAACCTGCTTGACATCCGCGTCAATCTTGGCATCCGGGGCGTAGCTCACCTTG
>LCQK01000008.1 GCA_001004105.1 Candidatus Jorgensenbacteria bacterium GW2011_GWB1_50_10
TGGAGATTACTGACGGCATTCGCGAACTGATTTTGCGTTCCAAACCGGCCAACGAAATCAAAAAGCAGGGGATTAAAGAAGACATGGTGACAATGTTTGAAGACGGCCTGCAAAAAGTCGAGCGTGGCGTCACGACGATTGAAGAAATTTTGCGGGTCGTCAACGAATAAAAATGCGCTATATTTTTGAAGCCAGCAGCAAAAAAGGCGAGATTATCAAAGGCGAGTTTGATGCGGATACTCGAGCCGGCGTTGTTGAGTATCTCGGAAAACGCAAACTGATTCCGGTGGTGATTGAGCCGAAAGTTTCGCCGCAGGTTTTTTCCCTTTCAAAAGTCGCGTTTTTTGAAACCGTCACGACCTTAGACCAGATTATTCTTGTTCGGAACCTTGGCGCGGCGGTTAAAGTCGGGATTAATATCAAAGAAGCGCTTGAGATTATTGTTGAAGACGCACAAAAGCCGGTTTTAAAAAGCATTTTGCAGCAGATCAAACTAGGCATTGAAAACGGCCAGCCGCTTTGGAAAGGCTTTGCGGTTTTTCCGGAGCACTTTCCGCCGTTTTTTATCGGTATGATTAAAGCCGCTGAAGCTTCGGGCGAGCTTGATAAAAAGCTTGATGAACTAGCTCAGTATCTGACCCGCGAACACAGCCTGGCTAAAAAAGTCCAGGGCGCGTTTGTTTATCCTTTAGTTTTGCTCGGGGCGTCTTTCGGCGTGATTGTTTTTCTTTTGAACTTTGTCATCCCGAAGATTGAAACAACTTTTCGCCGCAGCCAAGTTGAGCTGCCGGTTTTCACCAGAATAATTTTACAGCTCTCGCACGCCATTCGCTACAGCTTCGTGCTGGATGTTTTTGTGCTTTTGATTTTAATCGCGGTTTTTCTTTGGTCCCGCCGGACGGAAACCGGCAAGCGGGTTGGCGCTTTGATTTTATTCCGCCTGCCGATTGCCAAAGACGTCGTTAAGAAAGTCGCTTTGGTGCGTTTCACCAGGGCTTTGGGCAGCTTGCTTGACTCGGGCATCTCGTTTGCCGAATCTTTGAGGCTGTCGGCCGAATCAATCGGCAATGAATATTACAAAATCGCGATTAACAAAACCGCAGTGGAGATTAACAAAGGCATTCCTTTTTCCAAAGGCTTGTCCGCTTATCCCGAGCTTTTCCCGAAGTTTCTCGTCAGCTTTGTCACTGTCGGCGAAAAAACCGGCAACCTTTCGCCGATTTTAAAAAACTTCGCTGATTTTTACGACGAAGAAGTGGATTATGCTCTGAAAAACCTGACCACAATTCTGGAGCCAGTCTTGCTTTTGATTATGGGTTTGGTTATTGCGTTCATCGTGCTTTCGATTCTGATGCCGATCTATCAGTTTGTCGGCAAATTCATTTAACTTTCAACTAATGATTGGACCAAGGCTTTCAAGTTCAAAAAACGTCCGCCGGGGTTTTTCTTTGCTTGAGCTTTTGCTCGGCATCGCGATTCTGGCGCTTTTGGCGATTTTTGCTTTCGGCAGTTATCGCAACTACGCCAAAGGCATTGAGCTGGACTTCACCGCAAAAAACATTGCTTACGATCTGCGCAATGTCCGCGCCAAAGCCATGTCCGGCGAAGGCCGGTTTAACTGGGGAATTCATTTCGTCAACAGCGCCAGCGATTATTATGAAATTTTTTCCAGCCCGACAAACTATGCCGACGCCGGCAAAACAATTCAAAACACCTCGTTCCTGCCGACAACGATTACTTTTTCAATACCGGCGTCTTCCTCAACCCTTGATGTGGTTTTTTCAAGGATTGCCGCGACCACGACCACGACGACAATCACGATTGTTTCCGAAGACGTTTCCAAAAGCATTAATGTTTCAAGTTTGGAGATCGGTTATTGATTTTTATGAAAACTTTGAAAACAAACTCTGGACAGATTTTACTTGAAGTTTTGGTGGCGGTTTCCATCGCGGCCCTGATTTTGATTTTGGGAGCGCAGCTGATTTATGTCAGTTTGCAAGGCAGCAAAGTTTCCAGCGAAAAAAACGCGGCCTTCGGCTTGTTGGAAGAAACTTTTGAAACCGTCAGAAATTCGGCCCTGGAAAACTGGACAAGTTTTTTTGGTTTGAGCCATGGCAGTACGAATTATTATCCGCAAAAATCAAGCGGCAAGTGGGTGGTGGCGACGGGCACGGAAAGTATTGTCATCAACGCCATAAATTACTCGCGTTCTTTCATCATCAAAAATGTTTGCCGCGACAATGCGACTCGGGAGATCTCAGGCATTACTGACAGCGATGGTTCAACCGTGACCTGCGCCGACATTTCCGGTTCAAGTTTTGATGCGTCAACCCAGAAAATCACGGCCACGGTTTCCTGGCCGGGCGGCGAAACTTTGAGTGACAGCGAGTTTATCACCCGCTGGCGCAACAAAACCTGCGTTCAGGCAGACTGGACATCAACCGGCGGCGGCACGAATTTTTGCCCGGCAACTGTTTACGAATCCCAGACAAACATTACTCCGGGAACAAATCTGGTTATCTGCTCCGGAGGCTGTTAAAATAAGATATCCCACACTTAATCAAAAACAGTCTTTTTAGAATATGAGCATTGAGCTTAAAAACAAAAACCTTATTTTGATTCTTACTCTTGCCGCGATTTTGATTGGTGTTTCGGCTTTTATGTTTTTAACTGGGAGACTCGACTTTCTTAAAAAAGTCTTTCCTGAACCAGCGCCGACAAACGAGATTGTCGGCCAGGATGCTTATTCAATGGCTTTGGCAAAAGCCCAAGAGTGGCAGCTAGATGCGGTTTTGGTTTATTTAAGCTCCGGCGAACTCAACCAAAGAGACCGGGCTGATTCCTGGGTTTTGATTTTCGTTTCGCCGCAAAATAAACAAAAAGGCTTCCAGGTTGAGATCTCGCAAAAACAGATTCTTTCTTCAAAAGAAATTGAGTATCAAAGCTCGGGCGAGATTATTCCGCTTTCTTTTGCGGTGACGCCTGAACAGGCGGTCGAAAAAGTCAAAGCTATGTCCGACTACCAGGGGGTGGAGATTTTGAGCGTGGACGCGGTTTACGGTAAAGGCACGAAAACCTGGTACTGGGGCGTCAAAACTTCCAAAGGCACGGTTTCAGTGGAAGCCAAATAAAAAAATAAAGCGTAATTTAATTATTAAGGCGGCAAAATATTTTTTTAGTTCTTTAATCGTGAAAAATATTTTCAAAAAAACAATTGTCTTTTTTCTGGTTTTTAATCTGGCGTTTTCAAACCTGCCGTACGATTTTGTTTTTGGCTTGCTTTCAGTTTTAAAACCAAGCTTGGGGGAGAAATCAATGGCGCCGCTGGAAAAACTGGCGCAAAACCTCGGCGTCAGCGAAGTTCAGGCCGCGGCTGCTGGCGACGGCCGCTTGCTTTACGCCAAATCAACCAATGACGGCATTTATCAAAGAATTTTTACCGCGCCCTCAACAGTCAGCGGTGAAACCAATGTTCTTTCCGGGTTCACTGACACAGTCAGATACATCCGGCTGAAAGCCGCGCCAACCCGGGACGAAATGATTGCCGTGGTTCAGGCTGCCATCTCGACGACCGGCTCAACAATTTTGGCCATGCGCTGGAACGGTTCAGCCTGGTCGGTTGACTGGTGCGTCAGGACTGGCGGCGGCACAATCGGCGGCACTGCCTGCACCAACGCCACTTATGTTTCCAACGCCAACACCGTCAGGCGCGGTTTTGACATTGAGTATGAAAACACTTCCGGGGACGCTTTGGTGCTTTATTCGTCAGGCGCGGCCACGACCAATGAAATGAAATACCGGACCTGGAACGGTTCGGTTTGGTCAAGCGAGCTTAACTTGGACACTGCTCGTTTGACCGGTATTGTTTCCTGGGTTGAGCTGGTGCCGAAAATGACGACCAGCGCCAACGAGATTCAGTCTTTGTTTTCCGATGCCAACGCCGACCTTTCGGGCATTGCCTGGGACGGCGCGGCTTTTACCGCGGCCTCTGAACATAGTGTGGTTTTGGAAGCCGCTTTAGAAGACATTGGCACTGGCACGCACCCGACTATCCAGTCGTTTGACGGCGCGTATGAAACAGCGACCGGAGATTTTATTGCTGCCTGGGGTTTTTCCAGCACTGCGGACGTCAGATATGCCACCAGGCCGACAGGTTCAAACACCTGGACAATCACCACTAATACTACGTTTCCGGAGATTGCTACTTTTGTGGATATGGCAGAAGACGCCGACACAGCTTCAAACTATGCTGGTTTTGTTTCCAGCGACCCGGCTGCCTTGGACAATCAGTGCGTTGTTTGGTCTGGAACGGCCTGGCCGGCGACACCGGCAAACTGCGATACGGGTGCCGGCGCTGGCTTAGCTGGCTGGCATACAGTCAGGATTGCTTTTCTGAAAAACACAGTCAAACGCGCTTTGGTTGTTTATGGCGACGGGGCCACGGCCGGGCTTGACTGGTATTCATCAGACCCGGCGACAAATACCTGGACTGTAGGCACTGACTTTGCGATTACTGGCGCGACCTCGGCAGTTACTTCGCCAATGGAACTGGTGGCTGACCCATTGACTGCCGGCATTGCCATGGCCGTGGTGCAAAAAGGCACTGGCATTCATATGCTCAAGGCGTCAATGAACACCTCAGGCGTGACTAGTTGGTCAAACCCGAATGGCGCGGCGATTGCCACTTCAAACACCACCAGTTTATACCAGCCGTTTTCATTTTCTTTCGTCAGATATGTTTCCGCGCCGTCGCAAACTTTGACGATTGGCGTCACGGCCGGTTCAAAAGTCACAGTTTTGAACTCCGGCGATACTTCTCAATATGCTCAAGTGCTTTCTTGCGCCAGCGCCGCCGCTTGCGCCGCGTTTACGCTGTCTTTAAACTCTGGTTCTGACACAGTCACCTCAATCAAGATTACGGAAACCGGCACGGCGGACGCGACCAACAATCTGGCAAATCTGGCGCTTTTTTACGACACTGACGGCAACTACTCAAACGGCGTCACTGGCCAATATGGTTCAACTGTGGCCGCGTTCACGGCTGAAGCCGCGACTGTTTCCGGCAGTTTGGTTGTTAACTCCGGCACCACTTATTATTTTTACGTCAGGTTCGACTTGGCAAAAACTTCAACTTATCCTAAGGGCGGCCAAGGAATTGATTTTCAGATTGCGGCTAATGCAGATGTGGTTTCTGGCGGCACAGTCACCAAAACCGGCGCGCCGGTAACTTTAACTTCTGCAGCTAGTACCTGCGCCACAGCCACGCAGACCTGCGTGAAGCCCAATGCCACTGGCTCAACTTTTGGTTCTGGTTTGTCTGACGGCGCCAGAAGCACGGAGTCAATCACCATCTCTGGTTTTGGTTTTGGCGTCGCGCCAGTTGGTTCGCGCGGCAACTGCGCCGGCGCCGTGGATACTGGCTGCGTCCGTCTGACTGTCGGCGGCAATGCCACAGTGGATACGGGTGATGTTTCTGCCTGGTCAAACACCTCAATCAGTCTGACGGTAAACGCGGCATTGGCAAGTTATGGCGGCGCTTCAGCCATGGAAGTGGTTTCCGGTTCCCAGTCTGACGCGACTAAAATAACTTATTATATTTATCCGAATATCACGGGTATGGCAACCTGTTCTGCGGGCGGGGACCGGGACAGCGCTTGCGGCACAAACGCGGCCCAAGAATATCTGGCTGGTGACACTTTTGGTTTGATTCAGCTTAACGGCGACCATTTCAACACGACAGCTGGCACAGTTCAATTTACTGGCGGCTTTGGCACGATTGCTGCTACAGTTCACGGGACAGCCGAAGGTCCGTGCACTGTTGCTGGCTGGGGAGCTACTGGCATGGGCAGTTCTGTCTGCGTTGAGGTGAACGCCACTATTTCCAACACGGTTTATGACGGCACCGTCACACTGACAAGAACTGGCGACTCGAAAACCGATGTCATTGACCTGCATATCCTGCCGCGGATTGCTTCAAACACGCCGACGGCGACCACTGTCGGCAGCGTGGTTCAGATTGACGGCGACCATCTTTGCCAGACCGGCACTTGTCCGCCAACGCCGCCGACCACAGACTATATTGCTTACTTTGGCTCGACCCAGGCGATTTCCACAGATTTTGTCACCACGCCAAACTGCTCCGGCGCTTCAAAATGGGGACATACCCAGGTCTGCGTCAAAGTGCCGTCCGGCACGCCGACTGGCACGCAAAAAACAAAGCTTCAAGGCAAGCTTTCGCCGCTCTATGAATCACAGCGCAAAGATTTTACGGTTCAATCAACCATTCCAAACACTCCGACAGTGACTGAGCCGCCGTCGCGCCAATATAAATCAGACAATACAACTGTCATTGCCATCGGCTCTGGCACGACTGAATCAACCGTGATTTTGAAATCAGACATTACTGCGTCTTTGTCAATTAATATGCGCCTACAGATTGAGGTTCAGCCAGTTGGCACGTCTTTTACCTGCACTGGCACCAATGCCATTGGCGTTGGCGGCTGTACTGCCTATGCTTCAGGCTCAGGTGTTTTGGAAGGCACCGTGGTTGGCGGCGGCGGCTGCGACGCTTGCACCTCGCTGTCCCAGGCAAAAATTACTTTCACAAGCTTAAGCGACAGCAACAAGCACTGGCAAGCGCGCGCCAGAAACTCAACCACCAGCGAGCATTCAGCCTGGGTTTCTTTTGGCGCCAACCCGGAAACATCAGTGGATTTCAGTGTTGATACGTCGGCGCCGGTGATTACCAATATCTCATCCGGCACGCCCGGAACAAACAGCGCCACGATTACCTGGGATACGACTGGCGAAAGTTCCACTAGTCAGGTTCAGTACAATAAAACCGGCACGTTCGGTGACTGTCCGACTGACTGCACGACCCTTGACTCAAACCTGGTGTTCACCCACAGCGTTCCGCTTTCAAACCTTGATTCCGGCACGACTTATTATTATCGCGTCCGTTCCAAAGATTCAGCTGGCAACGAGGCTGTCAGCTCAAACAACACTTTCGCGACCACAAGCGTCGTTAAGCCGGCGAAAACCACTTCGTTTTACATTACCAGTCAGACCAGTCAGATTCCTCCGGACACTCTGGTGACTTCTCGGTTTACTGTTCTGGTTCCGGAAACTTCGCCAACAATAAAAAGCGCGTTTGTTGAGGTCACTGGAGTTGTTTCTGGCGGCACTGGCGTCATTGACATTAACGTTAACAGCGGCGCCAGTAGGAGTTATGACGTCAGCGCCGCTAACCCGACAAAGTTCAGGTTTATCATCCAAATACCCAATCCTGATACTGAAGCCAACCTTAATTTAAATGACGGTGCGCCCTGCACCAATGGTTTGGGTGGCGCGCCGCCTTGCAATAAGCTGGAGATTGCCACAGACACGAGTATCTCGGTTAATATTGCTTCAGCGAAAATTCTTTTAAACTATGCTTACACGCCTTAAAATATGCGCCGCGATTTTATTCAGCTTTGCGTTTTTCTTTGTTTCATCCCTGTCTGAAGCCGCGGATCAGATTAAAACCGTCGATTTTTACGTCTTTGACTCAGCAACCCCGGTGTCTGCCTCGACTACAGCCAACTTCTCTGTTTACATCGGCGACAATCTTGCCGGAGTTTCCAGCCCGGT
>LCQK01000009.1 GCA_001004105.1 Candidatus Jorgensenbacteria bacterium GW2011_GWB1_50_10
CGAAGTCAACGTCACGACCGGCAATCTGGACATTGCCGCGGGCGCCCTGCAGTTGAACGACGTCACCCGATTGGACAACTTGGGCCAGGCCACCCTCACTACCTCCACCATCACCAATCTCACAGTTTCAGGGACTTCATCGCTTCAGGCTTTTACATTCACTAACGCCTCCGGGACCTCTTTCTCGCTCACTGGCGTCGCCGACTTGCAGGGGATTGAGTTTACGAACGCGAGCGGCACCTCAATTACCTTGACCGGCGTGGCCGACCTCCAGGGCGTGGAGTTTACGAACGCCTCGGGGACATCTCTCACACTTACCGGCGCGGGCGATTTCCAAACTATTGAGTTTACCAACGCTTCAGGTACCAGTATTACCCTCACCGGCACCGGCGATTTCCAGGCCATTGAATTTACTAACGCCTCCGGGACAAGCCAGTCGCTCACGGGCGGCTCTGTTGTGGGCGGGACCTTGACCGTAAATACAATCACCCCCAATGCCGCGATGACAATAGGTGCGACAACTCAAACTGTTGTTCTGCAGGGTTCCACCACTACTATTCAGGCAAC
The DNA here is from genome assembly GCA_001004105.1 of Candidatus Jorgensenbacteria bacterium GW2011_GWB1_50_10. Taxonomy (GTDB): domain Bacteria; phylum Patescibacteriota; class Minisyncoccia; order UBA6257; family GWB1-50-10; genus GWB1-50-10. Next base: position 568 of record LCQK01000009.1, read on the forward strand.
CGGCGACCGTCAGGTTGTTCTTACCCCCGGTAACAGCGGCAAAGTTCTTGTATCCACAAGTAGCTTGGATATCGCAACCGGTTCCTTACAACTTGCTGGCGTGACCAGAATTGATAATATCGGCCAGGCCACCTTAACAACATCCACCATCACTAACCTCACCGTTTCAGGCACCTCCTCCTTCCAGGGCATCTCCTTCACCAATGCTTCCGGGACATCGCTCACCCTGACCGGCCTCGCTGACTTGCAAGGCGTGGAATTCACCAACGCCTCCGGCACGAGCGTCACTTTGACCGGCGCGGGCGATTTCCAGGGGATTGAGTTTACAAATGCCTCCGGTACTGCTCTCACCCTGACCGGTGTGGCGGACTTGCAAGGGGTGGAGTTTACGAACGCCTCGGGCACATCTCTTTCCCTTACTGGCGTTGGCGACTTCCAAAACATTGAATTCACCAACGCTTCTGGAACTTCCATCACATTAACTGGCGTAGCCGATCTCCAGGGTGTTGAGGTGGGTGGTCAGTTGTCGTTCGGCAACGCTTCCGGCACCGCCCTTACCTTGACCGGCGTTGCTGATCTTCAAACTCTTGAATTTACGAACGCTTCCGGCACCGCTCTCACCTTGACCGGTGTCGCTGATCTCCAAGGCGTGGAATTCACCAATGCTTCCGGGACCAACATTTCCGTGACCGGCGACCTCCAGGGCGTGACCTTGGGGGCAAGCGGCATCACCCGGCTCGCCGCGACCACGACCGTGGGCACCACCACTCTTGCGACCGGCGTCCTCTTCCAAGTGGCGACATCCACTCCCATTCTCGCCGTCACCGCTGATGCTGGCCGGGTGGGCATCGGCACCACCGCTCCGTCGTCAACGCTCCACGTGATCGGCAGCGCTTCCACCTCCCTCGGTCTTACCGTGGGCGGCGTCGCTGACCTCCAAGGGGTGGAGTTCACCAATGCTTCCGGGACGGCCATCACCCTTACGGGCGTCGCCGACTTGCAAGGGGTGGAGTTCACCAATGCCTCGGGCACCTCTGTTTCTCTGACCGGCCTCGGCGATTTCCAAGGGATTGAGTTTACAAATGCCTCCGGTACTGCTCTCACCCTGACTGGTGTGGCGGACTTGCAAGGCGTGGAATTCACCAACGCAAGCGGAACATCCCTTTCCTTAACTGGCGTCGGTGATTTCCAGAATCTTGAGTTCACCAACGCCTCGGGTACGTCACTAACACTCACGGGCGCGGCTGACCTGCAGGGCGTGGAGTTTACGAATGCTTCAGGCACCGCCCTTTCTCTTACAAGCAATCTCGTTGTCGGCGGAGTTCTGACTGTAAATACCATCACCCCGAATGGAGCCATGACCATCGGTTCGTTCGGCCAGACGCTTTCGCTTCAGGGCTCGCAGATTTCCTTAACCTCCACTTCCACCAGTCCCATAATCTTCAATGCTTCCACAACCGAGGTGGCGAGGATTGACGGCGGCAGCGGTCAGATTATTGTCGGCAGTTCAACCGCCAGCAATCCCAATGCGAAAATCTATCTTTACGGCCAAGCCGATGGCGTGACGGAAACTGCCGGCATTTATCAGGAAACATCCTTCAATCCTTCGGCTTCCGGTAATTTCCAATTCGGCAATCGGCACATCGTGACGGTCGCGCCCACCGCATCCTCCAGCATGATAGGCGACTTTACGAGGATGGTTGACAATACCTCCCTCAATAATGTTGTTCGGGCAATGGAGGTACAGGCCTGGTCCGGCACGAATATCCAGGGCGTGAACACGGGGCTCTTTGCGGCCGGCCGGACGTTCGGCGTCCAGGCGGTATCAAACGGTTCTGCCGGCGGTGTTTCCACACCAGCTGCCATCTTTGCGGAGATCACGAGCGCGACTCAAGGTCAGGCGCTCCGGCTCTATTCAAAAAACATTGCTTCCACTACCCAGGATTTCGCCCAGTTCTACCAGGAGATTTCCACGTTTGAAGGCACAGGACTCAAAATGGATTTCGCGAGAACAGGCGGTACATTCACGGGCAACTTTGTTGATTTCAGGCGCGGCGATCTGACAAAGTTCTCGGTAAATGCAACCGGCTCGGTAACTATTGCTGGTTCTTCAACTTTAGTTAGAGCAAGCTCCACTCTAGTTGTTTGCGGCCAGGACAATTGCACCCTTGCTTCCTCGAGCGTAAGTTCGCTCTCCTGGTTCTCGTCGGCCGACGGCACAACGAGCACTTACTCAATTGTTGCCCGCGGCAGCATTGTCGGGCCGACCGCCGACTTCGGTGAATTTGTTCCGATTTTAGGCGACAAATCCGATTACGAAGCAGGAGACCTTCTTTCAATTTCTTCTTCCACCAATATTTTCACGAAGAGCCGCGTTCGATACGACGCAAATCTCCTGGGAGCCGTTACGGAGAGCGCGTCGTTTATCGGCGGGGCCGCGGACGGCACCGAGGATAAAGTTGTAATGGCGGTTGCCGGCCGGATTCCGGTAAAAGTTAGCGGCGAGAACGGCGCGATTAATATCGGCGATTTGGTTGCCGCCTCATCTTTAGAGGGCCACGGTATGAAATCAACCGCCACCGGCCGAGTGCTTGGTGTTGCGCTTGAAGCGTTTCAAGCCGAGACAGCAACTTCAACCGGAAAAATTCTCGTGCTTGTGAACCCCCACTGGTATTACACGAATGACGTTGAAACGTTGCAGGGCGGCGGAAGCGGCGACATGGAAATGAACAACTTTACTTTTGACGAGTCGCTCACGACGGTGATTCAAGTGGGAACGCTTGTCGCAAACAATATTTACACGCTTAGTTTGACCGTCGGTACCGAGGAGAAACCGGGCGGTATCACTCTCTACGATGTCCAAACCAAGAAACCCTACTGTGTCTTGATTGAAAACGGCGACCTCATCCGCTATCCGGGCAAGTGCGAAGATAATTATCTCGTGAATCCGGCCGCCGCGCCTTTTGCGGAAAGCGCGACAGCCGCCGAGCCGCCCGCAACGGGGGCGCAAACCGCTTCCGAGACAGCTGATAACACGACGACTACTGATGTGACTACAACCGATGCCACAACTACGGATGAAACCGCCACGACATCAGACACGACTATGACTGATACGACAACAACGGATGCAACCACAACGGAACCAACTGCCGCAAGCGCCGATGAAACGGCGACGACAACCGACACCGTTTCCGCAACCGAGGAAACAGCAACGGTTAGCGAGTCAGAACCGACACCGCCGCCTGAACCAGAACCAATAGAAGACACCTCTACAAGTACAACAAGCTTATAAAAGAGATGCATATTTTTATTTCTTTTCTTTTCCTTTTGTTTCATTTTCTCCCATATGGTATAAATTGAAACATGGCCAAAACTTCCAAAGACGCTCGGCGGCATATTAGAGAATGGAGTAATTTTTTCTCCGATTTAAAATCAGCCACCGATGAAGAGATAGAAAAATTTCTTAGAAGTAGGGAAAAGAAAAATTATTTAAAACAAAGCTTGCAGCGCTTGGAAAAGCGGGGATTCTTATTAAAAAAAGAAAATAAATTTTTCCCGACACCGAAGGGTTTGCGATTTTTCTCAAAATTAAATTTGCTGGACCGCAATAAGCAAGCGCTTAAGAAATGGGATGGGAAATGGCGGTTGATTAGCTTTGACGTGCCGGTCGTGGACGATAAAAAGCGTTATCTTTTGCGCGGCCTGCTCCATGAATTTAATTTTTATAAATTACAGAAAAGTGTTTGGATTTGTCCAAATCAACTGGCTGCGGATTTCTGGAATTTCTTGGTCGATTATGAATTGGATAAATACTGCAAGGTGATGGTAGTTGAGGTTATTGAGGGAGACGATGAATTAAAGGCGTATTTTGGAATTTGATGGATTTCGATATTAGGGGATTGGGTTCAGGTTTCCACTTGTTGAAATTTTAAGTTGCGATAGTTTGTATTTGTTTTTACTCACTTTATCCCATATGGGATAAAGTGAGTAATTAATGATCAAAATGATTTGTAAGGATTTATAAGCGAATTAATAAGGACGATAAGCACAATAAGCATAATAAGTGCAATATAAGCGCGATAATAAGCATAAAGCATAATATAAGCATAATAAGCAATGGGCGAGATGGATAATGTGTACGCATGGTAAAATCTACATTATTTTTTGTAACGGACGTGTAACGCAGGCCAAAAACCGCCCAGAAGGCGGTTTTTGTTAAATTTTAAGAAATTTTTCTGAACGCGGGAACGAAACTGATAAATTGTCTTCACTCAATTTATCCCATATGGGAGAAAGTGAGTAATTAATAGGCAGATGGTTTATGGATGGCTCATGTATGGAAGGTTATGGAAAGTTATGGAGAGTTATGGAGAGTTATAGAAGGTTTAGGACGCTTATCCACACAAAAATGCGCACTAATAATAGTAGAATTAAATTTAGATGACTGGTTCATCTAAATTTAAGAAAATTTTAGTTTTGGGTATTTTCCCGGTGCTTATTTTTGCCGGCGCTTTTTTGTTTTTTGGGAATGAAGCGCAGGCGGATGTCTTTCTATGGGGGGCTCCCCTGATTGGCTCGGCCGTTAGCGGAGGCGATGTCACGCTCATATTTAACATCGAGATGCCGCCGCGAACGGGCGATGTCGTCATTTTATTCGGGGGGCATGGCTGCGACGGTGTCTGTACAGCCATAGGGCCGATCACCTCCGGGTATACGCTCGCCACCTCTACCAATGGCGCCGATGTGCAGGTTGGCGTGTGGTACAAGGTGATGGAGGCGACGCCGGACTTGACTGTGCAGGGCGAGGGCGGCGGCGACGGGGGTGATGCCGTCGCTTACGGCGCTTT
>LCQK01000010.1 GCA_001004105.1 Candidatus Jorgensenbacteria bacterium GW2011_GWB1_50_10
GTTTTAATTGGTTTTGGCTTTGGCGGCAGTTTACTGGCCCTCTTCATGAGGGTTGGTGGCGGAATTTACACCAAAGCGGCTGACGTTGGCGCCGACCTCGTGGGCAAAGTCGAAAAAGGCATTCCCGAAGACGACCCCCGAAATGCGGCGGTAATTGCCGATCTGGTCGGGGACAATGTCGGCGATTGTGCCGGCATGGCCGCTGATCTTTTTGAATCTTATGAAGTTACCCTCGTCGCCGCCATGATTTTGGGCGGGGCGACTTTTGGCTTGCCGGGAGTTCTTTTTCCGCTGTCGGTTCGGGCCTTGGGAGTAGCCACTTCAATTCTGGGGATTTTCTCGGTCCGGGCCAAGGGCAAAAACAAAATCTCTGAAGGCATGGCCGCCATTATCAAATCCTTCGCTTTCGCGTCAACCATCTCGATTGCCGGCTTCTTCTTTTTGGCCGATAAAATTGGCGGTGACTTTAGGCTGGCCATTGCCGCTACCATCGGCATTGTTCTCTCGGTCGTGATTTTCCTTTTAACCGAGTACGCGACTGGCGACCACACCCCGGTTAAAGATATCGTCAAGCAATCTCAAACCGGCCCAGCAACGGTTATTTTGTCGGGGTTGGTCTCCGGCTTTTCCTCGACAGTCTGGGCAATTCTGGCTATTGGCGTAACTATTTTGGCTTCCTTCCTACTTTTTAATGACCCCCTGACCGCGGCTTACGGGGTGGCGTTGGCCGGAATGGGGATGTTGACGACCACGGGTTTAATTGTCTCGATGGATTCTTACGGACCAATTGCCGATAATGCTCAAGGTATTTCCGAGTTAACCGCTATGAAGGGCAAGGCTCTTTCGATCTTAAACAAGCTCGATGCCATCGGCAACACCACCAAAGCTACAACCAAGGGCTTTGCCATTGCCTCGGCGGTCGTCGCCGCAGTTTCTTTGTTTGAGTCTTACTTAACCGATACTCATTTGACCGGCATTAACATCGCCCATTCCCAGGTCTTTGTCGGCTTTTTGATCGGGGGAGCCGTACCGTTTTTGTTCTCGTCCTTGACCATCAAAGCAGTTTCTGATTCTGCCTACGCCGTTATCAATGAAGTTAGGAGACAATTCAAAGAAATGCCCGGAATTATGAAGGGGACCCAAAAACCGGATTACGCCCGAGTCGTCGATTTAACCACCAAGTCAGCTCTCTCCGCCTTAACTACTCCGGCATTAGTCGCTATTATTACCCCAATTTTGNCTAGGTGGATTTTTAGCCGGAACGATTTTAACCGGACAGCTTTTGGCGGTCTTCATGAGCAACACCGGCGGCGCCTGGGACAATGCCAAGAAAATGATTGAAGCCGGCGTCTTTGGCGGCAAGGGCAGTGACGCCCACAAAGCCACCGTGGTCGGCGACACGGTCGGGGACCCGTTGAAAGACACTTCCGGGCCGTCGATTAACCCTCTGATTAAAGTCATGAACCTGGTCGCAATTTTGGCTGCGCCGGTTATTATTTCCACCAAAGTCACCTCATCCATTTGGACCATGCTTGCGCTCGCCGCGGCTTTTGGAATCTTGGCTTTCTCCCTCTTTAAGTCCCAAAAAGCAGTCAATTAAGCTTCCATGGACATCAAAACGCTTGCGGTCGGACAACTCAAGACCAATTGCTATTTGGTCTTTGGCTTTAAGTCTTCCAGTCGCGAAGCAATAATTATCGATCCGGGAGGGGACGCCGATTACATCATCCAAAAAATTCAGGACCACGATTTAAAACCCAAATTAATCGTCGCCACCCACGGACACTTTGACCATATTCTGGCCGTCAACGAGTTAAAAGCCGCTTTTAAAATCCCCTTTGCTATGAACAAAAAGGACCAAAAGCTTTTGAGTTGGATGAGGCACTCGGCCAATTATTTCACTAATTTTGACCCCGGACCGCCACCTCGCATCGATAAAAACTTAAAGGAAGGCGAGGAAATTCTAATTTCTAACTTCAAATTCCAAATTATAGAAACACCCGGCCATACTCCCGGGGGTGTGTGTCTGTACTCGCAAAAAGAGAAACTCGTCTTTGCCGGTGACAGCATCTTTGCCGGCGGGGGAATCGGGCGGACGGATTTTCCCTACTGCAATAAGGAGGACCTCACAAAATCGATCAAAAAGTTGACCCAATTACCAAAAGAAACTCTCGTTTACAGCGGCCACGGAGATACAACTACGATCGGGGAGTTTAGCGAAGCTCAAAAACAACAGTCACAGTTTTAAATACCGTTTGGCTTCCCGGCTCGACGGGCGTCTTGGAGACATCGACACCGGCTTCCAGCGACCGGTAAATCGGCACACTCTGGCCGCCTTCGGTCACCGTGATAATCTTCCCCAGCTTACGGCCCGAAGCTTCGGCCACTCTCTCGGCTTTAGCGCGGGCGTCTTTAATAGCTTCCTCGAGCAGTTTTGCTTCGGACGCCGAAGTGTCATCCAGAGAAAAGCTCGGCCCCGAAACTTGATTAGCTCCAGTCTGATTCAAAAGATCCGCCAGAGCCGAGGCTTTGTCCACATCCCGCAGGATAATGCCGATGGAATTATTGGCCGTCCAAGGAGCCTGCTGCCTGGTCTGGGGCGGGTAAGTCAAAATTTCAGTTTGAGGATTCTCATAACCAGTAGGTTGCAAGCTTTGCTTATAAACGCTGATGTTTTGGGTTTGAATGTCCGCCTCCGGGATGCCAAACTCTTTGACCTTGCTAATAATATCGGCGACTTTGCGGTTGACTTCGTCGGTTACCGCCTCTTTAGTGTCGCCAACCGCCGTCACGCCGGCGGAAAATCTGGCAATCTGACTGCGGACGTCCTCCTTGGCTTCACCGGAAAGGGTAATCGTTGAGGCGTTTTGCAGTTCAAGTTTGCCCCAGTTGACCAACCGCCAGGGAAGAACAAAAACAGCCGCCAAAACCAGAATAATAAAAACCGCCTGCGAAGTAATACTCTTTAACATCGCCTTAAGATTAACATTTCTCATTTGCGGATGCAAAAATAGCTGCCAATGGGGGAAGCCTCTGTAACTTTGAAAGTCGGGGTGATAAAAGCCGAAGCACTGCCGCCGTCCAAATTCAAAGCGCTTTCAAATTCAATGCCAATTTCATCTCCCAATTGTAAAACCGCCCGCGGCAAGTCGGCCAACAAGGGGCCGTTAAAGACCGAATCTTTATCGTAAAAAACGGCAAAAATTATTCTTTTGTCTTTGGTCAACCCAACAATAACGCGCCGGGCACGCTCGTCGTTTTTAAGTTTCAAAAGCTTCTTTTGATTATTTTCAATCAGAATTGGCCCGGATTGGAGCGCCACGCGATAGTTTCCGCTCGGGTTATAACTCGCTATCCGGGCATTCCCGGCTTCATCAATCGTCAAGTAGCCGTCAAATGTGGCATTGGCCGCGCGCTGGCTCAAGAAGCTCCCTTCGGTGACAAAAAGCCCGATAGGTTCGTTTTTTTCGGTGTAAAAGCCGCCGTTAACCAAGCTCTCGCAGGCAGATTGCTGCAGCAGCCGGGAAGCGGGGAGCTTCTCGGCAAAATTGCCGTAGAGAAAAATCTTGGAAGCGTCCTTAACGACAATCACCGGATCGCCGTCAAAACCCGACGGGGTCACTTTTCTCTCAATCTCCGGCAAATTGGGCAGTCCCAGCCTGCTCCCTAAAATAATGAGCCCAGTAACAAGCGCCCCCGCTAGAATCAGCTTGACCAGCATCATATCAATAATATACTGTATTTTGAGGGACATCTCTAATGCTTGAACAATTGGCGAGCTTCAAAATCGGGGACTTTACGGCGCTTGATATTGCTGTCGCCGCCTCGCTTTTTTTCCTGGCAATATTGGCTTTTTTAATTACTCTGCGGTCCTTAAAAAAGCTTAAGACCGGCATCCTGCCTTTTTACCCCTTTGACCTCAATTTGCCCCGGTCCAAAGAATGGTCTGTGGCCTACTTTTTTATCGGCCTGGTGCTTCTGGGGATGCTTTTCTTCCTTCTTAGCTCCTAGCGTGGTAAAATACATCAGTTCCCCCGAACTTGGGTTGGGGGAAGTTTTTTTTAACGAATATGAACCAGCAAAACAAAAGAAATGTGGCTGTGATTGCCCACGTTGACCATGGTAAAACCACCCTGGTGGATGCCCTATTGAAGCAAACCCATACCTTCCGAGCTAATCAGGAAGAAATGGCCCAGGAGCAAATTTTGGACTCCGGCGACCTGGAGCGGGAGCGGGGAATCACCATCCTGGCCAAAAACTGCGCCGTCGTCTACAAAGACACTAAAATCAACATCATTGATACCCCGGGCCACGCCGATTTTTCCGGGGAAGTCGAGCGGACTCTAGGCATGGCCGATGGAGCCCTTTTAATCGTCGACGCCCAGGAAGGCCCAATGCCCCAAACCCGTTTTGTCTTGCGGCGCGCTTTGGAATTGGGCCTCAAAATCATTGTCGTTATCAATAAAATCGACAAAAGATTTGCCCGCCCGGCTGAAGCTATTTCCCGAGTCGAGAGCCTTTTTCTAGAACTGGCCAAGGACGAATCCCAGCTTGATTTTCCAGTAATCTACGCCATCGGCAGGCGCGGAGTCGCTTTTAAAGATTTACCCCAAGACATGAACCAAAAGGGCGATATCACGCCGCTTTTGGATTTAATCTTGAGCCACATCCCGGCGCCCAAAAACTCAACCAAAGGGCTTTTTCAGATGGTGGTTACTTCCCTGGACTACGAATCCCACTTGGGGCAAATTGCCATCGGTAAAATCTTTAGAGGCAAATTAGAAAAGGGTCAAAAAGTGGTCATTACCAGTTCTCCGGAAAAACTCTTTAAAATTGAAAAAATCATGGTGCCCGAAGGCCTAATTCGGGTAGAAGTTGACGAAGCCGAAGCGGGGGACATCGTTGCCATCGCGGGAGTTAACAGCCTTAAAATCGGCCAGACGATCTGCGATCCGGCTGATACAACTCCTTTGCCGGAAATTGCGGTTTCGCCGCCGACCCTGCACATCACCATCGGCCCGAACACCTCGCCTTTTGCGGGCCAGGAAGGGGAATTCTCGACCGGCAAGGAAATCGAGGAAAGACTCAAAAAAGAAATCGAAACCAATTTGAGTTTAAAAGTGGAAGCCCTGGGGAATGGCAAGTTTGAAGTCTCGGGCAGGGGGGAGCTTCATTTGGCCATTCTTTTGGAAACTCTGCGGCGCGAAGGCTACGAAATGGAAGTCGGCAAGCCCGAAGTCATCCTCAAAAAAATGGATGGGGAACTCAAAGAACCGGTGGAGGAAGTCAACATCATCGTCCCCCAGGAATTTATCGGCGTTATCAACCAGGAAATGGGGAAAAGGTACGCCAAACTCGTTAAAATGGAGGCCATTTCTGAAAGTGGAGAGACGGAATTTATCTACCAAATCCCGACCCGCGCTCTTATTGGC